>NZ_JBYSWZ010000005.1:0-410950 GCF_058781685.1 Burkholderia sp. FW306-1C-G01B
GCCGCGGCCTGCGCGTCGTTGCCGCCGCGCAGCCGCGCGGCCAGCCCGCCCACGCCCGCGCCGCCGTGCTTGCGCGCGCGCCACCACAGCACACCGCCCGCGGCCGCGAGCACGACGCACACGAGGAGGGCGATCAGCAGGCCGACGAGCGTCGCGCCGCCGGACTTCTGCGCGCTCGGCTGCGCGGCCGACACGAGATCGACCGGATCGGCGGCGACCGACGTGACGCTCACTTCGTCGTACGTCAGCCCTTCGACGCTATGGACGACGAGGTTCTTGATCTGCGGCGTCAGCGTCGCGAGATTCGCGTTCGGCCGGTACTTGATGAACACCGACGCCGACGACGGCTTCGCGACCTGTGCGAGCGGATCGTTGTTCGGCAGCACGATGTGCACGCGCGCGACGACGACCCCGTCGATTTTCGACAGCGTGTCCGACAGCTCCTGCGACACGCCGTAGATGAACCGCACGCGCTCCTCGGTCGGCGTCGACACGAGGCCGTCCTTCTTGAACAGCGCGCCGAGATCGTCGTAGCGCGTCGCGGGCAGCCCGCGCGCGCGCAGCACTTCCATCGCCTTGACAATCTGCTTGTCGTCGACGGCGAGCGTCCACGTCTTGCCGCCGTCGGGCGTCTTCTTCTGCGCGTCGACACCGTTCTGCAGCAGCGCGGCCATCATCTCGTTGCAGTCGCGCTCGGCGAGGCCGCCGTACAGCTCCTGCTGGCAGCCGGCGACGAGCGCCGCGCACGCGAGCAGCACGGCAAGCCGGGCCGCGCGGCGGCGGCCGCCGGCGGCGATCGGGGAAGGGAGTCGTTCCATGGTCACTGGTTCTTCATCAGGGAGCCGATCGCGTCCTTCGTCGACGTGACGACGCCCATCTTCGCCTGCAGGTCGATCTGCATCGCGGTCGCCTCGGCCGACGCCTGGATCGACGCCGCGAACATCTGGTTCATCGACAGTTCGTCCGCGTGCTGGCTCAGGTAGGCGGAGTTGTCGAGCACCTGCTTGATCGCGGCGTCCGACGTCTCGACGAGCTTCGACACGGCGCTTGCTTCGCGCGTATGCGCGACGGGCGGCGTCGGCGTCGCGTTCGACATCAGCGCCTGGAAACGGCTGGCGACGTCGGCCGGGACGTCGGGCGTCGGCGCGGCGGTCGCGCCGGCTGGCGCCGCCGCCGCGTCGGAGAACGCGACGTCGAGCGCGCGGGTCAGGTCGACCGGGGAAAGCGGGGCATTCATGCGGGCCTCCTCGTCAAAGACGCAGATATTGCTGATGCGCGAACGCGGCCTGCGCATCGAAGCCGCCCGCCGGGTTCGCGGGCGGCGCATCGGGCGTGTCGCCGTTGGCCGCCGCGGCCGATTCAGGAAGCTCCCAGACACCCGTGCGATCCGCGTGTTCCTTCGCGAGCATCACGTCGTGCTGCCGCTCGAGCGCGCGCACGAGCGCGACCGCCTGCGCGGGGCTGCCGGCCGCGAGCACCTCGTCGGCGGCGATCCGCCATTCCGGATCGCGCTTCAGTTGCAGCGCGAACGCGAGCAGCGCCTTGCCGTAGATCGTGTTCGTCGTGCCGTTCGCGATCTCCGCGAACACGCGCACCGCGTCGTCGAAGTTGCCGAGCGCGACGTGCAGCATGCCGTCGAACATGTCGGCGGCGGGCAGTTGCGGCGCGAGCACGCGCAGCGCGTCGATCAGCAGGCCGATGTCGTAGGGATCGGCGGCCGGGCCGTCGAGCGCGCCGCCGAGCGCGAGGCTCGCGGCGTCGATCAGTTCGTTCAGCGCCGCTTGGTTGCATCGCAGATAGGTCGGCCGGGATTCGTCCATGGTGTGCGCTCCGTGTCGCCGCGCGAGCGGCGCATGTCGTTGAGGAAATGGCGTATGGAGCGCAAGGTAGCAGCGCGCCGCGCCCGCCCGGCCGCCGATGCGAAGTGCGCGCGCGCGAGGCGAAGCGCCGCACGCGCTTCGCGCCGGACGGCGCCGCTTCGGGTCGGCGCGCGCGGCCGCCGCCGCGTGCCGCTAACGTACGCGCCATGTCCGACTCTCGACAGGAACGGCGGCGATGGCCGAAGAGAAAACCGAAGAACCCTCCGAACGGAAGCTGAAGAAGGTCCGCGAGAAGGGCCAGGTCGCAAAGAGCAAGGACGTCGCGGACGCGGTGACGCTGGGCGCCGCGATCGGCGTGCTGACGGCGGGTGAATCGATGCTCACCGGCGGCCTGTCGCGCACGATCCGCACCGCGCTCGATTTCGTGAATGGCGAACGCACGCCGCAGGCGACGCTGTCCGCGCTGCACGACCTCGCCGCGAGCGCCGCGCTGACGATGCTGCCGTTCGTCGTCGCCGCGATCGTCGCGGGCATCGTGTCGCAGGCGCCGCAGGCGGGTTTCATGATCACGCTCGAGCCCGTGATGCCGAAGTTCGACGCGATCAATCCGATGGCGGGCATCAAGAAGATCTTCTCGATGAAGTCGCTGCTCGAGCTCGTGAAGATGATCGTCAAGGCGGTCGTGCTCGCGTGCGTGATCTGGAAGATGATGATGTCGCTGTTTCCGCTGGTCGTCGCGAGCGTGTACGAGGCGACGCCGCAGTTGTCGCGCGTGCTGTGGACCGTGCTGATGAAGCTGCTCGGCGTCGTCGCGCTCGTCGTCACGGTGTTCGCGGCGGCCGACTACAAGATCGCGCGCATGATGTTCATGCGCGACAACCGGATGACGAAGGAAGAGGCGAAGCGCGAGAACAAGGAGAGCGAAGGCGATCCGCACACGAAGGGCGAGCGCCGCCGGCTCGCGCGCGAGATCGCGACGAGCGCGCCGGCGCGGCAGAAGGTCGGCCAGGCGAACGTGCTCGTCGTCAACCCGACGCATTACGCGGTCGCGATCCGCTATGCGCCCGACGAGCATCCGCTGCCGCGGGTGATCGAGAAAGCCGTCGACGACGGCGCGCTCGCGCTGCGCCGCCACGCGCACGCGCTCGGCGTGCCGATCGTCGGCAATCCGCCCGTCGCGCGCGCACTGTACCGCGTCGAGCGCGACGCGGCGATTCCCGAAGAACTGTTTGAAACGGTGGCCGCGATCCTGCGCTGGGTCGAGTCGGTCGCGGGCGCGCGCACCGACGCCGCCGTTCCCTCCGAGAGGTCGTCATGACGCTGAAAACCCTCAAACTCCCCGCCGGCGGCGAGGTCGGCATCACGGTGCTGGTCGTCGCGATCGTCTCGCTGATGATCCTGCCGCTGCCGCCCGAGGTGATCGACGTGCTGCTCGGCATCAACATCGCGATCAGCGTCACGCTGCTGATGGTGACGATGTACGTCGGCAGCATCGTGTCGCTGTCGGTGTTTCCGTCGGTCCTGCTGTTCACGACGCTGTACCGGCTGTCGCTGAACATCGCGTCGACGAAGTCGATCCTGCTGCACGCGAACGCGGGCGACATCATCGAGAGCTTCGGCGAGCTCGTCGTCGGCGGCAATCTCGTCGTCGGCCTCGTCGTGTTCCTGATCATCACGACCGTGCAGTTCATCGTGATCGCGAAGGGCTCGGAGCGCGTTGCCGAAGTCGGCGCGCGCTTCACGCTCGACGCGATGCCCGGCAAGCAGATGAGCATCGACGCGGACCTGCGCGCGAACATCCTGACGCCCGACGAGGCGCGCCGCAAGCGCGCGACGCTCGCGAAGGAGAGCCAGTTGCACGGCGGGATGGACGGCGCGATGAAGTTCGTCAAGGGCGACGCGATCGCGGGGCTCATCATCACGCTCGTCAACATCGTCGCGGGCATCGCGATCGGCGTGATGTATCACGGGATGACGGCCGGCGAAGCGGCGAACCGCTTCTCGATCCTGTCGGTCGGCGACGCGATGGTGTCGCAGATTCCGTCGCTGCTGATCTCGGTCGCGGCCGGCGTGATGATCACGCGCGTCGCGGACGATCACGACGAAGGCGAAGGCACGTCGCTCGGCTCCGAGATCGCGAAGCAGCTCGGCGGCAGCTATCGCGCGCTGTACTTCGCGGCGGTGCTGCTGATCGGCTTCGCGGCGGTGCCGGGCTTCCCGGCGGCGCTGTTCGTGCTGCTGTCGGCGATTCTCGCGTTTTCCGGCTACCGGCTGCAGAAGGGTGCGCGCCGCACGACCGCGCGCGGCGAGCCGGTGATCGCGCTGCAGCGCGCGGGCGCGAAAAGCAGCACGCCGTCGATCCTGCCGCGCGCGCCGCTCTTCACGTGCGCGATCGGCGTGCGGGTGTCGCCGGATCTCGTCGCGCGGCTCGCGCCCGCCGCGCTCGATCGCGCGTTCGACGAGGAGCGCGCGAAGCTGCAGGAAGAGCAGGGGCTGCCGTTTCCCGGCATCACGCTGTGGACGAGCGACGCGCTGCCCGAAGCGACGTGCGAGATCCTGATGCGCGACGTGCCGCAGACGCGGCTCGAATTGCCGGCCGACCAGACGATGCTGCCCGACGCGGCGTCGGACCCGGCGCTCGCCGGCCGCTGCACCAAGCGCGGCCCGGCGGGCGGGCTCGCCGAGAGCTACTGGATCGACGACAAGGAGGTGCCGGCCGGCGCGCGCGCGTGGCGTGCCGAGCAGGTGATCGCGCACGAGACGATCGCGCTGTTGCGACGCAACGCGCATCTGTTCCTCGGCATCCAGGAAACCCAATGGATACTCGACCAGCTCGGAACCGACTATCCGGGGCTCGTCGCCGAAGTGCAGAAGGCGCTGCCGACGCAGCGGATCGCCGACGTGCTGCGTCGCCTGCTCGAAGAGCACATCCCGATCCGCAACGCGCGCGACATCATGGAGAGCCTCGTCGCGTGGGGGCCGAAGGAGAAGGACATGCTGATGCTCGCCGAATACGTGCGCGGCGACCTGTCGCGCTATCTCGCGTATCGCGCCGCGCGCGGCGCGCGGCAACTGCCGGCCGTGCTGCTTGATCTGCCGGTCGAGCAGCATATCCGGCAATCGATCAAGCAGACGCCCGCGGGCAACTTCCTCGCGCTGCCGCCCGAGCAGGTCCGCTATCTCGTCGACAGCGTCGCGTCGTTCGTCGGCGAGACGCCGCGCGACGACGTCGCGCTCGTCACGTCGATGGACGTGCGCCGCTACACGCGACGGATGATCGAGGCGCGGCTCGGCTGGCTGCCCGTCTACTCGTATCAGGAGCTCGGCGACCAGGTCGAATTGAAGCCGGTCGGCCGCGTGACGATGCCGGCGGCGGCCCACGCATGAGCGCCGCCGATCTGAGGCCGGTGCGAATCATCGCGGGCGAGCCTGCCGCCGGGCCGGACGGCGCGTGCGCGTCGCGCACGGCGCGGCGCGGCTTCGACTATGCGCAACTGATGCGGCGCTCGCGCGTCGCGCCGGCCGGCGGGCGAGCCGCGGCCGACGACGAGCGGCGACACGACGCGTCGATGCCCTGGCACGACGGCGCGATGCCGTCGTTCGAACGCGATCCGGCCGCGCTGCCGGACGCGGCCGGGCGCGAAGCGATGGCGCGCGCGTGCGCGGGCTCCGATGCGTTCGTCAATCAGGTGTTCGCGCAGCGCGAGCGGATGGTGCGCGTTGCCGAGGCGCTCGTGGCCGAGATTGCGGCGCTGTGCGGCGACGACGCGTCGGGCCACTGGGAGATCAGCCTGCCGCTCGACGCCGCGCTGCTGCCGGACACGGTGCTGCACCTCGTTCTTTCGCGTTTCGACTTGCGGCTTCGGTTCGAGACGCCGGACCCGGCGACGCGGCACTTACTCTGCACGCATGGCGCAACGCTGCACGCGCGACTCGACACGCTGCTCGCCCATCGCGGCGCGCCGCGCACGATCGAGATCGACGTCGACTGAGCGCCCGTACAACCGAACCCGACCGACCGCGACGATGGAACCCGAGACAATCGAACTGGAACTCGCCGCCGCCGCGCCGCGCGGCATCGACGCCGCGCTGCCGCTGCTCGCGTGCGACGCGTTCGACGCGGCGCTCGCGCGCATCGTCGCCGATGCGCGGCTCGCCGCGTGGCTCGCGCGCTTCCCGGCGTTGTCCGACTGGCGCGCGGCGCCGGGCGAGCGGCCGCGTTTCGAGCGCCCCGGCGTGCTCGACCTGCGACTGAACGGCGCGACCGCGCGCGTCGCGATCGACCTCGCGGCGTTTCCGGCGCTCGACGTCGTCGCCGCGCCGACGCCCGACGCGCCCGGCGACGCGAGCGTGTCGCTGCGCACGGCGCTCGCGTCGACGCTGCTGGCCCCGCTCGTCGCCGCGTTCGCGGCGGCGGGGCTCGACGACGTGACGATCGGCGGGCTGCGCGCCGTGCATCCGACGGCGCTCGACGCGACGCGCTGCGTGTTGTCGTTCGCGCTCGACGGCGCGCCGATGCGCTGCGCGCTGCTCGACGCTCAGACGCCATGGCTCGACGCACTCGCGGCCCGGCTGCGACGCGAGCGGACGGGCGATACGGCGAGCCTGCTCGCATGCATTCGCCTGCCCGGCCGCGTGCGGCTCGGCTCGCGTGCGCTGCCGCTGTCGGTGCTGCGCAGCCTGCGGCCGGGCGACGTGCTGCTGGACATGGCGCCGGCCGCGCTCGGCGCCGCGCGGGCGGGCCCGCTGCACGCGTGGTGGGGCGCGCGTCGCGCGACGCAATGGCATGCAACCGTTCTGATCGAGGGAACCACGATGACGATGACCGAAACACCAGACACCGCCGACGATCTCGACGAGCCGATCGTCGCGGGCGACCTGCCGGACGCCGCGCCGGACGACGACGCGCCGCTCGCGGCGCCCGAGCCGGCCGCGCTCGGCGACGTCGACCTGCCCGTGCACGTCGAGATCGACACGCTGTCGCTGTCGATCGCCGAGCTGGCCGCGCTGCGGCCGGGCTACGTGCTCGAGCTGCCGCTCGCCGCGCGCGACGTGCCGGTGCGGCTCGTCGCATACGGCCAGGCGATCGGCGGCGGCAGGCTCGTCGCGGTGGGCGCGCATCTCGGCGTGCGGATCGATCGGATGGCGGGCGACGATGGTTCAGTTTAACGACATCACCGGCCTGCTGATCGCCGTGCTCGTGATGAGCATGGTGCCGTTCATCGCGATGGTCGTCACGTCGTACGCGAAGATCGTCGTCGTGCTCGGCCTGCTGCGCAACGCGCTCGGCGTGCAGCAGGTGCCGCCGAACATGGTGCTGAACGGCATCGCGATCCTCGTGTCGCTGTACATCATGGCGCCGATCGGTTTCGCCGCGCAGCAGCAGCTACAGGGGCAGGCGCTGTCGCCGCAGCCGACGCAGGCGATGCTGCAGGCGTTCGGCGCGGCGAAGGAGCCGTTCCGCCAGTTCCTCGCCGCGCACTCGCGCGAGCGCGAGAAGCGCTTCTTCCTGCGCTCCGCGTCGGTGATCTGGCCGAAGGCCGCGGCCGCGCAACTGCGCGAGGACGACCTGATCGTGCTCGCGCCCGCGTTCACGCTCGCGCAGATGACCGACGCGTTCCGCATCGGCTTCATCCTCTATATCGCGTTCATCATCGTCGATCTCGTGATCGCGAACGTGCTGATGTCGATGGGGATGAACCAGGTGCAGCCGACCAACGTCGCGATCCCGTTCAAGCTGATGCTGTTCGTCGTGATGGACGGCTGGTCGACGCTCGTGCACGGCCTCGTGCTGACCTATTCCTGATGTCCCGATTCCAATCCCGATTCCGAGGAGGCTTGTCCGATGGAAATCGATGACCTGATCCGGCTCACCTCGCAAGGCATGATGCTGTGTCTTTACATCTCGCTGCCCGTCGTGCTCGTCGCGGCCGCATCCGGGCTCGCGATCTCGTTCCTGCAGGCGATCACGTCGCTGCAGGAGCAGAGCATCTCGTACGGCGTGAAACTGGTTGCGGTGACGGTGACCGTCGCGATCGCCGGGCCGTGGGCGGCCGCCGAGATCCTGCATTTCGCGCAGCAGTTGCTGGCGGCGGCGGTGCCGTCATGAGCCGCATCACGCGCGCGATCGCGCAGACCATCCACGCGGCGAAGCCCGATCCGCGACGACGCCGGCCGGTGCGCGCGCGCACCGCGACGACCTACGGCAAATACGGCACGCGCTTCACGTATTCGAACGGCTATCAGGCGGCCGCGCTCGCCGCGCGCAGCCAGATGCTCGCGAAGCTGAAGCCGCGTCCGAAGGCGGGCGCCGCGGGATCGCGGCGGCGCCGGCGCGCCGACAGCCAGGGCGAAGCGTCCGATGCGGGAGAGGAATCGACGGTGCCGCACGCGCACGTCGCGCCGCACGACGAGCACGACCGGCATTCGGGCGGGCAGGGCGGCGGCCGGGAGCAGCGCGAGCAGGACGAACGCGACGGCGATTCGGCGAACGTCGCCGCGCTGCCGCGCGTGCGCGCGTCGCGAGCGCGTCCGGCGCCCGTGCCCGCTCAGCGCGCGCTGCGCGACGTCGCGCATACGCTCGCGGACCCGATGGAGCGCGAGCATGCGTTGCGGCATCTGTGGGCCGACATACTGCTCCAGCTCGGCCGGCGCGTCGATACCGAACCCGGCGCGCGCATCACGGCCGCGCTGCTGAATCACAACGCGGACCTGCTCGCCGCCCGCTTGCGCACCGGGCCGTGGACGCCGATCGGCTGGAGCGGCGTGAAGCAGTTGCTGCTCGACGCGATGCGAAGCGCGGGCGGTGCGCCGCGCGACGCGTCGGCCGCGCGTAGCGAGCGTGCGAGCACGCATTATTTTCTGCTGCCGCTCATCGTGTTCAACGCGGAGCGTCCGTCGACGAACGCGCAGCTCGCACGCGCGTATGCAAGCGTCGAGACGTTGCACCAGGGCGTGTTGGCCGCTCAGCGAGCGTGAACGTCGCGGCGCACGCGACGCTTCGCAAATGCGGCGGCGAATTCGCGCGACGGACGAACACCGATGCCGCGTCGAACTATTCTGGCTGCATGGACGAACGATGCGGCGCGATCGAACGGATGCACCGATCGCGACCGATTCGATCGACGCAAATGAAACACACGACGCACGGATAAGGAGCAACCGATGAAGCTGCTGCGAATCCTGACCGGCCTGCATGCCGGTGCGGAAATCGCGCTCGATGCCGGCGAGCACCGGATCGGCGCGGGCGACGACGCGGAGATTCGCATCACCGACTGGCGCGACGGCGATCTGCTGCTGTCGATCGATGCGCAGGGCGCGACCTGCGCACGACGTGCGGCGCCCGTGCCGGCCGAGGCGGCCGCCGATGCGTTCGACGCGGATGGTTCGCCGCTCCTGATGCTCGACTTCGTGCCGGTGCCGTTCGGCGAGACCGCGCTGTGCGTCGGGCCCGCGAACGGCGAGTGGCCGAGCGATCTCGAGCTGCTCGCGACCTTGTGGGCGCCGCCGCCTGGCGCCGATGCGGCGCGGCGGGGCGCGCAACGCAAGCTCGCCGCGTGCGCGGCGGCAGGCGGCGCGCTGGTCGCCGGCCTGCTTGCGATGGGGGCCATGCTGGCGAGCGCCCATCCGGGCGTGCCGCCCCCGGTCGAGCGTACCGACGCGCTCGCGACGCGCATCGGCGCGGAGCTGCGGCGCGCGGGCTATGCGGAGCTGCACACGGCGCCGCGCGGCGCGATGATCGCGGTCACCGGGATGGTCGCGACGCCGGCCGACGACCTCGCCGCGCGCAAGCTGCTGGACCGGCTCGCCGCGCACCGCGTCGAGCGCCAGTACGACGTCGCGCAGGACGATGCGCAGAGCATCGGCGAATCGCTCGGCGTGTCGGGGGCGACGGTCGCGTATGCGGGGCAGGGGCGCTTTCGGGTGTCGGGCGTCGTGCAGGACATCGCGCAGCTACGCGCGGCGGTCGAGCGCGTGCGCGCCGACGTCGGGCCGAACGTGCGCGCGATCGACGTCGATGCACGCCAGTCCGGCGGCGCACCGGTGCCAGTCGCGTACTCGGGGATGCTCGAGATCGGCGACGTGCGCTACATCGAGACGCCGGACGGCGTGAAGCACGTGTTTGCGGGCGCGTCGGCGGACGGCGCGCCGGACCTCAACTGACGGGAGAAACGGCATGTACGAAGCATTGGAACGGGCAGCGGATGAATGCGGACCGCTCGAGCAGGCGCTCGGGGCGCCTGACGCGGCGGTACGGATCGGCGTGCTCCGCGAGGCGCTCGGCGAGACGGCCGAGCGGGTGAGCGTGGCCACCGCGCAGGCGGCGAGCGACTACGACCGCGACGCGATGCAGAAGGTCTATCGCGGCTTGCTGGCGGCGCAGCGGATTGTCGCGACGTTGCACGAGGCGAACGCGACGGCCGCATAGCGGCCATGGTTTCGCCGCGCAGCGTGCGGCGGCGGACGGAGCGGCGCGAGCCGTTCCCGACGATGCCGCACGCTGCGCGGCAAAAAAGCGGCGGGCCGCGACATGAAGCGGCGGCGCCGGAACTTTGTCAACGCGTGATCGAATCACGCACTTTCTGGAGAGTAATCATGTCGGCATTGGTAGGTGGTGCACTGGGCGAAATGACGAAGGACACGATGGCAGGCATCGCGTTTTCGAAGGCGGCAACGAAACTGCAGCAGATGCAGGAGATGACGAAGGCGGAGAACGACGTGAAGAAGCAGGCCACGAAGATGGTCAGCGACGCGTCGAAGCCGGCGCAGTAAGCCGGCTGCCATTCGGCATCGTGTTGGGCGGCCGGCGCGCGAGCGCCGGCTGTATTTTTTTGGGGACGCCGGATACCGGGGTGAAACTGTCATGAGTTGGGAACGTTATGCACAGGTCGTCGCGGAGGTATGCGCGGTCGTCGGCTTGCCGGACGTCGATTACGTGCTCGAGACGCGCATGATCGACGTCGAGGGCTTCGACGTGCGCATCGAGTACTTCGACGAGGATCCGGAGTCGATGTACGTGAATTTCCATTACGGCATCGTCAGCGCGGGCCGCACGCTCGCGGTGTACCGGCTGCTGCTCGAGGCGAACCTGCTGATCTACGCGCAGGACCAGGCGCAGCTCGGGATCGACGCGGACACCGGCAGCATCGTGCTGCTGATGCGATTGCCGCTCACGCCGGACGTGACGGGCGGGACGCTCGCCGATCTGTTCGCGCACTATGCGGAGCACGGCCGCTATTGGCGGCAGAACATCATCGAATCGGGCGACGAGATGTTCAGCGGTATCGCGTCCGGCGAATATTTCTGGCTGCGGGTGTAGCGGAGCCCGACGGCGGCACGCGCAACCGGCGGGCCAATCGTAACGGAACGTCACAAATTGCTGCGCGGATCCGGCGCGAACGAGACGATAGCGGCACGCATCCATGCGCTACGCCCCGCGACGAGCGGCGGCGCGGCGCGCGGATCGAGCCCGAACTTCGTATTCGAACCCGCTTGCCGAGAGGATCCACCATGTTTTCGACACTCTATTTCGCCGCCGCCGCCGCGCTTGCCAATCCGGCGTCGAACGACGCCTACGCAGCGCGCGTGTTCGACGGCCGCTTCGCCGAAGCGGCCACGCTCGTCGCCGCGCGCTGCGAAGCCGACCCGGGCGACCCGACCAACGACGTGCGCGACGTCAGCGCGTACGCGGACATCCAGCTCGTGCTCGGCCGCTTCGAGGAGGCCGAGGACACGTTCCGCCGCGCGCTGAAGCTGCTGCGCGATTCGCGCGACCAGACGCGCGTGATGACCTGCCGCAACGCGAGCTGGCAGGCGTTCTTCCAGAACCGTTTCGGCGTCGCGCAGGCGGGCTTCCGACGGATCGCCGACGATCGCGCGGCGAGCGTCGGGCAGAAGCTCGAGAGCCTCGTCGGCGCGTGCGTCGTCATGCATCATCTTGGCCGCGCCGAGGACGCGATGGTGGCGCTCGACGGGCTCGACGCAGCCGCTCGCGATGCCGATCCGCGCTGGCGGCAGCTCGCCGGCGCGCTGCGCGCGGACTTGCTGCTGCAATACCGGATCGGTCGCGCCGACGCGCTCGGCGATCACGTCTACTGGCGCTCCGCGCTGGCCGATCTGCCGTTGTCGGCGTTTGCGGAAACGGGCGCGCCGGCGGCCGACGCCGATGCGCTGCCGCTGCTGCGGATGCGCGTCGACTACATGCGCCAGGCATGCGCGCTCGCCGCCGGCGACCACGCGGCGCTCGCGCGGATCGATGCGCATGTGAGCTGGTGCGCGAAGACGGGCCTCGTCGACTACCAGCGCAGCGTGTGCCTTGAAGTCGCGCTCGCGGCGCTCGCGGGGCACGCGCCGAATGTCGCCAACGCGATGATCGCGCCGTATCGCGACGCGGTCGGGCGCTGCGGCTCGCACGTGCGTTGGACTCTCGACTATCTGTACTGCGCGGCGAAGGTGTGCGAGCAGCAGGGGCGGATTCGCGAATCGTCGTCGCTGTATGCGCGCTATGCGCTCGCCTCGGTGCGGCACGTGCGCTCGGACGGCGCGGCGCTCGCGCCCTCGCTCGCGATCGCGCGGTGCGGCACGCACGCGGCGGCGCCGAGCGACGACGTCAGCGCGCGGCTGCCCGGCAAGTACCGGCGCGCGTATCGCTATTTGATGGAGCGGCTCGACCAGCGCGACCTGTCGGTGCGGGAGATCGCCGCGCACATCGACGTGACCGAGCGCGCATTGCAGGCGGCGTTCAAGACGTTTCTCGGGTTGTCGCCGAGCCAGCTGATCCGACGGCAGCGGATGGAGCGGATTCGCGGCGAGCTGCTGTCGGAAGGGCCGCGCGCGGCGAGCGTGCTCGAGATCGCGAACCGCTGGGGGATCCAGCATCGGTCGACGCTGGTCAACGGCTATCGGCGGATGTTCGACGAGGCGCCTTCGCAGACCTTCGACCGGTGAGGACGCGGGGGCGACGCACAGCGCGTCCTTACCGGTCGGCTGTTGCACACCGGGCGATCGTTCTGGCCGGGCGAAGCCGGCGCGCGGGCTCGCCGCGCCAATGCCTCACCGCGTTGCCTCGATGTCGCGTCGACGCATTACGATCGCGACACCGCCTTCTTGATCATGTCGATCAGTTTCATCTGGAAGCTGTTGATCATCTCCGCCACCGCGAGCAGCTGGTTCGCGAAACGGATTGCACGCTGCATCCTGATCGTCTGCTCGGTCTCGTGATGGATCTGGTGGATGCTCGGCATCCCGGCCGCGGCAAGCGTCTGTGCATCGTGGGCGCCGTGCGCTTCATGCGCGGCGGCGGATGCGGGTTTCGAAGGCGGGGTGCCCGCAGCCTGCGATTGAGCGTGCTCGGCCCCGAGCGGCGACGGTTGCCCGTGCGCGGCTTGCGGTGCCGGTGGCGGATCGCTCAAATCGATGAGATTGCCTTCCGGCATATGTGCGGAATGAGGCACGGCCGGTTGCAGGACCGGATGATGCGCGACAGTCTGCAATTCGTCGGGCGTTGCCTCGAGCAGCGACGATGGCGTACCGGTGGGCTTCGTCGTGGAGGGCGGGTCGCTCAGGTCGATGAGGTCGCCTTCGTGCGGGTGTGCGGAATGAAGCACGACCGGTTGCAGGACCGGATGGTGTGCCACCGTCTGCAATTCGGCGGGCGTGGCTTCGAGTAGCGACGCATTGTTTCCAGTAGCTTCCGGCTTGACGGCGCTGCGCTTCAGTGCCGACGCGTTCAGCGGACGGGCCTCGGGTCGAGACGTCGACTCGCCTTGCGGTCGCAAGCCTCCCAGCACGCCTGACGGCTTCGGTTGAGGAGCCGCGGCGCCGGACAGGGGCGCGCCGATCGACGGCGGGTTCTGCGAAGGCGGAGTCGAGCCCCCGGTTTGAATGGGGGATTTGATCGATACTGGCTGCACAATCCGGCTCCTGAAGAAGGTAGACCTTGGCGCCCGACTGCCGCGCAATGGGCGCACAGGGCGACGTGGCGCCACTGTACGTCGACAGGCTCGCCGCGGCCGACCGCGGTGCGAAGCGATACACCCGCGCGCGAACGTCGCCGAAGCGACGCGGCTCGCGCGATCGCGATTCGCCTACGCCGCCGCGGCTTCGCGCGCATGGGGCACGCTCGCGCGTCGGCGCCCGACAATCGGCGTGTCCATTCCCTGAACCGGAGCCGCCGATGAACGCCATCCGCCCACCCGAACTGATCGAAACCGAGCGCCTTCATCTGCGCCCGCTCACCGCCGACGACGCACGTGAAGCCTTCGACGCGCTGTTCGGCGATCCGGCGACGACGCTCGACCTGCCGTGGCCGATGCATCGCAGCGTCGACGAAACGCACGCGTGCATCGGTCGTCTCGCCGAGGGCTGGCGCAGCGGCGCGTTTTTCAGCTGGGGACTGTTCGAGAAGCGCGACGGCCGTCTGATCGGCACCCTCGAGATGCACGGTCGCCTGCCGCGCGTCGAGATCGGGCTCGTGACGAGCTTCGCGCCGGGGCGCGTGCGGACCCGCGCGTGGTCGGAGATGCTGCGCAGGTTTCTCGACTGGCTGATCGCGCAGCCGGGCGTATACCGGATCGAGGCGTTCTGCTCGGTGACGGGCCGCGCCGCGCCGTTCATGCCGAAGCTGGGTTTCGTCAGCGAGGGCGTCGTGCGCAACTACGAGGCGCGTCCGAATCGCGGGATGAGCGCGGGCGACAGCTATCTGTTCGCGATCACCAGGGCGCCGGGGCCGTTGGGCGAGGCCGTCGCGACCCGCGCCGCGCAGGCGTCGGCGCGGCAGGCGGCGTGAACCGGCGAGGAGCTTGCACGGGAGCGCCAGGGCGGCGGGGTGGCCGCGACGATCCGCGCCCACGCTCGCGCCGGGCATTGATTGCCTGCGTCCGATTCGTCGCGACGCGCATCGCGGATTTCGTGCGGTCTCGCTGACTTTCGCCGGCGCGTCCGACCCATGACGGAAGTCGCGGCGGAGATGCGGGTTCGCTGGGTCGAACGTCGCGCGTATCCGGGCTCTCGGCATTCGGGTTCGCGTGACACGGTGACGACCGATGTGCGGCTCGCCACGATCGCCGCAAACCACAAGCCCGCCCGATCTTCACCCCATCCCGCTCGCATGCACATGCCGCGCCCATTGATACCGGTCGAGCCGCAGCAGTTGCGAGATGCGTGCGGCGACGTCGCCGTCGTGCGAGCCGGCGCCCTCCGCGAGCTCATCCACTTTGAGGAACCGGCCGACGAGCACCGTCGACGCCCGATCCCCCGACAGCACCACGGTCTGCGCATAGCGCCGCCAATCGTCGTCTTGCAGCGCGTACAGGCACCAGCTCTGCAGCGCCGTGCACAGCGGCGTGCCGCGCTCCTGGTCTTCGAGCGTGCGCAGAATGTGCAGCGCGCCGATCCAGTCGCGCCGGCTGATCCGCAGCCGCACGTCGCACAGGTCGACCGCGGCGTTGCGCGGCTGCAGGACGCGCAGCGCGATCAGCAGTTCATCGAGGTCCGCGTGTGCGCTCGCGCGCAGCCCGACCGAAAAGGCCGAGAGCAGCGCGCGCAATGCGGCTTTGTTGCACGATTTGATCGCCATGTCGGTGCGATGCGTCGAGAAGAGATGATCCGTCGGCGATGATCGCCGTCGTACGCGCGCGAGCGGCCGGCGCGTGCGAAGCGACATCGTGCGCGGCGAAGCGATGCTCGCGTTGCGGCGGCGGCGCACGATGCGCGACCGATCGTTTCGGTCGCTGCGACGTCGCTTCGCGCGGTTCGCGGCGCGCGCGTACGCGCTGCCTAAGCTTGTCGTCGAACCGCGGGCGCATGAGCGCCGTGCGCGTTCTGTTCCCTTTCCTTCAGTCGATTCACATTCATAGCGAGACGATCATGAGCGTTAACGGCATTACATCGACGACTATCCACCCGTCGCAGTTCAACTCCTCGTCGACGTCGTCGAGCAGCCGCGATCAGAAGATCGACAAGCTGCTCCACGAAATCGAAGCGCTGCTGATGCAGGACGATTCGGGAGACGGCGACGACACGGACATCGGTGGCGATTCGAACGGCAACACGCCGACCGGCAACACCCCCCCGACGAACCACGTGACGCCGTCGACGGGCGACAAGCCCGGCGAAGACATGCGCGACGTCAAGCTGAACACGAAGGCGGGCGGCGAGGCGCTGCACCTGAAGATGGACTCGCAGGGCAACCTGTACAACGGCAGCGGCAATTCGGTCGGCGTCGTCGACAAGGACGGCAACGTGAAGCTGAACTCCGGTGCGACGAAGGAGCTGGAGCGCCTCGAGACGGGCGGCAATCCGCTCATGAACGCGAACGTCGGCAAGCGCGGCGCCGGCGGCAACATGGAGTTCACGCCGGACGAAGTGACGGTGAGCGCGGGCGACGTCGACCAGAAGAACGACTTCTGACCGCGCGGGCGGCGCGGCGCGGCGGCACTGGACACGCGCTTTCGAATCGGTGCACACTGCGCGCTCGCGCCGCCGCGTCGCGGCCCGTCCAATCATTCGCGGACCGCGACGTCCGCCGGAGTCGAACTTGATCGTGTCGCAACGGGCCGACGCCCGAATCCTCGAGGTGATGCAGGCCCGGCAGGCGTGGGGCACGCTCGCGCTCGACCGCGACGGCGCGATCGTCGCGGCCACCGAGCGCGCGCACGCGCTGTTAGGCCGCACGCTCGCCGCCGGGTTGCCGCTGCACGCGCTGCTCGGCGACGCGGCGGGCGCGGATCCCGCCGCGCTGTTCGACACGCTCGAACAAGGATTCGAATTCGAAACCGACGACGCGATCCTTTGGCTGACGCTGCAGCCGGTTGAGCACGATCCGGCGATCGCGGCGACGGTCACGGTCGCCGACGTCACGCCGCTGCGCCGCGCGCTCGACGAGCGTGTTGCGTCGCTGCGCTTTCTGGCGCACGACCTGCGTTCGCCGCAGAATTCGATACTCGCGCTGACCCAGTTGCACGACGCCGATCCCGACGCGTTCGCCGCGTGCGGCGGCCTCGAACGGATCGCGCAGCTCGCGCGGCACGCGTTGCTGCTCGGCCAGGACTACCTCGTCGCGTCGGCGGCGGACGATCTCCGGCAGCGCCATTTCATGCGCTTCGACCTGCGCACGATGCTGCGCGAGCTCGTGCCGAAGCTCGAAGTGGGCGCCGTCTATCGCGGCGTCGCGTTGCAGCTCTGGCTCGACGACGCCGTACCGCTGTGGTTGCACGGCGCGCGCGTATTCGTCGCCCGCGCGCTGCAGAACCTGATCGACAATGCGGTGCAGGCGTCGCGGCAGGGCGCGCGCGTCGAGATCCGGCTGCACGTACGTGACGCGCACGCGGAAGTGACGATCCGCGATTGGGCCGGCGGCCTGCCGGGCCTCGCCACGGACGGGCGCATGACCGATTTCGCGCCGCTCGCGAAGCGTGGCTCGATGGGCTTCGGCCTCGGGCTGCAGCTCGCCGCGCAGGTCGCCGCCGCGCATGCGGGCACGCTGTACGCCGAATCGAATCGCGGCGTCGGCACGGCGTTCGTGATGCGTCTGCCGATGCCCGCGCCGGCAGGCGCGGCAGCTTCGGCCGCGCCGGACGGCATCGCGCGCTGGCGCGCGAGCGTCACGCCCGACGGCTGAGCGCCGGCATCCTTTCCTTTTCGCTTCTTTTCGCTTGACGAACCCTATTTCCGCGATGTCCGAACCGAACATGCAGCGCACCGTGCAGCAGCCCAAGCAGATCGTCGTCGTCGAGGACGATCCGGTGCAGCGCACGCTGCTCGTCACCTGGCTCAAGGCCGAGGGCTACCGCGTCGAGGCGTTCGACGACGGGCTCGACGCGCGCCGCTTCCTCGGCGACAGCTGGGCCGATCTGCTGGTGCTCGACTGGGACCTGCCCGGGATGACGGGCGAGCGGCTGCTCGGGTGGGTGCGTGGCCGCGCGCGCTCGATCGTCCCGGTGATCTTCCAGACCGTGCATTCGGACGAAGAAGACATCGTGAAGATTCTCGACGCCGGCGCGGACGATTTCCTGATCAAGCCGCTCGAGAAGCAGACGCTGCTCGCACGCGTGCGCGCGTTGTTGCGGCGCTTCGCGGCGCTGTCGGTCGACAGCGGGCGCATGCAGCTCGGCGGCTGCGTGTTGTCGCGCGCGACGCTGACCGTGTCCGACGGCAGCGCGTCGCATGCATTCAGCGCGAAGGAGTTCGACATTCTCTGGCATCTGGCCGAGCATCCCGGCACCGTCGTGCAGCGGCAGGATCTGTTGCGGCTCGTGTGGGGCGCGGAAGCGTCCGCGCAAACCCGCACGGTCGACATGTACGTGAGCCGGCTGCGCAGCCGGCTGAAAGCGGCGGGCCTCGGCTGGACCGTGCATGCGGCGTACGCGACAGGCTACCGCCTGAACCTGGGCGCGGACGCCGAGCCGGCGGATCGCGCATCGTGACGCGGCGCGCGGCCGCGTCGGCTGCCGCCATCGCGCTCGCGCTCGCGAGCCATGCGCCGGCGCTCCATGCGGTGCCGCTCGTGTGGCCGCTCGCGCGCTTCGACTATCGCGTCGGGCCGGTGAGCGTCGCCGCCGCGCTGAGCGAACTGAGCCGCCGCTCGGGCGTCGCGATCGACGTGGACGCAGGCGCGTCGTGCCGGCTCGACGTGCGCGAGGCGCTGCCGCCGCGGCGTTTTGTCGACTGGGTTGCGCGCACATGCGGACTTGCGGCGTACTACGACGGCGCGGTGCTGCAGCTCGTCGCGCCCGATGCGTTCGAGCGTGCGGCGGTGCGGCTCAATTACGCGACGCCGGCCGAGCTGCGCGCGACGCTCGCACGGCAGCGGATCGTCGACGAGCGCTGGCGGCCCGGCTACGACGACGCGGCGCGGATCGTGCGGGTCGCCGGCCCGCCGCGCTATGTCGCGCTCGTGCTCGCCGCCGCGCGCGCGCTCGACGAAGCCGCGCAGGCGCGCGTGCGGACCGAGACGCGCGCGTTCAGGCTGCATGCGCGCGCGGCGGCTGACCGCGCCGTGCGCGGCGACGCGGGCGATGCGTCGCTGCCGGGGCTCGCGACGCGGCTGCGCCGCCGGCTCGAGCAGGACGGCGTCGCGCCGCGCGCGGTGCCCGGCGTGCGCGAATTCACGGCGTCGCTGCCGATCGTCGACGCGGATGCACGCTCGAACACCGTGCTGATCCGCGACGTGCCCACGCGGCTGGCGCGCGATGCACGGCTCGTCGCGCAGCTCGATACGCTGCCCGCGTCGATTCGGATCGATGCGTTCGGCGCGACGCTCGCGCGCGCGCAGATCGACGCGCTCGGGTTGCGGTGGCGCGACGACACGCAGGCGTCCGTATCCTCCGGCGCATCCGCCCCGCGCGTGGCGATCGCGCCCGCGCCGGACGGCTGCGCGCCGATGCGCGCGCGCATCGCCGAGCTTGCCGCGCACGGCGACGCATCGATCGACGCCGACGGCTCGACGCTGACGCTCCCCGACGACAGCGCGGATTTCGGCCGTCTGCGGCAGGTGTTCGTCACGTCGGGCGACGGCAATGCGCGATCGCTCGACGCGCAGCGGAACGGATTCGCGATGCGGGTTACGCCGCGCGAGACCGTGCAGGCGGGCCGTTATTCGCTCGACATGCGGATCGTCGAGCGCTGGGCGGACCGCGACAGCCGCTCGTCCGGCGCATCGTCGTCGCGCGAAACCGTATCCGGCGCGACGCTCTCGGCAGGGGAATGCGTGGCGCTCGCGCTGCCGCTTGCCGCCGGACATGAGGCGCAGCGGCTCGTGCTGGTGACGCCGCGCATGACGTCCGCCGATCCCGTGCGCCGGCCGCCGCCGGCATCGCCGACCGCGCAGGCGCGACGCGCGCCGGCCGCGGCAAGCGCAATCGCCAGCTTCCCCGAAACCGCGAATCCCGCGACGCAAACGCGCGCGACGTTACGCGCGCATTCGTCGGCGACGCCGCCGGACGGCCTCGGCCTCAGCATGCAGACGCGCCTGCTCGGCAATTGATGCAAACTCCACGCATTATTAAACGACGGTCTGGCATGATTTAGACGCGCGACGACAATCGGCTTTTGAAATTAATTCCACCAGCCGATTAACACGGGATTCGGCATGTTTATACGATTTTTTCCGATTTTAGATCGGCATGGAAAATACCGGATCGGATGCGTGCCTAACGATTAACAATCGACTGCATCATTTCATTCAGCTCGATCCGATTGTAAGTCGCCCGTAACGCGTCCTTCGTCGAGATCCGGTTGCGGGCCGCGAGCGCGGCGAGGTCGTCGTTCAGGGAGCGCGACATGTTGTCCTCGCGGCGCCGCAGGAACTCGTTGACGAGGTGCAGCTTCGTCGGATCCGCGATCAGCTTCGCGACCTGGTTGTTGTTGTTGAACAGCAGTTCGCTCGCGAGCACGAGGCTTTCGCCGTCCGCGCTCGGCACGAGGCTCTGGCAGACGATGCCGATCAGCGATTCGGCGAGCGCGACCGCGTGCCGGTCGCGCTGCTCGACCGGAAAGAACGACAGCAGCTTGTTGAGCGCGCTGACCGCGCTGCCCGTGTGCATCGTCGCGAGCACGAGGTGCCCCGATTCGCCCGCTTGCAGCAGCGTGTCGGCCGTCTGCGCGTCGCGCACCTCGCCGACCATCACGACGTCCGGCTTCTGCCGCAGCGCCTCGCGCAGCCCGTGCGGGAAATTCGGCGTGTCGGTCGGCACTTCGCGCTGCGAGATGATTGACTGGCGGCGCTCCAGATAGTATTCGATCGGCTCCTCGATCGTGACGATATGCGTGTTGCGCGTCGTGTTGATGTGCTCGAGCAGCGACGCGATCGTCGTCGTCTTGCCCGAGCCCGTCGGGCCCGTGACGAGGATGATGCCCTTCGTGTTGTCGAGCATCGAGCGCACGTAGACGGGCAGGCCGAGTTCCTCGAGCGGCAGCGGCTTGAGCGGCAGCCGGCGCATCGAGATCACGATCTTGCGGCCGCCGCCCGCGCGGTACACGTGGCAGCGCAGCCGGCAGCGCGTGAGGACGAACGGGCGATCGAGCGTGCCTTGACGCAGCGCGGCTTCCCAATGCTCGTCGATCGCGTCGAGCAGCGGCCGCATGTCGTCGAGGAGCACCGGTTCGTCGCTCGTCTCGACCCAGCCGCGCGGGGTCTTGATCGTGACGGGGCGGTCCTGCTCGATGTGGATGTCGGTGAACATCTGCTTCAGGTCGATCAGGCCGAGCACTTCGCCCGCGAGATCGCGCAGCGGGGCGGCGGCATGCTGGTTCATCTTGGCAGTTCGAATGAATGGATTGGGCGGCGCATTTCGCGCGGTGAAAGAGGAAATTGAATGGTCTATTTAATTTTGCATGCAAACTAGCTTTTGTCAAACTGTTCGGGGTATATTTGCCGCGCAATAATCACTTCAATAATGCGACTGCGTGCGTAGACCTATTATGTAACGCTGCGGTAATCCCATGTTCGGAAAGCCATTTCCGGCCGCGCAGGCGGTCCGAGGCGTCGGACGCGGCATCCGGGATCATCGAGCAGCAAAGCGCGGGGGCCAGCGGCGCACGGCAGCAGTCGAGTAACGAGGACAATCATGATGCACGGCGCTACGGTCGCCGCGGCCGCGTTCATCGCGACCGCGCTTTTTGCAACCGATTGCGCGGCGAGCGGCCCGCCCGCCGGCACCGATCCGGCGATCGGCGGCCCATTTGTCGAGCGCTTCGATCACGCACCGCTGACGGCAACGCGCGTCGACGTCTTGCGCGCGATATCGCCATCGGCGTCAGCCGGGGCCGCGCGGCCCGCGTCACTGCCCGTTGCGGACGCACCCGTCTGGGACGTGCGCGCGTCCGACGGCACGATCCGCGGCGTCTTGTTGCGATGGGCGCGCACGGCGGGCTGGCAGCTCGTCTGGGATGCGCCGGTCGATTTCAGCATCGACGCGCAGGCGACGCTGCGCGGTTCGTTCGAGGATGCGCTGCAAGTGCTCGTCGCGAGTCTCGGCCGCACGGCGACGCCGATCCAGGCGATTCTCTATCAAGGCAATCACGTGTTGCGCGTCGTCGCGCAGGGAGCGGGCTGATGCGCGTCTTTTTCGTCATTTCGTTACTGGCCGCCGCGCTGCTGAGCGGCTGCACCGGGCTGCGCAGCGGCATCGAGCGGGACGTGCGACGCGATTCGGACGAATCCGGCGCGCTCCTCAAGCGCACCGCCGACGGCGACAACAGCGTGCACGCGCTGTCGCCCGTCGTCGTCGACAACGGGCTGTGGGTGTCGGCGGGCGCCGTGAAGCTGCAGAGCCGCGAACAGCTCCCCGCGCTATTCGACGAGCCGGCGTCATTCGACCGCGCGGTCTCTTCGTTAGCCGAATTCGCCGAGCAGATCACGCGGCTCACGCAGGTGCCGACGCAGGTCGCCGCGAGCGCGCAGCAGGCGGCCGCGCGTTCGCAGCAAGGCGGCGGCGCGGACGGCGTCGCGCGCGGCGCACCCGCGTTCCTCGACGCGGCGGGCGGGCGCTCGATGCCGCCGCTGCCGCCCGGCATGCCGGGCGGCGGGTCGTCCGGCGGCGGCAAGGCGGGCAGCGGCGCGGACGGCGGCGGCGCCGGCACGTCGTTCGCGCCGGCGCGCATCCTGTACACGGGCGGCACGCTGCGCGGCCTGCTCGACGCGGCATGCGCGCGCTTCGGCGTCTTCTGGAAATACGAGCAGGGGACGATCCGCTTCTTCTTCACCGATACCCGCACGTTCCAGGTCAACGCGATTCCCGGCGACTCGTCGCTGAACGCGTCGGTGGTGAGCGGCGCGACGAGCGACGGCACGTCGGGCGGCTCGCAGTCCGGCGGCTCGGGCAGCGGCGCGAGCGGCTCGGGCTCCGGCACGACGGGCCTCACCGCGAACAATACGGCGAACACCGCGGTGAATTCGCAGCTGTCCGTGTTCAACGGGCTGCAGAGCGCGATCCAGTCGATGCTGTCGCGCTACGGCAGCTCGGTCGCATCGCCCGCGACCGGCTCGATCTCGGTGACCGACACGCCCGACGTGATCGAGCGCGTCGCCGCGTTCATGACGCAGCAGAACCGCTCGCTGTCGCGGCAGGTGATGCTCAACGTGACGGTGCTCAGCGTGTCGCTGAAGGCGGGCGACGCATACGGGATCGACTGGAGCCTCGTCTACAAGACGGTGTCGGCGCAATTCGGGATCTCCAACCCGTTCACGCCGGCCGCGGTGACGCCCGGCGACCTGTCCGCGACGGTGCTCAGCCCGACGAGCCGCTTCAACGGCACCAAGCTGCTGATTCGCGCGTTGTCGCAGCAGGGGACGGTGCGCCGCAAGACGTCGGCGTCGGTCACGACGCTCAACAACCAGCCGGTGCCCGTGCAAGTCGCGACGCAGACGGGCTATCTCGCGTCGGTGTCGACGACGAACACCGCGAACGTCGGCTCGTCGACCGCGCTCACGCCGGGCACCGTAACGACGGGCTTCAACATGACGCTGTTGCCGCACGTGCTCGACGATGGCACCGTGATGCTGCAGTTCTCGACGAACATCTCGTCGCTGCTCCAGCTGAAGGAAGTGTCGAGCAGTACGGGCAGCGGCGCGACGCGGATCCAGACGCCCGACGTCGACATGCGCAACTTCCTGCAGCGGGTCGCGATGAAGTCGGGCGAGACGCTCGTCATCAGCGGCTACGAAGGCACGAACGATTCGCTCGACGAGCGCGGCATCGGCACGCCGAAGATGATCGCGCTCGGCGGCGGCTACGAGGCGCAACGCTCGCGCGAGGTGATCGTGATCCTGATCACGCCCGTCACGCAGCGCGGCGGCGCCTGACGGAGCCGGCAATGAGCGCGCAGGTGATTCAAATCGGCCGCCAGCGCTTCGTCGGCGGCTTGTTCTGGCAGTCGCTGTCGAGGCGCAACGAGCTGCGCGCCGAAGCAGTCGAGCTCGCGAAGAAGCTGAAGTTCGACCTGATGGTGCTGCGGATCGATCGCGGCGGCGCGGCGGCGGGCTATGCGAACACGCGCGACGGCTTCGCGCCCGGGCATCTGTCGCTCGGCGCGATGGTGTCGCGCGCGATCGCGCTCGAAGGCGCGTTCTACAACGGACGCCGGCAGCCCGCGCCGAACTGGCTCGGCGCGTTCGCGCTGCCCGACGGACGCTGGGCGTACTTCGCGGTGCGCGACCACGCGTTCATGCCGAACGGCGACTGGGTCGGCACTCGCGAAGAAGCGTTGGAACGGCTGCATACCGATTACGCGTGGGGCGGCTGGAACGTCGTGATCGGCGAGCTGGAGCTCGAGAAGCAGGGCTTCCAGAATTTTCAGCCGAAGCGGCTCGACGATCTGCTGCCGCGCCGTGGCGGCCGGCCGCGTACCGAGCGCTGGTGGGCGTTGCGGCCCATCGAGCGGCGCTTGTCGCCGCGCGCCGCGCTGGTCGCCGCGGCGGTCGTGTGCGTCGCGGGCGGCGGCGCGTTCGCCTATTGGCATCATCGCGCGAAGGTCGAGGACGAGCAACGCGAGGCGGCGCTCGAACGCGTGCGCGCGGAACTCGCCGCGCGGCAGGCGAAGAGCGGCCCCGTCGTTCCGCCGTGGGCGGCGCTGCCCGACGCAGTCGGGTTCGCGCGCGCGTGCGCGACGCGCTTCGGCCGGCTCGCGCCGGGCGGCTGGCGGCTCGATCGCTACGAATGCACGCCGGACGCGGCGCACTACACGTGGGCGCGCAATGGCTCGAACGTGCGCTACCTGCTCGCCGCGGAGCCCGACGCGATCGTCGACACCGACGGCGAACGCGCGACGCTCGAGGTGCCGCTCGCCGCGCCGACGGCGGGCGACACGCCGCTCGTCGACGATTCGGTTGTCAGGACGCAACTTCTGTCGCGTCTCCAATGGCTCGATGCCGTGGCTAAACTGGACCCGCTGCTTCCCGATCAGGCGGCGCGCGCCCCGCTCGCGAATCTCGCGCAGCAGGCGGCCGCCGCGGTCGGGTGGCGCGCGTACCGGCTGAACGCGAGCCTCGGCGGCGTCGCGCCGCCCGAGTTCGTGCGCGCGATCGACGTGCCGGGGCTGCGCGTGCAGCGCCTCGCTTACCAGAACAATCAGTGGACTCTCGAAGGAGTGCTCTATGCGAAATAGTCGCGTCCGATGGATGTGCGCACTTGGCCTGGCGGTGCTCGCCGGCGCCGTGCGCGCGGCGGGGCCCGTGTCGTCCGACGAGGACGGCGCGACCGCCGCGCGGCTCACGCAGTTGCAAAGCGAGACGGTGCTGCTGCAGGCGCAGTTGAAGAAGCTCGAGACCGAGCAACAGGTCGCCGAGCGGTCCGCGCAGCTCGCGCGCGTGCGCGGCGGCGCGCCGGCCGGGCAGTTCGCGGTGACGGCGATCGAAGGCGTCGGCAAGCGTGCGTTCGCGACGCTGCGGATGAACGGCGGCGCCGAATTCGAAGTGCAGCGCGGCGACGCGCTGCCGGACGGTGGACGCGTCGTCGCGATCGAGCCGCGTGCGGTCGTCGTGTCGAATCGTGGGCGCACCACGAGGCTGTCGACGGCGTCGCCGTCGTACGCGGGCAATCCGCCGCTGCCGGCCGACCCGGCCGCGCCGCCGCCGATGCTGCCCGCACTGCCGGCGAGCGGATCATGAGCCACGCCGCGCAACCACCCGACGCGACGCCCGTGCGCGCGCCGCTGCCCGCCAGCGGCGATGCCGCGCCGCCGCGCGGCCCGCGCGCCGTCAGCGAAGCGGGCGACTTCGCTGCGAGCGTCGAGGAACGCAAGTTCGTCTGCCTGTTCGACGACGGGCGTCTCCTGATTGCCGACGGCCACGAGATGAATCCGTTCGTGCTGTCGTATCGCGCGCGGCTTGACCGGATGGGCCGGCCGTACCGGCCGACGCCCGCGACGCTGATGCAGGTGCGCGAGGCGTACCGGCAGAACGCCGCGGGCGGCGGCGAGCGGCTCGATCACACGGTGATGCAGGTGCTCGCGAAGGAGCTGATCGGCCGCGCGTGCCGCGAGCGCGCATCGGACATCCATATCCGCGTGCGCCGCTTCAGCACCGAGGTCTACTTCCGAATCCACAACGAGCTCATGCGCGTGAACGAGCACACGCGCGAGCACGGCGAGCGGCTGCTCGCGACGCTGTACGGCGCGATGACGACCGTATCGGACAACAGCTACCGGCCGAGCGAACGTCAGGACGCGAGCATTGGCGACCGCGACAAGCTGCCGGACGATCTGTACGGCGTGCGGATCGCGACGACGCCGACCAACGAAGGCAGCCTGATGGTGCTGCGGCTCCTGTACAACGATGCGGGCGACGCGACCGATCTCGCGGCGCTCGGCTTCGCGCCCGAGCACGTCGCGGCGTTCCGTGCGTTGCGCGCACAGCCGCACGGGATGAACATCATCAGCGGCCCGACGGGTTCCGGCAAATCGACGACGCTGCAGCGGATGCTCGCCGCGCAGATCGACGAGTCGCGCGGCAGCCTGCACGTGATCACGGTCGAGGACCCGATCGAATATCCGATCGACGGCGCGGTGCAGACGCCCGTCGCGAACGCGCCGACCGAGGACGCGCGCGCGCTCGCGTTCGCGGCGGCGATCACGAACGCGATGCGGCTCGATCCGGACACGATCATGATCGGCGAGGTCCGCGACCGCGCGTCCGGGCAGACGGCGCTGCGCGCGTCGATGACGGGCCACCAGGTGTGGACGACGGTGCACGCGAACAGCGCACTCGCGATCGCCGACCGCCTGATCGATCTCGGCCTGCACGCGCGGATGGTCACCGATCACACGGTGATCTCCGGGCTCATCAGCCAGCGTCTCGTGAAGCTGCTGTGTCCGCATTGCAAGCTGCGGCTCGTCGATCATCCGGACCGGATCGAGCCGGGCCTGTTTGCGCGGCTGCGGCTCGCGCTCGACAGCCGGATGCACGACGTGTGCATCGCAGGCGACGGCTGCGAGCACTGCCGCACGGTCGGCACGATCGGCCGCACCGTCGTCGCCGAAGTGATCCTGCCCGATGCGCGGCTGTTCGAATTCCTGCGCGACGGCGACAAGGTCGGCGCGCTCGAGTACTGGACCGGCACGCGCGGCGGGATGACGCTTGGCGAGCACGCGCTGCGCAAGGTCGCGGCGGGGCTCGTCGATCCGCGCGGCGTCGAGCGCGTCGTCGGCACGCTCGCGCCGGTTGCGGGCGAAGCGCGACAGCAACTGTCGCTCGTCGGATTCAGCTATGGCACTTGAGCTGAATCGCCGCTGGGCGAAGTTCTGCCTGAATGCCGACGAGCGGCTGCGCGTCTATCGGAAGATCGCGAAGATGCTCGGCAACGGGCTGCCGCTCCTCAAGGTGCTGGAGGAACTCGAATGGCGCGCGTCGCGCGAAGGGCGCAAGCCGCGCGAGCCGCTCGCGATCGTGCTGTCCGACTGGCGGCTCGCCGTGCAGAACGGCCGGATGCTGTCGGAGGCGATGGAGGCATGGGTGCCCGCGACGGAGCAGATGATCGTCGCGGCGGGCGAGCAGGCGGGGCGCATCGAGGACGCGCTCGTGTCGGTTGCCGACATCGTGCAGTCGAGCCGCAAGATCCGCCGCGCGGTCACGGGCGGCGTCGCGTATCCGGTCGGGCTCGTCGTGATGGTGATCGGCTATCTGTACCTGTTCGGCACGCACGTGATCCCGAAGTTCGCGCTGATCGCCGATCCGACGCACTGGCGCGGCGCCGCGCGCTCGCTGTACCTGATGTCGCTGTTCGTGCAGGGCTGGATGTTCGTCGTCGTCGCGGCGCTCGTCGCGGTGCTCGCCGCGCTCGCGTGGTCGCTGCCGCGCTGGCGTGGGCCGCTGCGCATCTATGCGGATCGCGTGCCGCCTTATTCGATCTACCGGCTCGTCACGGGCAGCGGCTTCCTGATCGCGTTCTCGGCGCTGCAGGCGTCGGGCGTCACGGTCGAGAGGGCGCTGCTCAAGATCGGCGCGGTCGCGGAGCCGTGGCTGCGCGAGCGGATCGACGACACGCTGGTCGGCGTGAAGTCGGGCCTCAACGCCGGCGAGGCGCTGCTCAACGCCGGTTATCAGTTTCCGTCGCGCGAGATCGTCGAGGATTTGTGCATCTACGCCGAATACGGCGGCTTCGACGCGGCACTCAAGATGCTCGCCGATGAATGGCTCGAAGAGGGCGTCGCGCGGATTACCGCGCAGATGCGCGTGCTGAACGGCGTCGCGATCGTCGCGCTCGCGATGGTGATCGGCTGGCTCGTGACGGGCTTCTTCGGCATCCAGCAGGAAATCGCCACGATGACGCGCGCGATGCATTGACGTCGCGCATTTTCAATTCAGGAGAACACACTATGAAACCACTCGCCAACCCTCCCGCCTATCGACATGCACCGGCGTTCTGCCGGAGGCACCGCAAGGAGCGCGGTGCGTCGCTGCTCGAGAGCATCGCGTATCTGGGCGTCGCAGCGATCGTGATCGTCGGCGCGATCGCGCTGCTCGGGTCGGCGTTCTCGAGCGCGAATACGAATCGGCTGACTGAGGATCTGAATGCGATTCAGACGGGCACAAAAAAGCTTTACATGGGGCAGGTGAACAACTACGGCTCGGATTCGATGAACGCGAATTTGAGTGCGGCGAAGGTGTTTCCGGGGACGCTGACACCGGACGGCAACGGCGGTGTTTCGAATACGTGGGGAGGGACTGTGACCGTGACCGGTGCGAACCAGACTTTCACAGTCACTTACACGCAGGTGCCGAGAGAAGTCTGCGTCAACACGTTGACGGCCGGCGGAAACTGGAAATCGGCGAAGATTGGCGAAAAGTCCGTCGATTATCCAGTCTCGCCGAGCGCTGCGACGGGCGCTTGCACCGATAACGCCACCATTATCTGGACGTCGAACTGACGCCACCAGACTCATTCGTCATCACCCATTTCACTTATGTACGCCCTCGCCGCCGCACTGGCCTTCGCGTCGATCGCCGCTGTCTATGCGACGCTGCAAGACCCGTCCGCCATTCCCGCGCTGCAACCGGCGCGCACCGCGCAGGCGCTCGCCGAAAACCTCGCCATCTACCGGCAGGCGACGCTCGACTACGCGCGCGTGCATCCCGGCACGCGCGGCGCGGTGCCGAATACGCGGCTGCCGTTTCCGACGTGGTATCCGGGCGCGAACCCGCTATGGCGCAACTACGTCATGGACGGCACCGTTGTCGCGTATGCGTCGGCGGCGCCGTCCGTCAATATCACCGGCGAAATCACGACGCTCGCCGACGGTTCGCTGTTCGCGGGCGTCGCGTATCGCAATGCGGTCGTGCGCCCCGGCAACGCGAATCCGAACGCGCCGGTGAGCGGCGTGCCGCTGCCAGCCGGGTTGAAGATTGCGAACGGCATGCCGGTCTGGATGGGGCAAGCGTACTGATGCATTTCAAGTCTTCCCGTCGCCGCGCGCGCGGCATCGCGCTGATCGAGGTGCTCGGCGCGCTGGCGATCGCCGCAGTGATGCTCGCCGGCATCGCGATGATGATGGATTCGTCGCTGGACGACGTGCGTGCGGAGCAGGCCGCGCAATACCAGGCGCAGGTGACGGCCGCCGCCACGCGGGCGTTGAAGCGCGATTACGATACCTGGCTGCAGCGCGCGAACCAGCAGACGCCCATCGTGATGAAGCTTGCCGATCTGCAGGCGACGAATGATCTGCCTGCAGCACTTCGGCCAACGAATGCATACGGCCAGAACACGTGCGTACTCGTCAAGCGGAGCGCGCTCGGCACCGGGCTCGACGCGCTGGTCGTGACGACCGGCGGCGAGACGATCGGCGACAAGGAACTCGGGCTCGTCGCCGCGAGTGCGGGGCCGGGTGGCGGTTCGATCAGCAGGGCGTTTCCGAATGAAGTGCGCGGCGCATTCGACGCGTGGCGGATGCCGCTCGGCACGTTTCTCGGCGGCAGCTCGCCAACCTGCGGTCCGAACGGCGCCACGCCGCCGAATGTGGGACACCTCGCGAACGAGATCTTCTTCAACGGTCCGGGCCAGCAGATCAACAGCGATTACCTGTACCGCGTTGGCGTCGGCGGCCACCCGGAGGCGAACGCGATGCAGGTGCCGATCTGGCTCACGCACACGTTCACGGACGGCAACCCCGACGCGGCGAACTGCGGAACGGCCGGCAACTTCACGAACGGCAAGCTTGGCGCGGACGCACTCGGCAATCTGCTGAGCTGCAAGAGTGGCGTTTGGCGCGGCGCTGGCGGCCACTGGAAGGATCCTGTCAAAAGGACCAACGATCTGCCCACCGATGCATCGAACGAAGTCGGCGACGTGCGCCTCACGCTCGACACATTCCGCGCCTATGCGTGGACGGGCGCCGCCTGGCAGGCACTCGCGGTCGATCAGAACGACAACCTGATCGTGCCCGGTGTCGTCTCCGCGAACCAGTACGAGATTACCGGGCGCGTCGTCGTCAACACGCCGTGCGCGCCCGGTAACGATCGTCCAACTGCCGGCCTCATATCGATGGGCCAGGACGGACAAGTGTTGTCATGCCAGGACGGCAAGTGGCTGCCGCAGTCAGGGATCAAGATCGGCGGCACCGAAACGGCATGCGCGATCCTGATGGAGACGCCTGGCGCGAGTGATTTTTCGTGCGGGTTCACCTACCGTGGCGGGTATCCGAATCCGCCGCTCATCACCTACGAACGGGACGGCACGTACACGTACACGATCGACCGGCCGGTGAAGCTCGACAACAACGGGCTGATCGCGGTGAGCGCATACATGCACATGAGCTATGCGACCTGCGACCTGAAGGGGCGGGAAGGGCAGATGCGCCTGGTCGTCGAAGTCATCGACCGTCAGGGCGACAAGGTGATCGCGCACAACGAGGCGCAGTCGCCGAAATTGCGCGAAGACGCCGCGACGATCAACGTCACGCTGAACGTGGCCGCCGAGCCGCGCAGCGGATACACGGTCAGGCTTTCGAGCAAATGGGCGACGTACGACAGCTACGCGAAGACGCCGTGGACGTCCTCTTATTGCGGCGGCGGCCAGACCTTCCTCCAGACGCCGCTCGCAACCGGCTGGACCATCAATTCGTTCTATTGAACGGACCTTCGCCGCGCGCGGCCGCCGCCGCGGCCGGATGCGGTTAACTGCACGGGTCTCCCATTCGCGGCGCGCGCCTGTCCGACCGACGGCCGCGCGTCCTCACCGGACGGACCCATGAAGGCCAAGATTTCCATTTTGCTGTCCCTGATGTGCTCGCTTGCGAGCCTTTCCGTCGATGCCGCGCCGATCCGCTGGCGCAGCACCGAAATCCAGTACGCGGCGGAAGGCAAGGACGTGAAGGACGTCCTGCGCGACCTCTCCGCGAGCCAGAACATCGCGGCGAACGTCGCGCCCGGCGTGAGCGGCGCCGTCAGCGGCAAGATGAAGATGTCGCCTCAGCGCTTCCTCGACACGCTCTCCGCGTCGTTCGGCTTCGTCTGGTACTACGACGGCACCGTGCTGTACGTGACGCCCGCGAGCGACATGAAGAGCACGCTCGTCAAGCTCGATCACGCGAACATGGGCGACCTGCGGGACCTGCTCGAGCAGATGAAGGTCGCCGATCCGCGCTATCCGGTCACCTACAACGCGCAGCAGCGCACCGCGCTCGTCGCGGGGCCGCCGCGCTACGTCGAGCTCGTGACGAGCGTCGCCGCGCGGCTCGACGAGAATTCCGCGCGCACGGGCGGCACGACGATCCGCGTGTTTTCGCTGAAGCACGCGTGGGCCGCCGACCGCGACGTCAACGTCGACGGCACGACGGTGACGATGCCGGGCGTCGCGTCGCTGCTGAACCGGATGTATCACCCGGGCGACGGCAAGCGCGCGTCGCAGACGACCGTCGGCAAGCCGATCAGCCGCGCTGCACCGATGACGGATCTCGGCGGCGGGCGCGGCGGCGTGCCGCAATTGCCGCCGCTGCCGCCGTACATGCAGGGCGCGCAGTCGGGCGATGGCGCGGGCATGCCGGCCGGCGGCCTCGGCGGTCAGGGCGGCGATCCGCGTCCGAGCGGCATGGTTGCCGCCGCGATCGCCAATCCGGGCGCGGCGCGCGTGTCGGGCGCCGGCTGGCCCGACGCGAGCGGCGGTGCGAACGGCGTACCGGTGGGCGCGAGCGATTCGACCGACCTGCCGGTGATCCAGGCCGATCCGCGCACGAACTCGATTCTCGTGCGCGACGTGCCGGAACACATGGCGCAGTATCCGGACCTGATCGCGCTCCTCGACGTGAAGCCGCGATTGATCGAGATCGAGGCGCGCATCATCCAGATCGACGAAGGCGCGCTCAAGCAGCTCGGCGTCGACTGGCGCGCGCACAACAGCCATATCGATCTGCAGACGGGCACGGGGCTCACGTCGCAGAACTCGTATGCGAACGGTTCGCTGAATCCGACATTCGGTTCGATCACGCTGCCTGGCAACGATTCGGTTGGCCTGCCGGCGAGCCCGCTCGGTTTGTCGCTGACGGCCGTGCTCGGCGACGCGGGCCGCTATCTGCTCGCGCGGATCAACGCGCTCGAATCGTCGAACCAGGCGCGCACCGACGCGAGCCCGAAAGTCACGACGCTCGACAACGTCGAAGCGGTGATGGACAACAAGAAGCAGTTCTTCGTGCGCGTCGCGGGCTACACGTCGGCCGACCTGTACAGCATCTCGACGGGCGTGTCGCTGCGCGTGCTGCCGATGGTCGTCGAGGAGGGCGGGCGCACGCAGATCAAGCTCGACGTGCGGATCGTCGACGGCGAGCTGTCGCAGCAAACGGTCGACAACATTCCGGTGATCGTATCGAACGAGATCAACACGCAGGCGTTCATCGAGCAGGGGCAGGCGTTGCTGATCGCCGGCTACAAGGTGGATGCGCGCTCGAGCACGCAATCGGGCATACCGGTGCTGTCGAAGCTGCCGCTCGTCGGCGCGCTGTTCCGCTCGACCGACAGGCAGGACGGCCATAGTGAGCGGCTCTTTCTCGTGACGCCGCGTGTGATCGAGCCTTGAACGGGTGGCAGCCGGCTGCTTCGTGGCGGCCGGCGAGCGTGCGCGTGGGCGGGGTGCCGGCGCGCAATGCGTTCACCGGTCGATCTGCCGGACCGTCAGGCCCAGCCGTTCGGCCGCGCGGCCAGGCTTCAGGCCCAAATCCACTACAGCCTGGATTACCTTCAGACGGTCGAGTTCTCGCATGTTCAATGTCACCAGTGCTGTTCGGTGCATCGCCGGCTCCATGATCTGACGGGGAGCCGGCAAGCTTACCGAGGTCCAAACGCGACATTTCAACTTTGCTCTTACACCAGGAAGTTCGATAATTCATGTTATGTAAAATTATATAAAGTCATACTATATCGTCAGATGTAGGTGCGCATGCAACCCCAGACGGGGAACAAGATTTTCACGGTATAGAACGGGGATCTATTCCTCTAAACTCATCACAAATTTCTTTTTTGCGTCTGCGGCGCTTGACTCGTCGTCTCGTTCAGAGAACTCTCGCAGCTTATTCATATGCTTGAATTCGAGGAATTCTGCAACTTCAGTGGCTATTGGATACAGGTCCGCATATATTAGGTCAACAAAAATTGACCCGATAAATTGTTGGTAGTTGTCTCCAATAACAGCCGCACTTTCATCGGAATAGTAGTACTCGACGAATTTCTTTATCTTCGTATCGAATGCGTAAACCACCTCCCGATTCATCTCAAAGATTGGAATGTAGTTTTCGGATTCTGGATTTTTCTTCAATATCGATTCCGCTATATTGAAATACCGGATGGGAGGGCGATATTGCTGTCTAAATCTAAAGGGTCCTTTGTTGTTTAATATGTCAATAACGGATGCCGGCAGGCCTAATTGTTCAATGGCTTGTAAGGAATCTTGTGCAGTCGTGTACATTTTGCATCTTCCTATTTCGTCGGAGCCAATGGGTGCGAATCGTCTAGGTCAATTTTGTGTCGAGGGTCGATTGGATTATAAGTCGGATGTGGGCCGGACGTCACTCTACTATGAATCAAGTCGTGAGTTGATTCGTCGACCGGGAAGAGGTGCCGTGGGTCCAGGGCGTGGAATGAATTGTCGCTCATGGGCCAGTTCCAATGATGAATTTCATCGAATGAATATCCGTCAAACGACTGTCCCGTACCGTGTTCGAAGTTGACTTTGTCAACAAACTTTGCGCGAATGGAATTAAATGCCGCTCGAGCTTGGTCGGTCGTTGGTGTTTTTCCCATTTCAATTGTTGATAGATATTCGCGCAATGCTTTTCCTGTTCGGCCGTTTCCATTGTATAGCTCTCTTGTCGAGTCCTCCCACATGCGAAGGAGTCGAGGGTCGTCGGCAATTGATTTGACGTTGAAGTCTTCCGGAGTGATTCGACCAAAATCAATTGGAGAGCCATTGTTCTGTAGGCTGTCGAGTGCGTCGTAAAGTGCGGCGCGACGTTCGTAGTCTTCTTCCGATAATGGCACGTCTGGGTCCGGATGATCATGTTCGAAATTTTGCAGTTCGTGAAGGATTGCTGCTTCTCGATGTGACCCGGATGCGTCTGGATCCGATATGTCAGAGATATCTTCTCGTGAGTCATGAAGCCCCAGAACGTCAACAGCAACAAGGGGGTTTGCGATGTAGGCATAGAGATTGACTCCACCGGCCTGCCCTTTCGGATCTGACTGTAGATATCTTCCGAGCACGGGACTATAGGATCGAAATCTATTGTAGTGTAGCCCTGTTTCGCGTTCGAGCCAATGCCCAGGCCAGCGCATGTCGTAGTTGATCGAACTTCCCAGGGCAACGTCAATCGCTCCATATGGATCAATATCGTTAGCCCACCATGCCAGTTCACCGTCATGACTTTCAATCCACTCTGGTAGGCCGACCTGATTTGAGATCACGTAGTACGCGTGCCCAGCTGCAGGTGAGGCATCAATGCTGGGGTATTCGATGAACATAAACGGCAGCAATGCTTCGTTGTTGACATAGGCAAATATTCGCAACCGCCCATTCGCCCCTATCTCTGCTGCCAAGCGGTTGCCATCCCAGTAGTAGTCTGTGCGTTCATCCCCCATCGTTTTTGCGACGCGTCGACATAATCCGTCATATTCCGCCGTCCACGTCTCGTCTCGATCGCTCCACCCTACCTTCACTAGCAGATCCATGCTGTCGTAGTGATAGGTTGTTCGACGATTGTTCTTGTCGATCTCTTCGGCCAAGTGATTCCGTTGGTTGTAGAGGAAGGCGCTCGTCGATGAACTGGCAAGCCGATTACCCTCGGTGTAACGCATCCACGTACATACTGGGGTTGATAATAGATTTCCACCATTATCGTATTCAAAGCGTCGCACCGGCCATCCATCGCGAGTCTCGCCGATCAGTCGATGAGTCGCGTCATAGTGGTACTCGGTGGTGCCGATCGCACTGTCGATCACGCGTCGTAGTTCCCCTGTCGCGCTGTACTGGTACTGCACAAGATGGACGCGTTTCGTATCGCCATCAGGCCAGACGAGCCGTCCTGTACGCCGACCTAGCCCATCGAATCCATAGAGAGTATTGGTGCCATTGCCCAAACGCAGCAGAATTTGTCCATTCGGGGTGCGTTGAAGAATGTGGGTGCCACCCGTAGGCGTGTGTATTCGCACGCTGTCTTCGGCCACTTCATAGCGCACTGTGAAGCGGCCGAGATACGTCATAGCGCTCTGATGGCGACCATCATAGACGTGATCGACACCTTTGCCGTCTCGCTTGTCGGTAGTGCGCTGGCCGAGGGCACTGTGCGTTATCTCTACATCGAACTTTTTTGTAGATGCCTTTGCGAAGCGACCATGGCGGTCATACGCGAAGCTATGCACTTCACCACTTGAAAGCACGCGCTTGCTGTACAGGCCATTGTTTCCTACCTCGAAATGCAGCAGCAAATTACCCGCGCCATCTCGTTTCTCGATCAGTCTGTCGCCATGGTCGTACGTGTATTTTTCCCGCAGCACCCCGTGGCGCCTAATACCGATGATGCGATCTTTGAGGTCGTAAATATAATTGCTTTCATTGCCGTTGGCGTCGACAACGGTCGATATTTTCCTTTTCGATGTATATTGAAATCGGACTGTATTACCCAACGGATCAGTTTTGCTCTCGCGCAGACTCCAGGACACGAAACTGTAGTGGTAATCCCGTCCGTCCTGGTCGTTGCGGCGAGAAAGATTTCCGCTGTCGTCGTAGCTTTGCTGTTCGGTGCGGCCGTATACGTCAGTGTGAGCAATGATTCTCCCGGCCTCATCGCGTTGCTTTACTGGCATCGCCATAGAAACATTGTTTACGAGGATCGTCTCAGCAAGGCTGGTGATTTCCGGGGCGAGCGATGATAAGTGCCGTGAGGTCTCTGGGTTGTCACCCCACTGCAGTCCTAGCGCTGTACTTGACACCTTGAGTGAAAGTGGATTCGGCAGATTCGGTGAGTCATCCTTGATGGGCCAAACATTAGCCCAGCGGTCAAGCCGACCCGTGTTACGTGTGAGGCTGTCGTAAAGCCAGAAAATCGCTTGCCCTCCCGAATCAATCTCGTTTTGAATGCGTCCATCTTTGCCGAGGACATACTCGGTTGTGCCACCGTACGGATCAACGACGCGAGTAATCGTGCCCACATCGTTATAGATAACAATCCATCTTCCGTCATCGCCCTCGGTGACTATGGTCCGGCCGAGCTCATACTGGAACCTGACGTGCCACATTCCGTCTTGACCAGTACTCTCAACACATCGCCCGTTATGATCGTAGCGATAGAAAAAAGCATAGTCGTTTGCATTTGAGGACTTCACCATGTGTCGACGTGAATCGTATTCGTAGGCGAAAAGTGCGTTTATCGCGTTCCGAAACGAACGTAAACAACCCACTGCGTCGTAGGTATACTGCGCAATCTGATTATTTCGACCATCCGAATTGGTCAGTAAAACTTCAACAATTCGCCCAACGTCGTCGATTTTCAAGGTGACTAGGCGGCGGACGTAGCCGCTTTGATCAGACTGAGTGATCCTCTTGATATATCCGTCGGTATGCCAGTCGAAGATGTTGCATATACCATTGAGATTTACGTTTACGCAGTGGGTGGTTCGACTTGCATCGTCATATCGTTCGAATATAATTTCGCCAACTAGGGCGTGCTGTACGATAAATCGCCGATTATTCTGTTGTTCAAGCACATAACCTTGACAGATGCCACGGTACGTACCATCTGCGCTTCTACTGAACGCGTAATCGGTCCCGCTTGGATTCGTATAAATCGCTTGTGTGCGCAGCAATTGCAGTTCGTGCTGCCACGTGTGCCGGAATCCGAAGCCTAGCGCGCCAGTGCGTTTGTTCCAGCCGCTGCAGTAGTGTCGCCCCCATTTGAATGGCACCACCTCGTCGGTCTCATAGTCTGTGAAATCGTTCTCGACCTCTCCAGTTACCGCGCAGACCGGCTCACCAAACATCTCACAGGCCAGTTTCTGCGCCCACTTCGACAACTTCGGTCGCACCTTCTTCCCGATTCCATGCTTCGCCCCATGCCACATCATCTGCGAGTCGGGTAGCGGAAACCCACCGATCAATACTGTTGGATCGCCTGCTAGCAGCGTACCCATACTCGGCTCGATACCGGGATCCTTGCCCATCAGATTGCTGAGCATCATGAACGCGAGATCGGCAGCCGTCTGCGCAGCCGTCATCGCGGCCGCCAAAGCCTCGTGATGCTTGATGTCACTGGCAGCGGTTGCCGCGCCGGACGCCGGACCGACCGCCGCGTTGCCAACCGACCATGCCTTGCCCGTCAGCCCCAGCGCCTTCGCCCGGCCCGTTACCTGAGCCGCCTCGCTTGCCACCTCCTCGCTTTTCTCCGCTGCGCTTGCCGCTTCGCCGCCCGACTTCCCCGCATGCCCCATCGGATTGCAGTGTCGCGTCATGTCGATGCCCATGCGCGCGGCACGCATTCCGCCGATGAATGTATTGCTCGACCCCGTCTGGATGTCGAAGTAAGGCGTCAGTCCGCCACAAGTCGGCGCGAAGCCAATGTCCAGCACCCGGGCGGCCGGAATACCGCCGATCAACACGCTCAGGCAGCCGGCGCCAATCGTCATGCCGGAACTCGGCAAAGGGAAGCCGCTACTCGGGGGATGACTGTGTGCATGCGGCGTACCCAGATGAGGCACACCGATGGTGGCAGCCGGCATCCCCGGTACCTTGTCGAGCAGCGGGATCTCCGCGATGCCGGTGTTGAGCAACTGCGATGGCATGCCCTGCAATGACGCGAGTGAATTCACACCTGCGCTGAGGTGATGCAGTACGCTACCGTCCGACGAGAACGTTTCCTTGAACGGATCGAAGGTCGACTTGACCGTATCGAGCAGGGAGTCGCACGCAGTGTCCGCCTTGGATTCCGATTGCGTCGTGTGACTCTCGGACGACTCTGATGCGCGCGTCAAGCGGCTTTCGGACTCACTCATTGGCGTGCCCGTTTATATTCGGCGTGAGCAGCCGGCGCTACTGTTTCACGCAGGCGAGCCATGTAAAGCGGATCCTTTTCCAGCTCGTACGCCCTCGCCTCGGTTTTCAGCCCGGCGTTTCCATAGAGCGACACGAGCCGATCCAGCACACCGATGCGCTGTCGTTCGCAGCCGAACCGCTCGCACAGGCCCTTCGCGGCGATCCAATTCTTCGCAGCCTCCGCTGCCTGGCCGCATGCCAGCAACGCGACACCGCCCTTCTCCATCGCCTCAATCTTCGTATGCACGAGCATCAACCTGCCGGCGGCGCCGCTCGCGAGATCGAAATAGGTCGCCGCCTTCGCATGCTCGCCTAGCGTGCTGCAGCAGCTTCCGGTCGCCATCAGCGCATTGAGCACGACCAGCAGATTGCGGCCATCGAGCGCGGCAGGAAGTGCGCGCAGGTACCAGTCCCGGGCATCGCTCGGCGATCCGTGGCGCAACGCCACATCGCCCAGGCCGTGCAACGCGACTGCGCAACCCGTCGAATCCTTTCGCTCCGCATGAAATGCAAAGAGCGCGTAATACTTGCGCTGCGCTTCGGGCAGCCTGCCATGCGCAAGATCGATCCCGGCAATCTGCATCAACGCGCTCATGCGCTGCTCGATCGGATGCGCAGCGTCGTTCGCCATGTCGACCAGATTGCGGGTTGCCTTCTCGGACGAGAAATCCACCGGTAGGATCAACACATGTTCTGCCTTTTTCTCGCGAGCGAGCGGAATCAGGCACGGATGCTTCCGGTCGTCGCGGATGCAGAACCGGTGGCCTTCCATCCAGTCTTCAAAGCCGTTCAGTGCCAGGCACTGCAGCATCAGCTTCGCAAAGCCGCCGAAGTCGCCCATTGGCGATGGCAACCAGGCCCAAACGACCTTGGTGCCTTCCGGCATCAGCGTGTGAACGTGCATGACGGCATCACGCAGCCGCTGCGCCGGCGCGTGCCTTGGGTCGGTACACGTCAACGGCAACGGCGACCAGCCTGCTTCTCCACGTTCGACGCGCGCGCGACTCTCTTCGTCGATCTGACGGGCGAGCCTCTCCATGCAAGTCTGGAGGTACATGTCGGCCGAATCGCATGGAAACGGGAAGATCAGGAAAATCGCATCGCCAACGCGCTCGTCGAGCGACTGCATCATCTTCAAAACCGGCACGACGTCGTTGTCGGTCGCTTCGATCAACAATGTCGGATCGTCAGGCTGATCGATGAACGTTTCGATCGACGATTCGATGGCTGAGAATTCGCGATGCATGACGTCAGGCCATCCTCTCAGTTCAGCCGAACGTAGCGGCTGCGCACGACGGTGTCGGCCTCGGTCCGGATGTCGACACCGCCACGGCCGCCTTCGAGTTCGAGTGTCTGCGCGCTCAATCTCAGCTTGCCGGCAACCTCGATGTTCACGTTCCGATTCAGCAGCGTCACGACCGGGCCGTCCGGCGACGCACGCACCTGCAACAACGGGCACCCTGACGCATCCGATATCTGCACGCACTTTTCCGCTTCAAGCGTGAGTGCCATCGCAGGCTCGACAACCGGTTCGACCGGCACGCCGGAACCCCTGCGCTTCAGCAAACCGGCGATCAGGTATTCAGGCCAATTCGCAGGCGATTGCAGCAGCACACGATCACCGATCTCAGGCTTCACACCATCCACGCATTCGAGCCAGTGCTCGCGTGTGCCGCCATCCTGCATCGACCATTTCACGCGAATCCGGCCCATCGCATCGGGGTGGTGCGTATCCGTCACTTCGCCGATCAATGTCGGTGAGTCGCGACGCTCGCTTGGCGGGGAGCGATCCGGCGTCGCGTCGTTGGCAAATAGCCGACGCAGTGCGTCGACCGTTTCCGCCTCGAGCGCTTCGTCGACCGTCATCTGATCCGATTCGTTTTCCATCGCACGTCTCCCATGCTTCGAATTCAATCGGCAGCCGCCAGGCGCGGCTCGAATTCAATTGATGTGGGCAATCGTTCCCTGGATCGTCACGCCCGAACCGTCGAGCGTGATCGAGCCGCCACCGGTCGCCAGGACGATCTTTGTCGCATTGACGTTGACGGTGCAGCTACTCTTACCATTGTCGATGTTGACCGTCGGCGCATGAAGATTGGCTGTCGACTTGCCGGAAAGATTGAGATCGTTCTCGCCGTAAATCGTCACGCCCGGTGCATAGCCCGAAATGTTGACGCCCTTGCCGTATCCGGCGATGACCACACCGCCATCCTGGCCGCTGATCCCGACACCGGTATCGCTTGCGGTTCCGCCGATGGAGACGCCGATGTTGTTCTTGTTGATCGACACACCGCTTTTTCCTGCATCCATGTCGATGTATTTGCCGGCTGCCAATGAAGCGACTTTGGCCACGTCTACGGAATGGTCGCCTGTATTGACTTTCGTCGCATACGACCCGGTACCGACGACATGCGTGCTGTTTCCTTCGACAAAGACGTCATGCGTGCCGGCGACCACCGCGAGGTTGTGATTGCCCTTCGTCACCGTATGCGAGCTATTGCCGTCAACCGTCACACTGCGATTGCCCTTCACCCCATGCGTCTCATCCACCCCGATCTGCGCGACCCGGTTCTTGCCGATATTCACCGTCTCGTTCTGCCCGACACTCCGTTGCCGGTTGTTCTTCACCTGCATCGTTTCGTCGTTGCCGACCGTATGCGTATGGTTGTTCCCGACGGAAAGCGTGTGATCGGCCTCCGTCTCCGCATCGAAGTTCCTTTCCGCATGCATCCAGAGTTGCTCGGCGCCCTTCTTGTCCTCGAACCGGAACGCATTCGCATGCTCGGTCGTCCCGCCCGGCGATGATCTCGACAGCATCCCGCTCTGCGTCGCACTCCCCGGCAGCCCCCACGGCGGCATCTTCTCGCCGTTATAAACGCGTCCCGTCACGATCGGCTCATCCGGATCGCCGTTCAGGAAATCCACCACGACCTCATCGCCCACACGCGGAATCTGCACGCCTCCAAACCCACCGCCGGCCCACGGGCTCGACACACGCACCCAGCACGACGAATCCTGATTGCTCTGCCCATACCTGTCCCAGCGGAACTGCAACTTCACCCGCCCATACTGATCGGTCCAGATTTCCTCACCCGGCGGCCCGACGACAGTCGCCGTCTGCGGCCCGTTGGTGCGCGGCCGCGGCGTCTCACGCGGCGACCGGTAAGGCAGACTCGACGGCTGCACGAGCATCATCGTCTGATGCACCACAGCCTCCGCACCCTGATCGCTCGCATACGCGTTCTCCTGAAAACGGTACTGACACCGCACGATCAGGTACTCGCGGTTCTGGTCGGCCCGCGGGCAATGCGCGAGCGTGAACAGATACCCCGGCGCGGCACCGCGCACATCCGTATCGGCACTCGCACGCTCGTGTTCTGCCTGCTGTTCCTCGAGCCTTACACGGCTGTAATGCGCGCCCGGCGCATCGTCGCGATAACCGCCCGGCCATTCGAACGTCGCAAAACTGTCGTGATCGTGTCCGCGCGGATCGACCTTCTGCGAGGAAAGATCGGCGCGCGGTTTCGTATAGTCGTAGTCGGTGGTCTGGTGCTTGCCAACGCGTACCTCCTGCGCAGGCAGCCAGCCGTCGATGTGCTCTTCGTCGGCGATCGCGGTGCGGTCGCGCGCGATGTACGGAATCGTCTCGTAGCCGGGCAGCGCCGTGTGCGACGACATCGCGTCGCTCAGCATCAGCGTATGCGTGTCCTCGGCATGCCGGAACCAGTAATAGATGCCCTCGAACTCCATCAGCCGCGACACGAATGCGGCGTCGGTCTCGTTGTACTGCACGCAATACGCGCGCGGCACATACGATTCGGCGAGGTGGTTCTCGATCGGAAAGCCGTACGTCGACAGCACTTCCTGCACGATCTCCGGCACGGTCTTGTTCTGGAAGATCCGGCAATCGGAGCGGCGCGTCGCGAGCCACAGCCACGGGCGCACGACCAGCTCGTAGCCGTAGTACCGCTCGGCACGCCTGCCGGAAAGCGATGCGCGCGCAACGATGCCGTTCAGGTAGCGCGTCGACTGGTCCTGCTGTTCGATCCGGACGGTCACCGGCTTGCCGAGCATGTCCTTCAGCGACAGGCTGTGACTGTCCGCAAGCGCCTCGATCCGGAATTCGAACAGCCGGCCGAGTTCGTCGCTGCCGTCGAGCGTGTGGAATTTCAGGTCGTCGCCGTGCGGGCTGTCGAGGGTGAATACGCGATTCACGTCGTTGCCTCCTCGTCGAACCGGTAAGCGAATTCCCCATCGGCCGCGCTCACTTCGATCGACGACAGCGCGCGGCCTCCGAGCGTGGCCTGCAGGATCGCGCGGCTGATGCGCGGCATCACGGTGTGCGTGAGGATCGCGTCGACCATCCGGCCGCCGGATTCGATCGTCCTGCAGCGCTCGACGATCAGCGCGGTCGCCGCGTCGGTGCAGCGCAGCCGGATGCCGTGATGCGCGTCGATCCGCTTCTCGATCCGCCGCAACTGCAACGCGACGATCCGCGCGAGCGTCGCATCGGTGAGCGGGTAATACGGCACGACGGTCAGCCGACCGAGCAGCGCGGCCGGGAACACGTCGAGCAGCGGCGCGCGCAGCGCATCGGCAAGCGTCTGCGTGTCGGGCAGGTGCTCGGAGTCGCGGCAGAGCTGCATCACGCGATCGGCGCCGACGTTCGACGTCAGCAGGATCACGGTGTGCCGGAAATCGATGTCGCGCCCCTCGCCGTCCTCCATCCAGCCCTTGTCGAACACCTGGAAGAAAATCTCGTGCACGTCGCGGTGCGCCTTCTCGATCTCGTCGAGCAGCACGACGCTGTACGGCCGGCGGCGCACGGCTTCGGTGAGTACGCCGCCCTGCCCGTAGCCGACATAACCGGGCGGCGCGCCCTTCAGCGTCGATACGGTATGCGCTTCCTGGAACTCGCTCATGTTGATCGTGATCGCATTGTGCTCGCCGCCGTACAGCGTGTCGGCCAGCGCGAGCGCGGTCTCGGTCTTGCCGACGCCGGACGGGCCGCACAGCAGGAACACGCCGTGCGGTTTCGTCGGGTCATCGAGCTTCGCGCGAGCGGTCTGGATCCGCTGCGCGATCAGTTCGACCGCATGCCGCTGGCCGACGACGCGTTCGCAGAGCGTATCGGCTAGCTTCAGCACGGCCTGCGTCTCGTCGCGCACCATCCGGCCGAGCGGAATGCCGGTCCAGTCGGCGACTACGGCCGCCACCGCGTGCGTGTCGACGGCGGGCAGCACGAGCGGCGCATCGCCCTGCACGTCGGCCAGCGCCTGCTGCGCGGCGGCGAGGTGCGCCTGGATATCGGCGCGCGTGGCGGCGTCGAGTTCGCGCGACGGATCGTCGTCGAGCAACGCGGCGCGCGATTCGACGATCGCCGCCAATGCGTTGCGTTCGGTTTGCCAGCGCACGTCGAGCTGGTCGAGCGCGGCTTGCGCGGCGGCAATGTCGGTGTCGATCGCGTCGCGTCGCGCGGCGTCGCCGGTGCCGAGCGCGCACTCGCGCGCGATTCGCTCCTGTTCGACGCGCAGGCTGTCGATGCGGCGGCGCGCGTCCTCGATCGGCGCGGGCACCGCGTGCTGGCTGACGGCGACGCGCGCGCAGGCCGTATCGAGCAGGCTGATCGCCTTGTCCGGCAACTGCCGGGCGGGGATATACCGGTGCGACAGCGTGACGGCGGCCTGCAGCGCGTCGTCGAGCACGAGCACGCGGTGATGGGCCTCGAGCTTCGCGGCCAGGCCGCGCAGCATCGTCAGCGCGGCCTCTTCTTCCGGCTCGAGCACGTGCACGAGCTGGAAGCGCCGTGTCAGCGCGGGGTCCTTCTCGATGTACTGCTTGTACTCGGACCACGTGGTCGCGCCGACCGTGCGCAGCAGGCCGCGCGCGAGCGCGGGCTTCAGCAGGTTCGCGGCGTCGCCGGTGCCGGCCGCCCCGCCCGCGCCGACGAGCGTATGCACTTCATCGATGAACAGGATCGCCGGCCGCTCGGACGACATCGCTTCGTCGATCACGCCGCGCAGCCGGCTCTCGAACTCGCCTTTCACGCTCGCGCCGGCCTGCAGCAGCCCGATGTCGAGCAGGTACAGCGCGACATCGCGCAGCGACGGCGGTACGTCGCCGGCAGCGATCCGCAGCGCGAAGCCTTCCGCGACGGCCGTCTTGCCGACGCCGGCCTCGCCGACCAGCAGTGGATTGTTCTGGCGGCGCCGCAGCAGGATGTCGACGATCTGGCGGATCTCGGCGTCGCGGCCGACGACGGGATCGATCTCGCCGGCCCGCGCGCGCTCGGTCAGGTCGACGGCGAAGCGCGCAAGCGCCGAGCCGTCGGCGGGCGCGGCGCGCAATGCGTTGCCAGCCTTCGTAGCCTGCGCGGCCGGTTGCGCCTCGGGCGAGCCGGCGACGATCGATTCGAGTTCGTCGGCGAGCAGATCAGGCACGATGCGCTCGAATTCGCGCGTGATCGCAATCAGCACGTTGCGCAACTGCGGCGTCTTCAGGATCGCGAGCAGCAGCACCGCGCCGCGAATCCGTGTCGCGTCGTACTTCAGCGTCGCATAGACCCACGCGCGTTCGACGGCGTCGTCGATGTGCACGGACAGGTCCGACACCGAGCCCGCGCCGCGCGGCAGCCGGTCGAGCGCGGTGACCAGCGCGCGGTCGATCACATCCGTGTCGATGTCGAAGCGGCGCAGCACGCGCTGCAGGTCGCCGTCGGGCCGCTGCAGCATCTGCTTGAACCAGTGCGCGAGTTCGACGTACGGATTGCCGCGCAGCCGGCAGAACCCGGTCGCCTGCTCGAGCGTCTCGTAGAGGAACGGATTCAGTTTTCCGAACAGGTTGACGCGGCCGATATCGGACATGACGGCTCCCGTTTAGGCGGTTTCGCGATGAAGGGGGGCACCGCCACGCCGCACGTCGTAGCGGACGACGAGGTCGCGCGCGGGGCCCGGTTCGAGACGCTGCCCGAGCCACGCGGTGCGGCCGATTCCCTGCCGCCCGCCGAGCGCGATCGCCGGCACCGCGTCGGCGGCCAGTTCGAGCTGCAAGTCCCAGTCGAACTCGATGCCGACGTATTCGCGCACCCATTGCGCAAGCTGCCGGGCATGCGGGCCGCCCGGCAGGAAACGGCGGTACGCGTCGAGCGATAGCGGGCCGAGCACGATCCGGAAGCGCGACTGCGCATCGCGCACCGCGACGCCGAGCGCGACGGCGCCGACACGCAACGTCGGCCGCGTCGCGCGGATCGTGCAACGCTGCGAGCGTTCGATCGCGACCCACTGCGGCACGTGCTCGACGATGCGCGCATCGACGCCGAAATGTTGGCGCAGGATCTGCACGAGCCCTTCCGGGTTGCGTGTGTGCCGCACGAGATGGCCGGCATGGAAATAGCGTGCATGCGGCGCGAGCGTGTCGGCGGTTGCCGTGGCCAAGGCACCGGCTTGAGCGGCCGGCCTGTCGCCGCGCGCCGCGCGCCCGATCAGGCTCGCGATATAGCCGTCGAACCGTGCGCGTTCCGGGCGATCGAGGCTCACCGTCGGCTGCGCGTCGGCCCACGCGCGGTAGAACAGCAGGATCAGCCGGTGATGGAACAGGTCCGCGAACGCGGCGAACGTCGGGTCGTCGTGCTGGGCCGCGCGCTCGTGCGCGTATTCGGTCAGGTGCGTCGGCAGCGGCCCGTTCGGCCCGAACAACCCGAAACCGTGGATCGCGATGCGCGGCGGCGCGGTGCCGTTCTCGTGCACGCCGGCCAGCATCGACGCCGCGAATGCGAGCGACGGCTGCTGCCCGAGCCGCACCGGCTCGTCGCGCGGTCGCGCGGCATGGCCGAGCGGCGCGCGGCCGGGCGACAGCGCGTCGAGCCAGCGCAGCGCCTGGAACAGGTCGTAGCCGTGCGGCGCGGCCCGCAAGCGAGCCCACCACGCATCGCGGCGGGCGTCGCCGGCGGTCGGCTGCACGCCGGGAGTCGTATCGCGTTTCATATCGCGGGCCGCCTGCCGATGCGCGCGGGCCAGTGCGCGAGCGTGCCGCGCTGCGCACTGGTCAGCACGCATTCGGCGAACGCGTTGATCGACACATGGCGCGCGAAGAACTGTTCGAGCACCGCGCCGAGCAGGAACGGGCTGTCGCCGGAGAACGCATGGTCGTCGACGGTCACGTCGACCTGCACGCCGCGCCCAAACATCAGCGGCCCGAGCGCCGGCAGCCGGCGGAACACCGGCGAGAACGCGACGCGCTGCACGCCGTCGATCTGCCGACGCATCGCGGCGTCGGCCGGGTCGGCATGCAGGCCGAGCAACTCGCGCAGCGCATGCGCGCCCTCGTCGTCGTCGAGATCGGTCAGCGTGTGGCGTGCGAGTCCGAGATGGCGGATCAATCGCCAGGCCGTCTGCGCATCGGCGATCGGCGGGCGCGGCCGTGACGGGCCGCGGATCGCGACGATGCGCTCGACCGGGGCCGATACACGCAACGTGAACGTGTTCGCGTCGCCGGGCGGCTGCAGCAGCACGAGATCGCGGTTCGTGCACAGCGTATCGGCGGACAGGTAGCGCATCGTTTCGTCGTACGGCGCGCACTGGCTGTCGACCAGCGATACATAGGTCTCGCTGCCGACATAGCCGGTGCGCGTGCCGTTCGCGCGCGCCTGCGCGGACACCAGCCGCGGCTCGCGCCGCACCGTGTAGTACGCGCCGTGGTTGCCGTCATCGCCGGCGAACGATGCGTGAAACGGCCGGAATTCGCGCGACTGGCCGTCGTCGCGCTGCTCGCTTGCGAGCCGCTGCACCGCATAGACCTCGTAGTCGAGCGGCCGGCTGCGGTCGACGACGACATGATGCTCGCGAGCGCCCGGCTGCAGCGGAATCCGATCGGCGCGGCGCGCGAACAGGTTCACGGCCGGCGTGCAGTTCAGCGCGAGATGGCGCGCGTCGACGGCCGCTTCGAGCGCCGCGTCGTGGCGATCGAACAGCACGGTCAGCTCGCACTCGTCGCCGGTCGCGCGCGCCAGCGCGGCACGCAGCCCGCCGATGCTGAAGAACAGGAAGCGCGCCGGAAACGCGAAATACTCGCGCAGCAGCCGGTAGCCGTGGAAGCTGCGGCCGTCGTCGGGCAGGATCGCCTGCGCCGGATCGAAACCCTCGTGGACGATCGCGTCGGCGTCGAGCGTATGCAGCCAGCGCGGCGGCTGCGCCGGGTCGTGACACACGACGCCGAGCGCATGCGCGGCGATCAGTTCGAGCAGATGCAGCGCGTCGCGCTCGGGGCCCGCGAGATGGAACGTCAGCCGGTCGAGCGGCAGTTGCGACAGCTTCGCACCGCCGCGCGCCTTCAGCCGGATGCGCAGCGTGCCGCGCACGTCCTGTCGCGCCGCGACGGCGCCGCGCGGCAGCCACGACGGCGCGCCGGTGACGGTCGCATCGGTCAGTTCGAGCGGCCACAGCGTCAGGTCGTGCGCGGTACGGAATTCGCACGCGGTCTGCTCGGACCCGGCCGGCCGCGCGCGCAGCGCGGTGCCGGCCGGCAGCAGCCAGCCCTGCGCAAGGCTGCCTTCGTTCATCAGCGGCGCGAACCGGACGATCGCCATCGACGGTAACGGCGAGATGTAACCGGGATACACGGCATCGAGCAGCGCCTGCGTGAAGCGCGGGAATTCGGCGTCCATCTTCAGCTGTACGCGCGCGGTGAGGAAGCTGAAACCCTCGAGCAGCCGTTCGACGTACGGGTCGGGCGGCCCCGATTCATGCAGCCGCAGCCGCGCGGCAACCTTCGGGAACTGCTGCGCGAATTCGCCGCCGAGCTCGCGCAGATACGCGAGTTCGCGATTGTAGTAGTCGAGCAGGCGCGTATCCATCGCGTCAGGCCCCCGCCACGGATTGCAGCGACATCGCACCCGTTTCCAGATCGAGGTCGGAGCGCAGCACGAATTCGAGCGGATGCGGGATCGACCACAGCGTGCCGCGGATCTCGAACAGCAGCACGTTGTGGCGCCGTTCGCCGGCCCGGCCGCCCGGCGCGTCGATCACGCTGCGCACCTCGACGCTGTCGGGTGCGATGCGCGGCTCGAAGCGAACGATCGCATCGCGGATCGACGCCTCGACCGACATCCGCTCGACGCCCGACATCGGCTTGCCGACGAGCGGCCGCATCCCGTAGTTGAGCACCGACGCCTGCGCGTGCGCGAACGCCGACCAGTCGACGAAACCGTCCTCGGCGTTGCGCGTGTTGAGCAGCCACGCGAGATCGCGCAGCACGGCGGCGCGCAGCCGCTCGGTGCCGATCCATTGCGCGCCGGGCGCTTCGGTTGCGCGCTGCGGCGCGTCGTCGGTGAGCCGGTCGAGCAGCGCGGGCTGCAGCCGGTCGCGCAGGCTGCCGTCCCGGCCCTCGCGTCCGTCACGGGTTCGCGGGTCGTCCATCGTCGTCTCCGTGCCTGCCCGGCCCGTCACATCTCGGTGTTTTCCTTGATGTTCCAGCCGACCGTCACCTCGGCGCCCTTGCCGCCGTTGTCGTTCTGCTGCCAGTACTGCTTCTTCACCTTCGCAGCCTGGAAGGCGTAATGCATCATCAGCCGGTCGGCGACATCGCCCGGATCGACGCCCGCCACCTGCGCGGACGTGACGAGCACCTCCTGCAGCGTCACGCGCATGAACTCGACCTGCGTGCCGCCCGTCTTGCACGCGGAAATCTCGACCGTCGACAGGTGCTTGCCGTTCGCGCAGTTCTTGATGATCGCGGGTGCGCCCTTGTCCATGTACGCGGCGACGACGAGATCGTTGAAGCTCGCCTTGCCCGCGTTGCCGCCGCTGCCGCTCGCCATCGCGCCCGGCTGGCTCGCGCCCCACGTGAACGACTGGATGTCGGTCCAGCCCTTGTGCTGCGCGTCCGCCGATTCGCCGGTCACGCCGTCCACCTTCATAAACATTGCTACGCCCATTGCCGTCTCCGTTTCGGTTCGAATTCAGGTTGAATGCCGTGTTGAAAGCCGCTTTCCGCTTATTTTTCAGCTCACTTCTTCGCTCATTCGTTCGCCGCTTTCGCGGTCGGCAGCCGAGAGATCAGCCGTAGCGACACGGTGAGCCCTTCGAGCTGGTAGTGCGGCCGCAGGAAGAATTTCGACGTGTAGTAGCCGGGGTTGTCCTCGACCTCGTCGACGACAACCTGCGCGGCCGCGAGCGGCTTGCGCGCCTTGGTTTCCTGCGACGAGTTCACGGGGTCGCCGTCGACGTAGTTCATGATCCAGTCGTTCAGCCAGCGCTCCATGTCGTCGCGCTCGCGGAACGAGCCGATCTTGTCGCGCACGATGCACTTCAGGTAATGCGCGAAGCGGCAGCATGCGAACAGGTACGGCAGGCGGCCGGACAGCCGTGCGTTCGCGGTCGCGTCGGGATCGTGGTATTCGGCCGGCTGGTACAGCGACTGCGCGCCGATGAACGCCGCGAAATCCGAGTTCTTCCGGTGTACGAACGGCATGAAGCCGTTCTTCGCGAGCTCGGCCTCGCGGCGGTCGCTGATCGCGATCTCGGTCGGGCATTTCTGGTCGACGCCGCCGTCGTCGGTCGGGAACGTGTGGCTCGGCAGCCCTTCGACCGCCCCGCCCGATTCGACGCCGCGGATCGACGAGCACCAGCCGTACTGCTTGAACGAGCGGTTGATGTTCGCGGCCATCGCGTATGCCGAGTTTGCCCACGTGTAGCGGTCGTGGTTCGCGGCGTCGGTGTCTTCCTCGAAGTCGAATTCGTCGACCGGATTGGTGCGCGCGCCGTACGGCAGCCGCGCGAGAAACCGCGGCATCGCGAGGCCGACGTAGCGCGAATCCTCCGACTGCCGCAGGCTGCGCCACGCCGCGTATTCGGTGTTCTGGAAGATCTTCGTCAGGTCGCGCGGGTTCGACAGCTCCTGCCACGAATCCATCTGCATCAGCTCCGGCGACGCGCCGGCGATGAACGGCGCGTGCGCGGCCGCCGCGATCTTCGACAGCTCGCCGAGCATTTCGACGTCGGGCGGGCTGTGGTTGAAATGGAAATCGCCGACCAGGCAGCCGAACGGCTCGCCGCCGAACTGCCCGTATTCCTCCTCGTAGATCTTGCGGAACAGCGGGCTTTGATCCCACGCGACGCCCTTGTAGCGCTTCAGCATCCGCGCGACCTCGTTGCGTGATGCCGGCAGCGCCTTGATCTTCAGCAGCTCGTCGGTCTCGGTATGCGTGACGAGGTAATGCAGGCCACGCCACGCGCCTTCGAGCGTCTGGAACTCCTCGTGATGCAGGATCTGGTTGATCTGGTCGGACAGCTTCCGGTCGATCTCCGCGATGATCTGCTTCACGCTGCCGTACGCGTCGGTCGTCATGCCGACCGTATGTTCGAGCGCTTGCTGCGCGAGCGTGCGCACCGCGCGCTCGACCGATTCGCGCGCTTCTGCCGTCTTCGGCTTGAATTCCTTTTGCAGCAGCGCGGCGAACTCGTCGTGCGCGACGGCCGGCTGCGCGGCGTCGCGCGTGTCGGCGCGGGTTTGGACGGGGTCATTCATCGCGGGCCTCCGGTTGGGTCGCATCGCCGCGCTGCGCGGATTCGTGCGGATTGCGCACGAGCGTCTTCAGCAGGTCGGGATCGTTGATCGCGCGCTCGATCAGTTGTTCGGCACCGTGCTTGCCGTCCATGTACGACAGCAGGTTCGACAGCTCGGTGCGCGCTTCCAGCAGCCGGCGCAGCGCGTCGACGTTGCGCGCGATCGCGGCCGGCGAGAAATCGTCGATCTGCTCGAACGTCATGTCGACGTTGAGCATCCCTTCGCCCGTCAGCGTGTTCGGCACCTGGAACGCGACGCGCGGCGCGACCGACTTCATCCGCTCATCGAAGTTGTCGACGTCGATCTCGAGGAACTTGCGCTCCGGCAGATCCGGCAGCGGCTCGGCGCGCTTGCCCGCCAGGTCCGAAATCACGCCCATCACGAACGGCAGCTGCACCTTGCGCTCGGCGCCGTAGGTTTCGACGTCGTACTCGATCTGCACGCGCGGCGCCCGATTGCGCGCGATGAACTTCTGTCCGCTGCCCGCTGCCTTGGTTCTGTCAGTCATCGTCCACTCCTTCACGTCGATCAGGTTGCGCGGTACGTTGCCGCCGCCCGCGTGGCGGCTTCCCTCGTTCGCTTCGTTCGGTTCATTCGCTTCGCTCTCCGCTCAGCAGGTCCAGCTTCGGCAGGCTCTCCGGCGCGAGATCGCGGATGATTTCGTAGAAGTCGAGCGCGAGCAGCCGCTGCGCGCGCCGCAGCAGCAGCGGCGCCGGATGGCTCGGCTCGTGCAGCTCGAAATAGCGGCACATCTTGTCGAGGCCGAGCCGTACGTCGTCGCGGCTCGTTAGCTCGGCATCGCGCCATGCGTGCGCGTTCGGCATCGCAGCGGGCGCGGCCGGCACGGTGCCGGCCTGCGATGCGTCACCGGATGCGGCCTGCGGCGTGGAGTTCGCTCCATCCGACGCGCCCGGCTGCGATTCGGGCACCGGCACTTCGCGCACGATCCGCTGCAACGCCTTCTCCGCATCGCCCGGATCGGGTGCCCACTCGCGGCCGAGCTTGTCGATCACGCACGCGCGGATCGTGTCCAGCGCTTGCAACGCGGCGCGCGCAGCGTCGAGCGGCGTCGTGCCGTCGCCGCGCACGGCCGACAGCGCGGCAATCAGGCTTGCGCGGCCGCCGGCTTCGTCGCGGCCGTCGAGCAGCCGTTCGGCATCGCGCACGCTCGGGCCGCCGTCGAACAGCGGCTGGCGGCGCGCCGCACGTGCGCAGTCGTGCGCGCCGGCCAAGTCGGCGAGCGCGTTCATCCGCGGTGTCGGGTCCGGTTCGTCGTCGGCGTCGAGCCTTGGATGCAGGTCGTCCCACCTGCGCTCGAGCAGGTTCGCGACGACCGCGAGCGCGTCCGCATAGCCGGGCAGGCCGTGTTGCTCGATCCAGCTGCGCGCGAGGTGCGCAACGACGCGCAGGTCCTTCGTGCGTGCGGACAGCGCAAGCGCCAGCCGCTCGACCGCGCCCCAGTCGGGCGCCTCGGCCGGGATCACGGTGTCGCCGTACTGCTGCTCGGCGCGCGGCGTCGCGCACTCCTGCAACTGCAGGAACTCGGCGTCGTATTCGAGATTCGCGCCGCACGGCGCATCGGGCGCGACGTCCGCGAGCAGCCGGCCGATCAGGTCGGCGCGCGGCGTTGCCCACGGTATGCCGGGCGGCCCCGGGGAAAGCGCGACGGCGGCCAGCGCCGCCTGGCTGATGTCATTCGAATGCATAGTCGATATTGATCGGTTTGCTGCCGAAATCGACCGCCACGGTGCGGTGCAACGGCGGCAGCGAGCCGTTGCGGATCTCGATCTGGTAGACGCCCGGCGTCAGCGACACGGAACGCAGCGGCGGGCTCGCGCCGCGCCGCGCGCCGTTTACGTACACGTCGCCCCACGGCCGCACGTTGAAGCGCACCTGGACGGTTTCCTGCGTCTTCGGCGGACGTTGCTCGGCAGGCAGCACGTTTACGGCGGCGACGGCCGTCTCGGCTTCCGACGGCAGCTTCGGGGCCGGCGTCGTCGCCGGTCGCGCGGCCGCTTCCGACGGCGGCACGCTGACGACGCGCTCCGACGTGTCGAGGCTGCCGGCGGGCGCGATGGCGGAACTGGAGCCGGATTGCGACGGGGCCGGGTTCGTGACGGCGGTCGCGACCTGCGGTGTGGGGACGGTGGCCTCGACGGCCGGTGTGCTGGCCGGCGCGGCGGCAACGGGCGGCGGCGGAACCTGAGCCGACGATCCGGCCGGCAGGCTCGACGGCGGCACGACGATCGGCGTCGGCCCGTGCTGGGCCAGCGTGGTGTCCGGCGTGCTGGCGGGCGACGACGTGCCGGCCAGCGGCTGGCTCGCGCCCGGTGCGGCCTCGTCGGCGACACGCGCGGGACGCGACAGATAGCTCGCTGCGAGGCCGACGGCGATCAGCGCGACGAGCGCGCCGCCGACGTAGACCGGTATGCGGCGGCGCGATCCTGCGGGTACGGGGCTGCGTTGGGTGCCGGACGGCGCGGATGCCCGGCTTGATGCCGATGCGGCGGAATGCGGTGCAGTCGTATCGGCGGCACCGGCAGCCGCATACGCGTTCCCGTTCGTGTTCCCGGAATCCGCTGCGCTGCGCTTGCCGATGTCTGCGTCGGCACGCGTGGATCGTGTATCCGCTTCGTGGTGCGTATCGGTTCTGGCAGCGGCTGGCTCCGTTGCACGCTCGGCGTTTCCGTTCGGCGCACCGGATTCAACCGGCTTCGCCGCGGGCTGCGAAGCATGCGAGGCCGACGATGCCAGCGCGCCCGTTGCCGCAATCGCGGCGCCCTGCGCAGCGGTCTTCGACGTTGAAGGCGCACCCACCCCCGGCTTGGCACCGAACACGGCAGATGCAGCAGATGCGGTGTCCGTCGGCGTCGACATACCGTCCTGACGCTCAGGCGTTGACGACTGCACATCCGACACAGTCTTGCCCGAAGCCGTCCCGCCCTCGCCGATCGCAGCAGCAGCGGCAGCAGCAGCCGACGCGATGCCCGCCGCAGCGGAACCCACCGAAGCCTCCGTCTTCCCTTCCCCGCCGCTGCCCGCATCCCCCACCGGCGGCACGACCGCCGCGCCATACCCGGCGCCCGTCCGGTCGAAGTCCCGCAACCCGAGCTCCGCCGCGAACGCCGCGACCGATTCCGGCCGATCCGGAATCCGCAGCTGCAGCGCATGATCGACGGCCGCGAGAAACGCCGGGCTGTATACCTCGCCGGCCGGCAACTCGCGCGACGCGAGCGGCCGGTACGTGTCCTTGATGCTGCGCACGACGGCCGCGGGCGGCAATTCGCCGGTAATCATCGCGTGCATTACCGCGCCGAGCGCGTAGAGATCGGTCCACGGCCCCTGGCTGAACGCGGGATCGTCGGTGTACTGCTCGATCGGCGCGTAGCCGGGCTTGATCATCATCGCGCCGTCGTCGACGAGATCGCCGATCCGTTTGCGCGCCGCGCCGAAGTCGAGCAGGATCGCGCTGCCGTTCGGGCGGATCAGCACGTTGTCGAGCGCGACGTCGCGATGGAAGCATTGCGCGCGATGCAGCGTGTCGAGCGCGCCGAGCAGCGCGCCGACGATGTTGCGCAGTTGCGTCTCGCTGATCCGCATGCCGCCGTCGAGCAGCTGCTTGAGCGTGCGCCCTTCGTAGAACGGCATCACCATGTACGCGGTGCCGTGGCTTTCCCAGAAGTGCAGGACCTTGACGAGCCCCGGATGATCGAATTGCGCGAGCAGGCGCGCCTCGTTGAGGAACGCGCCGCGCCCCGCGTCGAACGCCTGCGCGAACCGCTCGGAACGCAGCGACACCGTGTAGTCGCCGCCGCGCGTGGCGAGCATCGACGGCATGTATTCCTTGATCGCGACCGCGCGCCGCAACGTGCGGTCGAACGCGCGATAAACGATCCCGAAGCCGCCGATCCCCAGCACCTCGTCGAGCTGCAGTTCACCGAGGCGATGGCCGAGCGGCAGCGGCCGCACCGTGAATTCGGATGCGTCGCCGCGTGTCGCCGTGTCGTGCTCGTTGTCTCTCGATCCAGCGTCCTTCATGTCCACCTCATGAAACCGTGTGCCTTCTGCCCGCCGCGCTTCAGCCGGGCTGCTGACCGCCGCCGAACAGCGTCAGGAACAGCGCGTTGTCGGGCGTGCCCGTATGCGCATGCGTGCGCAGCGGCGATCCGTCGGCGCGGTTGGTCCACCAGAAGCTGGTGCCGCCGTGCGGATCGAAATAGCCGGACAGCCCCGGCCACGCAGCCGGCGCCGGCTGCTCCGACAGCGTCGCCGGCATGCCGTCGACGCGCTCCGCGTACCTGCCGCTGCCCGGCACGAGCCGCACGCGTTCGAGTGTCCGTTCGAGATCGCCCGGCGCGCGCGCATGGCGGATCGCGTCGAGCAGCGCATGGCCGACCTGCCAGTAGAACGCGTCGGCGGTGTCCGGCAGCCCGTTCCAGTAATCGGCCGCGCGCATCGGCAGCGTGACGATCACCGGGTAGTAGCGCCCCACGCGGTCGCAGCTCGGCGCGAGGCAGCCCGGCTGCACGCACGACGCGCCGGCGCCCGTCGGGATCAGGAAATTCCAGACCGGCGCGACCGTGTAATGGCGCTCGATCTCGTCCGCGCCGAGCTGGCGCATCGCGGCCATCCCCTGCTGGAGCCAGCGTTCCCACCACAGCGCGAGCGCATGCGGCAGCCGGCTGTTCACGAAGTCGCCGGCGCCGGGAATCTTCCCGTACCAGGCCGGCGCGTCGCCGGCGGTGCTCGTGAGCGGCGGTGTGGGGCTCATTGCTTCGGAGGGCATGTAAAGGACTCCATCTGGGCCAGCCTGAACGGGTTGCGGACGCTGCCCGCATTCACCTGCAGCACGATCGGTTTGCCGTCGACCGTGAAGCGCGCAATCATCTGGTCCGAGCCGTGGCCGGCCGATACCGCCGCGCGGTCGAACAGCCGGTGCAGCGCCCACGGCCCGCCGGTCGTGAAGCCGTCGGCCGCGCCGGCCTGCGCCGACACCTGCAGCCGCACCTGGTTGCTGCCGCGCGGGCCCGGCCAGTCCACCGCGCTCTGCACGAGCGGGCCGTGCGCGTAGCGGACGATCTGCCCGTCGACGTCGAGCACCATCTCCGTGATCGACGGGTCCATTTCGAGCGGCTGGATCTGCACCTTCAACTGTGCGGTGCGCGCCCCGCCGCCGAAATACGCGTCGCGGATCACCGCGGCCTTCTCGAACGACGCGAGCATCGCGGCCGCCGCCGGATCGGCGTCCGCATTGCGGTTCGCGAAGCGCCATGGGTGCGACGTCGTATCGACGATCGACTGCAGGTTCTTCTGGAAGAAATCGTCCATCAGGCCGCCCGGCGCGAACATCTGCGCGAAATCCGCCGGCGCGACGTCGCGCGACGATCCGCGCGCGAACGGATAGCGGCCCGCGATCGCCTGCCGGCAGAAATCGCCGACATTCGCGCCGGCCCGCAGCGCGACGCTGCGCTGCTCGACGGTCGCGACGCTGCCGTTCGCGACGTTCGACAGGTCGTCGAGCACTTCGCGGAACGGCGTCGGCAGGCGGCCGGCCTGCGCGCGCAGCCGCGCGGGCGCGTCGGATGGCGGCGGTTGCGCGCCGCTGCGCAGCGCGTCGTCGGTGGCCGTCAGATACGTGTACAGCGCGTCGATCGACTTCAGCACCGTGTCGAATCCCTGCGCCTGGTCGCCGCTGCCCGGCGCGAACGCGCGCAAGCCGGCGAAGTGGCTGTCGACGATCTGCTCGGGGCTCGCGGGCGCCGCCGCGGACGGAGTCGCGTCGCCTGCCTGGCCCGCGAAGATCTGCGACAGCGAGCTGCGCGCCTCGTCGACCTTGTCCTGCGCACGGGCCGCGAGATTGCGCGCCCCGCCCGGCGCATCGCCGAGCGCCGTGTCGCGCGCGAGCGCGACCATCAGCCGCGTGAGCGGCGAATCGGCCGACGACAGCGCGCGCGCCACCTGGATGCTCTGCGCGAGCGTGGCCGTGCGCTGCAGCTTGATGTCGGCAAGATAGTCGTCCCAGATCTTCAGGTAGTCGTTCAAGTAGAGCTGGCGGATATCGCGCGCCAACGCGGCCGCGTCGTTCGGCCCGGGGATCTCCGACAATCCGAGGTTCAGCACCCACACTTCCTCGCGCCCGTACGCTTCGACTTCGCCGGCCAGGCGCGGCGCGAACACGTTGCGATAGCCGTTGCGCGTATAGAGGCCCGGCACGCTTTCCGACAGCGGCTTGCCGCCCTGGCGGCGGAACACCAGCGACGCGTCGGGGCCGACCGCGCGCGCGACGCTGAAGTCGAACGCGGACGTCGCCGGGCGCAGCGTGCGCGTGAGCTGCCGGTACAGCCGCTGCGAGAACGGCACCTGCCGCAGCCGGTCGCGCACGTCGGCCACGAGCCGCTCGTTCATCGGATACGGCGACACCGCGACGCGGTTGCCGAACAGCGCGGCGAGATGCGCGCGCAGCGCGGACCGTTCGGCCGGCGAGAAATCGGGCGGCAGCGAGCGCTCCATTTCCAGATCGACGACGGCCTGTACGAACGCGGGATCGTAGTGCGCGCTGTCGTACAGCATCAGGTACGCCTTAAGCGCCGCATACGCGTAGTCGGTTTCGTCGGGCCGCGCGTCGCGCAGCGCGGCCTCCATCCGGCTCGCGGCGATCGGCAGCAGCACGTCGTCGAGCGCGCGCCGGTACACGGCATCGACGGCTTCGTCGATCTTCTCGCCCTGGAACAGCCCCCACCGATACGCGAGCGGCGGATGCTGCAGGTCGACGCCGCCCGCATTCGCGAGCCCGCCGAGCGCATCGAGCACGGGCAGCAGCCGCGCGATGTCGGCCGCGTCGGAGAACTTCGCACCGGCGATCCGTGAATCGACGGCCGGCACGCGCGCGGCGATCTGGTCGAGATACGCGCGGTTGTTCGAATAGCTGCGCAGCCACGCGGCCAGCACGGCCACGCATGCGAGCGCGAGCAGCGCGTAGCCGGCGATCCGCAGCACGCGCCGCTTCTGATGCCAGCGCAGGTCGCTGCCGGCGAGCGCGGCTTCGCGGAAGATGTGCTCCTGCAGCAGCGACTTCAGGAAGAAACTGCGCCCGGTCGAGCCGACCTGCGCGACCGGCGGCACGCCCTCGATCTTCAGGAAGCGCTTGATGCCGCTCATCACGCGATCGAACGCGGTGCCCTCCTGCGTGCCGCTCGTCAGGTAGACGCCGCGCAGCATCGGCATCGGCTCGAAGCTCGATACGGAAAACACCTCGGCGACGAACTGGCCGAGCATGTCCTGCAGGTCAGCGATCTGCTGCGGCAGCAGGTACGTCATCTCGCGCTGGCGTGCATCGGTCTGCGCGGCGAGCAGTTCGGGCAGACCGTCGTTCAGCCGCTGGTGCAGCAGCCGGTATTCGCGGTCGAATGCCGCGCGCAGGTCGAAGCCGGGCGCCTCGCTCTGCGCGAGCGGGAACGTGAAGCCCCACACCTGCGCGCATTCCGCGCGGCCGTAGCCGCCGAAATACTCGGCGAAGCCCGCGAGCAGGTCGGCCTTCGTCACGAGCAGGTATACGGGGAAACGGATGCCGAGCTGCGCGCGCAGTTCGAGCAGCCGCTTGCGCAGCACCATCGCGTGCTGCGTGCGTTCGGCTTCCGACGCGCCGAGCAGGTCGGCCACGCTGATCGTCAGCATCGCGCCGTTCAGCGGCTGGCGCGTGCGGTATTTCTTCAGCAGGTCGACGAAGCCTTTCCATTCGGCTTCGTCGAGCGCGCGGTTGCCTTCGTGCGTCGTGTAGCGGCCGGCCGTGTCGATCAGCACCGCGTCGTTCGTGAACCACCAGTCGCAGTGCCGCGTGCCGCCCACGCCGCGAATCGCCGCGCGGCCGAACTGCTCGGCGAGCGGAAAGCTGAGCCCGGAATTCACGAGCGCGGTCGTCTTGCCCGAGCCCGGCGCGCCGATGAACACGTACCACGGCAATTGATACAGATACTGGCGCGACATCCGGTCGAACCAGCGCGGCAGGCCCTTGCGCACCGCATCGGCCTGCCCGAAGCGGACCTTCTTCAGCAGCGTCGCGGCTTCGTCGAAGCGGCTGCGCAACTCGTCGAGCTGCGCCTTCGCCGGATCGTCGGCGGTGGCCGGCCCCGGCGCGGCCTCGCGCAACTGGTTCAGCAACTGCGCATTGAGGCGGCCGGCACGCCAGCTTCGCCACGCGACGCGCGCACCCCACGCGGCGAACAGCACCGCGATCGTCAGCCCGCGCGCCCAGCCGCTTTCGAGCGGCCGGACCTCGGCGAACGCGAACAGCGGGCCCGCGAGCCACACGAAGCACGCGAGCACGACCAGACCGGCGAAGGTCCAGATCTCCCGCGACGGCAACGGCAACGGTCGGACGAAACGCGCGACAGCCTGGTTCATGTCAGTTGGCCCCCTGCGTCGCGCCGACGGCGGCGCTGCCGGGAGCCGGCAGCAGCGTGATCTCGACGCGCCGGTTCAGCGCGCGGTTCGCGGGCGAATCGTTCGGCGCGACCGGATCGAGCGTGCCGCGCCCTTCCGCCGCGAGCCGTTCCGGATGGTCGAGCCGCGCGGCGATCATGCTGCGCACGGCTTCCGCGCGTTCGCGCGACAGGTCCCAGTTCGACGCGAAGCGTGCGGTATGCACGGGCGTGTCGTCGGTGTAGCCGGTCGCGCGCACGTTGCCGGGCACCTTGTTCAGCGCGTCGGCGACGCGCGCGAGCACCGGCACGTAGCGATCGATCACCGAGGTCGAACCGGACTTGAACAGCCCGTCGCCGCGCAACACGATCACGCTGCGATCGGCATCGTCGCGCACCGATACGAGGCCGGCCGCGATCTCGGGTGCCAGGAACTTCGCGATGCGCGGCGCCGGCGCCGGGCGCGGCGGCGCCTGCGCGGGCTGCAGCTTCGGTACGTGCAGCGCGTCGATCGATGCGAACAGTCGATCCGAATGCCCGGCAAGCGCGATGCGCAGCCCGACGAACACGCCGAAGCCGATCAGCAGCGCGAGCGCCACGCACACCCACAGCGGCACGGTGAAGCGGCGCGCGACGTCGCGCGTGACGACGTCGCGCCAGTGCGGCGACAGCGCGGGATCGAATTCGCCGCGCACCGAGCGGATCGTCTGCGCGAGCTGGCGGCGCAGCGCATCGAGTTGCGCGTGGCCGTTGTCGAGCACGCGATAGCGGCCCTCGAAACCGAGCGCGAGACAGAAATACAGCAGCTCGAGCAGGTCGAGATGCTGGCGCGGCTGCTGCGACAGGCGTTCGAGCAGGTGGAAGAACTTCTCGCCGCCCCACGTCTCGTTGTGGAACGACACGAGCAGGCTGTGCGACGACCATACGCTGCCGCCCCACGGCGTCAGCGCGGCCGCCTCGTCGAGCGCCGTGCACAGACAGTAGCGCGCGCCGATGATCGCCTCGGACGGCACGCCGGCTTCCTGCGCGCGCGCCTCGAACTGCCGGATCTCGACGACGAGATGCTCGCGCAGCCACGCCGGGTTCGGATGATGGACGGTCGAGCGGATCTGCGGCACCAGGTTGAGCAGCGGGTTCGCGGCCGCGACGAGCGGGTTCGTGCCGCTCGCGGCCCAGCGGCCGGGCCGCGGCTGCGTGGCCGTCGGCCCGGTCGCGCCGGACGCGCCGGATGCGGCGGCCGGATGCATGCCGCCCGGATTCGGCGGCACGAAGCCGCCCGCGCCTGCGCCGGTGGCGATCGAATCGGAGGAACTATTCATCGCGATGCCCGCCCTCACCCGCGGATCGCCCAGAACTCCATCGAGAGCCCAGGGAATTCGCCGGCGAAATGAAATGCGAGACCGCCGGAGCGCGCCAGTTGCTTCCACAGGTCGCTGCCCTTGTCGATCTCGAAGTACGTATGACCCGCGTGATACGGGATCTGCCGCGGCGCGACCGGCAACTGGCGCATCGTGATGCCCGGCAGTTGCAACTGCACCAGATCGCGAATCCGCTCGACCGGCCCGAGCTTGGCCTGCGCGGGAAAGCGCGCGCGCAGGCTGTCGGCCGGCACGTCCGCGCGCACCGCGAGCACGAAGCCGGCCGTGTCGCGCAGCGCCGGATCGGCCAGCGTCGCGACGCGGATGCCGTTGCCCGCGTCGCGCAGCTCGATCTGGATTGCGTTCTGTTCGAGCACCGTCGACAGCGACCGGCGCAGTTCCGTCAACAGTTCCGCGAAGCTCGTGCGCAGGTCGTCGTGCACGTAGACCGCGAGCGACTGCGGGCGCCGGCCGGCCGCCGTGAACGTGCTCAGGTCGCATGCGAGCTTCAGCCAGTCGCAGAACAGCGCTTCCGGATGCGTCGACACGTGCTGCTGCGCATGCCAGGTCAGCGCGAGATAACGATTCACGAGCTGCAGCAGCAGGAAGTCCGCGACTTCCGACACGCCGCCGCGCCCCGGCTCCGACAGCCGTTCCGCGAGCGCTTCGCTGCGTTGCGTGAGCAGCCCGTGCAGCTCGCGCGCATACGCCAGCAACACCGCATCGCGCTGCGCGACGAGCCGCGGCGGAATGTAGCCGTCGTCGACGAGCAGCCGCGCGTCGGTGCGCCGCTCGACGATCCGTGCGACGCCGAGCGCATGCCAGTCGCCGGTCAGCTCGGCTTCGAGCATCAGCCGCACGTTCAGGCGCCCCGTCTGCAGCAGCGCGGGGCCGAGCGCGACCGCGTTCGCGTCGGCCACTTCGTATTCGCGCACGACGTAGCGTGCGACGTCGGCGTTGCCGTTTGCGCCGTTGCCGCCGTTCGCGTTGTTCGCGACGTTTCCGGCGCCTGCTCCTACGCCTGCACCTGCACCGAACGACACCTCCTCGCCGCCGCCGCGCCACAGCGGCAGCGCGAGCACGACGAGCTGATCCTTCGCGTCGGCCGGTACGTCGAGCGGTTCGGGGAGATCGTCCGGATGCGACAGGTCGAACGGCGTACCGTCGCGCATCACGCCCGACGCGGCGCGCAGCGCGACCTTGCCGAGCGCGAGCTGCTCGCGATCGATTTCCAGCGCATCGAAGCCCCAGTAGAACCCCTGCAGCGGCAGGCAGCGCAGCGCGACGTAGCGTTCCCAGTGCCGTTCGAGCTGCTGGAAATGCTGCGGCCGCAGGAACATCCCCTCGGTCCACACCACGCGCTGGCGGAGGGCCGCGACCGGCGTCGCGGACATCGTCGGTTCGGTCATGGGCGCCCCTGCGCGTCGTTCAGTGCGATGCCGCCGTTCCGTACCGCGATCGACAGCTTCAGCTCGCCCGGCGACGTCTGCCAGAACTTGTAGAGGTTGAGCTGCTTCGCGCGCGGCAGCGGCACCGTCAGCCGCCAGCGGTTCTTTTCGAGCATCCGGTATTCGGCGACGACGCCGATCGCGCCGGCCTCGACGTTGCCGCGATAGTGCAGCGTGCGCGATTCGCCCGGCCGCAGGATCACGCGGTCGGTGCCGAGCAGATCCGCGCCGAGCACGTTCCCGGGCTTGTCCTGCAGCGAGAAGAAGTCCGCGCTGTCGAACGCCGACGCCGCGCGAAGCTGGAACACCTTCAGCACGATCGGCGAAGGCTTGCGATTCATGTCAGGGTTGACGTCCGGCGCGACGTCGACCGTGATCGCATACGGCACCGCGGCTGCGTGCTCCGTCGCGCCGCACCCCGGAAACAGCAATACGCATCCCCATACGATGAAACTGCTCGACCGCCATTGCATATTCCACCCTCGCCACCCAATAGCCATCCGCCGGTTTTCGAGTTCGAAACCGGTTGATTGGATTAAAAAAGGGACAATTAATTGACCGGTAATTATGTGGCTGGCATATCCTTCCGCTGAAATTTTTTCCGGAAAATTTTTATCGTAAAAACCGGGGCAAATCATCCTGGGTTTATGAAAGTTGAATTGTCGAGGTGAAAGGTAATTGAATCGAGATTGGTTATTAATCGAAAAAGCTTACCCGACCGGTTCGCCGTGGCGGCCCGGTTCTATTGCATGGACACCTGTCGGATGGGCGCGGGGCGCAAGCCAGCCGGCCGCCGGGCAAGGGATGCTCGCGACGCTGATGGTGTGCCAGGCTGTTCGTGCCGCCCGAACGGACGGTCCGGTTTTTTGTGCATTGCCGAGCGCTGACAAAACAACTGACGAATCCGAAAAACACAGCGAACTATAGGTCGTTTTCCCAGATTAACAAGTGATGAAATTCGTAGTCTATTTTCAGATTAAAATGGAATCGGATCGTCCAGTTGAAACAAAACGTAACAGCGGCATCGATGCCGATGATTGGCACTAGAATCCAACAGCGCTTGTGCGCCACCTTCCAATTACGCCGAATTTTCATTTCAAAAAATGAAAGGCCGTTCATTGCTCGTTATTTTCCTCGGCGCCTTGTTGCTGGGGGTCGGCGGGTGCAGCACGTCCCCGACCCGGTCGGCCGCGCATGCGACGGTCGACAGCGCGCGCGCCGCGTACGCCGCCGGCGACTACGGGCGCACGATCGCGCTGCTGAGCCGCGCGAAGGAGATCGACGGCGCCGACACCGACACGCAGGTTGCCGCGCACAAGCTCCTCGCATTCAGCTATTGCGTGACGAACCGCGTCATGCAGTGCCGCGCCGAGTTCTCGAAGATTCTCGACCTCAACCCGCGCTTCGACCTGTCCGCCGCCGAGAAGGGGCATCCGGTCTGGGGGCCCGCGTTCGAGTTCGCGCGTCGCAGACATGCGTCGTCATCCTGAACGAACCGGTTTCCACGCGAGCGCTTCATCCACCGAGCGACGTATGACATGCAACTGATCGTGATCGAACATGCCGGCGAACCGGTCGAAAACGACTCCTACGACGCCGTCGTGTTTCACCCGCCGGGCGGCACCATCGGCCGGGCCAGCGACAACCATCTGGTGCTGCGCGACGACACGCGGCAGATTTCGCGGCTGCAGGCGCTGCTGCAGGTGGGCGACGACGCGTGCCTGCTGAAGAACCTGAGCAGCGTGTCGACGATCGAGGTGAATCGCGAGCCGGTCGGCTATGCGCAGGAACGCCCGCTCAACACCGGCGACATCATCCGCATCGGGCCGTACGTGCTGAGGGCCGAACGCGATGATGGCGACGACGGCAGCGACGCGCCGGTCATCGACATGGCGCCCGATACCGGCGTGCACGTCGACAGGCGCGGCGCGCCGGAGGCCGCCGGATCGGCGCAGCCTCTGCACCCGCACTCGCCTTCGCGCGACGACACGAAAGGCACCGGCAACCGGCTATGGGGGCTGCTCCAGGATCGTCTCGCCCCGCGCGGCAAGGCGGCGGACGCTGGCAGCAGGCCGGGCGGTCCTGCCCGCGCCGATGCAGCGCAGCCGGCGAACCGTGCCGCGCAGCAGGCCGGGCCGTCCGCACCGTCGCAGCGCGACCTGAATCAGCTATCGACCGATCCGCTCGACCTGTTCGCGCAGTCGTCCGGCGATATCGGCGCGCCGGGCGCGGCGCCGTCGGCCGATCGCGGCAATGCGGATCGCGCGGCGTCGTCCGCGACGCAGGCGGACCACGCGCCCGAGTGGACGCAGCACGTGCGCGTGCAACCGGCAGCCGCGCGCGCCGACGTGCGTCCGGCCGACGAACCGGCGCCGCATGCCGCGCGTGCACCGGCGCCGCCGACACCCGACGAACTGCTGAACGCGTTCTTCGAAGGCGCGGGGCTCGATACGGCCGCCGAATCGCATCAATGGTCGGCCGAACAGCTCTATATCGCGGGCCAATTGCTGGCGCTGTTCGCCAACGGCACGGTCGAGCTGCTGTCGTCGCGCAGCATCCTGAAGCGCGAGGTGAAGGCGCACATGACGATGCTGCTCGATCGCGAGAACAATCCGCTGAAGCTGCTGCCGGACGGCGGCGCGGTGCTGCGGCAGATGTTCGGGCTGCCGCTGCCGGGCTTCATGTCGCCGCAGAGCGCGGTCAGCGATGCGTTCCAGGATTTGCACGCGCACCAGATCGGCATGGTCGCCGGCATGCGCGCCGCGCTGATGGATCTGCTGACGCGTTTTTCGCCGCAACGGCTGCGCGAACGCGACGATGCGATGCGCTGGTACGAGAAGCGCGTGCCCGCGCTGTACAAGGCGCGGATGTGGGATCGCTACGCGGCGACCCATCGCGATACGGTGTTCGCGATCGAGGACGATTTCGCATCGGTGTTCGGCAAGGCGTTTCTGGCGGCGTACGACGCGGAAGTGGAAAGCTATCGGGGGAGCGGCCGGCATTGAGCCATGTAACCGCATAACCCCGTAGCCGCGCATTCGCGAATTGGGATACGCTGCGCCCTGCACCGGCAATCGACGCCGGTCGGGAGCGAAATGAGCACGATGACGGGGACCCTCGATCCGGCGGCACCGCCGCCGCGCGTCGCGCGGCTGGTGCTGGTGACGCCGGATGGCGCGGTGGTCGGCTGCCTGCCGCCGATGCCTGTCGCCGTCCCGTGGTGGCAGGAAGTCGAGTCGGTCGTGCGTGCCGCGCGCGAACGCCATGGCGTCGACGTGACGATCCTGCGCCTGCTGGAAACCGTGCGCGACCGCGCGCCCGGCGGCGAAGTCACCTATCTGGCCGAGATTGCGAAACCGGTTCCGGCCGAATCCTGGGCAGGGAACATCGAGCCCCATTCGCTGCGCCGAAGTTACGCGCGCCCGGGCGGCCCGGCGGCCGATCTCGGCTGGGCGGCGCGCGTGCTTGCCGGTCGCGGCCTGTCGCCTACCGCCAGACCCGTGCAGGTGCGAACCTGGAATCTGTCCAGTGTCTGGCGTATCCCGATCGGAGAGCAATCGGCCTGGCTGAAAGTGGTGCCGCCGTTCCTCGGCCACGAGGCGCGCGTCATCACGGCGCTGGCCGGCCGGCGCGTGCCGACGCTGCTGGGGCACGACGAATGCGGGCGCATCCTGCTCGCGGAGATCCCCGGCAGCGACCTGTTCGACGCAGCGCTGCCGCAACTGCTCGGCATGGTGACGCTGCTGGTCGATATCCAGGCCTCGTGGATCGACCGCGTCGACGAATTGCACGCGATGCAGCTACCCGACTGGCGCGGCGCGGATCTGGCTGCGGATATTGCCGACGTCGTCGAACGGACCGGCGAAGGACTGTCGCGCAACGAACGTGCGTCGCTACGGCATTTCGTCAGCGGTCTCGCGGCACGGTTCGCCGGGATCGATGCATGCGGATTGCCGAATACGCTGGTTCATGGCGACTGCCATCCCGGCAATTTTCGCGGCACGCGATCGGAACTCACGCTGCTGGATTGGGGCGACAGCGGAATCGGCCACCCGTTGCTCGACCGGTCCGCGTTTCTCGACGCGGTTCCGCGCGATTACGCGGCGGCGATCAAGGATCACTGGAATCGCGAATGGCTGGCGAAGCTGCCCGGCAGCGACCCGGTGCGAGCCGCTGCCCTGCTTGCACCGATCGCGACGGCCAGGCGGGCGGTGATCTACCAGCGATTCATCGACAATATCGAGCCGTCGGAGCACATCTACCATCGCGGCGATCCGGCCGACTGGCTGGGCCAGACCGCGGCGCTGGTCGCGACGCAGGGCTGAACGCGGCATTGTCGTCGCCGATGCCGTGAATCGTGAATCGCCACGGCATGGTGATCGGAAAACAAAAAAAACGGCGCAGGCCGGGCACGATACCCGACCTGCGCCGCTCACGCGTGCCGCACCAGCGACGGGCGGCGCGCATGCTGACGACCGACCGTCAGACGGCCATCACCGTCACCGACTTCGTGACGAGGTACGGCTCGAGCGCTTCCGGCCCGCCTTCCGACCCGTAGCCCGAATCCTTCACGCCGCCGAACGGCATTTCCGGCCACGGCGTTGCCGGCTGGTTGATCCACAGCATCCCCACTTCGAGGCGCTGCGTAAGCAGGTGCACGTTCGCGAACGAACGCGTGAACGCGTAGCCGGCCAGCCCGAACGGCAGACGGTTCGCTTCCGCGATCGCATCCTCGAGCTTGTCGAAGCCGCGAATCGCCGCGACCGGGCCGAACGGCTCGTTGTTGAACACGTCGGCTTCGAGCGGCACGTTCGCGATCACGGTCGGTGCGAAGAAGTTGCCTGCCGAGCCGATCCGCTCGCCGCCCGTCTCGATGCTCGCGCCGACCTTGCGCGCGTTCTCGACCACCGACGCCATCGCGGTCAGCCGGCGCGGGTTCGCGAGCGCGCCGAGCGTCGTGCCTTCCTCGAGGCCGTTGCCGATCTTCAGCCCTTCGGCATGCTTGACCAGCGCGCGCGTGAATTCGTCGCGGATGCTGTTGTGCACGAGGAAGCGCGTCGGCGAAATGCAGACCTGCCCCGCGTTGCGGAACTTCGCGCCGCCGGCGGCCTTCACCGCGAGCGCGACGTCGGCGTCCTCGGCGACGATCACCGGCGCGTGCCCGCCCAGTTCCATCGTCGCGCGCTTCATGTGCTGGCCCGCGAGCGCGGCGAGCTGCTTGCCGACCGGCGTCGAACCCGTGAACGTGACCTTGCGGATCACCGGGTGCGGGATCAGGTACGACGAGATTTCGGCCGGATCGCCGTACACGAGGCCGATCACGCCGGCCGGCACGCCTGCGTCGACGAACGCGCGCAGCAGCGCGGCCGGCGATGCGGGGGTTTCCTCCGGCGCCTTCACGAGGAACGAGCAGCCGGTCGCGAGCGCGGCGCTCAGCTTGCGCACGACCTGGTTGACCGGGAAATTCCACGGCGTGAACGCGGCGACCGGGCCGACCGGCTCCTTCACGACCGTCTGCTGCGCGCCGAGATTGCGCGGCGGCACGATCCGGCCGTACACGCGGCGGCCTTCGTCCGCGAACCATTCGATGATGTCGGCCGCCGACAGCACTTCGACGCGTGCCTCGGTGAGCGGCTTGCCCTGTTCCTGCGTCATCAGCTGCGCGATCGTGTCGGCGCGCTCGCGCACCAGCGCGGCCGCCTTGCGCATCGTCGCCGCGCGTTCGTGCGCGGGCACCTTGCGCCACGTTTCGAAGCCGCGCTGCGCGGCGGCGAGCGCGCGGTCGAGGTCGGCGATGCCCGCGTGGGCCACCTTGCCGATCGCGTTGCCGGTCGCCGGGTTCACGACGTCGATCGTCTTGCCGCTCGCGGCGTCGACCCACTCGCCGTCGATCAGCAGTTGCGTATCCGTATAAGTCACGTTAGCCATCCAGACACCCCTACATTGCGTCGATAAAACGCGCGCTGCCGCGAACGGCCGCGCGCCGGTTGACAGAAAGAGCAAAGCCGCCGGGGCTGACAACCACCCGGCGGTGCAGACAGCAGGCTCGCCGGCCTGCCTCGTTCCGCATGGGGCCGCGCTCAGTGCGCGGCCGCCGTCGCCTTGCGGAGTTTCGCGACGTCCGCCGCCTGCACGGCCGGCGCGCCGTTGTTCCAGCCGGCGCGCATGAACGTCAGCACGTCGGCGATCTGCCGGTCGTTCAACTGGTTCGAGAACGCCGGCATCGGATACGCGGAAGGCACGCCGTCGATCACAAGCGTGTCGCTGCCGTTCAGCGTCACGTTGATCAGCGACGATGCATCGGTTTCGAGCACGTTCGGATTGCCGGCGAGCGGCGCGAGCAGCGGCGCGTAACCGCGCCCGTCCGCGCCGTGGCAATGCAGGCAGTAAGCGTTATACACCTTCGCGCCCGGGTCGGCTGCCGGCCGGCCCAGCACCACCTGCGTCGGCTTCGGATCGTAGTTGTACGGCGGCGCGCCCGTGCCGCCCGCGGCCGGCAGCGATTTCAGGTAGCGGGAAATCGAGGCCAGATCGTCGTCGCTCAGCGCCTGCGTGCTGTGGTTGATCACGCTCACCATCGAGCCGAACGCGGTCGCGTGCCGGTTCGCGCCGGTCTTCAGGAACTGCGCGACGTCGGCCTCGTTCCAGCGGCCGAGCCCCGTGTTGTGCTCGCCGGTCAGGTTCGACGCGAACCAGTTGTCGATCGCCGCCCCCGACAGGAACGCCGAGCCGCCTTCGTCGAGCGCCTTCTCCTGGAAGCCGACACCGCGCGGGGTGTGGCACGACCCGCAGTGCCCGAGCCCCTGCACGAGATACGCGCCGCGGTTCCACGTCGCGTCCTTTCCGGGCTTGTCGGCATACGGCGTCGTGTCGAGGAACACCGCGTTCCACAATGCGAGCGGCCAGCGCATGTTGAGCGGCCACGGGATGTCGGCCGCCCGGTTCGCCTGCTTCACCGGTTCGACGCCGTGCACGAAGTACGCGTACAGCGCCTTCACGTCGTCGTCCTTCAGCTTCGCGTACGACGGATACGGCATCGCCGGATACAGACGATGGCCGTCCTTCGCGACGCCCCGGCGCAGCGCGCTCGCGAATTCGGCTTCCGTGTACCCGCCGATGCCCGTATCCGGATCGGGCGTAATGTTGGTCGTGTAGATCGCGCCCATCGGCGTGACCATCTTCAGGCCGCCCGCGAACGGCGTGCCGCGCGGCGCGGTGTGGCACGCGACGCAGTCGCCGGCTTTCGCGAGATACGCGCCGCGCGCGACGAGCGCGCTGTCGGCGGGCGCCGTCGGTGCGGCGTGCGCGGCCGTGCCGGCCAGCAGCGCGGACAGTGCGAGCAGCGATGCGCCGAGCGAGTTCAGGGTGAGGTTTCGCATGTTCGTCTCCCCTCAGGCCGTCTTCAGCTGGTTGCCGACCGGCAGCTTGCGCAGCCGCTTGCCGGTTGCCGCGAAGATCGCGTTCGACAGCGCCGCCGCGGTCGCGGCCGTGCCCGGTTCGCCGATCCCGCCCGGCGCTTCGCCGCTCTTCACCAGATGGACTTCGATCGGCGGTGTCTCGTTGATTCGCATCATCCGGTAGTCGGTGAAGTTGCTCTGCACGACGCGGCCGTCCTCGATCGTGATCTCGCCGTACAGCGCGCCCGTGATCCCGAAGATGATGCCGCCCTGCACCTGCGCCTCGATCGTGTTCGGATTGACGAACATCCCGCAATCCACCGCGCACACGACGCGCTTGACCTGCACCTCGCCGTCGTCCACCGCGACGTCGATGACGATCGAGAAGAAGCTGCCGAACGCGTGCATCACCGACACGCCGCGCCCTTGCCCCTTCGGCAGCGACGGCCCCCAGCCGGCTGCCTTCGTCGCGACGTCGAGCACGTTGAGCGCGCGCGGCGTCTTGCCGAGCAGTGAGCGGCGGTATTGCACGGGGTCGGTCTTGGCCTGCGCGGCCAGCTCGTCGATGAAGCTCTCGACGACGAAGGTGCTGCGCGTCGGCCCGACGCCGCGCCAGAACGCGGTCGGCACATGGCGCGGCTCCTGCCGCACGTAGTCGATCAACTGGTTCGGCAGGTCGTACGGCAGGTCGGTTGCGACCTCCACCGCGTCGGGATCGACGCCGTTCTTGAACGCGGGCGGCGCGAAGCGCGCGAGGATCGACGAGCCGACGATCCGGTGCTGCCACGCGACCGGCTTGCCGTTCGCGTCGAGGCCGGCCGAGATCCGGTCGTAGTAGTACGGCCGGTACATGTCGTGCTGGATGTCCTCCTCGCGCGTCCAGATGACCTTCACGGGCGCGCCGACCTGTTTGGCGATCTTCACCGCCTGGCCGATCATGTCCGTTTCGAGCCGCCGGCCGAAACCGCCGCCGAGCAGGTGGTTGTGCACGACGATCTTCTCCGGCGGAAAGCTCGTGAGCCGCTGCACGGTGTCGACCGCGCGCGTCGGCACCTGCGTGCCGACCCAGATCTCGCAGCCGTCGCCGCGCACGTGCACCGTGCAGTTCACGGGCTCCATCGTTGCGTGCGCAAGGAACGGCTGCTCGTAGACGGCATCGACGCGCGTCTTCGCGTTCGCGAACGCCTTGCCGACGTCGCCGTCCTTGCGCGCGACCGCGCCCTTGCCGTTCGCGGCGGCCTGCGCGAGATCGGCGACGATGTCCTTCGTCGACACCTTTGCGTCCGCGCCTTCGTTCCACTTCACGACGAGCGCCGACGCGCCGCGCTTCGCGGCCCACGTGTGATCGCCGACCACCGCGACCGCGTTGTCCGCGCGCACGACCTGGCGTACGCCCGGAATTTTCTTCGCGGCCGTGTCGTCGACGCTTGCAACCGTGCCGCCGAACACCGGGCTGTTCACGATTACCGCGTACAGCATGCCCGGCAGGCGCACGTCGAGCCCGAACTGCGCGGTGCCGTCGACCTTCTCCGGCGAATCGAGCCGCTTCGCGGGCGTGCCGATCAGCTTGAAATCCTCGGGCTTCTTCAGCACGACATCCTTCGGCACCGGCAGCTTCGCCGCGGCGTCGGCCAACTGGCCGTACGATGCGCGCCGGCTGCTCGGCGGATGCTGCACTTCGCCGTTCGCGGCGCGGCACGATGCCGGATCGACATTCCATTGCTTTGCGGCCGCCGCGACCAGCAGCGTGCGCGCCGTTGCGCCCGCGCGGCGCAGCGGTTCCCATGCGTAGCGCACCGACGTCGAGCCGCCCGTGAGCTGGCCGCCGAGCAGCGGATCGAGGAACAGCTTCTCGTTCGGCGGCGCATGATCGAGCGTCACGCTCGACAGCGGCACTTCGAGTTCCTCGGCGATCAGCATCGGCAGCGCCGTATAGACGCCCTGCCCCATCTCGACCTTCGGCATCACCAGCGTGACCTTGCCGCCGCGGTCGATCTGCACGAACGCGTTCGGCGCGAACACGCCCGCACGCGCGGTTTCATCGCCGTCGCCGCCGATCACCGAACGGCGCGTGTCGTCGCCCGCCGCCGGCAGGCTGAAGCCGAGCAGCAAGCCGCCGCCCGCCGCCGCGCCGAGCGACATGCCGAGTTTGAGAAACCCGCGGCGCGACACGCCGGCGCTTGCCGCTTGTGCGGCGGCCTTGCCTGCTTCGATCAGTCCTCGCGACATGTCAAACCCCCTTCGCGGCCTGCTTGACCGCCGCGCGAATCCGGTTGTACGTGCCGCAGCGGCAGATGTTGCCGGCCATCGCCGCGTCGATGTCGGCGTCGCTCGGGTTCGGGTTCGCTGCGATCAGCGCGGTGGCCGCCATCACCTGCCCCGACTGGCAGTAGCCGCACTGGACGACGTCGAGCTCGCGCCATGCCTGCTGGACCTTGTGGCCGGCCGGCGTCGCGCCGACGGCTTCGATCGTCGTGATCCTGCGGCCCGCGACGGCCGCGACCGGCAGCACGCAGGAGCGCGCGGCGACGCCGTCGAGATGCACGGTGCACGCGCCGCATTGCGCGATCCCGCAGCCGAACTTCGTGCCGGTGAGGCCCACGACGTCGCGCAGCACCCAGAGCAAGGGCATGTCGTCGGGGGCGTTGACCGTGCGGGTTTCGCCGTTGATGTTGAGGGTGACCATTCAGCCTCCGGGGCCGTTGTATTGGGGAAGCGGCGCGCATGGCGCGCCGCGCGGGGTCGTCGTCGTCATCGCCGTCGCGGGTACGCAACGGATGCCGCGCGGCCCGGGAGGAACGAGCCGCGGCGGTGGTCCTGCGTCGTTACTCGGCCACGTCGATGCCCGACAGCACCTTGATGACCGGCGGTGCCGTGAACCAGTCGGCCGACTTCGTGAGGAATTCGCCGAAATACGGGCTGGCGAGGTGCGCGTCGAATGCGGCCTGGTCGTCGTAGATTTCGTACAGGTGCAGGTTCGGCGAGCCGTCTTGCTCGCGGAACAGGTCGTAGCGCCGGTTGCCCGGTTCGGTGCGCGTCTTGACGACCAGGCTGCGCAGTTCGGCCTCGGCAGCCTGAGCGTGTTCGGGTTTCACGAACAGCGAAGCAATCACGTGAAGCGCCATCTTGTCACTCCTTTCGAAACGGAATCGAGCATGCCACAAGCCGGCGTCGCGTGACGCCAGCGTGCGACCTCGGTGTGTTTGTGTTGCCGTGCCGCAGCATCAGGCCAGTTCTTCCGGGCCCACGCGCACGACGACCTTGCCGAAATTCTTGCCGGCCAGCAGGCCGATCAGCGCTTCCGGTGCGTCGGCGAGGTCGGGGACGACATCTTCCCGCGTCTTCACCTTGCCCTGCGCGACCCATTCGCTCATCTCCTTCAGGAACGGCGCATAGCCGGTCGCATAGTGATCGAGGATGATGAAACCCTGCACGCGGATGCGCTTGCGCAGGATCGTACCCATCAGCGCCGGCACGCGATCACGGCCGGTCGACACCGCGGTGTCGTCGTATGCCGCGTCGTTGTAATGCGCAATGATTCCGCACACCGGCACGCGCGCGTGATCGTTGAGCAGCGGCCAGACCGCGTCGAACACGGCCCCGCCGACGTTCTCGAAATAGACGTCGATGCCGTTCGGACAGGCGTCCTTCAGCTTCGCGGCAAACGCCGGATCGTGATGGTCGACGCACGCATCGAAGCCGAGCGTGTCGGTCACGTACGCGCACTTGTCGGCGCCGCCCGCGACGCCGATCACGCGGCAGCCCTTCAGCTTCGCGATCTGGCCGACGACCGAGCCGACCGCGCCGCTGGCTGCCGCGACGACCACGGTTTCGCCGGCCTTCGGTTCGCCGATCTTCAGCAGCCCGGTGTACGCGGTGAAGCCCGGCATGCCGAGCACGCCGAGCGCGTAGGACGGATGCGCGAAGTCGCGGCCGAGCGGAATCAGGTCGCGGCCGTCGGACAGCGCATAGTCCTGCCAGCCGGCGCCGGCAACGACGAGATCGCCTTCGCGAAACGCGGGCAGGTTCGACGACACGACGCGGCTGACTGTGCCGCCGACCATCACGTCGCCGAGTTCTACCGGCGCGGCATAGGACGGCGCGTCGCTCATCCGGCCGCGCATGTACGGGTCGAGCGACAACCAGACCGTTCGCAGCAGCACCTGGCCGGCGCCGGGCGTCGGCACGTCGCCGGATTCGGTGCGGAAGTTGCCCGGCGTCGGCGCGCCGACCGGGCGCGACGTCAGGATGATCTGGCGGTTTGCGGTTTTGCTTTGCGGCATAAGAGTGTCTCCGTCAACAGGAATAAACGTGCTTCGTGGGCACGATCGGATCAGGGATGGACCGACAGAAGGCACGCACGCGTGGCAGCGTCGGCGGTCAGGCCGGCGTGATTGCACGCGTGCGGTTGGAACAATCGGGACAGCGTAACGCGGAGCGAGGTATTCGTCATGCGCGGATAAGTAGACCAGTCGTCTAGAATCGGGGCAAAAACAAGGCGCGCCGATGCGCGCCCGGGTTACGACTGCGCTCCGTCATGCGCGGCCGGCGGCAGGTTCAGCATGCGCCGCGTTTCGATCATCGCCCTTTCGAGCGGTTTGCGGTTGCGGTGAATCTTTTCCAGCAGCGTTGCGCCAAGCCACAGCTCGTAAAGGATCGCGGCCGTGTGCGGCGGATCGTCGACCGCACGCAGCGAGCCATCGGCGAGCCCTGCCTCGATGCCGCCCGCGAGCCGTTCGATGATCTGGCTCGTGCCACGCCGCAGCACCGCGCGCATCGCTTCCGACAGGTCCGACACTTCCGCGCCGAGCTTCACCGCGAGGCACTTGCCCTCCGGATCGTCCGCGCATTGCGTGTGCAGCCAGTTGCCCCAGTACGTCATCAGGCGTTCGGCGCCCGTGCCGGCCTGATGCTTGAGCAGGTTGTCGAGATGCGCGAGATAACCTTCGAAATACGCTTCGAGCAGCGCTTCGCCGAATGCTTCTTTCGAGCCGAAGTAATGGTAGAACGAGCCCTTCGGGATGCCCGCTGCAGCGAGAATCTCGTTCAGACCGACCGCCGAGAACCCCTTGTGGAGCATGATCGGCTTCGCGATGTTCAGGATGTGCTGGCGGACTTCCGCGCCTGAAGATGCATTCATGATGGCGTATGGTAGCAACGATTAGACCGGTCGTCTAGTAACGCCGGGCCGGCATGTTGAGCGGCACTTTACCCGATCGCGACCGGACAATCGACCGCCGTCAGCGCGCCGCTTCGTCGGCGCGCTTCCTCGTGCGCGCCCGCCGCTCGCTTCGCTGTGCGGCTGGAGCCGTCTTCGTGCCGCGCACCGGTGCCCGGCGCGCGAGCACCGTCATCTCCCGCCTCAACGCATCGAGTTCCTTGACGCGCGCCGCATCGGTCGCCTGCGCGCCGTCGAGCTGCCCCTGAAGCACCCCGCATCGATGCAGTGCATCGCCGAGTTGCGCCTGCAGCGCGGCGACATCCTTCCGCTGCTGCGCATCGCGCTGCTCGGCGCGCGATGCCGTCGCGTCGAGTTCCTTTTGCAGCCGTGCGGCGGCGAGCCGTTCGCGATCGATCTCCTGAAGCGCCCGCTTCTCCGATGCGCGCAAGCGTTCCTCGGCCCGGCCTGCGTCGTCGCGCAGCCGGTCAAGTTGAGTCGTGAAATCCGCACGCGCCTGCGCAAGTGCGCGGTCGCCTTCCGCGTTGTCGGCTTTCAGGCGTTCGATCTCCGCTTGCATCGCGCGCCTCGATGCGTCGTCGGCCGCCCTCGCCTGCTCCAGTTCCTGGATGCGCACCTGCGCGGCCAGCAGCGCGGCCGTGCGTTGTTCGAGCGCGGTTTCGGTGCGGGCCAGCTCGGCCTGCAGCGTAGCGACTTCCGCTTGCGCCGCCGTTCGTTCGGCTTCGACGTCCGCGCGCAGTGCGTCGAGCGCGGCGGCCGCGTCGGTGCTCGAACGATTCCACAACGCCGCGACCAGTTCGCCGGCTGCCGCCTGCAGATCGGCCGGCAGGTCGGGATGTTCGATCCGCGCGCGACTCTTTTCCCGCAGCTCGGCCCAGAACTCGCCGAGGACAGCCGTCGGCGTGCTCATGCTGCCCTTGCGGACGAGCTGGTACAGGCGGTTCGCGGTAGGCGTGATGCCGAAGCGGAAGAACAGCAGCGCGCAGACCTCGCGGTATAGCTCGCGGGTTTTCGGGAAGTCGGCCTTGAGGCGCTCGATTTCGGCGGTCAGGCGGGGTTCGTCGGCGGCGAGATCGGACATGGTGTGGTTTCGTCGGGATTTTCGTAAATAATATAACGTAAACCGTTAGATATCCAATTCTCGCAGTCTATTTATTTGACATTATTTCTATAATGTCGAGATGGCCGAAGATCGGTGTGGGCGTGTGGAATCGAAGCGCGCGCCGGCCCCTCCTTGTCTCCATTGCGCGCCGGGTTGGCGATGAATGGGCCGAGCCTGGGTTGCCAACCAGCCCGCCGACGATCGAATCGATACGGCCGGCTGCGGGGTCGCGGTGCCGGCAGGAGGGTTGGTCCGGTTTTCGCGTAACAGGCTATCGTTTGTTTTAACGAAATACAGCCTCAGGTTTGTATTTTTACAATACATGCCATAGACTGTATTTTCAGATTACAAACGATCGCCTGTCATCCTGCGGAGCGCCCGATGGCCTTTCCTGTCCAGACCCTGACCCAGTTGCGCCCGATACTCGTCGGTTTCCGGAAATCCGCGGGGCTCACGCAGGCGCAATTGGCCGCCCGCCTGGGCGTCACGCAGCAATCCTATGCGCAGCTCGAAGCCAATCCGTCGGCGGTGAGCATCGAACGGCTTTTCAAGGTGCTGAACACGCTTGGCGTTCGTATGACGCTCGACCTGGGCGCGCAGGACGAATCGGCGGGACCAGCCAGTACCGATGCACGGCCGGCGGCTCCCAAGCCGGCCGCGAAAAAGCGCATGCCGGACCCGGCGCGCGGCGCAACGGCAGCAAAAGCTCAAACCAAAACCACGACCGGCGCCGCGCGCAAGCGGCCGGCGACAGCAGCGCCGGGCAAGCCACGGGTCTCGAAACGGGAGGACTGGTGACGATGGCGTCGCGCGCCCGCCACGACCGGCTCGACCTGTGGATGAACGGCATTCCGGTCGGCTATTGGGAAATCCGGCGCGGCGTCGAGCGCCTCGTCTACCTGCCGGGCTGGCTCGACGATCCCCAGGGGCGGCCGCTATCGCTGTCGCTGCCCTTTACGCCCGGCAACCAGCCGCACCAGGGCGCGATCGTCGCCGACTACTTCGACAACCTGCTGCCGGACAGCGAGCCGATCCGCCGCCGCATCGCGCAGCGTTACCGGCTCGGATCGACGGCACCGTTCGAACTGCTCGCGTCGATCGGCCGGGATTGCGTCGGCGCGATCCAGATGCTGCCGCCCGGCGAAATGCCCGTTGACCTCGAGACGATCGACGGCGTGGCGCTCGACGACGCAGCCGTCGCCGACGTGCTGCGCTACGCGACCGCCGCTCCGCTGCCCGGCCGCGCGGAGCCGGACGGCGACCTGCGCCTGTCGATCGCCGGCGCGCAGGAAAAGACCGCATTGCTGCGTCAGGGCAACCGCTGGTTGCGGCCGTCGGGCAGCACGCCGACGACACACATCTTCAAGCTGCCGCTCGGGCGCGTCGGGAACATGCAGGCCGACATGCGGACGTCCGTCGAGAACGAATGGCTGTGCTCGAAGCTCGTCGCCGCATACGGCCTGCCGGTCGCGCCGTGCGAGATCGGCCGGTTCGACGACCAGAAGGCGCTGATCGTCGAGCGCTTCGACCGGCGTCCTTCGCGCGACGGCACGTGGATCCTGCGACTGCCGCAGGAGGACATGTGCCAGGCAACCGGCACGCCGTCCGGCGCGAAATACGAATCCGACGGCGGCCCCGGCATCGAGACGATCATGGGCATCCTCGCGAATTCGACCGACGCCGCGCACGACAGGATGAATTTCTTCGTCGCACAGCTCGTGTTCTGGGTGCTGGCGGCGATCGACGGCCATGCGAAGAACTTCAGCATCGCGCACCTGCCCGGCAATACGTACCGCAGCACGCCGCTGTACGACGTGCTGTCCGCGCATCCGATCATCGGTACACGCCGCAACCAGTTGCCGCCGCGCCGCGCGCGGCTCGCGATGGCCGTGTGCGGGAAGAACCGGCACTACGTGATCGGCGAGATCCAGCCGCGTCACTGGATCGCGCAGGGGCGGCGCATCGGCCTGACCGAAGACGACGTGCGCGTGGCGATGGCGGCTGTCGCCGCTCGCACGGAACCCGCGATTGCCGAAGTCGCGGCGCAGATCCCGGTGGAATTTCCGGCGGATGTGGCGGACGCGATCTTCGAAGGAATGCGTCGGCAAAGCCGCAAGCTCGCAGCGGCCGATCCGGCGTGATGAATCGACGGCGCGCAACGGGGCTGCGGTATCCGCTATGGCACGTCGATGCTTCCGGCCGACAAGCCGGGCTCGACACGCCCGGCGGCACCGCGTGCTTGCTGCGCGAGCGGAATGACCCGGTGCAGAACCGCGTGCCGGCCGCCGGCGCCTGATCGTTCAGCCGGCGTCGCGCGCGCGGGCGAGTGCCGCCAGATTGCCCTCGCCGAACCCGTGGTGCCCCTTGCGCTGCACGATCTCGAAGAAGATCTCGCCGGGCCGGCGCTTGACGAAGGTCTGGAAGAACAGCCTCGGCACGCCGTCGCTGCCGATCTCGCCGTCGACCAGCACCGCGCGGCTGCGCAGCGCGTCGAGATCGACGCCGTGCCCGGGCAGCCGCGCATCGACGTCGTCGTAATACCGTGCGGGCGGCTCGATGAATTCGACGCCGTTCGCGCGCAGCGCATCGACGCATGACAGGATGTCGTCAGTCGACAATGCGACGTGCTGCACGCCCTCGCCCGGATGGTCGGGCAGATACGCGTGCATCAGCTCGGTACGCCGCGTGCCTTCCTCGTAGACCGGAATCCGCACCGCGCCGCACGGCGACACCATCACGCGCGATTCCTCCGACACGTGCCAGTGCGCGTCGATCTGGTGGATCTCGCGAAAATGCAGCAGGTCGTGGTAGAAATCCAGCCACTCCTGCATGCGGCCTGCGCCGACGGTTTGCGTGAAGTGGTCGACCTGCTGCAGGCCGACGCCCGCGCAGTCGAGATCGGTATGCGCGGTCGCGATGTCGATCGGCCGGAAATCGATGTCGAAGATCGAGATGTCGCCGACGCCGCCGCGCTGGCCGTCCCGCCCGCGCCAGCGGTCGACGAAATACAGGTGCGAATCGCCGATGCCCTGGATCGCGGGGATCTTCAACTCGCCGACACCGACCTTTTCGCCTTCGAACGCCCACGCGCCGAGCTGGATCGCGCGCTCGAACGCGCGCCGGGCATTCGCCACGCGCAAGCCGATCGCGCAGACGCCCATCCCGTATTCCTCCGCATAACGTGCGGCGAACGAATCGGGCTCGGCGTTGATCAGGAAATGCATCTGCCCTTGCCGGTACAGCGTGACGTTCTTGCTGACATGCCGCGCGATCGCCTTGAACCCGAGCTGCTCGAAGCGTTGCGCGAGCGCGTCCGGCACGGGCGCCGCGAATTCGACGAATTCGAGGCCGGCCATCCCGAGCGGATTGGCGGCCGGATCGGCGACGGGCGGCGTATCGCTGGACAAGGGGTGGGAATTACCGGGCATTCCAGTCTCCGGGGGCATGCAGTCGATGGGGGATTGGGCCCGTCGCGTGCGGCATGCGCGGCCGATATGGCGGCCTTGCTTCCGCCCCGAACGGGCGAGTTGTCGATGCTGCAGATTTTAACCAGATCGTTCACGGCGGCACACCCCGGCCGAACGGGATATCGTCGCGCCGCCTAGTGCAAACCCGAAAAGCGTTCGATAATCGCACGATATTGAACGATAATCGCGCACTTTGCCCGATTGGCCAATTGCCGCCGTGCGGCGCGCACCCTATTCTCCGTTCACTCATCGACTTCAATGCAGCATCGGACGCGGCGCCGCCACGATTCCACGATGCGCCGTACCAGGAGACACCGCCATGACCCCAACCTTCGACACCCTCGACGCCGCCGCCGGCACCCGCGCGCGCAGCCAGGCGCGCAAGGCCGCGATCGGCAGCTTCGTCGGCGCCGTCGTCGACTGGTACGACTTCCTGCTGTACGGGATCGTCGCCGCGCTGGTATTCAATTCCGAGTTCTTCCCGAAAGTCAGCCCGACGATGGGCACGCTCGCGGCGTTCGCGACGTTCGGCGTCGGCTTCCTGTTCCGGCCGCTCGGCGGCGTCGTGTTCGGCCACTACGGCGACCGGCTCGGCCGCAAGCGGATGCTCGTGCTGACGGTGATGCTGATGGGGCTGTCGACGGTCGCGATCGGCCTGCTGCCGACCTTCGCAACCATCGGCTGGTGGGCGCCGGTGCTGCTGGTGCTGATGCGTGCGATCCAGGGTTTCGCGGTCGGCGGCGAATGGGGCGGCGCGGCGCTGATGGCCGTCGAGAGCGCGCCGAAGCAAAAGAAGGCGTTCTACAGCAGCGGCGTGCAGGTCGGCTATGGCGTCGGCCTCGTGCTGGCCACGGGCATCGTATCGATCCTGAGCCACACGCTCGGCGAGGCCGCGTTCAAGTCGTGGGGCTGGCGCCTGCCGTTCGTGTTCAGCATCGTGCTCGTGCTGGTCGGGCTGTGGGTGCGCAAGAGCATGGACGAATCGCAGGAGTTCGTCGAGAAGGTCGAGCACGGCAACCGCAAGCTGCGCCTGCCGGTGCTGGAAGCGCTGACGCGCCATCCGAAGGCGTTCCTGCTGATCGTCGCGCTGCGGCTCGCCGAACTGTTCACGATGTATATCGTCACCGCGTTCGCGCTCAGCTATTCGACGACGAACCTCGGCATGTCGCGCGACCTGTTCCTGAACGTAGGCCTGCTGGTCGGCGCGGTGAGCTGCGTGACGATCCCGTGCTTCGCGTGGCTGGCCGACCGCTACGGCCTGCGCCGCATCTACCTGATCGGCGCGCTGATCGGCCTTGCATCCGCGGTGCCGTTCTTCATCGCGCTGGAGGCGCGGTCGATCGCGTGGATCGTGATCTTCTCGATCCTGCTCGCGAACGCCGCGCACGACATGGTCGTGAGCGTCCAGCAGCCGCTGTTCACCGAGCTGTTCGGCGCCGAATACCGCTATAGCGGCGCGGGCGTCGGCTACCAGTTCGCGAGCGTCGTCGGCGGCGGGTTCACGCCGTTCATCGCGGTCGGCTTGGTCACCCTGGCCGGCGGCTCGTGGCACCTCGTCGCCGGCTATCTCGCGGCGGGCTGCCTGATCTCGCTGGTGGTTGCCGCGCGGATGCGGGCGGCGCAGTGACGAAGTGAGCGCGTGGCCGGCCCGGTCATCGGCCGGCCATTGCTCCGCGTCGGCCGCCAGCCGAACGGCGGCACCTCTCCGCCCAACGTCAAACACCGTCAATCACGCGCGCCGATCCCCCTTTTCCCTTCCGAACATTCCACGCCGCCCACCGACCAATGGCATCATATGGGCCTACGTCAGTTACCGATACGCCCCCATATCATGTCGAATCTCATCGTCCACGGCGGCACTCCGCTGCGCGGGGACATCAAGCCGTCCGCGAACAAGAACGCCGTCCTGCCGATCCTGTGCGCCACCCTGTTGACCGATCAGCCGCTGCGCCTTGTCGGCGTGCCGGACATCACCGACGTGCGCAAGATCCTCGACATCTTCCGCACGCTCGGCAGCGACGTGTCGGTCGACTTCACGACCGGCCTGCTCGAACTCCACCATCTCAACACGAAGTTCGATCCGGCCGTCCACCGGCTGCCCGAGGCGATGCGCTCGTCGATCATGCTGATTCCGCCGCTGCTCGCGCGCTTCGGCGTCGCGCGCCTCGAGAACGACGTGAAAGGCTGCACGCTCGGCGTGCGCGAGATCGATCCGCACGTCGAGGTGTTCGAGCGCTTCGGCGCGCACATCGAGCGCACGCCCGATTCGCTGATCGTTCGCACCGACGGCCCGCTGACGGCCAACGATCACTGGTTCGACTACGCATCGGTGACGACCACCGAGAACTTCGCGCTGTGCGCGACGGCCGCGAACGGCACGTCGACGCTGATGAACGCGGCATCCGAGCCGCACGTGCAGGAGTTCTGCCAGTTCCTCGCGATGATCGGCGTCACGATCGAGGGCATCGGCACGTCGCGGCTCTGCGTGACGGGCGGCGGCAAGCTCGGCGGCGGCGAATTCCGCTTCGCCGAGGATTTCCACGAGATCGCGACGTTCCTCGCGCTCGGCGCGATCACGGGCGGCGACATCACCGTGCGCAACTCGTCGCCCGAGCATTTCCCGCTGATCGACCGCACGTTCGCGAAGTTCGGCGTCAACGTCACGCACCGCGACGGCTGGTCGCGCGCGGAACGCGACGGCCCGCTGCGCGTGCGCCGGCCGTTCACGCAGAACATCCTGACCAAGGTCGAAGCCGCGCCGTGGCCGTACCTGCCGGTCGACCTGCTGCCGATCTTCATCGCGCTCGGCGTGCGCGCGGAAGGCAGCGCGATGTTCTGGAACAAGGTCTACGACGGTGCGCTCGGCTGGTCCGGCGAGCTGTCGAAGTTCGGCGCGCACGTGCTGCTGTCGGATCCGCACCGGCTGATCACGTTCGGCGGTCTGCAACTGACGCCGGCGCGCGTCGAGAGCCCGTACATCATCCGCGTCGCGATCGCGCTGCTGATGGTGGCCGCGAGCATCGAAGGCCGCTCGGAAATCATGAACGCGTTGCCGATCCGCCGCGCGCATCCGCATTTCGTCGAGAACCTGCGCTCGGTCGGCGCGAACGTCGAGTGGACAAGCAGCGAATAATGCCGCTCCGGCGGGTGCGGCTCGCGTGAAGTCGGCGCCGCATCCGTCTTCCCTCCTTCCCCGGCCGGCGTCGGCAAACTGCCCGGCAAGCGGCGCGCGTTGAAGGATCGCCGCTTCGCTTCCAGGCGTTACTCTCCCTCCCCGCACTCGACGTCGCCCGCTCCCATGTGGTCGAAGCCGTACAGCATCACGGCGGTCGTCCCGTGCACAGCGCTTCCACCAGCGGGTCTGTCCGTAGCAAACCCGGAATTCCCGACGTTCAGGCGAACGGATTTTGCAGCACCGGACCGCCGTCCACGCGCAGGCCGTCGTGCATGTCCTCGGTGTACAGGTATTCACAGCCATCGAGCGACGCGGCGGCGACGATGCACGCGTCATAGAAGGACAAGCCATGCCGTTCCGCCAGCCTTCGCGCCAGGTCATGCGTATCGATCGTGACCGGTACGACATGGCACAAGCTCCTGATCGGTTCCAGAAACTGCCCCACGTCGCTCCACGGCATCCGCAATTTTCGACTGCAAACGCTGGCGACTTCGTTCAGTACCTGGACACTGATGGTCGGCCGCCGAAGGAACAGCGCCTCCGCCCGATTCGCTTTGGTTTCGTCCCCGGACAGCAGATAAAGCACGATATTGCTGTCGACGAACGACTTCGCCGACTCAATCCCGCTCATTCGCATCGTCCCGGCCGAACTTGAAATCGGCGGGCAGCTTGCCCCTGAAACGCCGCAACCGTTGCAGAAGTTCATCGGGCCTCGGCTTGCGGCTGACGGCAAAAACGCGCGGGCTATCGACCACGATTTCGATATCGTCCCCTTCGCGGAGCTCCAGTGCATCGACCACACTGGCGGGGAGACGGACGGCCAGGCTATTGCCCCACTTTGCGACTTGCATACGGACCTCTTGGACTTTGGATATACATTGATGATTGTATATCTCCCATATCCCGTCTGCAAAGTCGGGGCATAACGCATGCAGCGCGGGCCCCACCGTTCGATCTGCGCGATAATCGCCCACTCCCGCGCGATCACCGCGCATGACGGCACCGCTTCCCGACGATGAACAAGCCCGAACTCGACCGACGCGACTGGATTGCCGGCCTCGAAAAAGGCCTGATGATCCTGGAAGCATTCGACAGCCAGCACGCGCGCATGACGCCCACGCAGGCCGCCGCGCGCACCGGCCTCACGCGCACGGCCGCGCGGCGCTACCTGCTGACGCTCGAATCGCTCGGCTACGTCTACACCGACGGCAAGCTGTACGGCCTGACGCCGCGCGTACTGCGGGTTGGCTGGTCGTACTTCGACTCGGCGCGGCTGCCGCGCACGGTCCAGCCGTATCTGCAGCAACTGAGCGCGTCGTTGAACGAATCGGCGTACGTGAGCGTGCTCGACGGCTGGGAACTCGTGTTCATCGCGCGCAACGGCGTGTCGCGCGTGATGACGACCGGCTTCGTGCTCGGCGCGCGCGTGCCGGCGCCGCTGACGTCGCCGGGTGTCGTGCTGCTCGCGCATCATCCCGATCGCGAGGCCGTGCGCGCGTGGCTCGACGATACCGAACTGCCGCCGTTCACGCCGCACACGATCACCAACAAGGCGCGCCTGCTCGAACAGGTCGACCACGCGCGCGACGCCGGTTTCGCGGCGATCGAACAGCAACTGCAGGTCGGCGTGCGCGGGATCGCGGTGCCGCTGAAGAATCGTCACGGCGAAGTCGTCGCCGCGCTGAGCACGAACATGCCGATCGGCACGGAGACGACCGACGCCGCCGTGCGGCGCGTGCTGCCGTATCTGCAGGAAGCCGCGCTGGCGATGCTGAACGTGCTGTAGTGCCCCGCCCGGGCGACGCCTGCTACACCGCTACGCAAAGAACGGATAGCGCTTCTGCGCCGCAACCGGCAGTCTGCCGGCCGGGCAACTTCTCCTTCACCCGATCCGCCACCACCGCGGCAGCAGATCGCGCACTTCCCGCCGCCGGTAACGATCGTCGATCAGATGCACGACGCCTTCGTCGTGCTCGGTGCGGATCACGCGCCCGGCCGCCTGCACGACCTTCTGCAAGCCCGGATACAGGTACATGTAGTCGTAGCCGTTGCCGAAGCGTGCGTCCATCGCGCGCCGCATCTGCTCGTTGACATCGTTGACCTGCGGCAACCCGAGCGTCGCGATGAATGCGCCGATCAGCCGTTCGCCGACCAGGTCCACGCCTTCCGAGAACGCGCCGCCCAGCACCGCGAAGCCGACGCCGCGCCCGCCCGTGTCGAAGCGCGCGAGAAACGCATCGCGTTCGCTTTCGGCCATGCCGGGCGCCTGCGCCCACACCGGCACGTCCGGATGGCGCGTCTGCATCAGCGCGACCACGCGCCCCAGGTAGTCGAAGCTGCTCAGGAAGCCGAGGTAGTTGCCGGGCCTGGTCGCGTATTGCGCGGCGATCAGGTCGGCGATCGGTTCGAGCGAACGGTCCCGGTCGCGCCAGCGCGTCGATACATGGCTCGCGACGCGCACCGTCAGTTGCTCGGCGCGGAACGGCCCGTCGACGTCGAGCCAGCCCGTGTCGCCAGGCAGCCCGAGCGTGTCGCGGTAGAAATGGAACGGGCTCAGCGTGCCCGAGAACAGCACGGTCGCGCGCGCGGCTTCGTAGCGCGGCGCGAGAAATCCGGCCGGGATCACGTTGCGCACGCACAGCGTCGACTGGACGCGGCGCCGGCGGCCGGCCGACGCGACGCCGTCGAGTGCCGGCTGGCGCGGCATCGGTACGCCGTGCAGCGTCGCGTCGAAGATCGACGCGCTGTCGAAGGCTTCGGCGAGCACGCCGAACTGGATCGCCTCGAAATGAAAGCGCAGCAGCGCGTCGCCGTTCGCGCGCGGCGCGTCGGTCAGGTGTTCGCCGATCGCCGCGACGAGGTTCTGCACGGCCGACACGATCGGGCCCGGAATGTCCGGATACGCCGTATAGCGTTCGGCCTGCGCGCGATTGACCGTGCCCCATGCGCGGGCGAGCCGGTCAAACGCCTTGCGCAGCGCCGCGGGCGCGGCTTCGCGCGCGGCCGCGAACGCGAGCGGATCGAGCGACGCGCTGTACATCTTGCGCGCGCGGTCGAGCAGGTTGTGCGCTTCGTCGACGAGCACGCCGACGCGCCACTGGTTCTGCTGCGCGAGCGTGTGCAGCATCGCGCTGCCGTCGTAATAGTAGTTGTAGTCGCCGATCATCATGTCCGACCAGCGCGCGAGTTCCTGCGCGAGGTAGTACGGGCAGACGTCGTGCGCGAGCGCGGCCGCACGCACGGTATCGCGATCGAGCAGCCCGGCGCCGATCGCCGCGTCGCGCGCGGCCGGCAGCCGGTCGTAGAAGCCTTGCGCAAGCGGGCACGATTCGCCATGGCACGCTTTGTCCGGATGCTCGCACGCCTTGTCGCGCGCGACGAGCTCCAGAACGCGCAGCGGCAGCGCGGGCGTGCCGGCGCCGAGCGTCGTCGCCGCTTCGAGCGCGAGTGCGCGTCCGGGCGTTTTCGCGGTGAGGAAGAACACATGGTCGAGCTCGCCCTCGCCGCACGCCTTCAGCAGCGGGAACACGGTGCCGAGCGTCTTGCCGATGCCGGTCGGCGCCTGCGCCATCAGGCAGTGCTCGTCGCGCGCCGCGCGATAGACGGCAACCGCCAGCTCGCGCTGGCCGCTGCGGAACTGCCCATGCGGAAACGCAAGCGCGCGCAGCGCCGCATCGCGCGCCGCGCGATGGGCCGTCTCGCGCTCGGCCCAGCCGACGAAGCATGCGCACTGCTCGGCAAAGAACGCCGCGAGCGTGGGCGCGTCCAGCGTTTCCGTCAGCACGGTCTCGCGCTCGGACACGATGTCGAAATACACGAGCGCGACGTCGATTTCCGCGAGGCCGCGCGCGTCGCACATCAGGTGCGCATAGACCTTCGCCTGCGCCCAGTGCAGCGCGCGGTGGTTCGCCGGCATCGCGTCGAGGCTGCCGCGATAGGTCTTGATTTCCTCGATGCGGTTCGCCACGGGATCGTAGCCGTCCGCGCGGCCGCGCACGGTGAGCGTGCCCCACGTGCCCGTCAGCGCGACCTCGGTTTCGTAGCGCGCGCCGCGGTTCGACGTGACCGCGCCGTGGCCGGCGATGCCTTCGAGCGCGGTCGGCGCAGGCGTGAAGCGCAGGTCGAGATCGCCGCGCCGCGCGGTGAACTCGCACATTGCCCGCACCGCGACGACGTAGCTCACGCGGACAGCCTCGCCGCGTCGGCGTGCGCGCCGCCCGCGCCGGCCCACTCGACATCGACGACGCGCACCGGCATGCCGTGCGCGACGCAGTACGCGAGCCAGCGCGTCTGGTTGTCCTGCAGCCGGTCTCCCGGGCCCTTCACCTCGATCAGTTCATAGCGGCGCTCGCCGGGCCAGAAGCGGACGAGATCGGGCAGCCCCGAGCGGTTGCTGCGGATATCCGCGAGCAGGCGCGCGAACCACAGCCGCAGGTGCTCGGGCGGCAGGCACGCGAGCGCCTCGTCGAGCAGTTCGTCCGTCAGCACGCCCCAGAACACGAACGGCGACTGCAGCCCCGCCTTCGTCGAGTAATGCCGGCGGATCGTGTCGCGATACGCGCCCGAATCGAGCTGCGCGAAGCAGGCGGCGAACGCGTCCGCGCGGCGTGCAGCGAAATCGGGCGCGTGCAGGTCGGCCGGGCCGCGCTGGAACGGGTGGAAGAACGCGCCGGGCACGGCCGCGAACACGGGCTCCCAGCACAGCAGCCCGAACAGCGAATTGATCAGCGTGTTTTCGACGTAATGGACCGTCGACGCCGGCTGCGCGAGATGGTCGCGCACCGCGAATTCGACGCTGACGAACGCGTCGGGGCGCGCCAGCACGAGCGTCTCGCGCGGCACGTCCGGCGCGGCGGCCGCGCGTTCGACGCGCTGGCCGACGCGGCGCTGCAGGCGCGGCAGCATGCGCTCGACGCGCTGGCGCTCCTCGTCGCTCTCGAAACCGCCGCGCGCATCGAGCGCCAGTGCGAGCGCGTCGTCGTCGCGCCCGCAGCGCTCGAGCACGCGGATGCGCCGATGGCGGCTGCCGGGCCATGCGCTGCGCGTGTAAGCGTCGAGCGCGGCGGCCCAGTCGGCGCGGCGCTCGCAGGTCTGCCCGAGCGCGAACAGCAGCTTCGCGCGACGCGTCGCGAGCCACGGCTGCGCACAGCCCACCGCGTCGATCGCGCGCAGCAGGTCGTCGAACGGCAGATCGTCGGGCCACGCGTCGAGCGCGTCGCGGCACATCTGCAGCGCGAGATACGCGTCGACGTCGTCGCGCTGCTGGAACGCACGCGACGACGGCGCGATCGGCACGCTTTCGTACTGGAACACGCCGAGATCGGCGAGCACGAATTCGCTCCAGTCCTGATGCAGATTGCCGAAGAACATCAGGCGCAGCCGGTCGCACAGCGCGCCGACCGTCACGCGCAGCACGCGGTCGCCGGCCTGCGCGCACCACGCGTCGAGCGGCTGCGCGGCGTCGTGCGCGGGCCGCAGCCGTTCGAGCCATTCGGGCTTGCGCTCGCCCGCATGCGCGGCGAGCGACGGGAAGATGCGCAGCAGGTCGGCCTTGGTCGACAACGCGAACAGCTCGTCGGGCGTCAGCGCGGGCGCTGGATCGACCCAGCCAAGCTCGACGAGCGGCGCGGCCGCATCGAGCGTGCAGCCGATTTCGTCGTACGCGAGCTTGCTTGCGCGGAAGTCGGACCCGCTGCGCATCAGCATCCGCACCAGCAGCGCGCGCGATGCCTGCGGCAGCGACGCGAAATCGCGAACGAACGCCTGCTCCCGATGGTCGAGCAGGTCGTCGTAACGCTCGCCGAGCCAGGCCAGCGCGCGTTCGAAATTGGTCAGGTAGTAAAACGACGGGGGCGTCGGCGAAGCAGGCGTCACGGGAATCGATCACTGTACGTTTGTACAGGTCGGAATCATATCAAATGTGACGGGAATTGCCGCACGCCGCCGCCCGGCCAGGACGCCGGGATCAGAACTGGTAATTCACCGACATGTCGAACACGCCGTTGGTCGACTGCTGCGTGATCGGGCTGCGCGCCGCGCGGCCGACGAGCTGCTCGATCGCGCCGTCCATCGTCACGAACCAGTGCTTGTTCACGAACCAGACCATCGTCACGCCCAGGCCAGCCGACTTGATCCCCGCGCCCGACGAATAAGCCGGCAGCCCCGAGCGAGCGGCGGCGCCCTGGCTCACGCCGAACCAGCTGTTCATGTAGCGCGAGTCGGCGAACGACACGGTCGGCCCCGCGAACCAGAAGAAGTTTTCGTTGCTGCCGGGCATCGGCATGTATGCGGAGAAATCGCCGGTCCAGCCGTTCGAGCCGCCGATGCTACGGCGGACATCCGCGCGCAGCACGAGCGGGAATTCCTTCGAGATCACGTAATCGGCCGCCAGCTTCATCACCGGCGCCGCGTTGATGTTGTCGAGGCCGTTCAGGTGGCCGAGATCGTCGGCCGAGCGGCGCCCGAGGTCATAACCGACCGACAGGCTCACGCGCCAGTTCGGCCCGCGCAGCACGTTCGCGCCCAGCCCCTCGCCCGTCGACAGGAAGAACAGGTCGCGATAGCGAATGTCGAGATTCGGGCCGCCCATCACGCGATAGCGGTCGGAGCCCGCGTAGCGCGGCTGCAGCGTCATCGCGGCGCCGACGCTGACCTGCCAGGTGGAGACGGTCGGATCGAACAGTTTCTCGAGCGGCACGCCTGCCGAATATTGCCACTCGCCGAGCGGCGAAGGTGTCTGGGCCGACGCGTCGCGGGCGCCGGCCGCGGCAAGCGCCGCGCATGCCGACAAGCCGGATACGAACCGGCGCGCGCCGGGTGACAGTAACGGGCGGGCAACAGTCATCAAGGCGGTCTCCGTCGGTTGCGCGAAACGAACCTGAGGAAAAGCGCATCGCAGCCTCTTCGGCTGCAGCGGCTGGCAAGGCAGCCTGCGGCGCGAACGTAGCGTGCGCTGAATTAACGGACATCCTACGCGACGCGCGCGCAGACGCAAAGCGCCCGCTGCGCGCGGGCACTTTGCCGCCTTCCGGAATGGATGGGGGGAAGCGTTGCCGGATCAGAAACGCTCGACGTGATAGTCGCCGGCCAGCGCGGCCGGGCTGCGCGTCGACATCATCCGCGAGAAGCCGTCCGCGAGCCGCCCGAGCGCGAGCTGTTTCTGGCTGGCATCCCAGTGCGTATAGGTATCGTATGCGGCATCGTCGAACGATACGGTGACGGCGACCGGGCGGCCGCTGGCGCGAAAGCCGATATGCAGCACGCCGCCGGGCAACTCCTCGATGTGATAACGCAACGCGCGCGATTCGAAATAGCGGCCCAGCACCTGAGCGATCGCGCGCTTGTCTGGCGATTGCACGTGAATGTCCATGATGGTCCTCCTTTCAGTGGTCGTGCGGCCGGTTGCGGCGCACCGCGCCCGCCCGGCATCCGCATCGGCGGCGGGTGCGACGGCGGATCGCCGTGCGGCAGCCCGTCGGGCACGGGCGGATCGACGGGGTCGTCGCGCCCGGGCTGCGTCGGATCGGGGTCGACGTCGGGTGTCGGTTCGGGGCGGTGCAGCGTGAATGGCGTCTTCATGTCACTCCTGCGCGACGGCGCACATCTCGATGGCGCTGCGGCCGTACGCAAGCGGCGTGCCCGCTCCCGCGCCGTGCCCGTTGCCCGATCCGGCCTGACGCTGCCGTGCGGTCAGTCGTCGTAGGCCGCCATCACCAGCCACATCGTGCGCCCTTCCGCGATCAGCCGCACCGCGAGCGCGAACGGATCGGACGGCGAGCATTGCGCGACGAGCGCCCGCTGCGCGCGTTCGGGACCGTCGTAGACGACGTCGTTCAGCTCGCGCACCTCGTCCTTGCCGTCGAACATGCGCCGTTCGGGCCGATAGACCAGCGATTCGCGCTTCCACGCGTCGAACCGCTCGCGTACGTGGCCGAAATCGCCGCCGCATACGTTCGCGTCGTAACGTATTCTTTCCTTGGTTGCATTCATCACGATGTCCTCTCGTCCACGCCGGCGGCGCGCGGGTCATGCCCGTCGCACCGGCCGGCGTCCCCCGGCGTGCAAGCGTCGTGCCGCCGATGCCGCGCAGGCACGGCGCTTGCGCCCGCATCAACGAACAAGGAGGTTCGACCATGAACGTTCACGCCCCCGGCCGCCGCGACGCCGTGTCACCGGCTGCCGGCCTGCTCAGGCTCGCCACGTCCCGCCCGCCGCCCAAAGACAAGACGGAGGAGCGCATCGACGAAGGGCTCGAGGAGACGTTCCCGGCCAGCGATCCGCCCGCCGTCGGCGGTGCGACGCGTATCGACCCCGCCAAGCCGTCCGGCAAGCACGAACGTCGTGCGCCGCACGTCCCTTCCCCGCCCCGCGATCACGGCTGACGGCGGCACCCGGCTCGCGATGCATTGCGGCGCATCGGCGGGCCGGCGGAATCCGGAGCGATCTGATGAAGATCCTTGAACGCCGATGGCATGAAATCAGCGGCGCCGCCGGCGTCGCGACGCTGGCGGCGATCGAAAGCGCCGTGGTGCTCGCGATCGTCGCGATAACCGGCATCGGCCACTGACATCGCTTGCCGCCCGTTCGCGACTGCCGCCGTGGAAGATGTACAAGCGGGCTGGCAAATTTCTCCGTCGTCCGGCCGACAACGGCCGGCGTGCGCGGAGCGCGCGCGGCACGGTATCTGCTCCTGAATCGATTCGCTCACGAAGGAGGCTTCATGTATCGCGTCAACGAGATCATGTCGCGCGACGTGGTGTGCGTCGCGCCGACCGATACGATTCGCCATGCGGCCGAACTGATGCAGCGCTTCGATATCGGCGTGCTGCCCGTTTGCGACGGCACCGAACTCGTCGCGATCGTGACCGACCGCGACCTCGCGGTGCGGGCGCTGTCGCACGGCCATTCGTCCGATACGCCCGTGCTGGCGGTCGCATCCGCACCCGTGCAGTGGTGCGTCGAGGACGACGGCGTCGGTGATGTCCAGCAGCGGATGGCCGACGTGCAGTTGCATCGGCTGCCGGTGCTCGACCGCAGCCTGCGGCTCGTCGGCATCGTGTCGCTCGGCGATATCGCGACGCGCGCGGGCGGCCCCGAGCGCGACGAGCTCGCCAATACGCTCGAGGACGTGTCGCTGCCGCGTCGGCGCTGACACACGCGCGCTCCGTCGTTCCGCACGACGGCCCGCTGCCCGGGTGCGACGCGCACACGCATGCGTTTCGCGCGTGCGCCGGGTTGCCGTTTCGACCAGGAGGTTTTCGATGACAACGGACAAACCGTCGCGCGACGCCGCGCGCATTGTCGGCGCCGGCCGCCGCCCGCACGCACGCGGGCCGGGGCCCGACGTGATGGCCGCCCGCACGCTCGAAGGCGATCGCGTTCTGACGGTGGACGGCGACGACATCGGCAAGGTCACCGACATCATGCTCGACGTGCGTTCCGGCCGGATCGCGTACGCGGTCGTCGCGTCGCGCGGCGGGAGCGGGAGCGGGAGCGGCGACAAGCTGCTCGCGGTGCCGTGGAACGCGCTGATACTCGACGTCGAGCGCAAATGCTTCGTGCTGCCCGTTGCCGCCGAGCAGGTGCGCGACGCACCCGGCTTCGACAGGAACCGCTGGCCGGCCATGGCCGATCCGGCCTGGGCCGAGGCGCTGCATGCGTACTACGGCAGCGCGCCGTACTGGCTGATCGAGGAAGGCGAAACGGCGCTCGACTCGCCGCCGTACGAAGCGTCGCCGGGCGGCCCCGAAGACGAGGGCCGGCGCAAGCGTTGAAATCGGCCGTCTGCAACGCGATTCAGTGCGCGGCCGCCACCGTCTGCGCGAGCTTCCGCGCGGCGGCCAGATGCGCGTTCAGCGTCGGCAGCGCGCGGGCCGCGAATGCGCGAAGCTGCGGATCGCGGCCGTTGCGCGCCTCGGCTTCGTAGAGCCGGATCGCCGCCTCGTGCGTGCGCGGGCCCGCCAGCGCGACATAGGCCGTGTCGAACGCGCGGCCATCCTTCGTTCGCAATGCCGTCACTGCCGGATCGACAAGCATCCGCGTCTGGACCGGTACGCCCTTTTGCGCGCCAAGCTGCCGCAATTCGGCGGCGATGCGCGTGAGATCGTCGATCATCCGGCGCGCGAAGGCCTTTACGTCCGGGTTCGACGAGCGGTCGAGCGCGAGCTGGCTGGCCTGTCGTTCGACCTTGCCGAGCATCGCGGCCTTGTCGACGAATTCGGCATCGATGCCGGTCGGCCGCTGCGTCATGGCGGCCTCGTCGGCGGTCGGGCCGGGGCTGACGACGCCCGGCTCGACCTGCACCGACGAAGCAGGCGGCGCCTGCGCGTGCGAGAGCGCGAACGCCAATGCGCCGGCGGCGGCCAGCGCGCCTGCCGCCGGCCGGCGTTCGTCCCGGTTCATCCGATTCGTTTTCATCCGGGGACCTCCGTATGCGAGACGGAGCGGGCCGATCGCGCGGTTTCCCGTCACGCGGAACGCTCGGCCGACGTAAGGAAATCGGTCCACGCGCCGCTGCTCCATGCGCCCGCCGTGTCCGCTACCGGTCGCGCACTTTCCCGTCGCGTGAATCGTCCGGCGCGACGTCGACGATCACGCTCGCCAGCGTCGGCATGTCGACCGGCTTGCACAGATACGCGTCGAAGCCGGCGGCCAGCACGCGGTGACGGTCGGCCTTGCCGGCGTGCGCGGTGACCGCGACGACCGGCAGGTGTCCGCCGCCGCCCGGCAAATGCCGAATGCGGTCGAGCAGCCAGAAGCCGTCGCCGTCGGGCATCGCGAGATCCGACAACACGACGCTCGGCGGATGCCGTTCCACCACGTCGAGCGCATCGTGCCCCGACTGCGCGGTCGATACCTGCGCGCCCATCGTTTCGAGTGCCGCGGCGAGGCTGGCGCGCGACGTCGCGTCGTCGTCGACGATGAGCACGCTCCGGCCGTCGAGCGCGGCCGCGGCCGGCCGGCCCGTCGTGCGCACCGGTTGTGCGACCGGATCGTCTGCGTCCCAGCCGGCCGGCAGCGTGACCGTCACGGTCGTCCCGCGTCCGGCGCCCGCACTCGTTGCGACGACGTCGCCGCCATGCAGTTGCGCGATGTTGCGCACGATCGACAGGCCGAGCCCGAGGCCGCGTTTCGGCGAAGCGAACGCGCCTTCGGGCCGGTTGAACGTCTCGAACAGGTGCGGCAGGTGTTCCGCCGCAATGCCTTGCCCCGTATCGGCGACCGACAGCCGCACGCGCTCGCCCGCTCGCGTCAGCGACACGGTGATGCGCCCGCCCGGCGGCGTGAACTTGATCGCGTTGGACAGCAGGTTCGACAGGATCTGGCGCACGCGCTCGCCGTCCGCCGAGATCACGCAGGTCGGCATCGAGTACTCCGTCGACAGCACGAGCCCGTTCGCCCGTGCCGTCGCGTCGAGTTCGCGCGTGGCGTCGCGCACGACCCGCACGAGATCGACCGGCACGTGTTCGAGGCGCAGCCGGCCCGTCGCGAGCGACGACGCGTCGAGCAGGTCGCCGACCATGTGAGACAGCGATCGCGCGCTGCGATCGATTGCGTCGATCGCCTGTTGCGCGAAGCCCTGCCCGTCGACGTTGCGCAGCACCTCGACCCAGCCGTAGATCACGTTCACCGGCGTGCGCAGCTCGTGCGAAACCGTGGCCAGCAGTTCGTCCTTCAGCCGGTTCGACGAGTCGGCCTGCGCACGCGCGTCGCGCGCGCCGCGCAGCGAACGCAGATCGCGCCGCTCGTCGCGGCGGCGTTCGCGCGCTTCGCTCAGCGTCATCGACAGGCCCGTGCAGTTGCCCTGCGCATCGATGATCGGCGACGCGGCAAAGGTCGCACGAAAGCGGCCGCCGTCGCCGCGCACGCACAGCACGTCGAGCGGCCCGACAGGCGCATGCAGGTTCGCGAACGATGCGGGCACCGGATGCCGCCGCAACCAGCGCGGCGCGATCATCGAAACGATGTCGCGCCCGGTCGCTTGCGCCGCGTCGATCCCGAAGATCCGCCACGCGGCCGGATTCCAGCTCGTGATCCGCCGCGCGGCGTCGACCCCGACGATCGCATCGGGCGACGCGTCGACCACACGGCGCAGCTGGCTGTCGTCAGGCGCGCGCGCGGCGGGCGCGGGCTCGCGGCGCGGCGGGCGGGTATTGCCGTTGCCGTCGTCATCGATTTCGCGCGGACGCAGACGATCGTTCGCGAGCAATGGCTTCACGGCCGTCACGAGCATGCACTCGACGAAGCCGATCGCGACGAACGTGCCGGCCTGCGCGAACAACGTGGCCAGCGGCGCATCGCGCCACCACAGCATGCCGATCACGGCCACGCTCGTAACGGTCGCGGCCAGGCCGCCGCCGAATGACGTCAGCCACGCAGCAGCCGCAACGGCCGCATAGAAAGGCAGCGGCGCAATTGGCGCGTGCTCGCCGACGACGCGAATCGCCCACGCCTGCAGCGCGGACGCCAGCCCGACGGCCAGCACGACCCATGCACCCTGCCGTAACAACTCACGGTTCAGGGTCCTCATTGCATCCTTGCATCGCGCCGGCTCCCGTCGCGCGGCATCGTGCCGCTTGTCGGCCATCCGGCATTGTCGTCGAGCGTGCCGAGCGAGCATGGTGGTATCAGCAAGCAACATGCCCGATGCGCGCCTGGGGCGGTGTCCGGACCGAGGATGGTCGGACCGGCGTCATGACGGCCGTCTGTTCGGTCGCAGCCGGTCCGGCACCGGTCGAAGTCGCGGTCCGCCCGGGAGGAATGCAATCGCAACCGGCTTTTTCATCGGGTTTCTGTAAAAAGGCGCCGGTGGATCGTTCCACGGGTTCGCGGAAAGACCGATGGGCGATTCCTTCCGCTCACGCCGCGCACATTGGAAATTCCTATTCAGCGGCACCTTCGCAGCCGTTTCGCTGTCGATGACAAATATTGCAATGAACGGAACACGTGATGCCGATTTTCAAAACGGCCCGCTAACGCCGATGGTCGAACCCGCAAACCGGTCGAAGCAGTGCGCAGACGGCCGCCGGTTGTCCGGACGGTCCTCCGCGATGCGCACGCTGCTCGGCCGCATCGAGAAAATCGCTCCGACCCGCGCCAGCGTGATGATTGCCGGCGAAAGCGGGGTCGGCAAGGATATCGTCGCGCGCCGGCTGCACGATCTCAGCGCGCAGCGGGACGGCCCGTTCGTGCCCGTGAACTGCGGCGCGATTCCGCCCGATATTGCCGAGTCGCAACTGTTCGGGCACGAGAAAGGCAGTTTTACCGGCGCGATCGCGCAGCGGGAAGGTTTTTTCGAAGCCGCGCGCGGCGGCACGCTGCTGCTCGACGAGATCGCGGAAATGCCCGCGGCGCTGCAGGTGAAGCTGTTGCGGGCAATCGAGTCGAACGCGATCGTGCGGGTGGGCGGCACCGAGCCGATTCCGCTCGACGTGCGGATCATGTCGGCCACCCGCCACAATCCGGCCGACGCCGTGCGCGACGGCCGGCTGCGCGAGGACCTGTTCTACCGCCTCGCCGCGTTCGCACTGTACGTGCCGCCGCTGCGCCAGCGCGACGGCGACATCGAGACGATCGCGCTGGAATTCGTCGATACGCTGAACGCGCGGCACCGCTCGCACAAGCGGCTGACCGACGCGGCGATCGCGGCGCTGCGCGCGTATTCGTGGCCCGGCAACGTGCGCGAGCTGCACAACACGCTCGAGCGCGCGTACATCCTGGCGGACGACGGGATCGACGTCGCGCTGCCGAAGCAGGCGATGCCGCCCGACCGCACGTCGGAGAGCGCAATGGCGCTGCCGCTCGGCGCGACGCTGCACCACGCGCAGCAGCGCTTCATCGCGGCGACGCTGCGTCATTTCGACGGCAACAAGCCGCGCGCGGCGAAAGCGCTCGGGATCAGCCTGAAGACGCTCTACAACCGGCTCGCGCTGATGCGCGACCGAGGCCGCTCGTGAGCGGCACGGCCGCGCATCCGGCGTGCCGCGTCACGCGACCTTGAACTGCCCGACCGTCGTCGCCAGCGCGTTCGCCTGCGACTGCAGCGCGGTTGCGGCCGCCGTCGACTGTTCGACGAGCGCCGCGTTCTGCTGCACCATTTCGTCGAGCTGCGTGACCGCGCGATTCACTTCCTGGATGCCGCGCGTCTGCTCGTTCGCCGCATGCGTGATCTCGGAAATGATCGTCGTCACGTTCGACACGTTGGACACGATCTCGCGCATCGTGTCGCCGGCCTGACGCACCTGCCCGGACCCGGCCGACACGCTCGCGACCGTCGATTCGACCAGCACCTTCACTTCGCGCGCGGCCTGTGCGCTGCGTTGCGCGAGGCTGCGCACTTCCTGCGCGACGACCGCGAAGCCGCGGCCCTGCTCGCCCGCGCGCGCCGCTTCGACGGCCGCGTTCAGCGCGAGGATGTTGGTCTGGAATGCGATCCCGTCGATCACGCCGATGATGTCGCCGATCCGGCCCGACGCTTCCTCGATCTTCCCCATCGTCGCGACGACGTCCGACACGACCACGCCGCCGTGCGACGCGATCCGCGACGCGGCTGCCGCGCGTTCGTCGGCCTGGCCGGCGGCTGCCGCCGACTGGCCGACGGTCGCCGTGATTTCTTCCATCGAAGCGGCCGTTTCCTCGAGGCTCGCCGCCGCCGATTCGGTGCGCGACGACAGGTCCTGGTTGCCCGCCGCGATTTCGTTCGCAGCCGTGCGCACCGATTCGCTCGCGTCGCGGATCTGGCGCATCACGTCGTTCAGCTTGTCGATGAAGCTGTTGAACGAGCGCGCGATGTCGGCGACTTCGTCGCGGCCGTCGGCCGGCAGGCGCTGCGTCAGGTCGCCCGCGCCCGAGCCGATCGCGGCCATCGCCTGACGCACCAGCGACAGGCGGCGGAACGCGGTCGCGGTGATCGCGCCGATGATCAGCGACGCGACGCCGACGATCACGATCAGCGTGATCAGCGACGCGGTCAGCAGCGAGCGCATCCCGGCCGTCGCCTCGGTCTTGTCGAGCAGCACCAGCGCGTACCAGTCGGTGCCCGGCACGGGCCGCGCGCGCACCAGCTTCGCCTCGCCGCCGACACTGACCTCGACGGGCGCGGTTGCGGCCGCGATCGACGCGGCGCTCGTCGCGCCGAACTCGGGCGACACGTCGGCGACCGGCTTCAGCGTGAGCTTCGGATTCGGGTGCGCGACGACGTGGCCGCTGCTGTCGATCAACATCCCGAAGCTCGCGGGCGTCGGGTGGATCGACTTCACGTTCGCGATCACGCTGTCCATTGCGACGTCCGCGGCGACCACGCCCTTCAGCGCACCGTCGCGCAGGATCGGCACCGCGAACGTGACGACCAGGTTGCCGGTGCCGGCGTCGACGTAAGGCGGCGTGACGACCGGCTTGCCGGCCTGCGCGGCCTGCTTGTACCACGGGCGGCCGGTCGGATCGTAGTCGGGCGGGATGCCGGTCGGGTCGGAGAAGCGGAACGCCTTGTCGGCATAACCCGCGTAGACGTTCGTGAAGCCGCCGGCCGCGGCCATCTGCTTGAACACCGGCAGCGGATCGGGTGCCAGCGCGGCATCCTGCAGCGACGCGATCATCCGGCTCCGGGTGGCGACCCAGTCGGCGATCCCGACCACGTGGCCGCTCGCGACGGAGGTCAGGTTGCGGTCGATCGCGTCGTCGTTGTACGAGCGTGCGATGAAGTAGTTGATCAGCGTGGTGGCGACGAGCGCGAATACGACGATGGCGACGCACGCGGCAAGGATGCGGGCGCGGATGGAGGAGAACATGGCAACGACTCGGTAAGGGAGCGCGAACGCGCGGTGGACCAGTTCACCGGGTAAACGGCAATCGCGCCGCTTACTTGAGGCCGTTGCGACAATTCAGCGAAATGTATGACGAAACGCCGCCGGCTGTCGGCGGATCGTCAGGAGACTGCCGTGCCTGACCGGTGCCCGCGCGCAGGTCGCCGGGCGCGGCGACGGTGCCGACAGCCTCGTGCGCGGAAATCGCCGGGCGTTTCGGGTTGGCCGGCTCGCCGTCGACCGCATGCGTGAAGGTCGAGCGGGATTTGACCGCGGCCCGGCGACGGATCGGGTAACGCCCGCCGCGTCAGCCGCGGCGAGCGCCCGTCATAGACGATGGCTCGGGCGCGGATCGGATTCAGCGGGCGACGTATCGGCCCGCGTGTCGCTGTCGAGATCGTCCTGCTGGCGCATCCGTTCGCGCAGGTGCCGGATCGCGAACACGTGGATGTAGTCGTGCACACGCGCGCCGGACGACAGCACGCGCACTTCGTCGTCGAGCATCGCGCGCAACTGGTCTGCGCCGATCGCACGCTGTTGGGCGGCTTCCTTGAGTGAATCGAGCAAATTGTCCTTGGACATCGACGAACTCCTGACGGTCGAGGAACGAAAAGATGACGGTACTGGAAGTTTAGAAACTGGACGGCTGCGCGGCGTACGATGCGCCGGAGCATATTTGCGCGCGATCAACGGCACGTTGCGTGCCGCCGTGCCGATCCGTCTCCGGACCGGCCGCGCCCGGTTCGCGGCGCAAACCGCCCGCGAACGAAACTGCAAGCCCTGCCACGCCACCCCGGGCGCGGCACCGGTCGACGGGCTGACGATGGAACGCCGCGCGACGCCGATGCAGTTGGGGAACTTAGACCGGCCGAAATCATGCGTCAAGCGACGTCTGCGGCACCCCGCTCATTCGTCGGAACGAACGCGCGGATCACGGCAGATGCCACCGCACCCGCCGATCGGCCGCCACGCGTGTCAGCGGATTCCGATACGCACCGCGCAATGCCTGACAGCGACTTCAGCGCACGCTGCTTGGCAGCGCGTTGTCGCCGCCCGATACTGATGGCATGAACAAAGCGTTCATACCGGGTCATCGCCCAGCCGGCCATCGAGCCGGCATGCGGGGTCCGGCGCGGGAGACCAACCATGACACATCGCAACTTCGCAGGCCGGGACGGCCAGCGGCACGCGTCGGGCAATGCGCGCGCCCTGCCCGCCCGGGTCGGGTCAGCCGGCATCCGTCCGTCCGACGATCTCGACACCTTGCTCGCGCTCGCACGCGAAGCCGGGCTGCTCGTCATGCTCGACGGGCAGATCGGTCGCGAAAAATACCAGAGCGTCGCGGGGTCGGTACTCGCGCTGCAACGGTTCGCCGCGGCACTCTGCGCGCGGGCCGCGGACGACGCGCCGGCCGTTTCGGAGTCGCGCCGGAAGGCGCGCCCCGGCTGGCCGCATGCGAACCGGCTGCGCAATCGCACATGCGGCGTGTGCGCACCGCTGCATGTCGTGCGCCGACGCCCGCATGTACGCCGCGGTGCCGGCCGCCAGCACACTCTGCGGTCGACTCTTCGCACCCTCTGAGCGCGCACGCAGCAGGCACGGCACGGGGCCGTGCGATGGCCTGGCTTCTACAGGGCCTGCAGCGTGCCGCGCATGTACGGCGATGCCATGCATGCCGCGAGCATCCGCCGGCCCGAATCGACTGCGCGCCATGACGGGCCATCGCGTGCCGTTCCACACGGCAGCATTCACGACAATTCCTGCGGGGAAAAGAAATCTGACGGGGCCGGCAATGCGGAAAGCGGACGGGGTGACTCGCACCCCGCCCGTCCTCCAAGGCAGCCATCGGCTGCCTACCCTCGTGCCAGAGAGTTCCGGGTCGGACGATGCGCCATGCAATGCGAGGCGCGGCTCCTGAAAAGGATGGGTCGGCGACCAACGCGCCGTCGATCGATGCCCGCGTTCATGCGCGACTGTCATTACATTTGCACGACAGACCGGCCGCATCGGCGGATATTCAATGAATGTCTCACGCGATGCGCATGCCGTTTCTGATGCAGGTCAACCAAGGCCCGTTTCGTGCGTGACAGCGCGCCATTCACTCCGCGCCACGCACGAGCAAGACAGGCACTTGCGCGAGGTGCGCAACGCGGCGCGCGACGCTGCCGATCAGCCAGGCGGCGATGCCGCGCCGGCCATGCGTGCCGACCACCAGCAACTCCGCACGCCAGTGCACGGCGTCGCGCATCAGCGCATGGGCCACGTCGTCGCTGGTCGGACGCGTTTCGACGATACCGCGCTTGGTCGGGTTACCGGTCGCATGGAACAGCGGACCGACCTTCGCGAGTGCATCCTCGCCCTCCGCACGGTACGCATCCTCGAGCGCGCGCACCGGCACGAAATCCGTCAGACGAACCGCGCGATCGATCACGTACGCCGCATACAGCAACGTCGTCGGCGCCGCGAAGCCGAGCCCGACAAGCACCGCGTGCAGCGACGGCTCGCTGCCGTCGACCGCGAACATCAGCCGCTGCAGCGTGCCGTCCGACGGACGTGCATAGCCGGCCGGCACGATCAGCAGCGCGCAGCGCGCGCGTGTCGTCAGCGTGTCCGACATCGCGCCTTCGACGAGCCGCAGCAGCCCGTGATGCGGATTCGCGCCGACCACGAGCACGTCCGCGCGCCACGCCAGCGTGTCGTTCACCAGCGCATCGGCGACCGTGCCGCCCGTGACCGACGTATCGACGACGACCTGCTCGACCTCGATGCCGCTGTCGTCGAACAGCGCCGCGATCCGCGCGTTGGTGGCTTGCGCCTCGCGGATCATGTCCTCGCGCGCCGACGTCAGCAGCGCGTCGATGCGCGGGATGTCGGGCAATACGAGGCGCGGGTTGTCGATCGTGCAGACGATGCGCAATCGCATGCCGGCACGCAGAAGCGTGCGCGCGTAGCGCGCGGCGGCCAGCGATTCGGGCGTCGGATCGACGGCCAGCGCGATTCGCGCGAGCGTCGGGATGGACTGGGCAGGCTGCATGGCGAAGGCCTCCGTGCGGGCGCGTCGTCGCGGAACGACGACGGGAGCTTCGCGCGGAAGCGGCGCGCGACGGCCGGGCGGCCGAACGGCTGGCGCGGTCGCGGGGATCGCCGGGTGACCACGCGAAGCGCGGACAAGCAATGCGTTCAGCATAGGACGTCCGGCCCACGCGCGCATGATCGTGATCAACGATCGCGCAGCCCCTGCCCGTACTGCTTACGACTTCGTCGGCACCGATGCAGCCGGACGGTTCGCGTAGAACAGTGCATACGCGATGCCGAGCAGCACGATCCATACCGGCCCGATCACGAGCGCGACGCGCGTGTCGGGCGTGAACGCCATCAGCACGACGACCAGCGCGAGAAACCCGAGCGCGATGTACGAACCCAGCGGATAGAACGGCACGCGGATCGGCAGGCGCGCGATCTTGTCGGCTGAAAGCGTGCGGCGAAAGCGCATCTGCGCGATCAGGATCACGCACCACGTCCAGATCGCGCCGAACGTCGACACCGACGTGAGCCACGTGAACACGTGCTGCGGCGCGAGATAGTTGAGCAGCACGCCGATCAGCAGCAGCGCGACCGACACGATCACGCCGTACACCGGCACGCCGTTGCGGTTCACGCGGCCGAGGCTGGCCGGCGCCTGGCCCTGCTGCGCGAGGTTGTAGAGCATCCGCGCGGTGCTGAACAGGCCGCTGTTGCACGACGACAGCGCCGCGGTCAGCACGACGAAGTTGATGATGCCGGCGGCGGCCGAAATGCCGAGCCGCGAGAACGTCATCACGAACGGGCTGCCCTGCGTGCCGATCTGGTCCCACGGATACAGCGACATGATCACGAACAGCGCGCCGATGTAGAAAATCAGCACGCGCCAGAACACCGAGTTCACGGCCTTCGTCAGCGACTTCTCCGGGTTGCGCGCCTCGCCGGCCGTGAGGCCGAGCATTTCGACGCCGAGATACGCGAACATCACGATCGGCAGCGCGGCGATCACGCCGCCGATGCCGTTCGGCATGAAGCCGCCGTGCGCCCACAGGTTCGAGATGCCGGTCGCGACACCGCCGTTGCCGATGCCGAACGCGATCATCAACCCGCCGCCGACGATCATCAGCACGATCGTGACGATCTTGATCAACGCGAACCAGAACTCGAATTCGCCGTACAGCTTGACCGCGATGAAGTTCACCGAGCCCATTGCCATGAGCGCCGCGAGCGCCCAGATCCAGTTCGGCACGCCGGGGAACCACATGTGCATGTAGACGCCGACCGCCGTGATTTCCGCCATGCAGGTGACGATCCACACGAACCAGTAGGTCCAGCCGGTCAGGTAGCCGGCGAGCGGGCCGAGGTAGTCGCGCGCGTAGCGGCTGAACGCGCCGGCGACCGGATTGGTGATCGCCATCTCGCCGAGGGCGCGCATGATCAGGAAGATCGCGATGCCGCCCAGCAGGTAGGTCAGCAGGATCGCCGGGCCGGCCGTGCGGATCGCGGTGGCCGAGCCGAGGAACAGGCCGACGCCGATCGTCGCGCCGAGCGCCATCAGGTTGATGTGCCGCTCTTCCAGCCCGCGGTGCAACTGGTCTTCTGGTTGTTTCAAGTCCGTCTCCTTGCAGCCGCGCGCGGGCCGCCGTCATTGTGTCGATGTCAATGCGCGACCGTTCATGCCGATCTCGGCAGCCGAAAACGAAATAATCTCCGCCGTCGTTTTCCGAATGAGAAACGACACGGGTGCTGCGTCAATTCGATTGGAATCGCCGCGGATTATCCGTATTCTCCGGAACAATCCGGAAAACGGATCGGGCCTTTCACGGAATACGCCCGTGCGGCCCGTACGACGCGGCTGTGCGCGTGACGAGCGGCAACGGGATCAATCGCTTTCGGCGCGAACGAGCGCGCGTCGAATGTGCGCGATTAGGCGCACGCAATATGCAGGCGGGATTATATGAATGATCGGAGGTTTCATGCCAGCCGATTTTCTCAAATCGCTATGCGTGAAACCGCTGGCGGAATTCGAATGCGCGCGACGCCGCGCACGCATTTATTTGGACAGCGTCGCCCTCACCGTATATTCGCCTTCGAGCGCACCGTGTTCGGGCCGCACGAAATAGCGCGACGAATCGAGATCGGCCGGCAGCGGCTCGACTGGATAGCCGTGCTTCTCCCACGCATCGAGGCCGCCCTTCAGCGCCCGGATGTTGTGGATCATCTTCTTGCGCTGCATCTTCGCGATGATGCGTTTCGCGGTCGCTTCGTTCGGGCACACGCAATAGACGACAATCGGCCGCTTCAACACTTCCGGATCGAGCAGGTCCGGCGAATCGAGGTCGACCGGCACCGCACCGGCGATCCGGTACGGTTCGCGCTCGCGGATCGCCTTCGGCCGCGCGTCGAAGATCAGCGGCGGCTCGTCCGACGTCATCATCTCGACGAGCTGCGGCGGCGAGATGCGCACCTGCGCGAGATAGCGGCGGAACTGCACGCGGCGCACCCAGCGGTACAGCAGGAACGTGATAAAGATCGCGAGGAACGCGTCGAGGATCGTGCCGCCGCTCGCGCGCACCCACAGCACGAACTGGACGATCTGGTCGTGAATGGCCGCGCCGCCGACGAGCCAGAACGCGGCCCACAGCGACGCGCCGGCCAGATCCCAGAACAGGAATACGCCCACGCCGATCGCGGTCGTGCCGAGCAGCGGCGCCGACACGAGGCCGAGGCCCGGCAGGAATTTGGACAGCACGAGCAGCGGCGCGCCGTATCTTTCGAATACGTTACGCGCGAAGCGCAGCGTCGTGTCGAGCGACAGCGAGAAGCGCACGAGGCCGTTCAGCAGGCGCCGGCCGCGCGTGCGGCCCATGAAGAACCACAGCGAATCGGCGAGCATCGTCGCGCCGATCGCCGCTGCGAACATGCTGGCCCAGGACGCCTGCCCCATCGCCGCCATCGTGCCGCCGAGAATCAGCATCGGCACGGCCGGCACCGGCACGCCGAGCTGCGTGATCAACACGCTCGCGAACACGGCCCACGGGCCGAGCGACGATGGAATTGCAATGGGAAAGTGCCACACGGCGGCGCTCCTGGAAGACATGCGGGCCGCGCGACGGGGGCCGTCGGACCGGCTGCGCAACGGCCGCCGCGGCACGTCCGCAGCAGACCTTGTGCATCACGCGCATTCTAAACGGGTTTGACCGGAATCGCGCGGAACACACGCCATCGTCACGGGCTTCAGGCCGACGGCTGCACCACTTGCGACAGTTACGCGTCCGGGCGCTGCGCGAGCCTTGCGACGTGCTCCGCGTAGTCGGGAAACGCGGCTGTCAGCATGGCCGCGTCCGCCAGCTCGAATTCCGCGAACTCGAAGCCCGGTGCAACCGTGCAGCCGACCAGCGCGACGTGCTCCGGCGACGCGCAGCGCGCGCCGAACCAGCGCCCGGCCGGCACGACCGTCTGGAACACGGTGCCCGGATGCGTGAGCGGGTTGCCGAGCCGGTGGATCGTCAGCCCGTCGCGCTCGTCGAGCACCCACACCTCGAGCGGATCGCCTGCGTAGAAATGCCAGACCTCGTCGGAGCGGATCCGGTGCCACGACGAATAGGCGCCGTCGCAAAGCAGGTAGTAGATCGCGGTCGATGCGGCGCGCGGTGCACCGTCGGCCGGACGCACGACCGAATCGGCCGCACGGTAGGTTTCGCGGAAATAGCCGCCCTCGGGGTGCGGCTGCAGGTCGAACTGGCGGATCAGGTCGGTGGCGGAAATCGGCATGGCGGATGACGTCGGCAAGGTAGGAATCCGGCATCCAGCGTATGGCCCGGTTCGTCGCGGATGCGACCGGGTGCCGCCGGATACCGCTGCGTCGATCGCCGCGGCCATGCGCGCGGCGAGGAATCGGACACGGTCGATGCTGCCAGAACTGCGGGTCGGGATGCAACCCGCGGGCGCGCAATGGCGCCTATGCGTGCGCATCCGGGGCGCCCTCTCGTCCGGACGACGCATGCGTCGAACGCGACAGGCGCACTCGCGCGCGCTGCGCCGATCAGCGCGTCGCGCGTTCCATCAGGCAGACATCCGGCAAAGGCGCGCGGCAGTCTCCTGCCCGCAACCGCTCATGCGTCAGCAACGCACCGCATGCATCACGCGGTCGCCGGCGCGCCCGGCTCGCTGTGCCGCACCAGCAGCACGGGCCGGTCGGCCGTGCGCAGCAGCGATTCCGCGACGCTGCCGAGCAGCAGCCGGCGCAGCCCGTGCCGCCCGCTCGTGCCCATTACGATCAGGTCGGCGTCGGTTTCGGCCGCCGTGCGCATCAGCACCGTGGCGACATCCTCGCCGTACGCGTCGAGCGCGCGCACGGTGCCCGGCACGTGCTGCTGAGCGAGCTCCGCTTTCGCAGCGTCTAGCACCGGCGTCGCAGCGGCGGTGGCCGCCGCATCGCCGTCGCGCTCGGCTGCGAAGCCCGCGTCGACGTCGACGAGCTGCGGCCGATGCTCGACGACATACGCGCAGGTGACCTCGCCGCCGGACGCCGCCGCGATCCGGATCGCCTCGTTCAGCGCGAGACGCGCGCTCGGGCCGCCGTCGAGCCCGACGAAAATCCGCTTGTACATGGTCCGTCCCTCCGACCGGGCATGCGTCGCGCGTTGTACGACGACGGCCCGTTACCGCAAGCCGGCCCGTTGCCGGCTCGCCTGCCGAACAGTCTGCCCCACGTGCCGACGCGCTCGTTGACGCGCGTCAAGCGCGGCCGGCGCGCCCGCTGCTCCACGCCGTTTGCCGCATTTTCAGCTGACCCTATTACATAAAACGTGTAAAACGCGCACAATTTCATCTTCAAAATAGACGCTGTACGCAGCCGGTGCGAGTTTTGCCCGGTTTTGCCGCGCTGCCCGAGTGCTGCGGGCCGCCCCGACAACAGAATGGCCATCGAATGACCGCCAGTGGAACCCCGACGCGTGATTCCCGAGGGCCCACGCGCCTCCAGAGCATGTTACGCCAGCCGCTTGCGGCTGGCATCGTCGCGCTGTGCGCCGGCGCGGTGCTGTCGCTCGGCGTCGCGCTGCTGGTGCGCGAGCAGTGGCAAGGCGCCGTCCGTACGCGCTTCGAGCGCCGCACGACGCACGTGACCGCGATGCTGCGCCACGAGCTGCAGTCCGGTGTCGCCGTGCTCGAAGGCGCGCGCGGCGCATTCAGCCTCGTCCCGGAAATGACGCCCGAGCAATGGCGCCGGTATGCGGAGACGCTCGATCTCGACAGCGGCCGCTCGCCGGTGCGGCAGATCGGCTATGTGCCGCTGCCGCCCGCGACACGCAGCGCCCTCGCCGGCTCGAAACCGATGCCGGGCGGCGCGCTCGCGGCCGCGGCGCTCAGCGCGCCCCCGTCGAGTTCGCCTGTCGTGCGCTTCGGCGCGTCCGACGCAGCGCCGCTGGCGCGCGCGCTGCAAACCGGCGACATCGCGCTCGGCGTTCACCCGGCCGACGACGACACGTCCCGCGACGCGCGCACCCTCACACTGTTCCTGCCCGTGAGCGCCTCGCCGCATGCGGCCGCCACGCCGTCCGGCACGCGCGAAGCCGGCGCCGACGGGATGCTGTTCGCAGCGCTGAGCCCGCGGCGCCTGGTCGAGCGCGCACTCGACGCGGAACGCGGGATCGACCTGTGGATGACCGCCGGCGGCGATCCGCGCGCGATCGCCAGCGTCGAAACGACGACCGACGAGGCATTGGCTTCGCCCGACCTGTTGCGGCGCACCGACGTGCTGAATTTCGGCGGCACCGTGCTGACGCTCGCCTATTCCGCCGACGGCCGCCCGAGCGCAACCGGCGCGCAGCGCGCGGCCGGCACCGTGCTTGCCGCCGGACTGATCGCGTCGTTCGCGTTCGCGGCGCTCGTCCATGCGCTGATGCGCGGCCGGTCCGGCGCCACGGCCGATTCCGGCGCGAGCAGCCGCGGCATCCTCAACGAGGCGCGGATGATGGGCATTATCCGTTCGTCGATGGAAGCGATCATCACGATCGACGAGAAGCAAACGGTCGTGATCTTCAATCCGATGGCCGAGCAGGTGTTCGGCGTGTCCGCGATGGAGGCGATCGGCGCGCCGCTGTCGCGCTTCATCCCCGAGCGGTTCCGCGCCGCGCACGCGAGGCATGTCGACCAGTTCGGCGTGACGGGCGTTTCCGAGCGGCAGATGGGCCGCCAGCGCGTGCTGTTCGGGCTGCGCGCCAGCGGCGAGGAATTTCCGATCGAGGCGTCGATCTCGCAGATTCGCGACGCGTCGGGCAAGCTCTATACGGTGATGCTGCGCGACATCACCGAGCGGCTGCGCGCCGAGAATGCGCTGAAGCAATCGCGCGAGGAATTGCGCGAACTGTCGGCGAACCTGCAGAACGTGCGTGAAGAAGAAAAGACGCGCATCGCACGCGAGCTGCACGACGACCTCGGCCAGCAGCTCACCGCGCTGAAGATGGACCTGTCGGTGGTCGAGCAGCAGTTACGCGTGCCCGGCCGCGCGCAGCCGGACGAAGGCATGCTGTCGCACCTGCAGGGCATGCGGCGGCTGATCGACGCGACGGTCGCGTCGGTGCGGCGCATCGCGGCCGACCTGCGGCCGGTGATGCTCGACGATCTCGGCCTCGTGCCCGCGATCGAATGGCTCGCGAACGATTTCACGAACCGCTACGGGATCGATGTCGAGCGTCACATCGAAACGGGCGGCCTTACGTTCACCAGCGCGGGCGCGACCACGCTGTTCCGGATCGTCCAGGAAGCGCTGACGAACGTCGCGCGCCATGCGGATGCGACGCGCGTCGCGTTGCGGCTCGACATCGAGGACGGCTTCTGCGTGCTGCGCGTCGCGGACAACGGCCGCGGCGCGGCGCCCGGCGGCACGGTCCACGAGGACAAATCGTTCGGCCTGATCGGCATTCGCGAACGCGCGCACATGCTCGGTGGTACCGTGACGATCGACACCGCGCTCGCGCGCGGTTTCTCGATTACCGTCGCGTTACCGCTCAGTACCGTCCAACAGGAAACCCTCATCACATGATCAAGGTGCTCATCGCCGACGACCATACGCTCGTGCGCGACGGTCTGCGGCACATCCTCCAGAACGCCAGCGGATTCGAGGTGGCCGGCGAAGCCTGCGACGGCCCGTCGACGATTGCGCTCGTGCGCTCGACGCCCGCGCAGGTGCTCGTGCTCGACCTGTCGATGCCGGGCCGCAACGGCGTCGAACTGATCAAGCAGATCAAGGACGAGAAGCCCGCGCTGCGCGTGCTCGTGCTGACGATGCACGCGGAACAGCAATATGCGGTACGCGCGTTCCGCGCGGGTGCGTCAGGCTATCTGACGAAGGAAAGCGCGAGCGCCGAATTGGTCGGCGCGGTCACGAAGGTGGCGTCGGGCGGCGTCTACGTGAGCCTCGCGATGGCCGAGCAGTTCGCGCAGAGCCTGAACGAGCCGGCCGAGACGCTGCCGCACCAGCGGCTGTCCGATCGCGAATTCGACGTGTTCCGACGGATCGCCGCCGGCCAGACGCTGACCGAGATCGCGCACGCGCTGTGCGTGAGCGCGAAGACGGTCAGCACCTACAAGACGCGAATCCTGGAAAAGATGCAGATGCCGCACGAAGCGGCGCTGGTGCGTTACGCGATGCGGCACAAGCTGCTCGACGAAACGGACGACGTGTAACGGACGACGTGTAACAGAGGATCGCGAACCGCACCGGTCGAGCCGGTGCGTGACTTTACATGGCGGGCACCGGGCACGCGAGATCGCCTTCCTCGCAGGACAGATAGGCCTTCAGCGTTTCCGTACGCGCTTTCGTCAGATCGTCGAGGCAGGTCGATACGACCATCGGATATACACTACCGCCCTCGGCGTTCGCGCTGGAGAAACTGCACTCGGCATCGCGGTACGCGATCCACGCGCGCTGCGCATTCACGAGTTTGTCGGCAAGCGGCCGTGCATCGCGCAGGCGCGCGGTGACGGACTGGTAGGTCCGGTTCAAATCCCCGTCGGATTTCTTGTACGCGCGATCGGCACACGCCGTCATCGTCGCCTGATCCGTTGCGTCCGCACAATTCGCCTGTGCATGGGCGACGTTCGCCGCGAGTGCCAGCGAGCACAGCAGACCGGTCAAGACACGCATGGATGCTCCTTGTTGTTCGTTGAAGTCGTGGAAGCCGGTGCGGAGCCTGACGCCCCTGCCGCGCCTCGGCGCGCGGCGACACCGTCCGCGATGCTAGCGCACGCGCGTCCGCTTGTCAGCCGGCATCATACTCGCGCGTCGGCTTGCATATCATCCACGCGCACCTACACTGGAAAAATTGATACGCCGCTTCAGGCCAGCGCTATCGCGTCCATCCCGTCCCGCTTCCGCGCATTTCTCAGCGCATTTCGCGTTCGTGCCGCCGAGCGGGCCTGACGTTTCGTCAGCCGGTTTCCTCTGCCTTGCGCAACGCGCGATCGCCGTCGCTCTCTGGAGGAAATCATGAGCTATCACCTGGAAGGCCGTCTGCTCGAGGTCTGCAACTGTCGCGTACTGTGCCCGTGCTGGATCGGCGAGGATCCGGATTTCGGCGTGTGCGACACCATCGTCGCCTGGCATGTCGACAAGGGCACGGTCGACGGCGTCGACGTCGGCGGCAACACGATCGCCGCGGTGTGCCGCGTGCCGGGCAATATCCTGGAAGGCAACTGGACGGCTGCGATCTACGTCAGCGACACGGCGTCCGACGAGCAGGAGCAGGCGCTGCTCAAGGTCTACACGGGACAGGCCGGCGGCCCGATCGCCGAACTCGCGAAACTGATCGGCAAGGTCGTGTCGATCGAGCGCGCACCGATCCGGTTCGACGTCGAAGGCGCGCGCGGCACGCTGTCGATCGGCACCGACTATCACGCGGAACTCGAGCCGTACCTGGGCCCGAGCGGCGCGCAGACGACGCTGACCGACACCGTGTTCTCGACCGTGCCCGGCGCCCCCGTGTTCGTCGGCAAGGCGCCCGTCTACCGGTCGAAGAATGCGGCGATCGGCATCGACATCGATCTGAAGAATCACAACGCGTTGCAGAGCACGTTCCTGTTCGACGCGTGAATCGCGATCGCACGGAAACGGCCATGGCAGCGTCGCTGCACCGGCGCCTGTTTCCGCTCGTGCTCGCAAGCCTCGTTGGATTCGCGTGGGTCACGTTGTGGGCGTGGACGCGCAGTCCGTACGGGCGTTATCTCGAGCACGGCGACGGTGCCGCCCCCGAACCGTTCAGCGCACTTTGTCGCGCGCTGCCGGGCGGCGCGCTATGGCTGCCGGCCGTGCTCGACGCGGCCGCCTGGACGCTGATGATCCTTGCGATGATGCTGCCGACCACGCTGGCGCTGTTCGATGCGTTCGCGCGCGTCGTCGCGAACCGCCCCGATCAGGCGCGCCTGCTCGCGCTCGTCGGCGTCGGCTACGTCGTCGTGTGGAGCGGATTCGGCCTCGTCGCGCACGGGCTGCATGCACTGGTGCTGACGGGCGTCGCGCATGTGCCGGCGCTCGCGTGGCGCGGCTGGCTGATCGGCGCGGCCGTGTTTGCGCTCGCCGGTGCATTTCAGTTCAGTTGGCTGAAGGAACACTGCCTGGACCGGTGCCGCACCCCTTTCAGTTTCGTGATCAGCCGCTGGCGCGGCCGCACGCCGTTGCGCAACGCATTTGCGCTGGGCGCAAGCCACGGGCTCTTCTGCGTCGGGTGCTGCTGGGCGCTGATGCTGCTGATGTTCGTCGTCGGCGCCGGCAGTCTCGGCTGGATGCTGTCGCTCGCCGCGCTGATGGCCATCGAAAAGAATGCGGCGTGGGGACGGCAGCTCACGGCGCCGCTCGGCGCCGCGCTGTTCGGCGCGGCCATGCTGATCGTCGCGAACCACGCGTGAGGCCCGCGATGCGCCCGCCCGCCTCCGCATTCGCGCTGCACGTACGGCCGGGCGTGCGGGTCGCCGCGCTGACGTCCGTCGCGATGCTCGCATTCGCGTCGAATTCGCTGCTGTGCCGGCTCGCGCTGCAGGCCGGGCGGATCGACGCGGCCAGCTTCGGCAGCCTGCGCCTCGTGTCGGGCGCGCTGATGCTCGCGATCGTTGCCCGCGCGGGTGCGCGACGGCCCGCCCCGCCCGCGGACTGGCCCGCGGCGGCGATGCTGTTCGCCTATGTCGCGTGCTTCTCGTTCGCGTACCTGACCGTCAGTGCCGCAACCGGCGCGCTGATCCTGTTCGGCGCCGTGCAACTGACGATGTTCGCGGCGGGATGGCGCGCCGGCGAACGGTTCGCCCCGGCGGGCTGGGCCGGGTTCGGCGTCGCGCTCGGCGGGCTGCTGTATCTCGTGTCGCCGGGGCTCGCGGCGCCGACGCCGCAAGGCGCCGCGCTGATGACCGTCGCCGGCATTGCATGGGGCATCTATTCGATACGCGGCCGCAAGCCCGCCGATCCGGTCGCGGCGACCGCCGGCAACTTCCTGCGTGCCGCACCGCTGGCGCTCGCGTTGAGCGTCGCGCTCGCCCCCCGCATGCGCGTGACGCCGGCCGGCGTCGCGCTTGCCGTGCTTTCCGGTGCGCTCACCTCGGGCCTCGGCTACGTCGTCTGGTATGCCGCGCTGCGGCACCTCACGGCCATGCGCGCCGCGGCAATCCAGTTGTCCGTGCCGCCGATCGCCGCGTGCGGCGCCGTGCTGTTCCTGTCCGAACAGCCGACCTGGCGGCTCGCGCTCGCATCGGCCGCCATCCTCGGTGGCGTCGCGGCGGTGCTCGCGACCCGTGCTCGCAAGGCAGGCACCGCGCCGTAATGCCAGGCAGGCGCACCGCGCTCGCCCCGGCGGCTCATTCGGGCATGCGGAAACGAAAAACCCGTACACGGATACCGTGCACGGGTTTCGGGGGAACCGCAAACCGGGTGCCGTTGCGGGCGCCGGCCCGCTTAGTGGCCGAAGTACACCGACGAACGATCGGCGGCGGCCGGCACGACCACGCGTTGGCCCGACTGCGACGTCGCGGCGGCATTCGCGCCGTAGCCCGTTGCGTCAGCTTGCGCGCCGGTGTTCTGCGCTGCGGCGATCTTTGCCTGTGCGGCCTGGATGTTTTCCGGGTAGTTCACCCAGTCGTTCGGGTTGTAGCCGGCCTTTTCCAGCTGGACCAGCTCGGCGCGCACTTGCGCGCGCGTCAGCGGCTGCTGGTTCGATTGGGCAAACGAGACGACCGGTGCGGCCACCAGGGCGGCCAGTGCAACTGCCTTGATCAGCGATTTCATGATGCGTTACCTCCAGGATTGTTTTGTCAGGCGCTTCGGACTCGGGGTCGTTGCGCATGGGTAGAAGTCTAGGAGGCGCGACTATCAGGGTAAATACTTAAATCGCAAATTCACTGTTGACGGAAACCGTACAATTTCGCCGGAATAGCCACAATCATCAGATGATTGTCGACATTCATGCGCCGAATGCTGCGATACAGCATCTGGCGCGCGCGGCCCACGCGTCAGCGCGATGGGCCAATGTCCGCCGAGGCCATCAGCCTGTCGAACAGCAGTGCCTTGAGGCGGACCAGATCGTCGGCGCCGGTCTCGCCGAACGCCGCGTGATGCAGCGTCAGTGCCGGCGCCGCCGGATCGGCATGCACGGCCCGCACCGTGCCGTCGAGCGCCAGTTGCTCGACGCGGTCGCCCGCCGCGTACGGCAGCATCGCTGCGAAATCTGAACGGCTTCGTTACTGCGAGGCGCCCGTCGCGTCGGGAGCGACCGGCGCGGGCGGCTGGGTCGGCGTGGCGGCCGGCGCAGCACCGATGCCCGCACTGCCGTCGCTCGTCGTACTTGCGCCCACTGCCGGCGGCTGCGCTGTCTGCGGTTGCGATGCGCCTGGCGATAATGCAGCGGCCGATGCGGCCACTTCGGACGCCGGTATCCATTCCTCGACGATGCCGCCGGACGCCGCTTCGGGCGCCGATGCCGCCGACGCGGCCGATGCCGCGCCTTCGTCGGCCTCCGATGAAGGCTCCATGCGCTGCGTCCTGACCGGTGCGGGCGCCTTCGTCGGCTCGGGCCTGAACCACGTGTCGAACAGATCCGTCGCACGCTCGCGCAGCGACGCGAACCAGCCGGGCGACGGCTCGGTATCGAATTTCGCCTTCGTGTCGACGATCCGGGCGCGCTGCGCGCGCTGAAAGAAATCGCCGACGATCGGCAGCGCACTGTGCGCGCCCTGCCCCCAGTAATCGCTGCGCAGCGTCACGCGGCCGTCGTCGAAACCGACCCACGCACCGGCGACGAGGCCGGGCTGCATCAGGATGAACCAGCCATCCGCGTTGTCCTGCGTCGTGCCCGTCTTGCCGGCTACATCGCCGCGAATGCCGAAGCGCGTGCGGATGCTGCCGCCCGTGCCGCGCGTCACGACATCGCGCATCACGTCGAGCAGCGTCTTGTCGGTTTCGGCGTCGAGCGCGCGCTCGGGCGGCGCCGGCGCGTACTCGGCGAGCACGTCGCCCTGGCGGTTCTCGATGCGCGTCACCATCTGCGGCTCGACGTAGAGGCCGCCGTTCGCGATCGTCGCGTACGACGCGACCATCTCCTTCAGCGTGACCGGGCTCGTGCCGAGCGCGAGCGACGGCACGCGTTCGAGCGGGCTTTCGCGCACGCCCATGTCGCGCGCGAGCCGCGCGACCGCCGTGGGCCCGACCTTCTCCATCACCTGCGCGGTGATCCGGTTGCGCGACAGCGCGACCGCGTCGCGCAGCGTCATCGGTTTGCCCGTCGGCGGCACGTCGTCGTTCGGCCGCCAGATCTCGCCGCCCTTCAGCGGGATCTCGACCGGCTGGTCGATGAACGTGTCGTCCGGCTTCATCCCGCCCGCGAACGCAGCGCCATAGACGAACGGCTTGAACGTCGAGCCCGGCTGGCGCCGTGCCTGCGCGACGTGGTCGAACGGCTCGTTGGTAAAGTCGCGGCTGCCGACCCATGCGCGGATCTGCCCGTCGCGCGGATCGATCGCGAGGAAGCCGGCCTGCACGTCGGTCTTCGTCTTGCACAGCGCGCGCATGAAGCCGCGGTCGGCCGCGAGCAGCTTCATCGCGGCCGCGTCGTCCTTGCCGGTGTCCTGCGCGGCCTTGTACTCGGGCGACTCGCGCATGAAGGTGCGGAACACCTCGTTGTCGGTGCCGCAGCCGTCGCGGCCGCTCCACGCGTTGTTCGCGATGCCCTGCAACTGATTACCCTGCAGCGTGAGCGCCTGCGTCGCCATCTGCTGCAGCCGCGAATCGATCGTCGTGCGCACGATCAATCCGTCCGAGTAGATGTTGTAGTCGTTGCGGTCGGCCCACGCGATCAGCCATTTGCGCAATTGCTGCGCGAAATGCGGCGCCGGCCCCGGCGGCTCCTTCTGGCGCTCGAAGTCGATGCGCAGCGGCCTGCGCTGCAACTGCGCGAACTGCGCCGCCGACAGCTTGCCGTACTTCACCATCTGGCCGAGCACCGTGTTGCGCCGCTGCAGCGCACGCTCAGGGTTCAGCACCGGGTTGTAGTAGCTGTTGCCCTTCAGCATTCCGACGAGCGTCGCGCTGTCGAGCACGTCGAGTTCGTCGGCCGACTTGTCGAAATAGGTGCGCGCGGCCATCTCGACGCCGTACGCGTTGTACAGGAACGGCACCGTGTTCAGGTAGGTCTCGAGAATCTGGTCCTTGCTGTAGACGGCCTCGATCTTCAGCGCGGTGATGGCTTCCTTCACCTTGCGCGTGAGCGTCGGCGCGCGGCCGATCTCGTCCGGATACAGGTTGCGCGCGAGCTGCTGCGTGATCGTCGAGCCGCCCTGGCGGCTGCCCGAGAACGTATGAAGCGCGGCCGATGCGGTGCGTTTCCAGTCGAGGCCGTGATGCTCGTAGAAGCGATGATCCTCGGTCGCGATCAGCGCGTCGACCATGTGCGGAGAGATCTGCTTGAGCGGCACCCACTCGCGGTTCGACGGCTTGAATTCGGCCAGCAGCTTGCCGTCGGCGGACAGCACCTGTGCGGGCTGGTCGACGCGCGCCTTGCGGATGTCGCCGATGCCCGGCGTGAACGGGATCAGCACGATCACGTACAGCACGAACAGCACCGGCACGCCGGCGGCCGTGAGCAGTACGCCGCGGCGCGTGGGACGACGGAGATGCTGCCACGCGACGGCGGCGAGAGGCTTGACCCTCGCGACGGCGGCAGCCGCGACGGGTTGGGCGCGCGCAACCCAGCTGGCACAGAAGTCACGCACTGACGACACGTTTCGGCGATTCACGCGGGTGGAGCTCGGCTGAAAAGGGTGCATCGTACCAAAACTCGCGCGGCCCGCCGGCCGTGGCGGCCTTGCGCCGGCGCGCACCGCACGGCTTCGCGACCGGTCGCACGCAAAAAAGGCGCGTGCCCCCGCAACGGGAACGACGCGCCAGGCCTGGTACGACAACCGGGTAGCCGCGCGACGGCGGCCGATCTGTACCGCTGCTCAGCGCACGAGAAAGCCGTAGGTCAGCGGATCGCGCTCGTCGACGATCCAGTTCGCGAAACCGCAGATATGCGCGCTGCCCTCCACTTCCGGGATCACGGCCGGAATGTCGCCGACCGTCGTCTCGCGCAGCACGCGCCCCTTGAAGATCGTGCCGACGATCGATTCGTTGACGAGCGTGTCGCCGGCCGCGAGCAGCCCGCGCTGGTACAGCTGCGCGACGCGCCCGCCGGTGCCGGAGCCGGTCGGCGAGCGGTCGACCTCGCGATCCGCGAACACGCAGCAGTTCGCCTGCGTCGAGCCCGGATGGCGCGGCGCGTTCGCGATGATCGTGCCGTAGATATGGTTGATTTCCGGAATCTCCGGATGCATGACCGGGTACTTCGCGTTCGCGGCGGCCTTCACTTCCGCACCGAAGCGGATCAGTTTTTCCACCGCCGATTCGCGCACCGGCAGGTCGAACGGCGCGCCGTCGACGTAGAAATAGAACGCGCCGCCATATGCGATGTCGCCGGTCACGGTGCCGAACGACGGCGTATCGACCGACACGTCGCGCCGCCAGATGAACGACGGCACGTTGACGAAGCGCACGGGCCCCGCATGCTCGCCGTCCCACCTGGCGAAGGCCTCGATGAAGCCGCACGGCGCGTCGATGCCGACCCGCGTTTCCGGCATCGTGCGCTGCACCCAGCCGAGCTCGACCGCGGCGGTCGACAGCGCGATCACACCGTGCCCGCAATGGTCGCTGTAGCCTTCGTTGTGCACGAAGATCACGCCGAAATCGGCGTTCGGCGACACGGGCTCGGTCAGGTAGCCGCCGTACATGTCGGCGTGGCCGCGCGGTTCGAACATCAGCGCGCGGCGGACCTCGTCGGCGTTCTCCTTGAGCCATGCGCGGCGCTGGACGATCGTGTCGCCCGGCAGGCGAGGCAGCCCGCTCGTGACGATGCGGAACGCTTCGCCGCCCGTATGGACTTCGACGGTGGAAAGGGATCGGGAAATTTTCATGTTCGGTCGAATGCATTGAAACGAAGGACGGCGGCCGGGCCGCCGTCCGATGGCAGGCTGGCCGTTACTTCGCGTACGGCTCGGGCAGGCCGTTGCGGATCACGTAGACGGACGTCGGCGCGCCCTTCAGGTCGCCGTTCGCGTCGAACGAATAGGTGCCCGCGACGCCCGCATAGTTCGACTTCGCGAGCTGCGCGATCAGCTTCGCCTTGTCGGTGGTCGTGCCGGCCTTGACCATCGCGTCGGCGAGCAGCTTCACGCCGTCGTAGTAGTTGACGCCGTAGACCTGCGTGTCCGTGTGATAGGCGTCGTGGTACTTCTTCAGGAATTCGCGCCCGGCCGGCGTCTTCTCGAGCGCGACGCCGCCCTGCGCGCAGTAGACGATCGATGCCGCATCGCCAGCCACCTTGCCCATGTCGGCCGAGCAGATGCCGTCGCCGCCGAGCAGCTTGGCGCGCAGCCCGCGCTGCTTCATCTGCTTGGCCATCGGCGCGCCCTGCGCCGCATAGCCGCCGAAGAAGATCACGTCGGGGTTGCCGGCCTTGATCTTGGTGAGAATGCCGAAGAAATCGGTGGCCGACGAACTCGTGTATTCCTGGTCGACGATCCTGATCCCGTTCGCCTTCGCGACGTTCATGAACTGCTCGGCGACGCCCTGCCCGTACGCGGTGCGATCATCGACGACGGCCGCGGTTTTCGCATTCAGCGTCTTCGCGGCGAACGTGGCCATCGTGCCGCCGAGCTGCTCGTCGCTCGCGCCGATCCGGAAGATGTTCTTGAAGCCCTGCTTCGTGAGTGCCGGATTCGACGCAACCGGCAGGATCGGCACGCCCGCATTCGAGTACACGCGCGATGCCGGGATCGCGACGCCCGAGTTGTACGGCCCGAGCACCGCGACGACGCCCTTGTCGACGAGGTTCTGCGCGACCTGCACGCCGGCCTTCGGGTCGGCCTGGTCGTCGTCTGAAATCAGCTTGAAGGTGACGGTCTTGCCGCCAACCTTCACGCCAGCCTTGTTGAGTTCGTCGATGGCAAGACGCGCGCCGTTTTCGTTGTCCTTGCCGTTCGCGGCCTGCGGGCCCGTCAACGGCGCCGAATGACCGATCATCACGACTTCCTGCGCGTGCGCGGAAGTCAGCGCGCCGGCGGCAACGGCCACCGAGAGCGCGGTAACGAGGTGTCGCATGATGTCTCCTGATTGGTTTTGTGTGAAACCAATGTAGGACACGCGTGGTCACATCGCAAGCAATTTCAAAATAATTTTCGCGATTCTGGTCATATTTCAGACCAGAACGAAACCGTGCGCATCACTTCGGCGCGATGTCGCGCCGCACGCGGCGGATATGCTGCTCGACATAGAACGCAGCCGCATCGGCATCGCCGGACACGATCGCCTCGTAGATCAGCCGGTGTTCGGACACGTAGAGCCGGATCCGGCCCGCGTCGTAGATGCCGTCGTCCTTCAGCCGCTTCCATAGCGGCTGGTCCATCGTCTTCGCGACCTCGTCCGCGATCTTCACGATCAGCGGATCGCCGGTCATCAGCGCGAGCTGCCGGTGGAACAGCCGGTCGCTCTCGTTCCACAGCGCGCGCTGGTGCGGATCGTCGACGTCGGTGATGGTTTCCATCTGCGCGAGATAGCGCTCGGCGCCCGGATCGGCGCGGCCGTGCGAGGCAGCGAGGCGCGCGATCGCGGGTTCCAGGATCAGCCGCACGTCGAGCGTCGACGTCGGGCTGAAGTCGGCTTCGGACGCCGCACGCGTGTCGCCGCGTTCCGCGAGCACGTCGAGCGGCGACGCGACGACGTAGGTGCCCGAATTGCGCTTCGTGAACACCAGCCCTTCATTCTGCAGCGCGCCGAGCGCCTCGCGCACGGCCGGCCGGCCGACCTGGAACAGCACCGCCAGTTCGCGCTCGGACGGCAGCCGCGATTCGGCCGCGTAGCGCCCCGCGCGAATCTCGTCGCGGATCTTCTCGGCGACCTGCTCGTAGATCTGCAGCGGCCTGAAACCGCCTTCGAGTGATTCGGGACGCGCGGACATCATCGTATGGCTCCTGCCCGGTCGCGGGCGTGGACTTGGAATGGGTTCGCACTATACCGGAGCGGCGCCGGCATCGAGACCACGGCGACCCTTCTGGACAGATATTAGAACCAAAACCGGCGCTTCGGTTTATTTTACGGGTTGCCGGTGCGACGGAAAGTGGTATAGATTCGATCCACACTGCCACCGTGTCACGGTATCCGGCAGCCCCTTGGCGGGCGCGTCATGCGCCCGTCGCCCACGCTCACCGACACCTGCGACGTACACGATGACCGCCCTTTCCCGGATTCCCGTTTTCGATGCGGCCGACACAGCCGCGCTGCTCGACTACCCGGCGCTGCTCGCCACGCTCAGGCAGGCCGTCGCCGAGTACGCGGCGGGCGAGATCGTCAGCCCCGAACGCCTGGTCGTGCCGCTGCAGGCCGGCGGCGTGATGCTGTCGATGCCGTCGAGCGCGCGCGACCTTGCCACCCACAAGCTCGTGAACGTATGCCCCGGCAACGGCGCGCGCGGGCTGCCGACGATCCTCGGCCAGGTGACCGCGTACGACGCGACCACCGGCGAGATGCGCTTCGCGCTCGACGGCCCGACGGTCACCGGCCGCCGCACGGCGGCCGTCACCGCGCTCGGCATCGACGCGCTGCATGGCGCCGCGCCGCGCGACATCCTGCTGATCGGCACGGGCAAGCAGGCGGCCAATCACGCGGAAGCGCTCGCGGCGATCTTTCCCGACGCGCGCCTTCACGTGCGTGGCACCAGCGCCGACAGCACGGCCGCCTTCTGCGCCGCGCACCGCGCGCAGGCGCCGCGGCTCGCACCGCTCGACGGCAACGCGATTCCCGATGCGATCGACGTCGTCGTCACGCTGACGACGAGCCGCACGCCCGTCTACCGCGAAGCCGCGCGCGAAGGCCGGCTCGTGGTCGGCGTCGGCGCGTTCACCGCGGATGCGGCCGAGATCGATGCGAACACGGTGCGCGGCAGCCGGCTCGTCGTCGACGATCCGGCCGGCGCGCGTCACGAGGCCGGCGACCTGATCGTCGCGCAGGTCGACTGGCAGCAGGTCGCGTCGCTCGCCGACGTGCTGAGCGGCGCGTTCGCCGTCGGCGGACCGCTGCTGTTCAAGAGCGTCGGCTGCGCCGCGTGGGATCTCGCCGCGTGCCGCACCGCACGCGATGCGCTGGACGCGCGCCTGGCCGGCTGACCCGGCAGCGAAGCCCACCGGCCGCGCGCGCGGCGCCGGTGCGGCGTTGCAACATCCGGAGCGCTCTGACACTTTTCCGCACGCGTTGTAGGAAACGCCCTACAACGCGTCGAAGCGGCCTACACCAACTTCCAATTCGGCCGATTTCATTTCCGGCGGCGCAACACGATACTGCCGGCATGAATGCCAGCTTGTCGCCCGCCCCGCTCAGGGTGTTTCTCGTCGATCACGCCGTTGCCGTCCGGCAGCGGATCGCGCTGCTCGTCGGCGCGATTCGCGGTGTCGCCGTCGTGGGCGAAGCGGAAGACGGCCAGCACGCGTTGACGCAGATCCGCGGCAGCCGGGCGGACGTCGTGATCGTCGACCTGCGGCTCGCGGACGGCAGCGGCCTCGACCTGATCGGGATGCTGTCGAAGGCCGCGCCGCGCATCGTCACGATCGTGCTGACGAATCATTCGGCGCCGGCATTCAGAGAGGCATGCGCGACGGCCGGAGCCGACTACTTCTTCGACAAGACCGTCGAATTCGACGCCGCGTGCCGTGTCATCGAATCCCTGGTGCACGCTCGCGTGCACCACCCCTGACAAGCCGGAGCGACTCATGTCCACCGCCACCGCCTGCCCCGCCGACGTACCCGTCGCGCCCCGGCCGACGACTCCGCTTCGTGCGGTCACGCGCGCCGACGCCGCCAAACATCCCGCCGCACGCTGCTCGGCCTGCGCGATGCGCTCGATGTGCCTGCCGCCGCAACTGACGGCCGCCGAATACGGCCGGCTCGACGCGATCATCTGCACGACCCGGCAGGTTCGCCAGGGCGACGCGCTGTTCCGCACCGACGATCCATTCCAGAGCATCTATGCGGTGCGCGCGGGTTCGGTCAAGACGGTGATGATGCATCGCGACGGCCGCGAACACGTGACGGGCTTCCAGATCGCCGGCGACACGCTCGGGATGGACGGCATCGGCAGCGGCCAGCACTGCTGCGACGCGATCGCGCTCGAAGACAGCGTCGTGTGCGTCATCCCGTTCGGTGCGCTCGAAGCGGCGTGCCGCGAGATCAAGCCGATGCAGCACTTCCTCTATCAGATGCTGAGCAGCGAGATCGCGCGGAAATCGAGCCAGATGCTGCTGCTCGGCACGATGTCGGCCGAACAGCGCGTCGCGCATTTCCTGCTGAACCTGTCGTCGCGCTTCGAGGCGCGCGGCTATTCGGCGACCGAATTCAACCTGCGGATGACGCGCGAGGAAATCGGCTGTTATCTCGGGATGAAGCTGGAAACGGTCAGCCGGATGTTCTCGCGGTTCCATCGCGATGCGCTGGTCGAAACGCGCGGCAAGCGCGTGCGCATCATCGACGCGCAAGCGCTCGCGCGGGTCTGACTCGGGTCGGACTGACGTACGCGCCGGCATCGTCCGCGCGGCGTCGCGCGCCATGCGTCACCGAGCCGTGCCATCGGTCGCCGCGTCGCGCAGCATCACCCTGCCGCCGTCCGCCTGCCACGCGATCAACGCCTGTTCGGCCTGAGCGAACGCGCGGTGCAGCGCATCGTCCACGTCATCGCCGCTGCACGGCGGCAGCGGCCTGAGCGCCTCGTCGTGAAACACCAGGTCGAGCCGCACGTCGTATGTGCGCGCACCGTCGGCCGCCACGCGCGATTCGATTGCGAGGTGACAGCCGTCGATCAGCGCGCGAAACCGTTCGAGCCGCACCAGTTGCGCGCCGGCTTCGGCTTCGATCGCGGCCGAACCCGTGAATCCGAGGCAGGCGATCTGCATGCCCACGCCCATGTCGTTTCTCCTGACGGGGCCGCCCGCTCGTCGACCGCCTGCATGCACCGCCCGCGCCGAAAGGCGGCGGTGCGTATTTCCCGTAGCGTGGCGCGAATTCTTCGATCGCTGGCCTGCCGATAAGTCTGTCCGCACCTCTGCCGGCGCGGCACCGTTCATACGTTGAATACCTGCGACGTCTTCATCTCGATCCACGTCATTCCGGCCCGCAGCCCTTCGATCATCGCCTCGCGCTCGGTCGGATACGCATGGCTGTGCTCGAACGTATGATGAAAGCGCGCGGCGCCGCTGCCGTGCTCGACCGACACGCGGCAGCGGAATTCCCCCGATTCGCACGGGCGCGTCTCGACTTCGACCGACCAGTCGCGTTCGTGAATGTTGCCCTGCAGAGTCATATGCCCTCCCGCGGTGTCAATCGCCGAGCCTGAAGTGGCCGCTGTGCAGCAGCACCGGCCGGCCGCCGATTTCCTCGAGCATCCGTCGTGCCATCGCTTCGATCGCCGGCCGGTGCGCGTCGAACGCGGCCAGCAGGTCGCGTTCGAGCAGCGACGGCGCGCCGAAATGGTCTTCCAGTGCCTCGGCCGTGACCGCGCACTGCACGCAACGTCCGTCGACCAGCGCCGAAAACGCGACAACCAGGTCGCGCGCGCAATATTCGGCCGGCTCGGGCGGGAAGGTAATGTGCATCTGTCCGCCTGTCATTGTCGTGATGACTCCATGACGAGAGCATAGTGGCGCGCGCGGCCGCCCGCTTGACCCACGTCAACCGGTTCGCTGCACCGCACGATCGCAGTGCGGTATCGTGCCGCCGCGTCGGTCCGATTCAGCTCGCTTCAGCCCGCATCGGGCTCGATCGCCGCGCCGCGCTCCGCGAGCAGCTCGCGCAGCACGCTGCGGTGGCAATGGCGCTCGTCGTCGCAGTAACAGCCGATCGAGAACGCGGTGGTCGCCGACAGCGCCGCCAGCAGGTCCAGCACCTTTGCCGGATCGCCATGCGCCATCTCCGCGCGGAAGTGGCGCTTGAACGCGTTCCATTCGGCGTCCGTTTCGGCCGCCTGCGCCTGCGCGACGAGCTCGGGGCTCGGCGACAGCGTCGGCAACCATACATCATAGTAGTTGCGCGACGCGAATTCCGCCTTCGGAACGCCGCGCGGCGGTCGCCGCACCGTCCCGATCCGCAGGCCCTCGCCGGCCGCGCGCGGCGTGCCGAGCTGGATGATCCGGATGCCCATGTCGCTCCTCTGTCCTGTGTCCGATTCCGTGATCGTACTGCCGCGCCTGGGCGCGCGTCAGCCGGGCAGCACGCATCGCGGCCGTGCAACAAAAAACCGGCTGCCTCCGCGACGGGAGACAGCCGGTTCGGCCGGCAGCGTTGCGCGCCGGGCGCGCGACGATCAGACGCCGCTCTTCAGCACCTTGCCGATTGCGTCGGCAACGATGCCGACGTTCGAGTCGTTCAGGCCCGCCACGCACATCCGGCCGGAACGCAGGATGTACACGCCGTGCACTTCGCGCAGCGCGTCGACCTGCGATTCGGTCAGGCCCGTGTACGTGAACATCCCCCGCTGCTTCACGTAGCGCGTGAGCGCTTCGCCGCTGACGTGGTCGCGCAGGCCGTCATGGATCGACTGGCGCATCCGCGCGATGCGGCGGCACATCGCCGACAGTTCCTCTTCCCACTGCTTGCGCAGCGCGGGCGTGTCGAGCACGGCCGCGACGACCTTCGCGCCGTAGGTTTGCGGGTTGCTGTAATTCGAGCGTACGGCGCCGGCCAGCTGGCCGAGCACGCGCTCGGCCGCGGCCGCATCCTCGCAGACGACGCTCAGGCCGCCCACGCGCTCGCCGTACAGCGAGAAGTTCTTCGAGAACGAGTTCGCGACCAGCGCCGGCACGCCGCGGCGGGCCAGCTCGCGCACCGCGAACGCATCCGCGTCGAGGCCCGCGCCGAAGCCCTGGTATGCCATGTCGACGAACGGCAGCAGGCCGCGCGCCTCGATCACGTCGATCAGCTTTTCCCACTGGCCTTCGTCGAGGTCGACGCCGGTCGGGTTATGGCAGCACGCGTGCAGCAGCACGATGCTGCGCGCCGGCAGCGCGTCGATCGCCGCGAGCATCGCGTCGAACTTCAGGCCGCCGGTCGCCTCGTCGTAGTACGGATACGTGTTCACCGTGAAGCCGGCGCGCTCGAAGATGAAGCGGTGGTTTTCCCAGCTCGGATCGCTGAGCCACACCTGCGCGTCCGGGAAGTAGCGCTTCAGGAAATCGGCGCCCACCTTCAGCGCGCCCGAGCCGCCGAGCGTCTGCAGGGTCGCGATGCGGCCGGCCGCGCGGGCCGGGTGATCGGCGCCGAACACGAGCGCCTGCACGGCGTCGCGATACGCGGCCAGGCCGACCATCGGCAGATACGGCTTAGGGCCGCTCTCGCGCTGCAGCGCGGTTTCGGCTTCGCGCACGGCGCCCATCACCGGAATCCGGCCCTCGGCATCGAAGTAGATGCCGATGCTCAGGTTGACCTTCCGGTCGCGCGGATCTTTCTGGAAGTTCTCGTTGAGCGTCAGGATCGGGTCGCCCGGGTACGCGTCGATGTGTTCGAACATGGCTTGAGTCGGTCTCGTTTGGAAGAATGGTCGGTGGTGGCCTGCGTCAGCCTGCGGACGCGCCGTCGCGCACCGCATAGCCTGCATCCTTCTGACGGAAGCGATACCCGATCGCGAGCACCGCGAGCCATACCGGGATCAGGTACACCGACAGGCGGAGATCGGGCGTCAGGTACATCACGACGAGAATGCCGGCCATGAATGCCAGGCACAGGTAATTCGTGAAAGGATAGCCCAGACTGCGGAAGGAAGTCTTCTCCCCGGCTGCGCGCTTGGCCTGGCGGAACTTCAGGTGGATCAGGCTGATCATCGCCCAGTTGATGATCAGCGCCGACACGACGAGGCCCATCAGCACCTCGAACGCCTTGCCCGGCATGAAGTAGTTGACCAGCACGCACGCGCCGGTGGCGAGCGCCGACGCGCCGAGCGCGGCGAGCGGAATGCCGCGCTTGTTCACCGAGCACAGCACCTTCGGCGCATTGCCCTGCTGCGCGAGGCCGAACAGCATCCGGCTGTTGCAGTACACGCCGCTGTTGTAGACCGACAGCGCGGCGGTCAGCACGACGACGTTCAGCACGTTCGCGACCAGGTTGCTGCTCAGCGCGTGGAAGATCAGCACGAACGGGCTGCCGCCGCTGACGACCTTCTCCCACGGATACAGCGACAGCAGCACGGCGAGCGCGCCGATGTAGAAAATCAGGATGCGGTAGATGACCTGGTTGGTCGCGCGAGGGATGCTGTGCTTCGGATCGTCGGCCTCGGCCGCCGTGATGCCGACGAGTTCGAGCCCGCCGAACGAGAACATGATCGCGGCCATCGACATCACGAGACCCGACACGCCGTTCGGGAAGAAGCCGCCGTGCTGCCACAGGTTCCTGACGCTGGCCTCCGGCCCGGCATTGCCGCTGGCGAGCAGCCAGCCGCCGAAGCCGATCATCCCGACGATCGCCGCGACCTTGATGATCGAGAACCAGAATTCCGTCTCGCCGTACGACTTCACGCTGGTCAGGTTGATCAGGTTGATGACGACGAAGAACACGAGCGCCGACACCCAGGTCGGCACGCCCGGCCACCAGTACTGCACGTAGATCCCGACGGCCGACAGTTCGGCCATGCTGACGAGGATGTACAGCACCCAGTAGTTCCAGCCCGACAGGAAGCCCGTGAAGTGGCCGAAATACTTGTTGGCGAAGTAGCTGAACGAACCTGCGACGGGCTCGTCGACGACCATCTCGCCGAGCTGGCGCATGATGAAGAACGCAACGATGCCGGCCACCGCATAGCCGAGCAGCACGGACGGGCCGGCCATCTTGATCGTCTGCGCGATGCCGAGGAACAGCCCCGTGCCCAGCGCGCCGCCGAGCGCGATCAGCTGGATGTGCCGGTTCTTCAGCCCGCGCTTCAGGCCGTCGCTCTCGTTTCCAGAAACCATGTCTTCTCCACTCTGTCCGCCTCCGCCTGAAGCGGTGCGGCGCGCCTCGGTGTGCCGGGCGCTGTTTTTGCTGTGTCGGCGGCGTTCGTGGAGCCGCCGGGTTGGGGACTGCAATCTTCGCGTGGCGGCGCCCGATTCGCGTCCGCGTGCCCGCCAGACCGGCCGCCGACTTGTCGCCCACGCCGCATTGCTGCGGCCACACACGAAAATCCGGCGTCAGTTTAGCGTCGCGACGGCGAAATCGGGTTTCGTAACCCGTTCATGCAAACCCTACATTATGAGATAAGATTGCATCCAGGAGACAAATGAGGAAATAAAAATGCCTGAACCGGTTCTCGACCGCATCGATCGCCACTTGCTTTCGATCCTGCAGGAGAACGGCCGTGCGTCGAACCTCGATCTGGCGAAGGCCGTCGGCCTGTCGCCCGCGCAGACATTGCGGCGCCACCGGCGGCTGGAAGAGATCGGCGCGATCCGCCGCTATGAAACCCGGCTCTGCCCCGACACGCTCGGCTTCGGCGTCACCGCGTTCGTGCACGTGACGATGGAGCGCGGGCATATCCGCGATCTGTCGAAATTCCAGAAACTGGTGTCCGATCTCGCGCAGATCCAGGAATGTTTCTCGGTGACGGGCGACATCGACTATGTGCTGAAGGTCGTGGCGCACGACCTGAAGGGGCTGTCGCAGTTCCTGCTCGAAACGCTGATGCGGATTCCCGGCGTGAGCGGCGTGCATTCTAGCGTGTGCCTGGACGAGATCAAGTGCACGAGCGCGATGCCGGTTGAAGCGTGACAGCCGGCGCGCCTGCCGGTCATTCGCAGACGGGCGCCGGCGAGATCGACAGCGGCGTTGCCGCCACGTGGCGATCGGTGTCGACATGGAATTCGCGCAACGTCAGACGGCCGTAAGTGACGGTCGGCCGGATTCGTCAGGCGATGTACCGTGGCCGCGAGCGGGTCGAGCAGTTGTTCCTTCTGACTCAGGCGGCCTACAACCTCACGCGCATGCGTACGCTCGCGGGCAGAACGGCGTAGAAGCACAAATCGGCGAGGAGACAGCATTGGTTTCACCTGAATTAAGGACGCTCGGCATCAAATCGGCACGAACCAAACCGACGCAGCAGTTCTTTGGAAAGGCATGCCGCGCATCCTCGAGGTGTATTTCAACAGCCTGCCAGATTAGCCAGTCGTTCGGAGTAGGTACTTGTGATGCCCCGATAGCACCAGTTCTCCGCGTTGATTGTGGACGGTGACTGCCGTGCTGACTTCACCGTGCTCGCCGTTGGGTTCAAGTGCGACAATTTCGAGTGCTGAGAAAAGCGTGTCGCCGGCGTGAACCTCTGCGTGAAACTTCGCCGACAATTCAGTGAATGCGACGAAAATTGCGCCAAAATTATGTGGCAAGAGTGTTGCCCCCGGCGCGGTGAAAGCCAGAATTTGAAGGCCATGGACGACCGGCGCCGAATGGCCGTAGCGCTTCGCGTAGACTTCGTCGTAGTGTATCGGATGGTTGTCGCAGGAGACCGTTTGAAACGCCGAAGCGTGAGCATCCGTCAGCGTACGGCTCGGTGCGCGGTAAATCTCGCCGACGCGCAGTTCCGAGAAAGTACGAGCCGGGACGATTTGCCAGTCGGTTGGGTCAAAGTTGAACGCCATGGATTTCTCCTCAAGTTTTGCATGAGTGCAGTTGTGGGTTCTGTACACCCGGCCGCTTAGGTATCACGTCCGACGCCGCTTTGGTGGCGTGGGAGCAAAATCGATCACGTGCGATTCGATGTGCACAGAGGAGTGAGTGGAAACAGAGTAAGACATCTTTTCATGGGTAGTCCTTGCCCGGCTCTGAAGGCTTCTAAATTTTGCTTAACAGATGAGATATCGAGCGTAGCCAGCAGCTTGGCTTGAGCTGGCTCGTCTGACTGTTCAAGCCGTCGAGTCGATTTGATCTGAATCAAAGACATGAGCCTGTCAGATTTTTAGTGTGCCGAGGTCATGAGACGGTCATTGAGGAAGATTGGAGCGTTCACGCGCCGCTTATAACAAATATTCCAATTGCATCGGAAAATAAAACGGCGAATCTCAAACTTATATAGCATTCCAATATCGGCGCAAGATTACTTCTTAACATTCGCTTGTGCGTGTCCTATGCTGACTGAGATCGAATGGAACGTGCCGTTCGTTCGATCATTTTTATTCCTTGACCGATATCGCATACTGCCGGCCTGCGCGCCTCGCGGTTCGTCGTCGATGCGATTCTTGAGCCATTCAGGAAGGAGCCGAACATGAACCGAACAACCCGGGCCGTGCTGTGGTGGCTGTGCCTTTTCATCGCGCCGCTCGTGCTGGCGACGATCGAACTGTTTCATCCTGCCGGATTCACGCATGACCCCGGCATGTTCGATTACCTGTCGAAGCCCGAATACGATCACAATCACGACGCGCTGGCGTATTTCGGCCCCGCCTGGTGGTTTGCGCTGCACATGATCCAGACGCCGTGCGTCGTGCTCGTCTGCATCGGGCTGTGGCTGCTCGTCGGCGACGATCCGGGTCCGGTCGCATGGCTCGCGCGCCTGTCGACCTTCGTTTTCCTGGTGGCCTACACGGTGCTCGACGCGGTCGGCGGCATCGGGCTCGGGCGCTTGCTGCAGATCGCATCGCAGATGACGCCCGACCAGCACACGGCCATCGAGACGCTGCTGAACAACTTCTGGGTCGACCGCTGGACGGGCGGTGTCGGGTCGTTCATCAGCCTGACCGGGTCCTGGGCCGCGTTTTTCGCGACGGCGTTCGTCGGGCTCGAACGTTGGCTGCGCCGGCGCACGCGGGCCGCCGTGGTGCTCGGCATCCTGCTCGCCGCAGCGGGATACCTGCTGCAGATCAGCCATGCGGCGATGACGGGCCCCGCCGCGTTCGCGTTGCTGACGATCACCGCGCTCGCGATGCATTTCCTCGAAAGGCGCGAAAACGCGAAAGCGCCGCAAGCCGCCGCCGCCCCGCTCGCCGCGCCGCCGGACACGCGCCAGCCCGAGCTGGGAGCGTGAGCGCAGCGGAACACGTCGCGGATTCTCAACCCTTTGTTGGCCAGGGTCGCGGCAACGCGAGGCGCGTCAGACTGTCCGCCATGGACACATGCCGTTATTGCCAGAGAATCCGTGACGAATGGGACTGCCACGGGGACGAATGCCGCCGGGCAATCGCGAAGGCGCTGCGCCGGCAGCGCGCGGGTCTGCCGATGGTGGCCGACCGCATCCGCAACGAACTCCCTTCCGGCGCCCCCACCCAGCAGGTGATCGCCGTGCTGTCGCGCCAGCGGCTGCGGGCGCGCCGCCCATCCCGATCCATTACAAAACGCACCTCGATCATTAGGGAATCACTAATTAATAGGCGACCCCGCGAGGCCGTCGGAGACGCTGATGCGGAACTGCCGGATGCCGAAGTGAAACGCCAAACGGCCGATGGCCGCACGTACGACGGCCGACTCGATCCAAGCGGAGAATTACCCCGCATCGATACCGGCAACAAGCCCGATGAGTACACGGTTTATTGGGGCGACGAAGCCATTGAAAAACAATACGAGAGTTGACTGATGCGACCCATGGAACAAGGATACCCTTCCGCCATCTACCGCTTCGTTCTGGCGGTTTCGCATAGGCGTGCCGAGCATGATTAACCCCACTTGATTACCTTCGGGGCCGACGCGGGAATTGGTATTCAGATCTGGCCGACTCGAAAGAAATCCTTTTCCGGGAAGTTAAATGAAACGACTGGCGGTTGCAGTTCCGGGGTTCCTATGGGGTTTGCTCATCACATGGGCGTCCCTTTACACGTTCAGCCGTATTCACTGGCCTGCTCCGCCGTCGCACTCGACCGGCTGCAACGACATGGAACACTGCGCTCCACACGCAGTATTCATCGTCGGCCTGTTCGCTCTGACCTTGTGGCCTTCGGTCGTCTTTGCCGCACTCAATGCCTTCGCTTACCGACGTTGGTCGTCGCGCAAGTGGGGTATCACGTTCATTGCAGCTACGCTATTTGTTGTTCTCTTTCATCTTGCGACCTACGCGCTCCCCGCGCCTGGTCTTTTCGGCTAGCCAGCTTTCGGATTTCGGTTCTGAAAATCAGCACCCAGCCATATACGCATTGCACATCCCGGGACGCCTTCACCGCACCGCCTCGAACGCACTGATCAGCAACGCCCCCGCCGCAATCACCGTACATCCCACAGCACGGCGCGGCGTCAGCCGCTCGCCGAGATACACGCGTGCGATCAGCGCCGCGAACACCACGCTCGTTTCGCGCAGCGCCGACACGGGGCCCATCGGCGCGCGTTCCATCGCCCAGATCACGATGCCGTACGCGAGCGCCGCGAACACGCCGCCGCACGCAGCCTTCGCCGTCTCGCCGACATCCTGCGTCAGCCGCAGCGGCCCCGCGCGCAGCCGGTAGTACGCGGCCATCATCACGCCCGTCAACACGAACATCCACGCGGTATAGCCGACCGTGCCGCCGCTTTCCCGCACGCCGATCCCGTCGACCACGCTATAGGCCGCGATCGACACGCCGGTCGCGAACGCGGTCGGCAGCACCTGCGTCATCCGGTGCTTCGCGCCACGCCCGCCCTCCAGCCCGATCGCCATGATGCCCGCGCAGATCAGCACGAGCCCGCCTTGCGCGCCGGCGTTCAGGTGCTCGCCCGCGAACGCCGCCGCGCCGAGCGTGACGAGCAGCGGCGCGGTGCCGCGCGCAACCGGGTATGCGACGGTCAGGTCGCCGTGCTCGTAGGCGCGTACCAGCAGCAACGTATAGACCACATGGATCACGGCCGATGCGACGACACAGAGCCAGCTCATGGGCGTGATCGGCGCGGCGGCAGGCAGGAACAGCAGCGCGAACAGCCCGATCGCGATCTGCAGCACCGTGGCCGACCGCAGCCGGTCGCCGCTGCTGCGGACGAGCGCATTCCATGACGCATGCAGGAACGCCGCACACAAAACTGCAAACAGAACGGGGATCGGCACGCTGAACTCTCGGTAACGGTCGGCAACATGAAATCGTCGCCGCAGGGCGTTCATCGTATGAATACGTCACACGATTGTCAAAAACGCGGTAACCACGGCATTACGCGCGAACCGGCCGACGGCACCCTCTCGCCCGCCTCGCACGGCATTCACGGCAACGGCCCCGCGCACCGCGAAATGTGTCGTCGAGGTTGCGCGCGGTCCGCCCCTTTCCGTTCTCTTTCGCACCGCGTTGCGCCGTAATGGAATCGATACCGCAGCGCAACCGTCGCGAAACCGCTCCGTCCCCATATCTTCATGCGCAACTGTTCCAATGCGCGTGCTCTCTCGCGAGCTCCGCGCCGAACCGACACGGCGACGGGGCCGCTCTCCACCATCGAAGGCCTTACCTGGAGTTTCCCGATGTTCCGTCAAGCCTTGCTCGTCACCGCCTGCGCAGCCGCAGCGCTTGCGCTGTTCGCCTGCGGCGGCAGCGACGATCCGACGTCGACGCCCGCGGTGTCGTCGCAGGATGCGCTGCAGACCGCCACGCCAATCAAGCATGTCGTCGTGATCTACGGTGAAAATATCTCGTTCGACCACTACTTCGGCACCTACCCGAACGCGACGAACCCGTCGGGCGAACCGGCGTTCACCGCGAAGCCCGGCACGCCGACGCCGAACGGTCTGACGGGCACGCTGCTGACCGCGAACCCGAACTTCACGAACACGGCCAACGGCACCGGCGCGGCGAACCCGTTCCGCCTCGACCGCACGCAGGCCGCGACCGCCGACCAGAACCACGCGTACACGGCCGAACAGCTGGCCGAGGACAACGGCCTCGCCGACCTGTTCCCGAAATACACCGGCAAGGGCTCGTCCGGCGGCGCCGGCGCGTTCGGCACGAAGGGCCAGGTGATGGGCTACTTCGACGGCAACACCGTGACCGCGCTGTGGAACTACGCGCAGCGCTTCGCGATGAGCGACAACGCATACACGACGGTCTACGGCCCGTCGACACCGGGCGCGCTGAACGTCGTGTCGGGGCAGACCAACGGGATGCAGATCGTGAAGACGTCGAAGCAGCCTTCGACGCTCGCAGCCACTTCGTACTACATCAACGACGGCCAGGGCGGCTTCACGATGATCAACGACGTCGACCCCGGCTTCGACGTGTGCTCGAGCACGACCGACCAGGCGATGATGACCGGCAAGAACATCGGCGACCTGCTGAACGGCGCGAAGATCACGTGGGGCGGCTTCATGGGCGGCTTCAACCTGTCGACGACCAACGGCAACGGCACGACGGGCTGCAGCCGCAGCACGGTCGCCACCGCCGTGAACGCCGCGACGGCCGACTACATCCCGCACCACAACTGGTTCCAGTACTACGCGTCGACGTCGAACCCGCAGCACACGCGCCCGAGCTCGATCGCGGCGATCGGTTCGAGCGTCCAGACCGACGGCAAGACAGCGGAACCCGCGAACCACCAGTACGACAGCGACGACTTCTTCGCGGCCGTGAAAGCCGGCAACTTCCCGTCGGTCAGCTTCCTGAAGGCGCCGGCCGCGCAGGATGCGCACGCGGGCTACTCGGATCCGCTCGACGAGCAGGCGTTCGTGACGAAGGTCGTCAACTTCCTGCAGCAGCAGCCGGACTGGCAGAACACGGCCGTGATCGTCACCTATGACGACTCGGACGGCTGGTACGACCACGCGTACACGGCGCCGACCCGTTCGTCGTCCGACGCCGTCGACCAGGTCAACGGCAACGGCAAGTGCGGCACGGGCGGCACCACCGGCGTGAACGGCGGCACCGTGAACGGCCGCTGCGGCCCGGGCGTGCGCATTCCGCTGATCGTGATCTCGCCGTACGCGAAGCAGAACTACGTCGACCACACGATGCTCGACCAGGCATCGGTCGTGCGCTTCATCGAGGACAACTGGCTCGGCGGCCAGCGCATCGGCGGCGGCTCGTTCGATGCGACGGCGGGCGACCTGCGCGGGCTGTTCGACTTCACGTCGAAGCCGAACACGACGCCGCTGTACCTCGACCCGACGCTCGGCACGGCATTGAGCGCGGCACCGTCGATCTGATCGGCTTCCGTTGACCGCAGGCCGGCGCATCACGCGCCGGCCGTTTCCATTTAACGCGCCGCTTCGCGCGGCGCCCGATTTCCGACCGACAGCATGACAGCTCGCCCCGCGTTCCCGTCTCCCGACGCCTCCGGCACCGCCGCGCCGCGTTCCCCTTCCCGCCTGCTGCGCCGCGCGGCGTTCGTGCTCGGCGCGGCCGTGCTCGGCTATGGCGCGTTCGCGGTCGCGTTCCCCGCGCGGGTGCCCGCGGCGATCGGCACCGTCGTCGCCGACTGGACGGGCGCGAATCCGCATCCGGTCGTGCTGCAGCGGCCCGCCGCGCAGCCGCTGTCGGCGGTCGCGCAGCTCGGGCGGGCGCTGTTCGTCGATCCGTCGCTGTCCGCGTCGGGCAAGCAGTCGTGCGCGTCGTGCCACAGCCCCGATCATGCGTACGGCCCGCCGAACGCGCTCGACGTGCAGCCGGGCGGCCTCGCGATGACGCAGCACGGATATCGCCCACCGCCGTCGCTGATGTATCTGTACCGCCAGCCAAACTTCAGCATCGGCCCCGATGCCGGTGAAAACGACGCCGCGCCGAGTGTCGCGCAGCAGGCCGCGGCGGCGGCCGGCGTCGTCAAGGCGCAGAAGGTGGCCGGCACGTCAGCCGCGCCGCAGCTCGTGCCGCAGGGCGGGATGTTCTGGGACGGCCGCGCCGATACGCTGCAGCAGCAGGCGTTCGGCCCGCTGCTGAATCCGGTCGAGATGGCGAACGCGAGCATCGACGACGTCGCGCACAAGCTCGCGCAGTCGTCGCACCGCGCGCAGTTCGAGCAGCTGTTCGGAGTGCGCGTGTTCGACAGCCCGCAGCTCGCGGTGTCGGAAGCGATGTTCGCGATCGCGCGGTATCAGGTCGAGGATCCGTCGTTCCATCCGTACAACAGCAAGTACGACCGTTGGCTCGAAGGCCGCGCGCGCCTGTCGCAGGCCGAGCTGCGCGGGCTGCGCCTGTTCAACGATCCGGACAAGGCGAATTGCGCGGGCTGCCACCTGTCGAAGCCCGGCAAGGACGGGCTGCCGCCGATGTTTACCGACTACCAGTACGAGGCGCTCGGCGCGCCGCGCAACAAGCAGCTCGCGCAGAACCGCAACGCGGCTTTCTACGATCTCGGCGTGTGCGGACCGTTCCGCGACGACCTGAAGGACCAGACGCAGTATTGCGGGATGTTCCTCACGCCGACGCTGCGCAACTCGGCGACGCGCCGGGTGTTCTTCCACAACGGCGTGTTCCACACGCTCGACCAGGTGATGGCGTTCTACAACGAGCGCAGCATCTCGCCGCAGAAGTTCTATTCGCGCGGCGCGGACGGCAAGGTCGACGAGTACGACGATATTCCGCCGAAGTATCGCGCGAACGTCGACGTGACCGATGCGCCGTTCGATCGCAAGCCGGGCGACAAACCCGCGATGACGGCGCAGGATATCAAGGATATCGAAGCGTTTCTCGGAACGCTGAACGATGAGCCGGTGAAACATTGAGCGCCGCTTGACCGCCGCGCTGCGTCAGCGGCGCGCGCGGATGCAAAGGAAGGCCGGCGCCAGCGACAGCTCCGCATGGAGTCGTTCGGACGCGGCCTTCATCTCCGGCAGCGGCTTGGGTTCGACGAACCGGTCGAGCCGCCAGCCGCTGTCGGCTACCGCGTTCAGGATGTCGGCGAGCGGCCGCCGCCAGGCTTCGACATACGGCTTCGGTTCGCCGAAGCCCGACCAGTGAAAGCCGAACCGGGACGTGTCGAAATACGTGCCCTCGCCGCGCGTGCGTTCGTCCATCCAGTCGCGCATCGGATGCGCCATCGAGAACACGAGCGTCGCTCCCGGCCGCGCGACGCGCCGGAATTCGCGCAGCGGCGCTTCGAGGTCGCGCACGTAATCGAACGCCAGCGAACACAGCACCTTGTCGAAACGGCCGTCGGGCAGCCAGTCAAGCGGCACCGACAGATCGCCTTCCGTCACCTCGACCGCAAGACCCGCGCAACGCGTGCGGGCAAGCGCGACCATCTCCGGCGTCACGTCGAATGCGTGCACGGTCGCGCCGTGGCGCGCGAGGTGCTCGCTGCAGATGCCGGGCCCGCAGCCGGCGTCGAGCACCGTCAGGCCGTCGACGTCGCCGAGCAGCGCCATCGTCGCCGGACGCTCGTAGAGCGCGTTGTGCGCCTTGGTCGGCGCGATGTCCGCATAGCGTTGCGCGAAGCTCGCGTACGCGCGGCGGCCGGGGGAATCGATCGAGTCGGTCATGCGGCATCCGTCGGCGGAAACTGGGAGTGTCGATTCTGCCCGATCGGACGATGGATGGCGACCCGCGCCCGCGCCCCGTCAGGAAAGGCTGTCGAGCAGCCGATACCAGGCCACCCCGGCGGCGATGTAGAAGCGCTGCAGCCCGTGAAACGGAATCGGCCGGATCGGCGTGGCGCGGAACGGCAGCGGCAGTTGCGCATCGCCCGACAGGTGCGCGGCCAGATGCTTGCCGAGCGTCGTCGCCATCGCGATGCCGCGGCCGTTGTAGCCGAGCGCGATCGTCACGCCCGGCGCGGGCTCGTGCACGTGCGGCATGAAATCCGCGGTGATCGCGACGCGCCCCGCCCAGCGGTATTCGAACCGGACACCCTTCAGTTGCGGATACAGCAGCGTCGTCGCGCGCTCGAGATGGCGCCAGTCGCTCGTCGCGCGCGGCTCCGCGAACGGGCCGCGGCCGCCCATCAGCAGGCGGCCGGCCGAGTCGCGGCGGAAATACAGCAGCAGGCGCCGCGCATCCGATGCGACCTCGCCGCCGGCGAGAATGTCGCGACCGAGATCCGGCGCGAGCGGCTGCGTTGCGACGATGAAACTGTTCGCGGCGATCACCGACTGGCGCAAGCCGGGCCACAGCCCGTCCGTGTAGCCGTTGGTCGCGATCACGACGCGATCCGCCGACAGCGTCGCGCCGCCGGCCGTCGCGATCCGCCAGCGGCCGTCGGCACGCGTCAGCCCGACGGCGCGCGTCAGCCCGTGCACGACCGCCCCGCTCGTCTGCGCGGCGCGCACGAGGCCGCGCGTGTAGCTGAGCGGCTGCACGCTGCCTGCGCGGCGATCGATCCAGCCGCCCGCATAGGCGTGCGTGCCGAGCCGCCGCGCGACGTCGTCGCGGCCGAGCACGTCGACCGGTGCGCCGCGCGCGGCCCACTGCTGCGCGCGACGCGCGACCGTATCGAGCATCGCGGCGGTCGGCGCCGGCTGGATCCAGCCGTGGCGACGCGCATCGCAATCGATCGCGTGCCGCGCGATCAGGTCGAACACCGTGTCGGCCGCGCCGCCGACCACGCCGGCAAGCTGCTCGCCGGCCTCGTCGCCGAACCGGCGGATCAGTTCGTCGGGGTCATATTTCAGCCCGGGGATCACTTGCCCGCCGTTGCGGCCCGACGCACCCCAGCCCGGCTGCGCGCCGTCGATCACGCGCACGTTGGCGCCGCGTTCGGCCAGGTGGAGCGCGGTCGACAGACCCGTGAAGCCGGCGCCGACGATCGCCACGTCGCACGACGCGGACGCATCGAGCGCGGGGGTGTCAGGCGCCGGCACGGCCGTCGCCGCCCACAGCGAATCCGGCCACCGGGAGTCGGGCCATGCGGGTGCCGGTTTCCTGTCGCTCATGGTCGATCCGGGTTGGCGGCGCCGTCCGACGCCAGCAGGCGACGCAGGAATTCCTGCGTGCGGGGATGCGTCGGCTGCGTGAGCACGTCGCGCGCGGGCCCGCTTTCGCAGATGGTGCCGTCGTGCAGGAAGCACACGCGATCGGCCACCTCGCGCGCAAACCCCATCTCGTGCGTGACGACCACCATGGTCATTCCGTCGCGCGCGAGCCCGCGCATCACGCCGAGCACTTCGCCGACGAGTTCGGGGTCGAGCGCCGACGTCGGCTCGTCGAACAGGATCGCCTGCGGCTCCATCGCCAGCGCGCGTGCGATCGCGACGCGCTGCTGCTGGCCGCCCGACAGCTCGGACGGGTACGCATTCATCCGGTGCGCGAGCCCGACCTTGTCGAGCAGCGCGCGGGCCTGCTCGCGCGCCTGCGCGGCCGGCATCCGCCGCACGTGCACGGGGCCTTCCATCACGTTCTCGAGCGCCGTGCGGTGCGAGAACAGATTGAAGCGCTGAAACACCATGCCGACCCGCATCCGCAGTTCGTGGATACGCTTCGAATGCGCATCGACCTTCACGCCGTCGATCGTGATCGAGCCTTCGTCGTAGGTCTCGAAGCCGTTGATACAGCGCAGCACGGTCGATTTGCCCGAGCCGGACGGCCCGATCAGGCACACGACTTCGCCCTGCCGCACGTCGAGACTCACGCCCTTCAGCACCGCGTGCTGCTGGAAGCGCTTGTGTATCGAATCGATCCGGATCATGCGCCTCTCCTCAGCGCGAGCCGCTTGCCGAGCCGGTTCACGCCGAACATCAGCGGCAGGCCGAGCGCGAGATACAGCAGCGCGACAAGCGTATAGACGCTCATGTTCTGGAACGTCGACGACGCGATCAACTGGCCGGCGCGCGTGATCTCCGCGACCGTGATCGTCGACGCGACCGATGAATCCTTCAGCAGCATCACGAGCGTGTTGCCGTACGGCGGCAGCGCGATCCGGAACGCCTGCGGCAGCACCACGCGCCGCATGATCATCGGCCCGCGCATGCCGATCGCGTGCGCGGCCTCGATCTGGCCGCGGTCGATCGCCTCGATGCCGGCGCGGAAGTTTTCCGCCTGGTAGGCCGAATACGCGATGCCGAGGCCGAGCACGCCGGCCTGGAACGCCGACAACTGCACGCCGAGATCGGGCAGCACGAAGTACATGTAGAACAGCTGCACGATGATCGGCAGCCCGCGGATCACGTTGACGATCGTGCTGCCGGCCGTCGACACGGCGCGGTTGCGCGACACCTTCAGCAGCGCGAGGACCAGCCCGAGCACCGAGCTGAGCACGAACGCGCATGCCGTGATCTCGATCGTGACCACCGCCCCCTTCAACAGGATCGGCAGGAAATCGATCGCATTCTGAAAAAACATGAGGTCTCCTATGCGACAGCCGAGCGGGCCGCAGCAGCGGGTGCCCGCGAGACGCGGGCGATACCGGCGTGGAACCGGGGGCCGGCGCTCAGCTCATGTGCCACTTCTGCAGGATCTGCTGCAGCGTACCGTCGCCCTTCATCTTGCGGATCGCGCCGTTGAGCTGCTCGAGCGTCGCGGTATCGCCCTTGCGCACGATGAAGCAGACCTGCCCCTTCACGACGCTCTGGTATTCGGGCGCGAGCCGCACCTGGCGGTTGACGCCGTGCTCGATCTGGTAAGCGACGATCGGCTGGTCGGCGAAGCCGGCCTTGATGCGCCCGAGCGCGACGTCGCGCATGATGTCGGCGATCGAATCGTAGGTCCGGACTTCCTTGAAGATGCCCTTCTTGTTGAGCGCATCGACGAACGCCGTGCCGACCTGTGCGCCGACCACCTGCCCCTTGAAATCGTCCATCGACGTATAGCGGCCCGGGTCGTCCGCCTTCACGATCAGGCCTTCGCCGAACGAATAGATCGTGTCGGAGAAATCGACGACCTGCTGGCGCGCCGGCGTCTTCAGCATCGCGGCCGAGATGATGTCGATCTTCTGCGTGGTGAGCGACGGAATGAGCGCCGAGAACACGGTCTGCTGCACGTCGACGCGAAAACCGGCCGATTTCCCGGCCGCGGTGATCGCGTCGACCATCATTCCCTGGATCGAATTGCTCTTCACGTCGAGAAACGTGAACGGCACGCCGGTGGCCGTCGCGCCGACCTTCAGCGTCGGCTCGGCCGCGACGGCGCCCGCCGATGCCGCGGAGATGGCGATACAGGTGGCGAAACCGGCGGCCAGTGCGCCGAACTGCTTGATGAACGAAACCATGATGTCCCCTTCTCGAATAATCCGGTGCGCCGCCAGTCGCCGATCGACGTTGCGACGATGATCCGATCTTAAAACGAATCAAAAATATCGCAAATAGATTTTTGCGTATCGATATTCGATACGCTATGATTCGATATCGAATCGATCAAGCCCCTGCTCATGGAAACTTTGCCCGATCAGTCGAACGACCTGCTGTTCAACCAATCGTTGGAGAAAGGGCTGAACGTGCTGCGCGCGTTCAGCGCGAAGCGGCGCACGATGACGCTTGCGGAAGTGGCCGACGCGGCGGGAATGACGAAGAGCTCGGCGCAGCGGATGGTCTATACGCTCGAGAAGCTCGGCTATATCCGCAAGCATCCGGTCACGCGGCGTTACCAGCTCACGCCGCACGTGATGCGGATCGGCTTCAACTACCTCGCGGCCGACACGCTGATCGACGTCGCGAATCCGTTCCTGTCCGAGCTCACGAACCTGACCGGCGAAACCACCAACCTCACCGAGCCGGACGAGGACGAGATGGTGTACGTCGCGCGTTTCGTGTCGACGAAGTTCGTGCCGATCCACATGCCGATCGGCAGCCGCATCCCGATGTATTGCACCGGCAGCGGCCGCGCGTTCCTGAGCGCGCTGCCGCCCGACGATGCGCGCGCGCGGCTCGACGGCATGGCGCGCACGCCGCACACGCCGCGCACGGTCACGGCGCTCGACGCACTCGTCGCACTGCTCGACAGCGCGCGGCACGAAGGCTACGCCACCAATCAGGAAGAACTGTTCATCGGCGACATGTCGATCGCGGCGCCCGTGCTCGGCAGCCAGGGGCAGCCCGTCGCGGCCGTGCATGTGGTCGCGCCGACGAGCCGCTGGACGTTCGACGACGCGCGCCGCAAGCTCGCGCCGGCCGTGATCGACTGCGCGCGCGGCATCAGCAATTCGATCAGGACGCTCGAATAGTGTCTGCGATACGGTAAACGGCAGACGGCAGACGGCTGCATTGCGCAACGGTGCTTGATCGCATCACTACCGCGGCTTCCGCGGGTTCTCCGTCCGATAGGTACTGTTCGGGCGCAATACGAGGTTCTTCGCCGCGGCGTCCAGTTCCTTGCCGTGATACATGTCGACGCACTTAAGGAAGTCGAACTTCACATCCCCGACTTCCGATTCGACCACGGGATTCCGGTAATCGAGCGCGAGATACTTCGCCACCAGCGCGTGAATGACGTCCGGCGCGCGCTCCATGTCGTAGTAGGTCCAGTCGCGCAATGCGCTGGTGCTGCTGCCGAGATCCTTGCTCGTGCCGGGCTCCTGCTTGTAAGCGGTTGCCAGGCACTCCGCGAGCACCATGTCCTTGAAGTTCTGGAGATACGTTCGTGAGCTGGCCGCCGGTGACGCTTGCGCTGCATCCTTCGCCGAAACCACCGAGGGATGCAGCGCGACGCACGCCAGCACGGCCGCGATCCAGGCTCCCTTCATGACAGACTCCAGAAATTCGCACGATCCGTACGATACCGTGCGCCCGGTTCGTTGAAATAGCAGTGGTCATAGCCTATCGGCGACGCTCAATGAAAAACACGTCGCGGGCCGGCATTCGTGGGGGAAGGCGCGCACGCAAAAACAGGCATCCGGCCCGCAACGTGCAACGCCTGACGGGTCACAACTCCCAGCGTCCGCGCTCCATCGCCTGTTCCATCATTCCGAGCGTCAGCGACCGGCCGCCCAATGTCTCGCGCGCGTCGTTGCTGAACGGGGATTTGACGACCGCCGCAAGGAACGATCCGATGCCGAGTTTCGCGGACGGGTAGTAATAGTGGATGTCGAACGCAGAGAGGTCGATGCCAAACGTCACGGCCCATTGCCTGACGAATTCGTCGATATCGCCCGGCTCCATGTCGAGGTCGTGATAGAGGTCCGTGTCCCGCGTCAGTTCGATTCGATCGACCGGAAGCCTGCCGATATCGGTCGCAATAAACGCTTCGAGACTCTTCCATGCGTCAGCCATACAGACGATCCTCAGGCTTCACCATGCTGTTGTAGGTGATAACCGTGCGATAAGTGATCAGCGATACATCCGTTGCCAAGAGTACCCAACCTGCTCCTGGAATCGCGCGCCCAACGAATGCGCCGATATTCCGCGTGAACTTGATGCGCAACATGATAAGACTCGTGAACGATGTAACGGTAGGCAAAATCCGATGCTTCAGCTCGTACGGCAGCAAGCGACGGGAAACGACAGACGCGATGGAGGTGCCCTTGACGGCGATCGCAAACTTCCCGCGCGTCGGGATAAAGCGCTGGCCCAGCAACACCATCGCGATACCGACTGCATCATCTACCCCCAAACTGCTTGCCAGTCTCTTCGATGAAGATCAGGAAGAGCAACGCTTCGCGGCTCAAGCCGTCATGAATGCCGTACTTGTACGAATGCGCCATTTTCTCTCAGATAGTTTGAATTCGAACGAGCGGGCAAGGCTATCGCGAACGACGCAGAGAGGACAACAGGCTCATCGGGTCGGGAGTCGATACGGGAACGCGTTCGGGCGCAATTGATCGATCTCGTGCTGTTCCTTTGAAGCGAATTCCGGCTTGCGCTCCCGATCGTTACAGCTTCGTCGTTCCGCGCGAGTACCACCGCAACGGCATGCACCAGAACGAATGCAAATCGTTAATTTTTGGTGGCTTGCTGGCGACGAATGCGTCGACGTTGTCCGGCCCTTGAGCATTCGTGCGCGTTAGCGCGTCGCCGCTGCGCGCTCGCTCACCATCGCAATCGCACTCACCCGCCGCTCGGCCTGCCGCTGCGCAAACCGGTACGCAACAAGCGCTCCGGCCACTGCAAGCAGCATCGGCACAAGGCTGTCGTGATTCGCGCGCGTGAATTCGAGCAGCAGCACGACCGCCGTAATCGGCATCTGCATCGACGCGGCGAGAAACGCGGTCGCGCCGATCAGCGCACACCCGCTGATCGATGCGCCCGGCCAGACGAGACTCCACAGCCCGCCGAGCACGACGCCGAGCAGCGCGCCGTTCGCGAGGCCCGGCGTCAGCAGGCCGCCCTCCGCGCCCGCCCGCAGGCTGCCCGCCTCGATCAGCACTTTCAGCACGAGCAGCGTCGCCGCGAGGCCGATCGTCAGCGTGCCGTCGAAGCCGAGCGACGCCGGCCCCTTGCCGTTGCCGAGCAGTTGCGGAAACCGCATCGCGAGCATGCCGATCACCGCGAAGTTGACCAGCGCAAGCACCGGCAGCCGCCAGTCTTTCGGCGCATTCGCCCGCGCGCGGGTCGTGAGCCGCACAAAGCCGTACGCGGCGAAGCCGAACAGAGGCCCGCAAACGATCGACCAGGCGACGAGCGGCGTGCTCAGCGCGAACGCAGGCACCGTGTACTGGTGTTCGTTGCCGAGGCCGAGCCACGCGACAGCCGCCGCGATCGCGGACGTCACGACCGCGACGATCAGCGCGCGCAGTTCGAACGTGCCGAGCAGCACTTCGAGCACGAAGATCGCGCCGCCGAGCGGCACGTTGTAGACGGCCGCGAGGCCCGCGCCCGCGCCGCACGCCACCATCAGCCGGCAGTCGTCGGGCTTGAGCCCCGCGCGATGCGCGAGCTGCCCGGCAAGCAGCGAACCGATCTCGCGCGGCGCGACTTCGCGGCCGAGCGGCGAACCGAGCGCGACGGTGACGATCTGCAGCAGCGCGTGGATCGTCGTGCTGACGAACGGCATCCGCGGATCGGCCGCACGCACCGCGCGGCGAATGCTGACGAGCGGCCGGCCGTACCGGTAAAGCGCCCACCAGCCGCCGCCGGCGACGATTCCGCAGAAGACGAGCACCGCGAGCCGGCGCAGCGGATCGGCATCGGTCACGCCGGTGAGGAAGCTCTCGGTGCCGATCACGTGCGCGATGCTGTAACCGTACGCAACGTGCTGGATCGCATGCAGCAGCAACGCGATCAGCATGCCCCCGAGGCCCGCGCCGACGCCGGTCAGGATCGTGACGACGGCCACGCGCGCGAACGGGCTGGCGGGCGGGGAAGCGGATGCGGGAGCGGACGGGAGGTCGAGGCGCATGAGGTCGGCGAACTGGGATCGAAAGGACGGCGCGCAACACGCGCGCCGTCATCAGGACCGCATCGTAGCCTCGCGCGTCTCATGCGACAAACGTATTTTTCGAATCGACTCATGCATTTCATGAATGAATGAGCGCGGACGGCCTGTAACCGCCGTCCGCATCAACCCCATCCATCCGGATACGTGACGTGCTCCGGTTCGCGCCGCATGTATGGATGAAAAGCACGCACGCGTCGCGCATCAGGACCAGCCTTCGAACGTCAGGCCGGTTTCGGCAGCGGCCTGCTCGGGCGTCACGTCGCGCACGTGCTGACCGAACGTCCACACGTGCTGCTCCGGATCGCGCGCGCGATAGGTGCGGTCGCCATAGAACTGGTCGGCCGGTTCCTGCAGGATTTCCGCGCCGGCCTGCCGCGCGTGTTCGCAATGCGCGTCGAGGCCGTCGGCAAGCTGCACGTGCACGCTTTGCGTGTTCCTGCCGCCGATCTCTTGCGGGCTCGCGACGAAATCGGCCCAGTGTCCGCCGATCATCACGACGCCGCCGCGATGCGTGAGCTCCGCATGCGTGACCTCGCCTTCAGGCGTACGGACGACGATGCCGCGCGCGAAGCCGAATGCGCGCTCCAGCCATTCGAGTGCGGTGCGCGGATCGCGGTAGTACACGGCGGCGCTGATCGGCGGATGGCGGTCGGGCTGGGGCATCGTATGTCTCCGGTCGTGGGCACGAGCGGCTCATTCTCCGCGCGTCGGCCGTGCGGATCAACCGCCGTGCCGCGTCCCGCGCATGTTGCAACGGCGCGACAGCCGGGTCGCGCCGGGCGAATGCCGCGTGCAGGCCATCGCGCAAAAACGGCCGGCCCCGGGTGCGCGCGGCGCGTCGTGTCAGTTTTGTGAAGGACTCTTGCCGGATCCGGAAAGGTGCGCACGCCGCGCCGGCGGCCTTGCGCGCGCCGTGCATTCCTATACTTGCGCCGAACTTTCGTTTCCCGTCCCACACGCAGGAGCTTCACCATGAAAAAAAACCTCATCGCCGGCGCTTGCGCGGCCGCGCTGTTCGCCCCGCTCGCCCACGCGCAAAGCTCGGTCACGCTGTACGGCCTGATCGACGCCGGCATTGCGTATACCAACAACGCCGGCGGCGCATCGCTGTGGCGCCTGACCACCGGCACGATCAACGGCAGCCGCTTCGGCCTGCGCGGCACCGAGGATCTCGGCGGCGGCGTGAAGGCGCTGTTCGTGCTGGAGAACGGCTTCAACGCGAACAACGGCGCGCTCGGCCAGGACGGCAAGCTGTTCGGCCGCTATGCGTATGTCGGCCTGAGCGGTAACGGCTACGGCACGCTGACGCTCGGCCGCCAGTACGACACGATGGTCGACTTCGTCGCGCCGCTGTCCGCGACGGCCGGCGACTTCGGCGATACGGGCTTCGCGCATCCGTTCGACAACGACAACCTGAACCACTCGCTGCGCATCAGCAACGCGGTCAAGTACACGAGCGATACGGTCGCGGGCTTCAAGGTCGGCGCGATGTACGCGTTCTCCAACTCGACGAACTTCAGCGCGAACCGCGCGTACAGTGTCGCGGCGAGCTACACGAACGGCCCGTTGAAGCTGGCCGGCGCGTACCTGCAGATGAACGGCACGAAGGGCTCGACGAGCGCCAGCCCCGGCGCGACCGATTCGGCCGAGGCGAAGAGCGTGAACCAGGGCGGCTGGTCGATCGGTTCGGACCGCATGCGGACATACGGCGGCGGCGTCAGCTACGTGTTCGGCCCGGCGACCGTCGGCTTCGTCTATACGCGCTCGCAGTACGACAACACGGGCTCGTTCGGCTCGACCGGCCAGGTCGCGTTCAACAACTACGACGTGAACGTGCGCTATGCGGTGACGCCGGCGGTCAGCCTCGGTGCGGCTTACGTGTACACGGATGCCAGCGTGTCGAACCCGGACAGCAAGCACGGTACCGATCCGAAGTGGCACCAGGTCGACCTGCAGGCCGTGTACAAGCTGTCGCGCCGCACCGACCTGTATGCGGAAGCGATGTACCAACATGCGTCGGGACGCGGCTACCAGGCGTTCATCAACGGTTCGGGCGGCGCGTCGAGCACGCCGAACCAGATCGTCGGCGCGATCGGCATGCGCACGCGGTTCTGACCGGTGTGACGCAACGTCGCCCACCGGCAACGAACCCGCTTTCGCACGCGGGTTCGGTCGCTGCGGGCGACGCGCGTCAATGTTGTTCCATCTGGAAGGCAGCCTGCCTGGAATCGGGGTTTTTGCGCGCACAAGCGCTGCGTAGACTCGTATCGAAGGTCCGGGGCGCGCATCGCGCGTCGAACCGAACGTCTACCCCTCACCCAGGAGAACCTCGTGAAATCGCTCGTCGTTACCGCCGCCGCTGCCGTCCTGCTTGCCGCACCGGCCCTGTCGTTCGCCCAGTCGGCGAAGTCGCCCGTCACGCGCGCGCAGGTGCTGCAGGAACTGGTCGATCTCGAGTCGGTCGGCTACAACCCCGCGCGCGGTGAAGCCGGCAACTATCCGGAAGACATCATGGCGGCGCAGGAACGACTGCAGGCGAAGCGTCTCGCGGCACGGAAGGCTGCGCAGGCCGCATACGGCCCGGCCGGCGAGCCGGCAACCGAATCGGGCGCGGCGGCGAAACCCGCGCTGTGACGACGTGACGATGCGCGTCGCCCGCATGAATCGTGTGCTGCGGGCGACGCGCATGTCGCGTTTGCATGAAGAAGCCTGTCGCGCAATCGACAGTCAGCACAACGTATCGACGTGACGATACGCGCCCCGCGCTCAGGCGGCCTGCGGTTCGCGGCCGATCGCGTTCAGCATCTCGACGTCGCGCGCGATCATCCCCGGCACCTGCGCGCGCAGCATCTCGACCCAGGTCCGCACCTTCGCGTCGACGAAGCGGCGCGACGGATACAGCGCATACACGTTCATCTTCTGCAGGATATGCGCGGGCAGCACGCGCACGAGCGTGCCGTCGCGCAGCGCGTCGATTGCCGAGTACAGCGGCAGCATGCCGATCCCGATGCCGTCGCGGATCGCGAGTGCGAGCGATTCGGCCGTATTGGTCTGCACCGGCCCGGCGACGTGGATCTGCTCGACGCCTTCGGGCCCTTCGAGCACCCATTCGTGCGTCGGGAACGCGGGCGTACACAGCGTCAGGCACGCATGTGCGGCGAGATCCTGCGGACGGGCCGGCACGCCGTGCCGTTTCACATAGTCGGGCGACGCGCACAGGATGCTGAACGTCGAACCGAGCAGATGCGACACCAGTTCCGAATCGGGCAGCGACGACGCGGTCACGACGGCCATATCGCTCGTGCCGTCGAACAGGTCGGGCATGCGCTGCGACAGCGACAGTTCGATCGACACGCCCGGGAACTGCGCGTGATAGCGCGTCAGCGCGGGCAACACATAGTGATGGCCGACACTCGCGAAGCTGTGCATGCGCAGCACGCCGGCCGGCCGTTCGTGCGCGCAGCTCGCCTCTTCTTCCGCGCGATCGACGTCGGCGAGGATCTGGCGGCAGCGCCGCAGATAGCTTTCGCCGGCCGACGTCAGCGCGAGGCGGCGCGTCGAGCGATTCATCAGACGGGTGCGCAGGCGCGCCTCGAGCTCCGACACCGCGCGCGACATCGCGCCCGTCGTCGAATTCAGCGATTGCGCGGCGGCCGTGAAGCTGCCTGTCTCGACGACGCGCGAAAACACCCGCATGTTTTGTAGGGTATCCATTCCTGTGAGCAACCTGTAGCGGAGCCGCTATTTTCCTCCACTGGATGCGACAGATTGTTACTCCGGCTGCAACTATCGTTTCCCCACAGCTGCGTTAATGCGCGGGCGCCGCACTCCTACAATCGGCGCCTCACCAGTCGAACGGACCCGTTCGGACGCGCCGCGGCACCTCGCCGGGCCCCGCACGGGTCCCCTCTTTTCATGAAGCCACAACCTGCGATCGAGCGACCTTCCATCGAACCGGCACGATGGCGATCATGGCTCGATCCGCTCGGCGACGCGGCACGCGACTGGGCCGTCAGCGACGGGCTGATCTGGCTGCACCTCGCGAAGACCGTGTTCGCGGCGCTCCTTGCGATGGGCATCGCGATGCGTCTCGAGATGTCGCAGCCGCGCACCGCGATGACGACCGTGTTCGTGCTGATGCAGCCGCTGTCGGGGATGGTGTTCGCGAAGAGTTTCTACCGCATGCTCGGCACGGCGGCCGGCCTCGTCGCCGCGCTCGCGCTCGGCGGGCTGTTCGCGCAGCAACCCGAACTGTACATGGCCGGCATCACGCTGTGGATCGGCGGCTGCATCGCGCTGGCGGTGCGCAACCGCCACTTCCGCTGGTACGGCTTCGTGCTCGCCGGCTACACGGCCGCGCTGATCGGCCTGCCGGCGGTGATGACGCCGCAGACGCTGTTCCAGTCCGCGCTCACGCGCGCCGCGGAAGTCGCGCTCGGCATCGCATGCTCGGGCGCGGTCAGCGCGTTGATCCTGCCGCTCAGTTCCGCGAAGGCGCTGATGCGCTCGCTGAACACACGCCACACGACGTTCGCGGCGTTCACGTCCGGCGCGCTCGCGGGCGACGTCGCACGCGGCGATTTCGAGCGGCGCTTCGCCGATTTCGTCGACGACATCGTCGGCTTCGAAGCGAACCGCGCATTCGCATCGTTCGAGGATCCGCACATTCGCGCACGCAGCCGGCGGCTCGCACGGCTGAACAGCGAGTTCATGAACGCATGCACGCGGCTGCATGCGCTGCACCAGCTCGTCAAGCGCCTGCGCGCGAACGGCTCGGACGCGGTGCTCGACGCGCTGGCGCCGCACGTCGACGCGCTCGCGCAGCGGTTCGCCGCATTGCGCGACGAGCGGCAGCACGGCAGCGCACCGGCCACCGGCGCGCTGCTCGAACTGCGCCGCTTCCACGGCGCGTTGCCGAAGGCCGCGCGCGCGTCGCGGCGGACCATCGAGGAACACGCGGCCGGCGGCCTGCTCGATTTCGATACCGCGATCGAGCTGCTGTACCGCTTCATCGGCGAGTATCTCGGCTACGCCGATACCTACGCGTCGCTCGACCAGGACGATCACGCATTCGAGCGCTCCGTCACGCATTACGCGGTGAAGACCAATTCGTTCTTCGTCGGCTTCGCGTTCCTGCGCACGGTCATCGCCGTCGGTGCGATGAGCGCGTTCTGGATCGCGTCGGAGTGGCCGAGCGGCTCGCTCGCGGTAATCGCCACGGCGATCGCGTGCGCGCTCAGCTCGACGTCGCCGCGCGCACCGAAGTTCGTCGCTCAGATGGGCGTCGGCGCGGCGTTCGCGACTGCCGTCGGCTACCTGTTCCTGTGCTACGTGTATCCGAACATCGACGGCTTTCCGCTGCTGTGCGCGACGCTCGCGCCGGTGCTCGGCCTCGGCGCGTTTCTCGCGATGCGGCCGGGCCTGTCCGGCTACGGGATCGGCTTCGCGGTGTTCTTCTGCCTGCTCGCGGGCCCCGACAACGCAATCGCGTATACGCCCGAGGTGCTGATCAACAACGGGCTGGCCGTCGTCGTCGCGATGCTCGCGTGCTCGCTCGTGTTCGCGGTCGTGTTCCCCACCCATATGCCCTGGCTCACGGGCCGCATCGCGCATGACCTGCGCCGCCAGGTCACGCTTGCGTGCGAAGGCGCGCCGGACGGCCTAGCGCAGCGCTTCCAGTCGAGCACGCACGACCTGATGGCGCAGTTGCGCACGCTGCTCGTGCGACGCACGCGGCAGCATCGCGACGCGCTGCGCTGGATGCTGTCGACGCTCGAGGTCGGCCATGCGGTGATCGACCTGCGCGACGAACTGCACGCGTTCTGCGAAGCGAAACCGCCGCAGATGCTGCGCTGGACCGGTTCGATCGACGCGGTACTGCAAGAGTTGCCGCGCTTCTTCGACGATCCGACGCCCGGCCACCATGCGCGCACGCTGAAATCGGTGAATCTCGCGATCCGCGCCGCTCAGCACACGCTGCAGGCGTGGTACGCGGTGCCCGACGAGCGCCGCCGCATGCAGCGGATCGTCGGCTGCCTGCACTTCATGCGCAGCGCGCTGCTCGACAGGGACGCGCCGTTCAACCGGCGCCGCCATTGAACATCGATGCGCGCGCAACGGGATCCTTGTTCCGAATGGAAATAAGCTCTACAGGCGCGGTGATTAATCTTTAAGCAGTGCGAGCCTATAGTTTCCTCACTGCCAGCGAGACTGGCACTCACCCAGGAGAAACAAAATGAAGCCGCTGCACCTCGCCCTCGTTGCCCTGTCGCTGACCGCTGCTGTCGCCCAAGCACAGCCCGCGCCGGCCGACGTCGCACAGCAACAGGCGAACCGCGCCGAAGCCGTCAAGGCCGCAGGCCGCGTCGATCGTGCGCAATCGAAGCAGGAAGACCCGAACGCCTGTGTCGGCCCCGTCAGCTTCTGCAACATCTACTTCGGCAGCTGAGCATGACGCCGCGTCGTCACGGCCAGGCCCGCACCGCCCGCATCGAGTCCGCGGGCGGGCGGCGCACCGGCCGATCGCCGCACCGCCGTCCCGCTCCACGCCGCTTCGATTGAAGCGGCGCATGCCGTTTCAGGCGCCGCGCCCCGGCCGCCACCCGACTTCGCGCAACGCATCCAGCAGGCGCGCCTGCCCGAGCCCCTCGACCCGCGCACCACGCGATTCGACGTCGCCGCCCGCGACGAGCGCGTTCACGATCGCTTCCTCCACCGCCTCGGCCGCCGCGACGAACAGCGCGGAAATATGGTCGTTGTTGACCATCTTCACGCCGGTGGTCGGCGCGCCCTTGCTGCCGTAATTCGCGGCCGGCAGCCCGTCGTTGCCCGTTGCGAACGCAAGGAAGATGTCGCCGCTCGAATCCTCGGTGCCGCCGCCGACGCGCGCGAGCCCGACGCTTGCGCGCTGCGCGACGCGCGTGCATTGATGCGGCAGCAGCGGCGCGTCGGTCGCGATCGTGACGACGATCGAGCCCATGCCGGCCTCGCCTGTCGCGTCGGGCTCGCGGAACGGCGAATGCACGTGCCGCAGCACTTCGCCGACCGGATAACCGGCCACGCGCAGCATCTCGCGCACGCCGTAGTTCGCCTGCACCAGCGCGCCGACGGTCCAGCCGCCCGCATCGGCCGCGAGCACGCGCGACGCGGTGCCGATGCCGCCCTTGAACTCGTGGCAGATCATGCCCGTACCGCCGCCCACGCCGCCTTCGGCGACCGGCCCCGACTGCGCGGCGGCCAGCGCGCGCTGCACGTGCGCGGCGCTCACGTGCTGCCCCCAGATATCGTTCAGCAGCCCGTCGTAGGTTTCCATCACGACCGGCATGCACCAGTACACGCGGCCGGCCGCCGCTTCCCGCTCGTTCGCGACGAGCGCGTCGCGCACCGCGCCGACGCTGTGCGTGTTCGTATAGGCGATCGGCGTCGTCAGCAGGCCGGCCTCGCGGATCCATTCGAGCCCCGTCGCGTCGCCGTTGCCGTTCAGCACGTGCACACCGGCGAAACACGGCGAATCGTGCGCGGCGCCCGCGCGCGGCTCGATGACGGTGACGCCGGTTCGGATCGATGCGTCGCCGTTCTCGACGTTCAGCGTGCAATGTCCGACCCGTACGCCCGGAACGTCCGTGATCGCGTTGAAGCGGCCCGGCGTGCCGAGTCCGATGCGGATGCCGAGATCCCTCGTGCGCATGATGCAATTCCTCCAGTCTTTCAATGGTTCGGTGTTTCGGTGCTGCAACGTGACGATCCGGCGTTCAGAGCGCGCGGAATGCTTCGCTGTGGCGCGCCCAGACGACATACATCACGAGTGCGGCAATCAGCAGCCCCGCGATGATGATCAGGTCGGTCGGCTTCGTCGCCGTCGCGAGCGTCGTGTAGAGCGTGTACGCGGCGCCCGCCACCGCGACGAGCGGCGTCACGGGCCACAGCGGCATCCGGTAGTGATGTTCGACGTCGCGGCGCACGAACCGGCTCGCCAGTGCGGCCAGCCCGACGACCAGATAGATCAGCAGCAGCAGGTCGACCGTGAACGCGGTCAGCTCGTCGAGGCTCGACACGAACACGAGCCCCGCCGACGGCACCGCGAGCGCGATCGTCGCGAGCCACGGCGATTCCAGCCGCGGATGGATCGTCGAGAATGCGCGGTTGCAGGTGCGCGACCAGAGCGCGTGCCGGCCGCTGCTGTACAGCAGGCGGCCCATCGTGATCACGATCGCGATGATCGCGTTGAACACCGACAGGAAGATTCCGGCGCTGACCACGCGCGATACGGCCGGGTTGCTCAGCGAACGCACGACATAACCGATCGGGTCGGCGCTTTTCGTCAGTTCCGTCAGCGACGGCGCGCCGAGCACGATCGCGGTGAGCGGAACCAGTTCGACGACGAGGATCACGAGCAGCGAATAGATCACGGCCTTCGCGACGTTGCGGTTGCCGCCGCGCAGGTCTTCGGCGAGGTATGCAGCGGAGCCGAAACCGTTGTAGCAGAAGATCGCCGTGCCGATCGCGGGCACGATGGCGGCGAGCGTCGCCGGCACGAGCGCGTTGCCGCTCGCGACGACCGGCGCGACCAGCACGTCGGCACCGCGATGCAGCGAGCCGAAACCGAGCCCCGCGATCAGCATCAGCACGCCGATCTCGACGACGAGGAACGCGCCGGTGATCCATGCATTCGTCTTGATGTTCAGCATGCCGAGCAGGTAGCTGAGCAGCACGATCGTCAGCGCGACCGACTGGTTGCTGAAATGCGTGCCGAGCGCGTTGTTCAGGTACGGCGCGGCGCCGCTCGCGAGCACGGCCGGGATGAACACGCTGACGGACAGCACGGTGATGAAGGTCAGGTAGCCGGGCAGCGTGCCGAACACGCGCTTGGCCATCACGTATTCGCCGCCCGCGCTGCGGTGCGCGGCGCTGAGCTCCGCATAGCAGAGCGCGAATGCGAGCGCGAGCACGCCGCCGAGCAGGAACGACAGCACGGCGCCGCTGCCGGCCTGCTGGATCGCGAACGGCGCGATCACGAAGATCGAGCTTGCGGGGGTCACGCCCGATACGGTGATCATCACCGCGTCGCGCACGCTGAGCGTCTGCGACAGCGCGCGCGGCGCGTCTTCCGTTGCAGGCGCCGCTTGCAGCGTGCCCGTCGATTCCGACATCATCGCCATCTCGTTCTCCTGTGCTGCACTTTTTTGAACACCCATACTCGGGCCCGATTGATTGCGTGGCAGTCTAGGAAGCCAATTTCAGGACCGCTATTCCCCCTTCGTGTTACGCCCTTCCGGTGGTGGTATGGATCGTCTCTTTTCCGAAATCGCGATGCACCAGGCGCTTGGCCGCGCAATCGATCATCTCGGCCAGCCGCGCTTCTGGCGGTTCCTGGTGCTGCTGCTCAATGAAATGGCGCCGTTCGACAATGCGCTCGCGACCGCGATCGGCCGCGACGGCGTGCCGCTCGTGCTCGACGAATACGACACCGGCGGCACCGACGCCGCGTCGCCGGTGCCGCTTTACCTGAACGGGTTATATCTGCTCGACCCGTTCCTGCAGGCCGCGCACGACGGGCTCGCCGACGGCTGCTACCGGCTCGAGGAAGTCGCGCCCGACCTGTTCCGGCAAAGCGAGTATTTCCTGAGCTACTTCCGCGATGCAGTCGGCGACGACGAAATCCAGATCCTCGTGCGACCGAACGCCGACACGCTGCTGTCGCTGTCGCTCGGCGCGGCCGCGCGCTTCGACGTCGAGCCGCTCGGCAAGCTGACGGCCGCGATGCCGTGGGTGCTCGCGACGATCCGGCAGCACTGGCGGCTGGTGGGCGACGCCGCGCGCACGACGCCCGACGCCGATCTCGGCGCGCGCGTCGAGCAGGCGCTCGCGCGCTTCGGCGCGGGCGTGCTGACCGATCGCGAGATGTCGATCGCGAGAATGGTGCTACGCGGCAATTCGTCGAAGGCGATTGCCGAGCGGCTGACGATCTCGCCGGAAACGGTGAAGGTGCATCGGCGGCATCTTTACGCGAAGCTCGGGATTTCGTCGCAGCCCGAGCTGTTTTCGCGGTTCATTCAGGCGCTGGGAGAAGATGCGGCGGGATGAGCGCATCGCGCAGCACGGATGGCAACGGGTGCGGAATCGTGCAATATCCGTGAATCGCCGCAATCCGTGGTCATCCGGTGAAGCACACGCGGATGTTCCGTCGACAATGAAGTTGCCCGGAAACAGGAATCCCGATCCATGTCGCTCATTCCGCTCGTCGGACTCGGCTGGTTGCTTCTGTGTGCCATCAGCGCCGCATCGATCGTGCTCGTGCCGCCGCTGCTGCTGGTCGCCTGCCTGATGGGGAAGGATGTCTGGTCGATCCTGACGCGCGGCCGGCTGCAGTTCGCGTTCCTGGCCTACCTCGGTTCCGCGCCGGTGCCGGCGGTCTTCACGTTCCTGCTGGAAGCCGGTGCCGCGGCCGGGAGTGCGGGCGGCGTTGCTCCCGACAGCCTGACCGTGTGGAACGAACGGTGTTTTTTCATGTTCCTGGGCGCGGCTGCGCTGAGCGGCCTGCTGTTGCTGCTGCGGCCGAAAGACAGGCAAGCAGCAAACGTCGAGCCGTCACAGTCTGCGCAATAGCCGGCACGCGAACGCCGCGCCATGCCGCCCGCCCGGTTTTCGGGCAGGGGCACGGGCATGCGCAGCGTCCTGCTACTTCCACTTCGCGCCGAGTTGTGCGAGCCCGGCGTTCTGGAGATCGTCCGGCAGCATCACCACGCGGAACTCGCAGTCTGCATTCAACATCAGGAACCACGGCTCCGCGAGCGCCGGGATCTGCGACGGGTCATCCAGATTGACGATCACGACCGCCCCGCGCCCGCCGCTCTGCTCCGTGAAATACACGGCCTCCGGCCTGACCGCTTCGAGTATTCGCGAGATCACGTCGCCAACGCTGCCGTCGCGCACCAGCGTGTTGAACGGCTCGTGAGGGATTCGTACGTTGAGAAGCATGCGCATGACCATCCTCCTTGGGCTCCGCCCGGCCTGGGCCCTTCAAGCATAGGTGCTACGCGACGCCGCGCCAGTGGCGCCGCAAGCAGTTGCCGGCACGCATTCACATTCCGGCGATTCGATGACACCGCGTCGCGCAAACGGCAATCGCCCGCGCGATGCAGGCCGGGTCGAATCGACCGCTTATGCCCCCATCATGCGGGGACCGTATCGGCCGTCAGCCCCGTCGGTTCGATCGCCAGACGCAGCGCCCGCTCCGGCCGCAGCGTCACGTTCAGCACCGCGCGCGGCGGCGCCATGCCGGGCGGCACCGACAACACATGGCGCTGCAGGATCATGGCGGCGACGACCGTCATCTCCATCATCGCCAGATGCTGCCCGAGGCATACGCGCGGGCCCGTGCCGAACGGCATGTACGCGCCGCGCGGCAGCGCCGGCGCATCGTCGGCGAAGCGCTCGGGCCGGAACGCATGCGGCTCCGGAAACCATCGTTCGTCGAGATGCATCAGCTGCAGCGGCAGCATGAACAGCGTGCGCGCGGGAAACCGCCATGCGCCCAGCGCGACCGGCCGCGATGCACGGCGGCTGATCAGGATCGGCGCGGACGGATACAAGCGCAGCGTTTCGTCGAGCGTCTCGCGCTGCAGGCGCGCGAATGGCGAGGCACGCACAGCCCGCGCCAGGTCGAACGGCGCATCAAGACCTACAGCGGCCGATCGCTGCGCGAGTGGCAGGCGCTCGTCAGGACGGAAAGCGCGTTCTTCGCGGCGCGCGACCGGTTCGAAGCCGGCGCCGCGTTCAACTGGGCGACGCTGGCGCTGGACGAAGGGTTCGCCGACCAGGCGCACCTGAGCCGCGAGGTCAAGCGCATCACGGGATTCTCGCCGAGCGAATTCACGCAACGCTTCATCGACGACGAATCGTTCTGGATGTACCGGCTCTGGGCGTGACGCGGCGGCGGCCGATCCCGCATTGGTGAGCCGTTTCGCAATGCACGGCCCGCTCGCGGCCGCCACTCAACCGCGCGGGTCGACAAAGCCGCCTTCAGGTGCATCGTGCGGCACGTTCCAGCCGAAATACACTTCCGCCTCGACGATCCGGCCGTCGCGGACGCGCAACCGCTCTGCATTCCGGAACCGCTTGACGCTGCTCGTTTCCGCCTCGTACACGACGAATACGTGCTCGCCGTGAACGGCGACATCGATGAAATCGAAGCGAGCCAGCGTCACGCTGTTCGGCGCGGGCGCGCTCGCGCGGCAGATCCTGTCGAATCCGCTCGTCGTCGCGTGCGCGCTCGGAATCTCGATGCAGGCCGGCGGCGTCGCGTTCCCGCTGCCGTCGAGCCGGCCGTGCGCGCGCTCGGCGCCGCGTCGATGCCGCTCGGCCTGCTTTGCGTGGGCGCGGCGCTGAGATTCGACGCGGCCCGTTCGTGGCTGCAGCCGGTGTGCGTCGCGTCGGCGTTCAAGTTCATGGCGATGCCGCTGATCACGCTCGCGGCCGGCCGCCTGTTCGGGCTCGGCGATGCGGCGCTGACGGTCGCGCTGCTGTTCCAGGCGCTGCCGACGTCGCGGCGTCGTACATCATGGCCCGCCAGCTCGGCGGCGATGCACCGCTGATGGCCGGCATCACCGCGTTCCAGACGATCGCCGCGGCGCTCGCGATGCCGGTCGTGCTGACGGCGCTCGTGTCGGCACTGGCGTTTCGCTGACGGCGCCGCACCCGCCCGATACCCGCTGAATCAGCCTGCAGGCCAGTCATCGCACGGTTCGACATCGTCGGCCGCGCGCGCTCGTGATCGTGGGCGTCGCGCTGATCAATCGCGCACGGCGCTGACACAGCGGCGCACACGCCGCGCAGGCTCGGGGACGGATCCCGAATACCGGATTGCGACCGCACTCGCAGCACCGTTGCGCGCCGCCTACGCGCCGCCGATACGCGCCCCGACTTTCTCGCAGCCCTGCCAAAAACCGCCTATCGTGAATGAAGCGCTCCGTTTGCCGCCATCCGACCCTGCGTCGCTCGCACCAGCGGCAACGGTGCCGCGTTCCGGCACCATTCATCGCGATCGTCGCGCCCGCTCGCCCGTGCGCACGATCGCGGCCGCCCACCGGATTACAGGAGGCATTCATGAAAGCCGCGTTGCTCGTCAGTTCCGCCCTGCTCGCCATTGCATCCGCTTCGGCCTTGGCCCAAGGTTCGATCACGAAAGTCGAAAACGGCGCGCTCGTCGCCGCGAACGGGATGACCGTCTACACCTTCGACAAGGACAAGCCCAACGCCGGCACCAGTGCGTGCACGGGCCAGTGCGAAACCTTCTGGCCGCCGTACAAGGCCAGCGCGACCGACGTTCCGGTCGGGCCCTACACGATCGTCAAGCGCGACGACGGCAGCCCGCAATGGGCGTACAAGGGCAAGCCGCTGTACTTCTTCTCGAAGGACATGAAACAGGGCGATCGCAACGGCGACAACTTCAAGGACATGTGGCACGTAGTCGCGCCGTAAGCGTGGTTGCGCCGCCGTCCGCGCAACCGGCGCGGACGTAAAAAAGCCCGCCCGGATCGTCGTCGACCGGGGCGGGCCTTCACATCTTCACGCCGGCCACCTTGCATCGCCAGCCGACAGGCCGGCGACGCATGCAGCCGGCATGCGCGTCAGCGGTTCGACGGGAAGCTGAACACCGTCCCTTCGCGCACGCCGGCCGACGGCCAGCGCTGCGTGATCGTCTTGCGCTTCGTGTAGAACCGCACGGCGTCCGGGCCGTATGCGTGCAGGTCGCCGAACAGCGAACGCTTCCAGCCGCCGAACGAGTGGTACGCGACGGGCACCGGCAGCGGCACGTTGATGCCGACCATGCCGATCTGGATGTTGTCGCTGAAGTAGCGCGCGGCCTCGCCGTCGCGCGTGAACAGGCACGTGCCGTTGCCGTATTCGTGCGCGTCGATCAGCGCCATCGCCTCGTCGAGCGACTTCAGTCGGATCACGCCGAGCACCGGCCCGAAGATCTCGTGCTGGTAGATCGGCATGCCGGGCTTCACGTTGTCGAACAGGCACGGGCCGAGGTAATAGCCGCCGTCATGGCCGTCGACCTTCACGCCGCGGCCGTCGACGACGAGCGTCGCGCCCGCTGCCACGCCCGCTTCGACGAAGCCCGTCACCTTCCCGAAGTGCTGCTGCGTGACGAGCGGGCCCATGTCGACGCCCGCGCCGCTGCCCGGGCCGACCTTCATCTTGTCGATTTCCGCCTTCAGGCCCGCGACGACCTGGTCGGCCGTGTCGTCACCGATCGCGACGACCAGCGGGATCGCCATGCAGCGCTCGCCGCACGAGCCGTACGCGGCGCCCATCAGCGCGTTCACCGCGTTGCCGATGTCCGCGTCGGGCATCACGACCGCAAAGTTCTTCGCGCCGCCGAGCGCCTGCACGCGCTTGCCGTGCGCACAGCCGGTCGAGTAGATGTATTCGGCGATCGGCGTCGAGCCGACGAAGCTCACTGCCTTCACGCGCGGATCGGTCAGGATCGTGTCGACCGCTTCCTTGTCGCCGTTGACGACATTCAGCACGCCCGGTGGCAGGCCGGCCTCGAGCGCGAGCTCGGCCATGCGCAGCGTCGACGACGGCGTGCGCTCGGACGGCTTCAGCACGAACGTGTTGCCGCATGCGACGGCCATCGGCCACATCCACAGCGGCACCATCACCGGGAAGTTGAACGGCGTGATGCCGGCCGCCACGCCGAGCGCCTGGAACTCGCTCCACGAATCGATCGCGGGGCCGACGTTCTTGCTGTGCTCGCCCTTCAGCAGCTCGGGCACGTAGGTCGCGTATTCGACGTTCTCGATCCCGCGCTGCAGTTCGCCCATCGCGTCGGCCAGCACCTTGCCGTGCTCGGCCGTGATCAGCGCGCACAGCTCGTCGGCGTGCTCCTCGAGCAGCGTCTTGAAGCGGCTCATCACGCGGGCGCGCTTCAGCGGCGGCGTGTTGCGCCATGCCGGGAACGCGGCCTGCGCGGACGCGATCGCGGCTTCGACGGTCAGCTTGTCGGCGAGCGCGACGCTCTTGTCCGATTCGCCGGTGGCCGGGTCGAACACCGGCTGGACGCGGCTGCCGCCGTCGACGCGCTTGCCGTCGATCAGGTGGCCGACGGTGGAAGTCACCTTGCTGTCGTGTTTCATCTGTCTGGCTCTTTCGTGAATTCGGTTGTCGCTTGGGGGCGGGCCGCGGCTCAGTCCACTTCGTTCAGCGCGTCGGACAGCGCGTTGACCAGGTTGTCGATCTCGCGCTTCTCCGAGATGAACGGCGGCGCAAGCTGGATCGTGTCGCCGCCGTAGCGCACGTAGAAGCCCTTTGCCCAGCAGCGCATCGCGATCTCGTACGGGCGCCGTGCCGGTTCGCCCGGCAGCGCCGCGATCGTCAGGCCGGCCGCGAGGCCGTAGTTGCGGATGTCCGCGATGTGGCGCTGGCCCTTCAGCCCGTGCACGGCCGCCTCGAAATGCGGCGCGAGATCGCGCACGCGGGCCACCGCGTCTTCCTTCACGAGCAGGTCGAGCGCCGCGACGCCGGCCGCGCACGCGACCGGGTGCGCCGAATACGTGTAGCCGTGCGGGAATTCGAGCATGTACTCGGGGCCGCCTGCCGCCATGAACGTGTCGTAGATTTCCTTCGTCGCGATCACGCCGCCGAGCGGCTGCACGCCGTTCGTCACCTGCTTCGCGAAGTTCAGGATGTCCGGCGTCACGCCGAACGCGTCGGCGCCCGTCATCGCGCCGGCACGGCCGAAGCCCGTGATGACCTCGTCGAAAATCAGCAGGATGTCGTGCGCGGTGCAGATGTCGCGCAACCGCTTCAGATAACCCTTCGGCGGCACGACCACGCCCGCCGAACCGGAGAACGGCTCGACGATCACCGCCGCGATGTTCGATGCATCGTGCAGCGTGATCAGGTCGAGCAGGCGGTCGGCCAGCTCCGCGCCGTGCTCGGGCATCCCGCGCGAGAACTTGTTCTCGGCGAGTTGCGTGTGCGGCAGGAAATCGGCGTCGAGGCCCTGGCCGAACAGCTTGCGGTTCGGCCCGATCCCGCCGACCGAGATACCGCCGAAGTTCACGCCGTGGTAGCCCTTCTCGCGGCCGATCAGGCGCGTCTTCGTGCCCTTGCCCTTCGCGCGCCAGTACGCGCGGGCCAGCTTCAGCGACGTGTCGGCCGCTTCCGAGCCCGAACCCGTGAAGAACACGTAGTCGAGGCCGGCCGGCGTCAGGTCCTTGATCTTGTTGGCGAGCTCGAACGACTTCGGATGGCCGAACTGGAACGCCGGCGCGTAGTCGAGCTGCGCGACCTGGCGGCTCACGGCTTCGACGATTTCCGTGCGGCCGTGACCGAGGCCCGTGCACCAGAGGCCCGACAGGCCGTCGAAGATCTTGCGGCCTTCGGCGTCCGTGTAATACGCGCCGTTGCCCGACACGATCATGCGCGGATCGGCCTTGAACTGGCGGTTGGCGGTGAACGGCATCCAGTGCGCGTCGAGCCACGCGGCGTCGGTGCGGATAGTCGTATCGTCCTGCTGCGCGGCGGTGGTGATGTCGGTCATGTCGGTCGGCGCGGCGCGCCCCTCCTTCTTGTGATGATGTTGCACATTGTCGGGAGGCCAATTAGTCTCTTCAATATCGCAATATCAATGTTCACTTGCTCAACTATGCAAGCAAAGAAACCGAAGAGCCGCGCGCTGCTCGGGCAGCTCAGCGACATGGATCTGCGCCTGCTGCGGGTCTTCAAGGGCGTCGTGCAGTGCGGCGGGATGGCGGCGGCCGAACTGGAACTGAATATCGGCATCTCGACGATCAGCCGGCACGTGAAGGATCTGGAAACGCGCGTCGGCCTCGTGCTGTGCCGGCGCGGTCGCGCGGGCTTCACGCTGACGCCCGAGGGGCAGACGGTGTACGAGGAGACGCTGCGCCTGCTCGCGTCGATGGAGGCCTTTCGCAGCAGGATAGACGGTATTCACGAGCGGATGGGCGGAGAACTGCACGTCGCGGTGTTCGACAAGACGGCCACCAACGCGAACGCGCGGCTCGGCGACGCGATCCGCCAGTTCACGGACGAGGCACCCGACGTCGCGCTGAACCTGCATGTCGCGTCGATCAACGAGGTCGAGCGCGGGATCATCGACGACAGCTACCAGGTCGGGATCATTCCCGCGCACCGCAACTCGGGCAGCCTCGTGTATTCGGAGCTGTTCGACGAACGGATGCTGCTGTACTGCGGCCGCCAGCATCCGCTCTACGATGCGCCGCACGGCAAGCTCACGTGGACGACGATCCGCAACCACGCGTTCGCGGGGCTCGGCTTCCATTCGCCGAACATGGAACTGAGCCATCGCGCGAAGCTCACGCGCAGCGCGACCGCGTCGGACCAGGAATCGATCGCGACGCTGATCCTGTCCGGCCGTTATCTCGGCTTCCTGCCGGACCATTACGCGGAAAGCTTCGAAAACAAGGGGCTGATGCAGCCGATCGCGCCGCACCGGTTCAACTACCGATGCCGGTTCGTGAGCCTGCTGCGGCGCTCGCCGCGGCCGTCGCGGGCGGCGCTGCTGTTCCAGTCGTGCCTGGAAGCCGCGCACGACGTGAAAGCGTAGCCGGCGCGACGGTCCGCCCCGCCCCGCGCGGGAACGGCGGCGCGGGCATCGCGTTCAGCGCCGTGCGCCGCGCGCGAACCACCGCCGTTCAGCCTCACAATCCGGCTCTGCGATAATGCGGGCTCCCCATTCCCGTTCCGCCGCCCCGCCATGACGCAACCGTCCGCCCCGCTCTCCACCGACCTGCCGCCGATCTCGTGCCTGCCCGGCGATGCGCTGCCGTGGCTGCCGATGAGCGCCGACCTGCCGGGGCTGGCGATCAAGTATCTGCACATCAATGCGGCCGAGGACACGCTGACCGCGCTGCTGAAGATGCCGGCCGGCGGCACGCTGCCGCGCCATCGCCACGATGGCGAGGTGTTCGTCCATACGCTGCAGGGTGCGTGGCGCTACCTGGAGTACGACTGGGTCGCGCACGCCGGCTCGACGGTGCTCGAACCGGCCGGCTCGGTGCATACGCCGGAAACGCTCGGCGCGCCGGGCGAGGACGTGATCACGCTCAACGTGATGCGCGGCGATCTCGTGCTGCTCGACGACGACGGCCGCGAGACCGCGCGCGAGAACTGCCGCGTCGCGCTGCTGCGCCAGCGCAAGCATGCGCGCACGGCGCCGGAAGCCGCTGCGCCGTTTGTCACGCGCTGACGTCGGCAGGGTCGGATTCCGCGATCGGCGCATGCGCGCTCGGCGTCGAAATGCCGGGGCCGCGCCGCATCGCCGCACGTGCTTAGTCAGCGGACCGTCAGATCAACTGGCGCAACGACAGCGCGTGCAGCAGGATCGAAGTCGGCACCACGAACGCCGGGGTCAACACATCCGGATAAACACCGACACCGATGCTTGGCACATTCGGAACGATCAGCTGGAACCGGCCGGGCGACGTGATCATTCCCAACGTGATCGCGATAGCGAAATCCGCGAGGCCGAAGAGATTCCACATGATCGCCGCCTTCCGCCCCTCGGCCGTGCCGGTTGCGACGGCGATTGCCGCCGGCACGGCGAACACGCCGGTCAGCACGTCGCCGATTCCCGCCGGCAATGCGAACACGCCGGGCATCCCTCCATGCAGCCACGCGGCGAGCACCCAACCGCCAAATACGCGGTAAAGCTGAATCGCGACGAGCCACGTCGCCGGCATCGCATCGAGCACCTGCCCGACCCGCCTCGACAACAGCAACAGTGGCGCGCCGATCAGCACCGGCAGAACAATCGCCAACGGCAGCCAGGGCGGCGAGTCCGGCGTGCCCGCGCGGAACGTGCCATCGATGGCCGCGCTCCACGCGACAGCGAACCAAAGCGTGTACGGAATCATGACCGCGAGCCAGGTCGTGCCGCGTTGGCCCGGCGTCAGGCCGGTGCGTTCGAGGCCGAGCCATAAACCGATCGCGACGACGACATGGACCGCCAGTTGGTGAGCGGCGACTGGAACACCGCTCGCCGGGATAGCCGGCTGCCAGTAAATCAGGCCGATCCACAAGACCGTCAGCGGTGCGATCCAGAGCAGGCCGCGCCAGGCGGCACTCGACGGGACGATACCGGCAGGAAAAGGAGCGGCTTTCATCAGCGGGCCTCCATGCGGTTCCGGGTATTCGTGGCGTCGGCCTCGAACACCGCAGTGAGAATGCCGATCCGGCCTTCGACGAGATTGCGTCCCAGGTTCGCGAACAGTTGCGCGAAGTCCGGCCCCAGCACGATGCCGAGATTCGGCGACGGTGGCGGCCCGGACGCGCGCCGTTGGGCGATCCACGCTTTTGCGGCCTCCGTGTCGTCTTGCCATGTCAGTGTGCGGAAACCTGCTGCCTCGATGGCCTCGCGTGTTGCGTCGGCCGTCATCAGGAAGCTCGTGGACGGGGTTCGCGCCCACGGAACGGGATAGTGCAGTTCGCTGTCGTTTGCGACGACGTCGTACGTCGCGAATTTGCCGTCGGGTTTCAGCACGCGCCGGATCTCCCGATAAAGCCGTGCTCGATCGGCGATGTTCATCGCCACATGCTGCAGCAGCACGACATCGAAACGGCCGTCGTCGAACGGAAGATCCAGCGCGCTGGCGGTACGAAACGACACCTGCCCGCTCTGTCCGGTGCGCTGCGCGAGATAGCGCGCGGCATCCACGAACGGCTCGCTGAGGTCGATGCCCGTCACCCGGCAGCCACGGGTTGCAGCCAGAACGCGAGCCGGCCCGCCGATGCCCGAACCGACGTCCAGCACCGCCATGTCGGCAGTGATTCCGACCAATTCGGCAAGCTCGTCGGTGGCAGCCAGCCCGCGGGTGTGAAACTGGTCGACGGCGTCCAGTTGCCGCGGTGCGAACGGTTGATCCTCCGGTCCAAGCACCGCGAGTGCGGCTTTCAACCGCTCGGTCAGGCCGGTCGCGCGATAGTGCTCGCGCACGCCATCAAGCGCATCGTTCATGGTGAGATTCCTCCATGGTTTCGAGCAGATCGTTCCGGGCTTGCGTGCCGAAATCGGCGCGATGCCTCGTCTGCATGCGTAGGTGTACCATGGCCGCTGGCGAGCGACTATTCATCACAATGTTGACGAGCCATGAAGCAGAACTTCACAGTCAGGCAAGGCGCACTCGATGGTGTGGAAGCGTTCCTCAGCGTTGCCCGGCACCGCAGTTTTCGCCGCGCAGCCGCCGAACTCGGCGTCACGCCGTCGGCCGTCAGCCAGGCCGTGCGTATGCTTGAAGAACGCATTGGCGCCGCACTCTTCATCCGCACCACGCGCAGTGTCGGCCTGACGGAAGCCGGCGAACGATTTCTGTCGCGTGCCAAGCCAGCGTTCGAAGAGCTCGTCGCCGCCAGCGAGGTAGCCCGCAGTCTCGGCCAGCGGCCCACCGGACTGTTGCGACTTTCGGTGCCGCGCGCGGTGGTGCCGATCCTGCTGGAACCGCTGATTGCATCCTTCTGCCGGGCGTATCCCGAGATCGAAGTCGAGATTGCCGCAAACGAGGCGCTGGTCGATCTCGCGGCGGAAGGGTTCGACGCCGGCATCCGCCTGGGCCAGTTCGTCGCCGCCGACATGGTCGCGGTGCCGTTGACGCCCCCTTTCCGTCTCGTCATCGTCGGCAGTCCGGCCTACTTTGCAGGCCGCAGCCGTCCCGAACGCGTGGACGATCTGCGCGAACATGCATGCTTGCGATGGCGGAGATCCAACGGTGCGCTCGCGCCGTGGTCATTCAACGACAACGACCGCGAGATCGAGGTCGCCGTATCGGGCCCGCTTATCGCGCATGATTTTCCCACCCTACTGGGTGCGGCAGTCGAAGGCCTGGGCCTCGCGCAGCTACCTGAGCCCATGGTCTCGGAAGCGCTGAAAGCGGGAACCCTGGTGCACGTGCTGGAGCCGTTCGCGCCGGTGAGGCCGGGCGTGTTTCTCTACTATCCAGGCCGTCGGCAGATCATGCCGAAGCTGCGCGCGTTCATCGATCATGTTAAGAACCACCCGCCGGGTCTCGGCAAAGTCCCGGCGCATCATGCGCCGGAGCGTGCAGGACCGGGGAAAAACGGATGATGTTTTCTTTCGTGTGGCCGATTACCGAATCGGATGGTCGGGATTGACGTGTTGATGCCTGCCGGTCATGGCGTCGTTCGCTCGAGCCCCTTCTTGCGCAGCACCGCGGTCGCCTCGGCGGATGTCAGAAAGCGGATTTCTCGGTCGCATCGGGCGACGCGCCTGTGCTGCAGGCCCATGTCCTGCGCGAGCGACGCTGCGAGCTGGTGATTGCGAGGCCATTCGCTGCGGCACCCGATCCGGACATGAACGGCGAACCGCTGTTTCGCGAACAGTTGCGGATCGTCGTGTCGAACCGCAGCGAACGGGCCAGAAAACGGCGCCGCCCCTCGCTCGCCGATCTTGTCGACGCACCGTGGATCCTGTCGCCGAACGAGGTCGGGCTGCATTCGCCGATCGTTGAAGCATTCCAGGCGATCGGCGCGGCTCCGCCAACCGCGCGCTGACCGGATCGCTGAATCTGCGGCGCACGTTGCTTCGCACCGGGCGTTTCGTTACGGTCATGCCGCACTCGCTGCTGCGCTTCGGCGCCGATCAGGAATGGATCAAGGTGCTGCCGATCGATCTGCCGACCTGGACAGTGCCGACGATGCTGATCACGCTGCGGAACCGAACACGGAGCCCCGTTGCCGAGCGGTTCGCCGAGTACGCACGCGTGCTGGCTAGAGCGCTCGCCGCGGGTTGATCGCCGTCATTGCCGTGGGCGGTGCCGAGGCACTGTATCGGCGCTTGCGTGGCGTCGGATGGGTCGCTGTCTCGATGCCTGGGATTCGCGCAATGCGTGTGGAATTTCGTCCGGTGGATTGCGACCCAGTCCGGACGCTGGATCAGGCGCTACCTAATTGGCAGCTTTCAGGGGTGCAGCGGTCATTCATTCCTTCGAGTCGTTCGGCAGGTCATCGGTGCCAAACCCGCCGGTCGCGTTTAACCGATTGCGACCGCCGCGAGCGGCCCGCTTCCGGAATTCGTGAACAGACAATTTCGACACGCCGTGCCTTGACGATATTCACAGTGAGCTTCCCGCCTGCGCGGACCTTGCCGGCTTGCTCCAGCAGCCTGGCCACAGGCTTTTTCGCTCCGCCAGCGGTTTCCTGTCATCTCACACAGTTGTCGATACGCAGCGGGTCTTTACCCATGTCGTTCGCCGGGCACGCCTACTTTTCCCCACTTACAGCCCCGGCCAGAATACGTTCACGAGTGTGGATACTCCAGCTTCAGCGGTAGGAAAGGCCCACGTTGCGGGCACGGTTTGTCGGCGCGGCAACGCCGGTGGCCAGCGACGACCGGATGCCAGTCGCGTTTTCGAGGGGAACGATCATGATCAATAGACGCCACGCTGTGTTCTTGAGTGCGGCTGTGTTCAGCCTTGCTTCGATGCAAGTCAGTGCAGGCGAGACATTGCGAGTCGAGCTGACATCGACCGCCATCCATCTCGATACCGACACGGTCAAGGCGGGAACCGTCACGTTCGAGGTGACCGGTTCAGCGGACGGCAACACGGCACATGAACTGGTGGTACTGAAGACAGACTTACCCCACGATCGCCTGCCGGTGCGAAAGGAGACGGTCGCGGAAAGCAAGTTCAAGAAAATAGGAGAAGTTGAGGACGTGGCGCCCGGGACGAGCAAGCGTCTTACGCTGAAGCTGGCGCCCGGCCGATACGTACTGATCTGCAATCGACCAGGTCATTATTCGATGGGCATGCATGCTTCGTTGGTCGTCGAGCGCTAGGAAGGATCTGCCTGGCGTCGGCGCCCCCGATCTATTCGATACCGATCCAATATCAAGCGACAGCGCCTGACGGGGTTGCGGATTCAACCGGCAACAACCCTCACGCCCGCCCGATCCGCCCCGATTCGTCCGCCTGCCCCTGCCTGCGGCGACCACCGGCCTAGCGACCTCCCCGCTCATCCGCGCGCGCATCGCGCCGCATCGCCTGCGGCGGCACGCCGAACCCGCGCACGAACGCCTCGCGCATATGGCGGCGATCACGAAAACCGTTCTCCTTCGCGATCACGTCGAGCGGATGGCGACTCTGTTCGATCATCAGCCGCGCGGACTCTAGCCGCAGCCGCTCGATCGCCTTCGCGGGCGACTGCCCCGTTTCGAGCGTAAACACGCGGCTGAACTGCCGCGGGCTCAGGTGGACGGCATCGGCCAGATCCTCGACGGTCAGCGCGCGGCCGAGGTTCTGCCGCGCGTAGTTCAACGCGTTCTGGATCCGGTCGGATTTCGGCGCGAGCTCCAGCATTTCCGAATGCTGCGACTGGCCGCCGGCCCGACGCTGGTGCATCACCAGCTTGTGCGCGACCGAGCGCGCGGCATCGGCGCCGAGATCCTTTTCCACCATCGCGAGCGCGAGGTCGAGGCCGGCCGTCATCCCGGCCGACGTCCAGATCGGCCCGTCGACGATGTAGATCCGGTCTTCCTCGACGCGAATCTCCGGGTAGTGCCGCTGCATGTCGCGGCCGAACGCCCAGTGCGTCGTCGCGCGGCGCTGCGCAAGCAGCCCGGCCTCGGCCAGCACGAACGCGCCCGTGCAAATGCCGGCGATCCGCCGTGCGCGCACGTTCGTGCGGCGCAGGAACGCGACCACGCCGGCCGGCGCCGGCGCAGCGAGCGGATCGTTGACCCCCGCGACGATCCACGTATCGACGGCGATCCGCCCGCGCAGCGCGCGCGTGGCGACCGACAGCCCGAGCGACGAGCGCACGTCGCCGCCATCGACCGAATAGTTGTCCATCACGTAGAACGGCTCGCCAGCTCCCATGTTCGCGTACTCGAACACCGACTGCGCGGCGAGCGCCATGATCTGGAAACCGTCGCTGATCAGAAAGCCGATTCGGTGCATGCGTGTTCTCCAGTCCCGGGCGTGCGTTTGGCCCGATGTCCTGAATCATACCTATCTACGTCATTTGTGTCGCCGCGATTCGAAGCCAGAATGCATTCACGCCATTCGGCCACCTTCATCGAAACGGAGCGACATCATGACTCAAGCACATCGCGGTACCGCCCTCATTACCGGCGCGTCGTCGGGTATCGGCGCGATCTACGCGGACCGGCTCGCGCGCCGCGGCTACGACCTGATCCTGGTCGCGCGCAACCGCGACCGGCTGGCCGCCCTCGCCGAGCGCATCACGAACGACACGCGGCGCAGCGTCGAGATCGTCGACGCGGACCTCAACGACCGCGCGGCGCTCGCCGCCGTCGAAACGAAGCTGAAGCAGGACGCGAGCATCACGCTCCTCGTGAACAACGCGGGTGTCGGCACGCACGCCGCGCTGCTCGACAGCGACGTAGACGCGATGACGCGGATGATCGAGCTGAACGTGACCGCGCTCACGCGCCTCACCTATGCAGCCGTGCCCGGCTTCGTCGCCCGTGGCCACGGCGCGGTAATCAACATTTCGTCGATCGTCGCGATCTCGCCGGAAACGCTGAACGGCGTGTACGGCGGCAGCAAGGCGTTCGTGCTCGCGTTCAGCCAGTCGCTGCACCACGAGCTCGCCGACAAGGGCGTGCAGGTGCAGGCCGTGCTGCCCGGCGCGACGGCCACCGATTTCTGGCAGACGGGCGGCCTGCCGCTCGAGCACCTGCCGAAGGAAATCGTGATGCCGGCATCCGACATGGTCGACGCGGCGCTGGTCGGCTTCGATCGCGGCGAACTCGTGACGATTCCGTCGCTGCACACGGCCGACGAATGGAATGCGTACGAGGCCGCGCGCCAGACGATGGCGCCGCACCTGTCGACCGATACGCCGGCGCCGCGCTACGCGTCGGTACGCTGATCGCGTCTGACATCCTGCGGATCGAAGGCGGCAAGCTTGCCGAACACCGGAGCGTGCTGCGGCACGAGGCAACACGCGGAGAATCGGCCGACGGTCATCCGGTGTTCGGCGGCACATTTCCGGGCGAGCGTCGGTCGCTTCATTCGTCTGCGGGAAGGCACCGACGATGCACGGCGTCCGGCCGCCCGCGTGCCGGGAAAACGCCGGGAAAACACCCCCGGATTCTTTCTCGGCAGGCGCAAATGGATCGCATTGAAATCCCATTCAAACCCGATTGCCACGCAATTTGTGCAACAGTAAGCTCTACGATCGCAGTTTCCCGAGCAGCAATCATCCGGTCGGCATTCGTCCGATCACCAGGGCAATCGTCCGTTGCGGAATTCGACCATGCGGTTCCGTATGTTCATCACCGAGGCCGGCGACGCGCCGGCCGCCGCGCGTGGTTCGGCCGACGGTCAGCCGGCGTTTGCGCCGCCCGAGCTGGAGACCGTCTGCCGCGTCGCGCGTGCGCATTTCGGCACGGCCGGCGCTTTCGTTGCGCACGCCGAAGCCGGCACGCAACACGTGCTGGCCGCCGACGGGACGCTGCCCGCCCCGCTCCCCGCCGATTTATTCCCGCTACCGGCTGAACGAGATCCGTCTGCCGACAGACGATTCGTCCTTCTCGGCGCGAACGGCAACCTGCAATCCGACGACAGTCCACCTCACGCGCCGCAGGTCGTCGCGACTTGCGAACTGGTCGCGCCCGACGGCGCTGCGCTCGGCACGCTGTGCATCGTCAACCCTGTTGTCCTGACGCTCGACGCCACGCAATGCGCGCTGCTGCGCGACCTCGCTGCGCTGGCCGAACGCGCGCTTGCCCGCGCGATTGCGGAAGCCGCGTTGCGCGAACGGCTCACCATCGTAGAAGAACACAGCACACTGACGACGCTCGCGCTGACCGAAAGCGGCACCGGCGTGTGGGATCGCAACGTGGAAACCGGCGAGATCCATTACTCGCCGGCCTGGAAGGCAATGCTCGGCTACGCGCCGAACGAGCTGAGCTGCCGGATCGAGGATGCGTACGAACGGCTGCATCCGGACGATGTCGACGACGTGCAAGCTGCCATGCTCGCGCATTTCGAGCGCCGGACCGACAGCTACGAGGTCGAGCACCGCATCCGCTGCAAGGACGGCACGTACAAGTGGATCCGCAGCCGCGGCAAGGTGATCAGCCGCGACGGCAACGGCCGCGCGCTGCGCATGGTCGGCACGACAACCGACATCACGGCGCTGCGCGAGCTTGCCGCGCGGCTGCGCGACTCGGCCGCGCTCGTCACGGATCTCACCGACCAGGTTCCCGGGCTCGTGTTCCAGCTACGGCAGGCGGCCGACGGGCGCCGCACCTTTACCTATGCGAGTGCGGGTATCCGCGACATCTACGAACTGACACCGGAGCAGATCGCCCGCAACGCGGAGGCGGTCGAGACGCGGATCCATCCGGCCGACCTGACCGCTTATCGGCAATCGCTGCATGAGTCTTCCGCGCGACTGACGCCGTGGCGCCTCGAATATCGCGTGCTGCTGCCCGGCCAGGGCCTGCGATGGCGCGAAGGCGATGCGCGCCCGCAACGCATGGCCGACGGCGGCACCGTGTGGCACGGCTTCATCACCGACGCGACCGACCGCAAACGCATCGAGGCCGAACTGCAGCGGATGGCGACGACCGACCACCTGACGCAACTGTCGAACCGCCACGCGTTCATGCGACAAAGCGAAGCCGCGCTGCGCGGCGTGCGCGCGACCGGCCGGGCCGCCGCGGTGCTGATGCTCGATCTCGATCACTTCAAGGCGCTGAACGACCGTTGGGGCCATCCGCTCGGCGACCGCGCACTCCCGCATTTCGCGCGGCTGCTGCTCGCGGAAACCGGGACGGACGGCATCGTCGGCCGGATCGGCGGCGAGGAATTCGCGATCGTGCTGCCGGGATCGGACCTCGATACGGCAATTGCGTTTGCGCGGCGCCTGCAGCAACGCGCGATGCTGGCGCGGCTCATGCATGAGGATCAGCAGGTCGAGTTGACCGTCAGCATCGGCATCGACGCGATGCGCGAGTCGGATGTCGGCGCGTACCAGTCGCTGTCGCGCGCCGACAAGGCGCTCTATCTCGCGAAGGATCGCGGCCGCAACCGGATCGAGGTGTATCGGGCGTAATCGAAGCGGTACGAGCCACCCGCGTCGAACCGGACGGCGACAACACCAGCCGCGCGATTGCCCGACCTCTCGATCAATGTTGCGCTTCCGTTCGTACGAGCGCGTCGCCGCCCTTCACGCCGAGCATCAGCGCGACGCCGCTGGCGACCAGCAGCGCGGCCAGCAGGTACACGGCAAGATCCATGCTGCCCGTGCGCGTGCGAATGATCCCGATCACCCACGGGCTGACGATGCCGCTCGTGATCCCGATGCTGCTGATCAGCGCGATCCCGGCCGCGGCCGCGTTGCCCGACAGGTAGCGGGTCGGCACGGCCCAGAAGATCGGCAGTGCGGCGAAGATCAGCGTCGCCGCGATCGACAGGCACGCGAGCATCGCCGCGAAGCTGTGCAGGTGCAGCGTCAGCGCCGCGAGCGCGAGCCCGCCGCCGATCGTGCAGCACGCGAAGTGCCTGCGGCGCTCGCCGGTGCGGTCCGAGCGGCGCGCGATCAGGATCAGCCCGACCGCACCGACCGCATTCGGCACGACCGTGTAGAGGCTCACGGCAACGACGTCGGTCACGCCGAAGTCGCGAATCATCAGCGGCATCCAGAAATTGAGCGTCAGCGATGCGCAGGTCAGCGAGAAATAGATGAACGCGAACAGGTACACGCGCGGGTTCGCGAGCGCGGCCGCGAGGCTGCGCCCGTCGTGCGCGCCGCCGTGCCCGCGGCCGTCCGCGCACAGCGCGGCGACACGCGCCTTTTCATCGGTCGTGAGCCATGCGGCGTCCTGCGGCCGGTCGACGAGGAACGTGAACGCGGCGAACGCGAGCAGGATCGCCGGCGCGCCTTCGATCGCGAACATCCATTGCCAGCCGTGCAGCCCGAGCACGCCGCTCATGTCGCGCATGATCCAGCCCGACATCAGGCCGCCGAGCACGCCGGCCACCGCGACGCCCGCGAAGAACACCGAGATCGCGGCCGCGCGCCGGTTCGCGGGGAACCACCAGGTCAGGTACAGCACGATGCCGGGGAAGAAACCGGCTTCGAACACGCCGAGCAGGAAGCGCAGCACGTAGAAATGCGACGGCTGCGACACGAACATCATCCCGGTCGACGCGATGCCCCACAGCAGCATGATCCGCGTGAACGTGCGGCGCGCGCCGAAACGCGCGAGCAGCAGGTTGCTCGGCACTTCGCAGAACACGTAGCCGACGTAGAACACCGCGGCGCCGAGGCCGTACATCGCATCGCTGAAGCCGAGATCGTACTTCATCTGCAACTGCGCGAAGCCGATGTTGATGCGGTCGAGGAACGACACGACGTAGCAGAGGAACAGGAACGGGACGATCCGCCACGCGATCTTGCGGAACAGCAGCGCGTCGCCGGATTCCGACGTCGATGAGGATACCGAAGCGCTCGTGTGCGCGAGCGTCGCTTCGGCGGGAAGCGATTGGGGCATGTCTCTCTCCAAACGGGCTGCGCGAATCGAGTGCGCAGCAGTCTCCGAGGGCGTGCATGCGCCCTGCTTTCTTGTGAGACCGGATACGGCGGCGGAAACCGCCGCCCTCAGTGAAACGGCGACGCGTTCAGACGAACGCCCCGCCGCCGTGTGCCGCTCAGTCCTGCAACGCGGCCCACATTTCCTTGTCGCGCTGCGCAGTCCAGATGCGCGGATGCTTGATGCCGCTCGCCTCGTCGAACGCGCGCGACACGTCGAACGGCAAACAGTGCTCGTAGATGAACACGTGGCCGAACTTCGGATCCATCGCTTCGCGCGTGAGCGCCATCGACGCCTTCAGGTCGAGCTTGCGTTCCACGGCCTTGCGGCCCTGCGCGAGCAGCGTCGTGACGAAATCCTTCGTGTAGTCGAGGCCCTTGTTCACGTCGGCCGGATTCAGCAGCGCGGGGCCGCGGCCCGGCACGAGCTTCTCGGCGCCGAGCGCGCGCAGCGCCTCGAGCGTGGCCGGCCACTGCTCGAGCTGCGCGTCGCCGCAGTAGCACGCGGCGTCGTATTCGACGAGGTCGCCCGAGAACAGCACCTTCTGCGACGGCAGCCAGACGATCGTGTCGCCCTTCGTGTGGCCCGAGCCGACATGCATGATCTTCACTTCGAGCTTGCCGAGGAACAGCGTGATCTCGCGCTCGAACACGAGCGTCGGCCAGGTCAGGCCGGGCACCGTCTCGACGCCGGCGAACAGGCGCGGGAAACGCTCGATCTCCGACTTCATGTCGGCCTCGCCGCGCTCGACGATCATCTCGTAGGTGCCGCGGCTCGCGATCACGTGCTGCGCACCTTCGGCGAAATACGCGGACGCACCGAGCACGCGCACCGCGTGGTAATGCGACAGCACCACGTGCTTGATCGGCTTGTCGGTCACGCTGCGGATCTTCGCGATCAGGTCCTGCGCCATCGCGGGCGTCGCGGTCGTGTCGACGATCAGCACGCTGTCGTCGCCGATGATCACGCCCGAGTTCGGGTCGCCCTCGGCGGTGTACGCGTATGCGTTCTCGGACAGCTTCGTCCACGTGACTTTCTTCTCTTCCAGATCGGCTTGGGAGGCGAATGCTTTGGCCATGTTGCGTTCCGTGGCTGCGAGCCATGTGTTGAGGGGTGTGAACGGATCATCTTCTCCCATCGATTATTTGTCAATGACAAATCAACTTGCTATTGTCTAATACGGGTAAACCTGCGGGCTGGCGCGATAAATGGCGTCGGATACCATGCGGGGTTTCGTCAACGGAAGAATCATCGCGTGCAGAACCACGAAGTCAGCGCGGACGACGCGCCGCCCAAGGCGCAGCGCGGGATCCAGAGTGTCGAGGTCGGCGGCCGGCTGCTCGACGTGCTCGCGCGCCGGCGCAAGCCGCTCGGCCTGTCGGAGCTGGCAGCGGCAGCCGACCTGTCGACCGCGCAGGCGCATACCTATCTCGTCAGCCTGATGCGGCTCGCGCTCGTGAAGCGCGACGCGATCACCGGCAATTACGAGCCGGGCCCGTTGTCGTTGCGGCTGGGGCTGATGTCGATCGAGAGCCAGCCTGCCTACCGCGCGGCGCTGCCGCACGCGGCACGGCTCGCGGAAGCGGTGGGCTTGAGCGTCGCGCTGTCGGTGCCGGGCGTGCTCGGCCCGACGATCGTGCGCATCGAGCACGGCGGCTATCCGCTGCACGTGAACCTGCACGTCGGCTCGGTGATGTCGCTCGACACGACGGCGACCGGCCGCGTGTTCCGCGCGTTCGGCGATCCTGCGCAACTCGATGCGATGGCGGCCAGCCAGGCCGGCGCGGGCGATACGCTCGCGGGCGCCGAAAGCACGCAACCCGCGCAGGATGCCGGAGCGCAACTGGCCGAACTCGACGCGATCCGCGCACGCGGCATCGAACGCAGCGTCGACCGGCCGAGCCCCGGTGTCAGCGCGATGTGCGTGCCGGTATTCGACGCGCACGGGCGCCTGCAGCTCGCTTTGACTGTGATCGGTTCGAGCGGGTCGATCGATGTCGGCTGGGATGGCCCGATCGCGACCGCGTTGCGCGATGCGGCGCGGCAGGCCACCGCATCGCTGGGCGCGGAACGTGCGGAACCGCCGCCCGCCCCCTCGGCGGGCGCACCGCGCGTGCCGCCCGCGCTGGCCGACGACGCGAAAGCGCAGCGCGGAATCAACGCGCTCGACAGCACCGGCGAGCTGCTGCTTGCGCTGGTATCGGCGGGCCGTGCGCTGCCGCTGCGCGATCTCGCGGCGGCGGCCGGCATGCCGGCGGCGAAGGCGTTTCCGCATCTCGTCAGCCTGCAGAAGATCGGCCTGCTGAGCCGCGACGACGCCGGCTGCTTCGACGGCGGCCCGCTCGGGCAGGCGCTCGGCCTGATCGCGATGCAGCGCGTGTCGCCGACGCGCGACGCGGAAGCCGAGATCGTCGCGCTGGCCGCCGCGACCGACATGAGCGTGGCCGCCGCGACGCTCGGGCCGCTCGGCCCGACCGTGATCCGCCTCGAGGAATCGGCGCGGCCGCAGCACGTGAGCCTGCAGGTCGGCACCGTGATGTCGCTCGTCAATACGGCGATCGGCCGGATCTTCGCGGCCGGCATGTCCGACGACGTGCTGGCCGACCTGCTCGCCAACGAGCCCGTACGCCTCGCCGGCAGCGGCCCCGCGCAGGCCGACGATGCATTCCGCGCGCGGCTCGCGGCGATCCGCGCGGACGCGCTCGATTTCGCGTTCGACGCGCCGGTGCCCGGCATCGGGACGATCGCCGCGCCCGTGTTCGACCACACCGGCAGCATCCGGCTCGTGATCGCGATCATCGGCTCGTCGCGCGGCTTCCCGCGCGGGCCGGACAGCGACCTCGCTCAGACGCTGCTCGCCGCGACGCGGCGACTGTCGTGGCGGTTCGGGTGGATCGGCCGGTAATCGCCGCAGCGCCGCCTTCTTCCGCGTCGCGCGATTAATCCTCTCTTTCTCCTTGAAGGCCGTGTGCTTGCCACGGCCTTCTCGCGTCTGTCTGCGACCGGACGGACCGCACCAATTCATGTTGCGAAGCAGCAACACAAAGTGTCAGTAATTCTCATATAACGAAATCGCATTTCACAAGGCGGTGACGTTTCGTTATGATTAGGGTTATCCCTAACTCGCCACCTATATGGGGCTTCGTCATGCAAACGTCTAATGTCTCCGATCGTTCCACCCAATCCACTGGCTGGCTCGCACGTGTTGGCGAGCTGCTTGCAGAAGCCTGGCAGCTCCACCTCGAGAACTGCGAAGTCATCGCCGAAGCACACGCGCGCCTTCCGCGCTGAACGGAACGATCAGCCGCCAGCCGGCGCGATGACCTGCCGGATCCGCTTGTGCGGACGCGCGCCGCGAGGTCGCTGCGTCCGGCACCGGAATATCTGGCAGGCCACGCGGAAACGGGCCGGGCTTACCCCGGGTTGAATGCGCTCACCACTCGGGAGCGTTGAGGTCGGTTTGAGGTCCGGCACCGATCGGTATCGGTGCGGTTTTGTCTGCCGGTTGCCCGGACGGGCTACCGTTATCCCGTCGGCGCGCGATTGCGCCTGATCGTTGCGGACGGAAGATTCATCCGTTTTGTCTGCCCGCGTGCGGTTCCACGCCGAACGCCTTCCGTGGCGGCCGTTCGCCGGCTTGCTCCGCGCCATCGCGCAGTTGCATGCGCCGTCGTTTCAACGACGGCCGCGCCCCCTTCTCCGCCCCCTCACACCTGGATCGAAGGCACATCCTTCATGCAGCGCAGCGCGAACATCGAGCGGCTGTGCCGGATGCTCGAGATCTTGTACAGCTTTTCGCGCAGGAACCGCTCGTAGCCGGCCGTGCCGTCCACGGCAACCTTGATCCAGTAATCGTATTCACCCGACACCAGATACGCCTCGAGCACTTCCGGCAACGCGGCCAGTTCCGCGCCGAAACGCGCGAGCGCGTCGTCTTCGTGGCGATCGAGCGTGACTTCGAGGATCACGATGTCCGCGTAGCCGAGCATGCGCTGGTTGACCAGCGCGACGTAACCGTCGATGTAGCCGTCGACTTCGAGCTGCCGCGTGCGGTTCCAGCACGCGGTCGTCGACATGCCGATCTGTTCGGCCAGCTCGGCGTTCGACAGCCGCGCATTTTTCTGCAATGCACCAAGGATTTTGCGGTCCTGATTGTCGAGCGTTTTCGGCGTGCGTTCGCGGATAGCCATGATGAAAAGAATCTTCTACTGAAAATCGGCATTCTATCTGAACAGGATTCCGGTTTCAGGCCCGTTTTACTGGAAAACAGGAAGCCTTTTAACCGGCCCGCTTGATACATTTTCTCCATGCCTGTTGCCCGGCACGCTCCCCGCGACAACCCCTTCGCACCGGGACGCACGGCCGCAATCACGAGTTGCGGTGCCGGACAAGCAGGCATGCGATTCCCCGCCGCCCGCACGCCTATCCGACCGCGTGCGGAGCCGGTGCCTGCATCCCCGTTCTCGCACTTCCCGTCATGTCGTTCAGGCTTTATCTGTCGTTCCTCGCTGCTTCCGTCGTCCTCATCTACGCGCCCGGCCCCGTCAACCTGCTCACGATGAACCAGGCGCTGCGCGCCGGCTGGCGCCGCGCGCTGCCGTGCGTGTGGGGCGGCACGCTCGCCGTGCTGCTGCAACTCGCGCTGACCGCGCTGTGCCTGAATTCGCTGGTCCACGTCAACGAACACGCGCTGACCGTGCTGCGCTGGGCCGGCGCCGCGTATCTCGTGTGGCTCGGCGGCAAGCAATGGCTCGGCCGCTCGCTGGTCAACGCGCCCGCCGCATCGGCGGAAGCCGCAGCCAGGGCTGGAGCCGGAGCCGCGATCGTCCCGCAGGACACCGACACCGGACGCGCGCTGTTCTGGCGCGGCGTCGCGACGTCGGGCCTGAATCCGAAGACGCTGCTGTTCTTTCCGTCGTTCTTTCCGCAGTTCATCAGCCCGAACGCCGACTGGAGCCTGAACCTTCAATACCTGCTGCTCGCCGCAACGTTCGCGCTGCTGTTCGCGGGCGGCGTCGCGTCGATGGCGCTGTTCTCGCACCGGCTGAGCCGCGCGTTGCGGCGGCCGGCGCGGATGCGCGCGATGAACCGCGTGACGGGCGGGCTGCTCGTCGGGATGGGCGCGATCATGGTCGGCTGGAACTGAGCAAGCAGCGCAACCTCGAACGGCTGCGGCTGCCGAAACCCGACACGGTGTTTTCGCCGCAGCAGCTCGCCGGAGAACTGCTCGCAAGCACGCTCAACGACGAACCGGGCGACAAGTCGGTGATCTCGCATCTGGTGTTCGGGACCGCCGATGCCGCCTGCCCAAGTGAACCGCTGCCCCAGTGAACCGCTGCCCCAGTGAGCCGTTGAGCCGTTGAGCCGCTAACCGTGCGACCCAGAGCGGTCGGCGCTCGACCGGTACAATCGCGCGATGTCCGAATTGCTCACTTACGGCGGCCTGTTCGCCGTGTCGATGGTCGCCGCGACCCTGTTGCCGCTCCAGTCCGAAGCCGTGCTCGCCGGCCTGCTGCTCGCCGGGCGCGAACCCGTGTGGGCGCTGGTGCTCGTCGCGAGCCTCGGCAACGTCGCCGGCTCCGCGATCAACTGGGCGCTCGGGCGCGGCATCGAGCACTTCCGCGACCGCCGCTGGTTTCCGGTCAAGCCGTCCGCGCTCGCGCGCGCCGAGCGCTGGTATGCACGCTACGGCCGCTGGTCGCTGCTGCTGAGCTGGGCGCCGGTGATCGGCGATCCGCTGACGATGATCGCCGGCGTGCTGCGCGAGCCGCTGCCGACCTTTCTCGCGATCGTCACGCTCGCGAAGGTCGGCCGCTACCTGGCCGTCGCGTGGCTCGTGACGTACTGACGGTACTGACGCGACCTTTCCTCCGTCGCTGGCGCCTGCTCGCGCCGCCACCGGCTTCGCAACGCTAAAGAATCCGCCGAAGCTGCCGTTCTCCTTACAGTGTGCGGTGACGCGTGCGTTCCGCCCCTCTCCCACCCCACTCAGGATGCCGTATGAGATTGACCCAATTGGGCCGGGTGAGCGTCGGCGCGCGCCTGGCCGCGCTGGCGTGCACGCTCGTCGCACTGCTGTTCACCGTTTTCGCGTGGGCGCTCGCCCATTTCGCCAGCCAGCAACTCGCGGACGAGGCGCACGCGCGAATCGCCGACAAGGAGCAGTCGATCCGTGCGATGGTCGAGATGTTCGACAAGGCGCTGTCGGCCGAAGCCAGTCGCGCGATGTCGCTGTTCGCGAGTTTCCTGCCGGCCGATTTCTCGCTCGACCCGGCGCGCACCGTCGACATCGGCGGCGTCGCCGCGCCCACGCTGTCCGCGGGCGGCCAGCCGCTCGACCTCGATTACTCGATTCCGGACCAGTTCCTGAAGAAAAGCGGCGCGATCGCGACGATCTTCGCGCGCGACGGCGACGATTTCGTGCGCATCACGACGTCGCTGAAGAAACAGGACGGGGCACGCGCGGTCGGCACGCGCCTCGATCGCGCGAGCCCCGCGTATGCGCCGCTCGCCGCCGGGCGCAGCTACACGGGCCTCGCCAAACTGTTCGGCCGGCAGTACATCACGCAGTACAAGCCGGTCACCGACGCAACCGGCCGCGTGATCGGCGCGCTGTTCGTCGGTCTCGACGTCGGCGCGGAGCTGCAAGTCGTCCAGGACGGCATCCGTGCGTTGAAGGTCGGCGATAACGGCTACTACTTCGTGCTCGACGCCGCGCCGGGCGCATCGCGCGGCACCTTCGTCGTTCATCCCGATGCAGCCGGCCAGCGCGCCGACGACGCGCGCGCGCCGTACACGCAGATGCTCGCGGCCGGCCACGGCCGGCTCGCGTATACGTCGGCCGACCCGGCCGCGCACGACAGCCGGCCAACCGCGAAATTCGTGTCGTTCACGACGGTTCCGCAGTGGCAATGGCTGGTCGGCGGCATCGCGATCGACGACGAACTGCTCGCCGGCATGCGCACCCTCCGCGACCGCTTCCTGATGATCGCAGCCGTGCTCGTCGCGGCGTTCGCGGCGCTGTTCGTCGTCGTCGTGAGGCGCGTCGTGAGCCGGCCGCTCGATGCGGCGGCACGCGCGTCCGAACGCTACGCGGCGGGCGACCTCAGCGTGCGGATCCGCGACGGCGAGACGGCACGCAGCGCCACGCGCAACGACGAGATCGGCCGGCTCGTACAGGCGGTCGACGGGATCGGCGACGGCCTGGCGCGGATCGTCGCGCAGGTGCGCAGCGGCTCGGCCGACATCGCGCGCGGCATGGTCGGCATCGCGGCCGGCAGCGGCGACATCGCCGCACGGATCGCGACGCAGGCGAGCAGCGTCGAACAGACGGCGGCCAGCATGGAGCAGATCACGGCCGCCGTGCAGCAAAACGCCGAGCACGCGGCGCAAGCGAACGCGCTGGTCGCGAACGCTTCGGCCGCCGCGACCGACGGCGACGAGGCCGTGCAGCGCGTGGTCGCGACGATGGACGAAATCGGCCGCGCAACGCGCCGGATCGCCGAAATCACGGGCGCGATCGAAGGCATCGCGTTCCAGACCAACATCCTGGCGCTGAACGCAGCCGTCGAGGCCGCGCGCGCAGGCGAGCACGGCAAGGGCTTCGCGGTGGTCGCGGCCGAAGTGCGCGCGCTCGCCCAGCGCAGCGCGGCCGCGGTCAAGGAAATCGACGCGCTGAGCGCCGAATCGTCGACGACCGTCGAACAGGGTTACCGTATCGCGGACGCGGCGCGCGGCACGATGCGCGACATCGTCGCGCGCGTCGATCAGGTCAGCACGCTGATCGGCGAGATCAGCGCCGCGTCGCGAGAGCAATCGACCGGTATCGAGCAGGTGAACCAGGCCGTCACGCAGATCGGGGAGACCACGCAGCAGAACGCGACGCTGATCTCGGACGCCGAACGCGCGGCCGTCGCACTGCGCGACCAGGCCGCGCAACTGTCGGAAGCCGTCAGCGTATTCCGGCTCGAACGCGACGCATGAGCGTCGACCGGCGGCGGCCGGCGGCCGCTCGCCGCCTACTTCTTGTCGCCCGCCAGGTCGATCGCCTTGTCCGAGCCGACCGCATTGCGCAGCTGGAACTTCTGGATCTTGCCGGTCGACGTCTTCGGCAGTTCGCCGAAACGCACGGCCTTCGGCACCTTGAAGCCCGCGAGCAGTTGCCGGCAGTGCGCGACGATCTCCTCCTCGGTCGCGCATGCGCCTTCGCGCAGCTCGACGAACGCGCACGGCACCTCGCCCCATTTCGGATCGGGCATTGCGACGACGGCCGCAACGGCGACGGCCGGATGCCGGTACAGCGCGTCCTCGACCTCGATGCTCGAGATGTTCTCGCCGCCCGAGATGATGATGTCCTTGCGGCGATCCTTGATGCGGATATAGCCGTCCGGCGTCAGCACGCCGAGATCGCCGGTATGGAACCAGCCGCCGTGGAACGCCTCGTCGGTCGCGTGCGGGTTCTTCAGGTAGCCCTTCATGCAGATGTTGCCGCGGAACATGATCTCGCCGAGCGTCTCGCCGTCGGCCGGCACCGGCGCCATCGTGTCGGGATCGAGCACCGTCGCGCCCGCTTCGAGGTGATAGCGCACGCCTTGCCGCGCATTGAGCCGCGCGCGCTCTTCATCCGGCAGCGCTTCCCAGTGCGCCTGCTTCGCGCACACGGTCGCCGGGCCGTAGACCTCGGTCAGCCCGTACACGTGCAGCAGGTCGAAGCCGATCTCCTTCATCTTCGCGATCACCGCCGGCGCGGGCGCCGCGCCCGCGACCATCGCGTGCACCGTATGGTCGATGCCTTCGCGGAATTCGGCCGGCGCGTTCGCGATCGCGCTCTGCACGATCGGCGCGCCGCAATAGTGCGTGATGCGTTCGCGTCGAATCAGGTCGAACACGGTCTTCGCGTCGAACTTGCGCAGGCAGACGTTCACGCCCGCGCGCGCCGCGACGGCCCACGGAAAGCACCAGCCGTTGCAGTGGAACATCGGCAGCGTCCACAGATACACCGCGTGCTTCGGCATGTCCCATTCGAGGATGTTGCTGATCGCCGCCAGATATGCGCCGCGATGGTGGTAGACCACGCCCTTCGGGTCGCCGGTCGTGCCGGACGTGTAGTTCAGCGCGATCGCGTCCCATTCGTCGGCGGGCGGCGTCCATGCGTAGTCGGCGTCGCCGCTCGCGACGAACGCTTCATAGTCGATCGCGCCCGCGAAACGCTCGGGATCGGCCGGCATCGCATCGGCGACGCAGACGATCTTCAGGCCCGGCACGTCGAGCGCCGCGCGATGCGCGAGCTCCGCGTATTCGGTGTCGACGATCAGCACCTTCGCCTCGCCGTGACGCAGCATGAAGATCACCGACGGCACGTCGAGCCGCGTGTTGATCGTGTTCAGCACCGCGCCGGCCATCGGCACGCCGAAGTGCGCCTCGACCATCGCCGGGATGTTCGGCAGCAGCGCCGCGACGGTGTCGCCGCGCCCGACGCCGGCCTGCGCGAGCGCACTCGCCAACTGCTTCGCGCGCGTATGGGTCTCGCCCCACGTGCGCCGCACGTCGCCGTGCACGATCGCGAGGCGCTCGCCGTAGACTTCCGCCGTCCGGACCAGGAAGTCGATCGGGGTGAGCGGTACGTAATTGGCATCGCGGCGGCCGAGCCCGGCCTCGAACATCTGCGTCATGATCCTGTCTCCCGTGTCCTGTCGACCGGTGTGCATGCACCCCGGATCGTTTTGATGTGGTTCAATTGCCGACAGCCTAACGGGCGTTATTGTGAGCCGTCTGTCATCGAAACGACAGAGTGCCTTTCGAGCGCTGCGCGTTATCCCTAACCTCGCAAACCCGCACCCATGCACGACCACCACGTTGCGCCGCCCGACGCGGCCGCCCGCCCGGCCGACGCGCTTCCCGAACCGGGCCCGCTGCCGGCGCTGTCGACGCTGTTCGGCCAGTGCGCGTGGTTCCGCACGCTCGCGCCCGAGCACCAGGCGCTGGTGCTCGCGCAGTCGCATGTCGAGCAGCGCGAGGCCGGCGACGTGATCGCGCACCGGCTCGCGCCGTCCGAATACTGGATCGGCGTGCATCGCGGGCTGCTGAAGCTCGCGATCTTCAACGCGTCGGGGCGCGGCTGCACGTTTTCCGGCGTGCCGTCGGGCGGCTGGTTCGGCGAAGGCAGCGTGATCAAGCGCGAACTGCGCAAGTACGAGGTCGTCGCGATCCAGCGCTCGACCGTGCTGTTCGTGCCGGTCGATACGTTCCATGCGCTGCTCGACACGAGCCTGCCGTTCACGCGCTTCGTGATCCACCAGTTGAACAACCGGATGGGCGAATTCATCGCGTCGATCCAGAACAGCCGGCTGCTCGACGTCGATGCGCGCGTCGCGCAGGCGCTCGCGCAGCTCTTCAACCCGGACCTGTACCCGGACACCGGCCCGTCGCTGTCGATTTCGCAGGAGGAACTGGGGATGCTCGTCGGCGTGTCGCGGCAGCGGATCAACCAGGCGCTGCAGCAGCTCGAGAAGCTCGGCGCGCTGCGGCTCGCGTACAACCAGATCGAGGTCGTCGATCTGGGCGCGCTCGCGCGCTTCGGGATGGAGCAGATCTGAGCGCGGCGCGATGAGCGAAACCGGTGCCGCGTCGGTTCGTCAGTCGCGGCATGCGCGCGCATTTCATCTGCGGAATCGGCCCGCGGCGACCGCGCGCCCAACCTGACAATTCCGCCAGTTTCGCGACAGTAACCCGTTCCACGCCGACGCCTATCATTCGGGTTCCCGTCACCGACGCCTGATCACCGCCTGTCCCGCTGCCTCCATGTGGATCGTCAATCTCGCGCTCAGGCGCCCCTACACGTTCATCGTGATGGCCATCATGATCGTGCTGGCCACGCCGCTTGCGCTGATGCGCACGCCGGTCGACGTGCTGCCCGCGATCAACATCCCCGTGATCAGCGTGATCTGGAATTACAGCGGCTTCTCCGCGACGGAGATGACGAACCGCATCACGGCCGTGCATGAACGGATCCTGACGACGACCGTCAACAACATCCAGCATGTCGAGTCGACGTCGCTGCCCGGCATCGCGGTCGTGAAGGTGTTCCTGCAGCCCGGCGCGAACGTGCAGACGGCGATCGCGCAGACGGTCTCGTCCGCGCAGGCGATCGTGCGGCAGATGCCGCAGGGCGCGACGCCGCCGCTCGTGATCACCTATTCCGCGTCGAGCATCCCGGTGATCCAGCTCGGGCTGTCGAGCACGACGCTCAGCGAACAGTCGCTCGCCGACATCGCGCTGAACTTCCTGCGCCCGCAACTGATCACGATTCCCGGTGCCCAGGTGCCGTTCCCGTACGGCGGTCGCACGCGCGTGGTCGCGATCGATCTCGATCCGCAGGCGCTGCTCGCGAAGGGCCTCACGCCGGCCGACATCGTCAACGCGGTCAACGCACAGAACCTCGTGCTGCCGACCGGCACCGCGAAGATGGGCCAGACCGAATACCGGATCGACACGAACGCGTCGGCCGATACGGTCGCCGACATCAACAACCTGCCGATCCAGACCGTCAGCGGCGCGACGACCTACCTGCGCGAGGTCGCGTCCGTGCGCGACGGCTTCGCGCCGCAGACCAACGTGGTGCGCCAGAACGGCCAGCGCGGCGTGCTCGTGTCGATCCTGAAAAGCGGCGACGCGTCGACGCTCAAGGTCGTGTCGGACCTGAAGGCGCTGCTGCCGAAGGTGATCCCGACGCTCCCCGAAGGGCTCACGATCACGCCGCTGTTCGACCAGTCGGTGTTCGTCAACGCGGCCGTGCAGGGCGTGATCCACGAAGCGCTGATCGCGGCCGTGCTGACCGCGATGATGATCCTGCTGTTCCTCGGCAACTGGCGCAGCACGTTGATCATCGCGATCTCGATTCCGCTGTCGATCTTCACGTCGCTGATCGCGCTGTCGGCGCTCGGCGAGACCATCAACATCATGACGCTCGGCGGGCTCGCGCTCGCGGTCGGGATCCTGGTGGACGACGCGACCGTCACGATCGAGAACATCGAGCGGCACCTGCATCTCGGCACGCGCCGGGCCGCCCCAAGCGTGCCGAGCGGCCCCCTCGGGGGGCAGCGACCGGAGGGAGCGCGGGGGCCGTCGTTCAGCACGGACCTGCACGAGGCGATCCTCGAAGGCGCCGGCGAGATCGCGGTACCCGCGTTCGTGTCGACGCTGTGCATCTGCATCGTGTTCGTGCCGATGTTCTTCCTGACGGGCGTCGCGCGCTACCTGTTCGTGCCGCTCGCGGAAGCGGTCGTGTTCGCGATGCTCGCGTCGTACGTGCTGTCGCGCACGCTCGTGCCGACGCTCGCGATGCTGCTGTTCCGCCCGCAGCAGGCGAGCACCGGCCCCGACCACGCGACGTCGCGTTTCGCGCGCCTCCATCATGCGTTCAACAACGCGTTCGAGCGGCTGCGCGCGTGGTACATCGTGCTGCTCAGCATGCTGCTCGTGCGGCGCCGCTTCTACGCGATGTGCTTCCTAGGCTTCTGCGTGCTGTCGACGGGCCTCGTGTTCGCGCTCGGCCGCGACTTCTTCCCGAACGCCGATTCCGGCAACATCCGGCTGCACATGCGCGCGCCGACCGGCTACCGGATCGAGGAAACCGCGCGCCTCGCCGACCGGGTCGAGCGCGTGATCCGCGAAGTCGTGCCGCCCGACGAGCTCGGCGCGATCGTCGACAACCTCGGTCTGCCCGTGAGCGGCATCAACCTGTCGTACAGCAATGCCGGCACGATCGGCACGCTCGACGGCGAACTGCTGATCGCGCTGAAGCCCGGCCACCGCGCGACCCGGGATTACGTGCAGACGCTGCGCAAGCTGCTGCCCGAACGCTTCCCGGGCGTCGAATTCTTCTTCCAGCCATCGGACATCATCACGCAGATCCTCAACTTCGGTCAGCCGGCCGCGATCGACGTGCAGGTGCTCGGCAACGATCTCGCGAGTAACATGACTATCGCGAGCAACCTGATGAAAAAGATCAGGCAAATCCCCGGCGCCGTCGACGTGCATGTGCTGCAACGCAACGACGAGCCGACCCTGCTGGCCGACATGGATCGTACGCGCATGCAGCAGCTCAACCTCTCCGCGCAGAACGTCGCGCAGAACATGCTGATCTCGCTGTCCGGCAGTTCGCAGACGACGCCGTCGTTCTGGATCAACCCGAAAACGGGCGTCCAGTACCCGCTGCAGATTCAGACCCCGCAATACGACATCTCGTCGGTCGACGACCTGCTCGGCACGCCGATCTCGGCCAGCGGCCGCACGGGCATGCCGCTGCAACTGCTCGCCAACCTCGTGCAGGTGCGCACCGCCGCCAACCCGGCCGTGATCACGCACTACAACATCCGTCCGGCGATCGACCTGTACGTGAGCGTCGAGGGCCGCGACCTCGGCTCGGTCGCGGGCGAGATCGACCGCATCGTGTCCGACATGCGCGCGAGCCTGCCGCGCGGCACCGACCTGACGATGCGCGGCCAGATCGAGACGATGCGCACGTCGTATATCGGCCTCGGCGCCGGTGTCGCGATGGCGATCGTGCTCGTCTACCTGCTGATCGTCGTCAATTTCCAGTCGTGGCTCGACCCGCTGATCATCATCAGCGCGATGCCCGCCGCGCTCGCCGGCATCGCGTGGATGCTGTTCATCACCGGCACGCACCTGAGCGTGCCCGCGCTGACGGGCGCGATCATGACGGTGGGCGTCGCGACCGCGAACAGCATTCTCGTGGTGTCGTTCGCGCGCCAGCGTCTCGCGGCCGGCGCGCCGCCGCTCACGGCCGCGCTGGAGGCCGGCGCGACGCGAATCCGGCCGGTGCTGATGACCGCGCTCGCGATGATCATCGGCATGGTGCCGATGGCGCTCGGTCTCGGCGAAGGCGCCGAGCAGAACGCGCCGCTCGGCCGCGCGGTGATCGGCGGGCTGCTGTTCGCAACCGTGTCGACCTTGCTGTTCGTGCCGCTCGTGTTCGGCGGCGTGCATTCGCGGCTGGCCCGCCGGCGCGCGCGCCAGGCCGGACACTGACTTTCGCCTATAGACCCGGTCAATTCATGGAAGAGAAACATCACAGCTCCGTCGGCATCCAGGTGGACGAACACGGCATGCACCTGCCGACGCGCACGTCGGTGTCGCGGCGCGGGCGAATCGTGCTGGTCGTGATCGGCGTGCTGCTGGCCGCCGGCGCCGCGCGCACGATCGTCGTCAACGTGCTGAACCGCAACCGGCTCGACGCGATCGCCGAGCAGAACACGCGCCAGTACGTGAACGTCGTGCGCCCGGCCGACGCGGCCAGCGGCGGCAAGCTGACGCTACCCGGCACGCTGCGCGGCTTCGTCGAGGCGCCGATCTATGCACGCGCGAGCGGCTATGTGCTGCGCTGGCAGGCCGATATCGGCGCGCACGTGAAACAGGGGCAAGTGCTCGCCGAACTCGACACGCCCGAACTGAACCAGGAGCTCGCGCAGGCCACCGCGCAGCGCCAGCAGGCGCAGGCGGCGCTCGCGCTCGCGAAGACGTCGTTCGACCGCGCGCAGCAGTTGCGCCAGCGCGATGCGGTGTCGCAGCAGGAACTCGACGACCGCCAGGGCGCATTCAACCAGGGCACCGCGAACCTCGCCGCGGCCGATGCGAACATGCGCCGGCTCACCGAGCTGAAGGGTTTCCAGCGAATCGTCGCGCCGATCGACGGGATCGTCACGCAGCGCAACGTCGACGTCGGCGATCTCGTCAGCTCCGGCAACGCGGGCCGCTCGCTGTTCACGGTCGTGCAGGCCGACCGGTTGCGCCTCTACGTTCAGGTGCCGCAGGCGTACGCGCAGCAGGTGAAGGTCGGCCAGCACGTGAGCGTCGCGCAGGCCGAGCTGCCGGGCCGGACCTTCGACGGCACGATCACGCGCACATCCGAGGCGATCGATGTCGCGACGCGTTCGCTGCAGATCGAGATCACGCTGCCGAACCCGGATGCACGGCTGCTGCCCGGTGCGTACGTGCAGGCGACGCTGCCGATGGCACCGGTCGGCCGCCTGCAGATCCCGGCCAATACGTTGCTGTTCCGCGCCGAAGGCCCGACGGTCGCGACCGTCGACGCGAACGGCCAGGTCCGCCTGAAACCGGTGACGGTCGTGCGCACGATCGGGCAGACGCTCGAAGTCGACGGGCCGCTCACGCCGAACGACCGCCTGGTCGCGAACCCGAGCGACGCGCTCGCGAATGGCGATCCGGTCGTCGTATCGACGCCGGCGGCCAAACCCGCATCGGCCGTCGCGGGAGCGAAGTCGTGATCGCGATGCGCGCCCGCGTGCGGCCCGCGGCACTCGCCGCCGTCATGGCAGCGGCCGCCCTCGCCGGCTGCACGGTCGGCCCCGACTACCGGCGCCCGGCCGTCGATACGCCGGCCGCGTGGCGGCTCGACCCGGCCGACGCGTACTGGCACCCGGCCGCGCCGGCCCGCGCGCCGCTCGATCCCGCGTGGTGGACCGCGTTCGGCGATCCGCAGCTCGACGCGCTCGAAGCCGACGCGCTGCGCAACAACCAGAACCTGAAAGCCGTCGCCGCGCGCTACGACCAGGCGAAGGCGACGCTCGCATCGGTCGCGTCCGCGCAGTATCCGGCGGTCGGCCTGACCGCGAGCGGCCAGCGCTTCAAGATCTCCGCCGACCGGCCGCAGACCAACTACGCGACGCGCAGCATGTCGACCGTGCAGAACGAGATCCAGGTCGGCGCGAGCGTCAGCTACGAGCTCGACCTGTTCGGCCGCGTGCGGCGCAGCGTCGAATCCGCACAGGCAAGCACCGAGCAGGCGCACGACGATTTCGCGAACGCGCGCCTCGTGCTGACCGCCGATCTCGCGTCGAGCTATTTCGCGCTACGCGAGTTGGACAGCGAGATCGACGTCGTCAAGCGCTCGATCGACCTGCAGCAAAAGGCGCTCGACTACGTGAGCGCGCGCCACGAACTCGGTGCCGTGTCGGGCCTCGACCTGCTGCAGCAGCGCTCGCAGCTCGACGCGACGCGCACGCAGGCACAGTTGCTGATCCAGCAGCGCGCGCAGGTCGAAACCGCGATCGCGACGCTGGTCGGCACGCCGGCCCCCGAATTCTCGCTGCCGCCGCGCGTGGTGCCGATCAACGCGCCCGCGCTGCCGACCGGCATGCCGAGCGACCTGCTGCAGCGGCGCCCCGATGTCGCGTCGGCCGAGCGCGCGATGGCGGCCGCGAACGCGCAGATCGGCGTCGCGCGCGCTGCGTATTTCCCGCGCATCGCGCTGTCGCCGGACATCGGCTGGGATGCGACGCGCTTCGCGAGCCTGTTCACCGTGCCGGCGCTGCTGTGGTCGGTCGGCGCGTCGGTCAGCCAGCCGCTGTTCGAAGGCGGCAAGCTGAAGGCCGGCGTCGATTTCGCGCAGGCCGGTTATACCGCCGCGCAGGCCAGCTACCGGCAGACCGTGCTCACCGCGTTCCAGGAGGTGCAAAATGCGGTGACGGGCCTGTCGGTGCTGGCCGACGCCGCGCAGCAGGCATCGGCGGCCGTCGACGACGCGCGCAAGCTCGTGTCGCTCGCGCAGGACCGCTACGCGGGCGGCCTGACGCCGTTCATCGACGTGCTGACGGCCCAGCAGCAACTGCTGACGAGCGAGCGCCAGGCCGTGCAGATCCAGGGCCAGCGCGCGGCGCTCGTCGTCTTTCTCGCGAAGGCGCTCGGCGGCGGCTGGGACGGCGGCACGACGGGCGGCCCCGCGCCGTCCGACGTCGCGGCGGCCGGCCCGCAGCGCACCGCGGGCGTCGGCCCCTAACCCGGTTACGCGGAACAACAACATGAAAGTGCTGATCGTCGAAGACGAACCGAAAGTCGTCGAATACCTGAAGAGCGGCCTGACCGAGGAAGGCTGGGTCGTCGACACTGCGCTCGACGGCGAGGACGGCGCGTGGAAGGCCGTCGAATTCGACTACGACGTGGTCGTGCTCGACGTGATGCTGCCGAAGCTCGACGGCTTCGGCGTGCTGCGCGCGTTGCGCGCGCAGAAGCAGACGCCCGTCATCATGCTGACCGCGCGCGACCGCGTCGACGATCGCGTGCGCGGGCTGCGCGGCGGCGCCGACGACTACCTGACCAAGCCCTTCTCGTTCCTCGAACTGATCGAGCGGCTGCGCGCGCTGACGCGCCGCGCGCGCGTGCAGGAATCGACGCTGATCTCGATCGGCGACCTGCGCGTCGACCTGATCGGCCGCCGCGCGACCCGCGACGGCACGCGGCTCGACCTGACCGCGCAGGAATTCCAGCTGCTCGGCGTGCTCGCGCGGCGCAGCGGCGAGGTGCTGTCGAAGACGACGATCGCCGAACTCGTGTGGGACGTGAACTTCGACAGCAACGCGAACGTCGTCGAGACGGCGATCAAGCGCCTGCGCGCGAAACTCGACGGCCCGTTCGCGGACAAGCTGCTGCACACGATCCGCGGGATGGGCTACGTGCTCGAGGCGCGCGAGGACGGCGACACCGAGAGGCAGGCATGAAACGCTCGATCGTCCTGCGGCTGTCGGCGATGTTCGGCATCGTGTCGCTGCTCGTGTTCACGCTGGTCGGCTGCGGGCTGTTCGTGATGATGGAGCGCCAGCTCTTCGCGGAACTGCGCGCGACGCTCGACACGCGCGCGAAGGTCGCCGAGATGATCGTGTCGCATGCGACGACGGCCGCGCGCGGTCGCATGATGCAGGAAAAACTCGCCGATCTCGTCCCGCCCGACGGCTCGACGCGCTACCAGGTCGACAGCACGAACCCGGCATTCCGCTTCGGTACGCCGGTAAACGGCGTGCCCGTCGATCCGCCATTCGGCGCGTTCCAGCGCTATGCGCTGAACGACAGCAGCTACGACGTGATGACGAAGACCGTCACCGTGGCCGGCAGCGGCGAGCGCCCGACGCTGAAGCTGATCGTCGCCAGCTCGTGCGAGCGCACGCAACGGATGCTGCGCCGCTTCGGCTTGACGCTCGCCGCGCTGATCGCCACGGCCACCGTCGTCACGCTGCTGCTGAGCCGCGCGGTCGCGCGCTTCGGGCTCGCACCGCTCGACCGGCTGTCGCAGGATGCAGCGAGCGTGAGCGCCACGAACCGCCGCCAGCGGCTGCAGACCGACGCGCTGCCGGCCGAGCTGCGCGATCTCGCCACGTCGTTCAACGGCGCGCTCGAGCGCATCCAGCAGACCTACGCGCGGCTCGAGGCCTTCAATGCGGACGTCGCGCACGAGCTGCGCACGCCGGTCAGCATCCTGATCGGCCAGACCCAGGTCGCGCTGACGAGCCGCGATCGCTCGGTCGACCGGATGCGCCAGACGCTGCAGTCGAACCTCGAGGAATTCGAGCGGCTGCGCGTGATCATCAACGACATGCTGTTCCTGTCGCGCAGCGACCGCGGCGAACGCGCGACCGACCTGAAGGACGTGTCGCTCGCCGACGAGGTGCGGCGCATGCTCGATTTCCTCGAAATCCCGCTCGACGAAGCGCAACTGCGCGCCGAACTGCACGGCGATGCGCGCGCGGCCGTCGATCCGTCGCTGTTCCGCCGCGCGATGACGAACCTGCTGATCAACGCGATACAGCATTCGGCGCCCGGCGCGACGCTGCACGTGACGATCGCGCGCCGCGACGCGCTCGTCGAAATGGCCGTCGCGAACCCGGGCGAACCGATCGATCCCGTGCAGCGTTCGCATGTGTTCGAACGCTTCTACCGGCTCGAGGAAGCGCGCGCGAACAGCAAGGAAAACCACGGGCTCGGGCTGTCGATCGTCAAGGCCGTGGCCGAGATGCACGGCGGCAGCGTGTTCGTCGCATGCTCGGGCGGCGTCAATACGTTCGGCTTCTCGGTGTCGACGCAACCCTGCGCGGGCGGCCCGCTACGCGCGGCCGACTCGGCCGATGCCGCCGGTTCGGCCGGGCCGCACGACACGCGGCCGGCGCACGCGCCGCGCGCGTTGCACTGACGGCGGCCGCGCGCCGCCGAGGGTTGTTTTCTTCAATACGGGCCGGTGCGGCTCCCGTAGTCTCGATGCGACTTTCGACATTTCGCATGGAGACACCCAATGAGCATGCTGGTTTCGATGGCCGCGTTCGCGCTGGCGTCGTCGATCACCCCCGGTCCCGTCAACATCGTCGCGCTCAGTGCCGGCGCGCGCCATGGCCTCGGCGCGAGCCTGCGCTACGCGGCCGGCGCGACGCTCGGCTTCGTCGCGCTGTTCCTGCTGATCGGCCTCGGCCTGCACGCGGCGCTCGTGCGCTGGCCCGTGCTGACGACCGCCACGCAGTGGTCGGGGATCGCGTTCCTGCTGTACATGGCGCTGCGGCTCGCGCTCGATGACGGCCGGCTGTCGGCCGACCCGGACGTGGCCGGCCCGTCGGCGGCGGCCGGCGCGGCGATGCAGTGGCTGAATCCGAAGGCGTGGCTCGCGTGCGTGGCCGCGATGGGCGCATATGCGGCCGATGGCGACCGCGCGCAGGTCTGGTTATTCGCCGCGCTGTATCTGGTGATCTGTTTCGCGTCGATCGCGTGCTGGGGCTATGCGGGCGCGTCGCTGCGGCACCGGCTCGCGAACGCGCGGCGCATGCGCATGTTCAATCGGCTGATGGCACTGCTGCTCGCGGGCAGCGCGCTGTTCCTGCTCGACGTGTAGCCGGCCGGTCCGCAGATCGGGCGCCTCGGCGCATCGACGGCGCACTCCGCACTCCGCGTTCCGCCGCCCTGGCGCTCAGCTCATTGCGCTACGGTACTGTCCGGGCGTCGCGGCCGCGATCCGCCGGAACGCGCGCTGGAAATGGGCCTGATCGGCAAAGCCGGCGTCGAGCGCGACTTCGGCGATCGGCCGGCCGCGGCGCAGCTCGGTGCGGCCGTACTGCACGCGGCGATCGATCAGGAACGCATGCGGCGTCATCCCGTAACGCGCATTGAACGCGCGGATCAGGTACGACGGCGACAGGTCGGCCGCCGCGCAGACCGCATCGAGCGTCACGCCCTCGCGGCAATGCGCGGCGATGTAGTCGGCCGCGCGCGCGAGCTTTGCGTTGTCGTCTCGCGGCCGCGGATCGGGCAGCTCGCGATCGAGCGCGCCGTGCAGTTGCGTGAAGAATTCGACCGCCGCGCTCTCCTTGCCGAGCGGATCGATGCCGGGCGACACGAGCGCGCGGTAGAAGCCGCCAAATTGCGCGAACAGGTCGCGCCGCTCCGTCAACTTCGGCGAAAACCCGTGAAAATCGCTGTTCGGATCGCGGCCCAGCGAATGCTGCAGCCGCGCGAGCCACGGCACGTCGACGTAGACCATCCGGTACGCCCATGCGTCGGGGCCGTACGGATTGCACGCGTGCACCTGCTCCGGATCGATGATCACGAGCACGCCGCGCCCGACATGCGCGTTCGTCGCGCCGTTCACGTAGGTGCTCGTGCCGCCGACGATCGCGCCCACCGAAAACGTGTCGTGCGTGTGCTTCGCGTAGCAGATCGCGCGCCCGTCGTCGACGGTGCGCGCCTCGATGAACGGCAGCGCGGCATCGCGCCAGAACGGCGACGGTACGGCGGATCGGTTGGAGATACGGCTCACGCGGCGGGCTCCTGGTTCGGGCAGCGAACGCTCACCGTACAAGACTGCGCGGGCCGATGCAACCGGCGCTTTGCAGCTTCGAAGCCGGATCGCGCCGTTTCGCCTAAGCTTTGAAATCCGGCCGTCGCGACACGCGCGGCGGTTCCCGTTCACTCCTCTCCCGTCACGCTCATGCACATCGATCTGAAAGGCAAGACCGCGGTCGTCACCGCCTCCACCGCCGGCATCGGGCTCGCGATCGCCGAAGGGCTCGCGCGCGCCGGTGCGCGCGTCGTCGTCAACGGCCGCAGCGACGCATCGGTACAGTCCGCGCTCGCGCAACTGCGCGCCGCCGTGCCCGGCGCAAGCTTCGACGGCGTCGCCGCCGACCTGTCCGACGCAGCCGGCGTCGCGCGCGTCACGCAGCACACGCCCGATGCGGACATCCTCGTCAACAACGCGGGCATCTACGGCCTGAAGGCGTTCTTCGACATCGACGACGCCGAATGGGAACATTACTTCCAGATGAACGTGATGTCCGGCGTGCGGCTCGCGCGGCATTACCTGAAGGGGATGATCGAACGCAACGCCGGGCGCATCGTGTTCATTTCGTCGGAATCGGGCCTGAACATCCCGGTCGACATGATTCACTACGGGTTCACGAAAACCGCGCAACTGTCGATCTCGCGCGGCCTCGCGAAGCTCGCGGCCGGCACCCATGTGACCGTCAACTCGGTGCTGCCGGGGCCGACGCTGTCGGAAGGCGTGCGCGCGCTGCTGAAGGAAACGGCCGACAAAACGGGCCGCAGTGTCGAAGACGTGGCCGTGGATTTCGTGCGCGATCATCGCTCGAGCTCGATCATCCAGCGACCCGCGACGCCCGAGGAAGTCGCGAACATGGTCGTGTACGTGTGCTCGCCGCAGGCTTCGGCGACCACGGGTGCGGCGTTGCGCGTCGACGGCGGCGTGGTCGACACGCTCGCATGACCGCTCACGCGCGGCGCACGCCGCCGCGCTAGCGCGAAGCGGCCTTGTCCGGCTGGAGCGTGCCCTTGCGATCGGCGTCCATGCAGGTATCGAAGCCGTGCTGCGTGACGACGCCGGCCTTGTCGAATACGACGAAGTAAGGCCGGTGATCGTTGCCGTGCTCGATGAAGTAGTTGTAGCAGACGCCGCTGCCGTTGCGGACCATCCATACGCTGCGCGGGTTGCCGCCGGCGCGCACGACATCGGCGCGCGTCGCGCCATGCCGCGACGCGGCCCGCGCGAGCGGCGTGCGCGAATACGAGAACGGTAGCCACGAGTCGAACCACGCGCAGCCGTGCAACATCAGGCAGCCGGCCGCCAGGGATAGCGTCGCCGCGGGACGGGACATCGAAATCAATCGCATGCTTGGGGAATTCTGCCGCGCCATGCCGGCGTGATCGAAAGCCCCATGCTACTAGACCTTTGGGTCCGGATCGAAAAGAAATGTAGAGATCCGTATGCAAACCCCTGCCCGGCATGCCCCGTGCGCAAGCCGGATCGTTGCCGATCGTTGCGGCCGGCGCATGCTTGTGCGCGCACCCATCCCGTCGCGCCGATCCATCGAATCGGCGCGACGGCGGGCATCGTCACGCGATCCATTCGGCCCACAGCATCGTCAGCACCGTCATCAGCGCGGGGCCGACGAACAGCCCGATCAGGCCAAACGTCTCGGCGCCGCCGAGGATGCCGAACAGCACGAGCAGGAACGGCAGCCGCGCCGAACTGCCGATCAGCACCGGCCGCACGAAATGCTCGGCGACGAACACGACGACGAAACCGAGCACCGCCACCACGACGGCCCACATGGTCGCGCCCTGCACGAACAGCCACAGCGCCGCGCCGCAGAACACGATCGGCGCGCAGAACGGCAGCATCGCGGCAATCGCCGTGACGAGGCCGAGCAGCGCCGCATGCGGCACGCCCGCGAGCGCATAGGCGACGCCGAGCAGCGCACCCTCGCCGAGCCCGACGACCACGAGCCCCGTCACCGTGCCGTACACGGCCTTGACCATGCGCTCGATCAGTTCCGCGCCGTTGCGCCCGAACGCGCGCTGCCCGCCCTGCAGCAACGCGCCCGACAGCTTGTGGCCCGCGCGCAGAATCACGAACAGCGTGACGAGCATGAAGCCGAATTCGAGCAGCGCATGCGCGAGCTTCGTGCCGAACTGCCGGCCGAACGCGAGGAATTTCTCGCTGTTGACGCCGTGCATCGCGCTGGCCGCATGCAGCGGATGACCGAGATTGGCCTGCCACCACTCGGTGATCTGCGCCGAACCGTAAGGCAGCCGGCTGACGACGTCGGGCAGCGGAATGCCGTTGTCCTGGATCGTACGCAGCCACTCGCGCAGGTCGTGCGCCTGCCCGATCGCCTGGGTTGCCGCGACGGCGATCGGCAGCACGACGAGCAGCGAGACCGCCGCCGTGATGACGAGCGCGTTGACCGTAGGCCGGTTGCGGAACAGCCGGTGCGATTCGAAGCGTTTCAGCAGCGGCCACATCGCGATGGCGATCACGCAGGCCCACGCGATGGCGGGAATGAAGTCGCGGATCACCCACAGCGCGAGCACCAGCAGCGCCGCATACAGCGCGACGCGAGCGATCTGCTGCGCGCGCGGCTGCACGGCGGCCTCGTGAGACGACGGGACATGTGCGTCCATGGCACCTCTGTCGAAATGAAAAAATGGCGGTTCGCGCAGGCAACCGGCCTGCACGAACCGCCATTCTATCCATCGGCACCGGATCGGCGGCGCGCGTCATACGCGGGCCGCCCCGGCGCCATGTTGCCGCGTCCGCTCAGGCCACCTTGTCGGCGATCCGGTAACGCTCGAGCCAGTGCGCGTACGGCGCGGGTAGCGTCCACGACGGGCGCTCGACGCCGAGCTGCTTCGCCGCGTAGTACGGCCAGTGCGGATCGGCCAGATGCGCGCGGCCGACCATCACGAGATCGAGCTGTTCTTCCGCAACCACGCGGTTCGCCAGTTGCGGCGTGTCGATCCCCCACGCGGACGACACCGGCAGCCCGGCCTCGCGGCGCACGCGCTCGGCGATCGGCGCGAGGAACGCCGGGCCCCACGGAATCTGCGCATCGGGCGTCGAGAAGCCGACCGACACGCTCAGCATGTCGAGCCCTTCCCGCTTCATCCGCTGCGTGAGCGCGATCGACTCGGCGAGCGTCTCTTCGTCGCGGCCGTCGTATTCGATCACGCCAAAGCGCGCGGTCAGCGGCAGATGCTCGGGCCATACCTTGCGGACGGCCGCAAGCGTCTCGACGAGGAAACGGCCGCGGTTCTCGGCCGAACCGCCGTATTCGTCGTCGCGCCGGTTCGAATGCACCGAGAAGAAGCTCTGGCCGAGATAACCGTGCGCGAAGTGCAGTTCGAGCCATTCGAAGCCCAGGTCGCGCGCACGCTTCGCCGCTGCGACGAAGTCGGCCTGCACGCGGGCGATATCCTCGTGCGTCATTTCGCGCGGCACCTTCGGCAGATGCGCGCCGAACGGCACGGCCGACGGCGCGATGGTCTGCCAGCCGCGCGGATCGCCGTCGGCGATATGGTCGTCGCCTTCCCACGGACGATTCGCGCTCGCCTTACGGCCCGCGTGCGCGATCTGGATGCCGGGCACCGCGCCGGCCGCCTTGATCGCCGCGACCGACGGCACGAACGCTTCGGCCTGCGCATCGTTCCACAGCCCCGCGCAACCCGGCGTGATGCGCCCTTCCGGCGACACGGCCGTCGCCTCCGCGATCACGAGGCCCGCGCCGCCGCGCGCGATGCCGGCCAGATGCACGTGATGCCAGTCGTTGACGACGCCGTCTTCGGCGACGTACTGGCACATCGGCGGCACCGCGATGCGGTTGCGCAGCGTGACATCCTTGAGTTTGAACGGTTCGAACAGGGCAGACATCCACGACTCCTTTGCTTGGTTCTACGAAACGACTGGGAACTCGCCGGGCGATGCGCACGGCGGAACGATTCGAGCCGTCGTCGGGGCGGTTGCGCCCGGCGACGGATACGGAACGGCGCCGGCCGGGCCGGCGCCGGATGCTTACCGGTGGCCGAGCTTCGCGAGCAGCGCCTCGGCCGCGGGCGCCGACGACGCGGGGTTCTGCCCCGTGATCAGCAGCCCGTCGGTGACGACATGCGGCGCCCAGTCGGCGCTGCGCTCGAATGCCGCGCCGTTGGTCTTCAGCATGTCCTCGACGAGGAACGGCACGACTTCCGTCAGCTCGACGGCCGCTTCCTCGCTGTTGGTGAACCCCGTCGCGCGCTTGCCGCGCACGACCGATTCGCCGGTTGCCGGGTTCTTCACGTGACGCAGCACGCCCGGCGCGTGGCAGACGGCCGCGACCGGCTTGCCGGCCGCGAGCATGCGCTCGATCAGGCCGATCGAATGCAGATCCTCGGCGAGATCCCACAGCGGGCCGTGGCCGCCCGGGTAGAACACCGCGTCGTAGTCGTCGGCCGACACGTCGGCAAGCTTGCGCGTCGACGCGAGTTCGGCCTTGGCCGCCGGATCGGCGTCGAAACGGCGCGTTGCATCGGTCTGCGCGGACGGATCGCTGCTTTTCGGGTCGAGCGGCGGCTGGCCGCCCTTCGGCGAAACCAGCGTCAGCTCGACGCCCGCATCCTTGAACGCGTAGTACGGCGCGGCCAGTTCCTCGAGCCAGAAGCCGGTCTTCTTGCCGGTGTCGCCGAGCGTGTCGTGCGAGGTCAGGACAACCAGAATCTTCATGATCGAAACTCCTTCGAAAATGGACGGGAACGCTGCCGCGCAACCGGGGCGGTCGGCGCGACACGCCTGTCGGTTAGTCCGTTATGGCGCGTCAACGTGCGACTCGCGTATCCGAATGCCGTACGCGCCTATTAGACCAGTCGTCTAGAAAAATCCCAAATAAAACGACGGCGTACACTGCACGATCGGCATCGCAGCGCGAAATGGCAATTTCGCGTCTTCGTTGCACGCGCCAGCGGACGTCGTCGCATTCACGAGGACGCATGATATCCGCGGATTAGACCAGTCGTCTAGTAAATGGCCATTCGCCCCTGCCGTCGTCATGGCCTTTGACCGGGCGCGATCCGGCAACGTCCGCCACCGATCGCGCCCCGCCCGTGTCCGTCGCGCCGGCTAGCCGCGCAACGGACCATCCGTATCGCCGGCCTCGATTACCGGCGCCTCGAGTCGATGCCCGCATGCACCGTCGTCCAGCCGACTCAGCATCAATTCCGCCAGCGCGCGTCCCGACGCGTGCCCGGTCGGCTGGATGACGGCCGTCACGCGATGCGGATGCGCGATGTCCGGCGGCACGCCGTCGTAGACGATCAGCGACATGTCCTGCCCCAGCCGCAGCCCGCTGTCCACGAGCGCCCGAAACGCGCCGCCGCCCGCGATGTTGTTGTCGACCAGCAGCGCCGTCGGCCGCTCGGCGCACGCGAGCAGCGCCCGCGCGGCCTGCAACCCGCCGTCGTGCGTAAACGTACACTCGACGAGCAACGCCGGATCCGGCTCGATACCGGCCTCGCGCAATGCCGACAGATAGCCTGCGCGACGCTGCGCGGCGAAATTCAGCGCGAGCGGCGCGCTGATCATCGCAATGCGCCGATGCCCGAAACCGGTCAGCCGGCGGACGGCATCGCGCGCGCCCGCCTCGTTGTCGAAATCGAACCACGCATACGGCTCGGCCGTTTGCGTGCGGCCGTATGCGACGTACGGAAACGCGTTCGACCGCAGGTACGCAATGCGCGGATCGTCGACCAGCGTGCGCGCGACGATCAGCCCGTCGACGAGCTTGCCGTCGACGATCCGCCGATAGGTGTCCAGTTCCGCATTCGGCCGCGCAGACGCGATGATGAAATCGAGATTGCGCTCGGCCAGCCGCTCGGTGATGCCCGCGACGACCTCGCCGAAACGCGGATCGCCGAGATCGCCCGCGCCGAACGGATAGACGATCCCGATCACGTCCGCCCGCCCGGTCGCGAGCCGGCGCGCGGTCGGGTCCGCCACATAGCCCATTTCCCGGGCGGCCTTCGCCACGCGCTCGCGGGTCGCCTCGCTGACGTCGTCGTAACCGTTCAACGCACGGCTGACCGTCGTCCGAGACAGCCCGAGCGCATCCGACAGCGCCTTCAGATTCACCTTCACCGTCGCTCCTCGTTTTCGCCGGCCCGGATGCCCGGACGCCGGATGCCCGGACGCCTCAATCGGGTAATTATTTCCATTGGGTAAGCATTACCGTCAAATAAATATCTTTTGCGTTCCAAACCGGTTTGAAATAGTATCCAAACCGGTTTGGACATCGATGCCACCTTCAGCCGTTCCTTTCACCGTCAACTGAAACAACGCCGAGATGACACACTTTCCTTTTTGCCGCGCGACTGCGGCCAAACGTTTGCTGTTCGCTGGCGCGGCACTGGCCGCCTTCGCGTCCGCTTCGTCCGTTACGCACGCGCAGAGCGCCGGCGCCCCCGCGCCCACGCCGCATACGCAGCAGGCCTACGATCCCGAAGGCAACTTCACGATGCGCTGGACCCGCGCGGACATCCGCCAGATCGTCGCACAGTCGCATACGGCCGGCGCCGACAGGAACTCGCTGCCGCAAGCGCTGACGATGCCGGATATCCCGCAGGATTTCCCGCTGATCAACTCGAACGTGTGGGTCTGGGATACCTGGCCGCTGGCCGACCTGCGCGCGAACCAGCTCAGCTACAAGGGCTGGGAGGTGATCTTCTCGCTCACCGCCGATCCGCATGCGGGCTACACGTTCGATGACCGCCACGTCCACGCGCGCATCGGCTTCTTCTACCGCCGCGCGGGCGTCCCTGCGTCGCAGCGCCCTGCCAACGGCGGCTGGACCTGGGGCGGCCACCTGTTCCCGGACGGCGCGAGCGCCAAGGTGTTCGGCACCGCGCCGATGACCAACAACGCCGAATGGTCGGGTTCGGCGCGCCTCACGCACGGCGACAACGTCAGCCTCTACTACACCGCGACATCGTTCAACCGCTCGGCGCCCGGCGGTGCCGACATCACGCCGCCGCAGGCGATCATCACGCGCGCCGACGGTCACATCCACGCCGACGACAAGCACGTGTGGTTCAGCGGCTTCGACGATCACAAGGCGCTGCTGCAGCCGGACGGCAACTACTACCAGACCGGCCAGCAGAATACCTACTTCTCGTTCCGCGATCCGTTCGTGTTCACCGATCCCGCGCACCCGGGCAAGACCTATATGGTGTTCGAAGGCAATACGGGCGGCCAGCGCGGCGCACGCACCTGCACCGAGGCCGATCTCGGCTACGCGCCGAACGATCCGTACAAGGAAGATCTCAACGCGGTGATGAATTCGGGCGCAGTGTATCAAAAGGCCAATGTCGGCCTCGCGGTCGCGACGAACCCGCAGTTGACGGAATGGAAGTTCCTGCCGCCGCTCCTGTCGGCGAACTGCGTCGACGACCAGACCGAGCGCCCGCAGATCTACCTGAAGGACGGCAAGTACTACCTGTTCACGATCAGCCACCGTACGACGATGGCCGCGGGCGTCGACGGGCCGGACGGCGTGTACGGCTTCGTCGGCAACGGCATCCGCAGCGACTTCCTGCCGCTGAACGGCGGCGGCGGCCTCGTGCTCGGCAACCCGACCGACTTCTCCGCACCGGCCGGCGCGCCGTATTCGCAGGATCCGAACCAGAACCCGCGCGAATTCCAGTCGTATTCGCACTACGTGATGCCGGGCGGGCTCGTCGAGTCGTTCATCGATGCGATCGGCCCGCGGCGCGGCGGCACGCTCGCGCCGACGGTGAAGGTCAACATCAACGGCACCTCGACGGCGGTCGACCGCGCGTACGGACGCGGCGGGCTCGGCGGTTACGGCGATATCCCGGCGAACCTGCCGGCGACGGGCGCCGACCACAACGACGGCCCGGGCACCCGCCCGTAACGGCTGCGGCGGGCACCGCCCGCAAGCGTTGAGGCGGCGCACATCGCGCGTGTCGCGTGCGTGCCGCTTTTTTTTCTTCCGCAGATCGCGCGTGCCGCCTTTGCAAGCGGCACGCGCCCTCCTTTCCCGCTTCGCGCGTCGGAGCACGGAACCCCGCATGAGATCGACGTTTTTCCGCTTTTCCTTCCGGGTCGCCCGGCTGCTGCTCGCCTGTGCGGCGGGCGCGGCCTGCACGCAGGCCGCCGCCGCGCCCTGCGCCGCATCGACCGAAAACGGCACGCCGCAATGGCGCCCCGCGCTGCATTACACGCCGCAGCGCAACTGGATGAACGATCCGAACGGCCTGGTCTACGACGACGGCCGCTACCACCTGTTTTATCAGTACAACCCGCTCGGCAACGATTGGGGCAACATGTCGTGGGGCCACGCGACCAGCACCGATCTCGTCCACTGGCGCGAGCAGCCGGTCGCGATGCGCGCGAACGCCACCGAGGAAATCTTCTCCGGCTCGATCGTCGCCGATACGCACAACACGTCGGGCCTCGGGTCGCCAGGCAAGACACCGCTGGTTGCGCTTTACACGAGCGTCTATAAGGACGGCTCCGGCCACGCGCCCGGCACGCAGGCGCAGTCGCTCGCCTACAGCGTCGACCATGGCGCGACGTGGCAGCCCTACGCGCACAACCCCGTGCTCACGCTCGATCCCGAATCGAAGCAGTTCCGCGACCCCAAGGTGTCGTGGTATGCGCCCGGGCACCACTGGCTGATGACGACGGTCGTCGCCGACGCGCAGGTCGTCAAGCTCTATCGCTCCGACGACCTGATCCACTGGTCGTTCCTGAGCGACTTCACGTTGCCGGACGTGCCGCATGCAGGCGCACTGTGGGAGATGCCCGACCTCGTGCCGCTGCCGCTCGACGGCGATCCTCGACACATCAAGTGGGTAATGATCGTCAATGTGAATCCGTGGTCGATCGCGGGTGGCTCGGGCGCGATGTATTTCGTCGGCGACTTCGACGGCCGCACGTTCACGCCCGATCGCGTCGCGCCGGCCGGTTCCGATCCCGCCCGGTTCCGCTGGGTCGATCACGGCGCCGACTTTTATGCCGCAGGCACCTTCTCGGGCGCGCCCGGCACTCGGCCGGTCGCGATCGCGTGGATGAGCAACTGGGATTACGCGGCAAAAGTGCCGACCACGCCGTGGCGCGGCGCGACGACCCTGCCGCGCGAGCTGGCGCTGAAGACGATCGACGGCGAACCCCGGCTCGTCGCCGCGCCGGCCGCCGCGTTCGACGCGTGGGCGGACGGCCGGCCCGCCGTGCACGAAGGCGCGCTCGCCGTCGAGTCCGCCACGCGCGAGCTGTCGGCGGCGACGCGCGGCGTCGCGCAACGCATCACGGTGACGATTGCGCCGCAGCGCGCGGCGCGCGCGGGCCTGATCGTCCGGCGCTCGGCGGACGGCACGACCGGCACCCGGATCGTGTACGACACGGCGAAACGCACGCTGACACTCGACCGCTCGCAGTCCGGCGAAGCGAATTTCGCCGGCACGTTCAGCCGCGAGCATATCGTCGACCTGCCGCTCGAACACGGGCAACTGCGGCTCGAAATCGTCGTCGATCGCGGGTCGGTCGAAGTGTTTGCGAACGGCGGCCGCGTCACGCTCACCGACCTGATCTTTCCGCCGCTCGACGCGGACCGCGTCGCGGTGTTTGCCGAGCACGGCCGCGCGACGTTCTCGGGGCTCACGGTGACGCAGCTGGAAGCCGGCGGCGATACGCGTAACGCCTGCACGACGCGATAGGTGCGGTTCGAGAGCGTCGCCCTTCCCGCATGCGACGGGGACCGTCCGCCCGGCGCTGCGTCGGCCGGCGCGGTCCCCGCCGGCGTTACGGCTCAGAGCAATCCCATCCCGCCCGACGCGATGATCTCCGCGCCGACGATGAACGCGGATTCCGGCGCGCTGAGGTGCAGCACCGTCGACGCGATTTCGTCCGGCGTGCCGAACCGGCCGACCGGGACGAGGCCCCTGATCTTCCCAGCCGTCTCGTCGAGCGTCGCCGCATCGAGCCCGAGCTTGCCGTACAGCGGCGTCTGAACCGGCCCCGGGCTCACGACGTTCACGCGCACGCCGTGCGGCAGCAGTTCCGTCGACAGCGTCTTCGCGAACGAATTGACGGCCGCCTTGCTCGCCGCGTACACCGACGAGCCGGGCATTCCGATGTGCGCGTTGATCGAACCGTTGATCACGATCGATGCGCCGCGGTTCAGCAGCGGCACCAGCGACTGGATCTGGAAATACGCGCCCTTCACGTTGGTGTTGAACACGAGGTCCCACATCGCCTCGTCGCTGTCGGCGAACGGCGCGAGTTTCGCGACGCCCGCGTTGATGAACACGGCGTCGAGCCGCGCACCCGCGGCGGCGATCGCGTCCGCCAGTGCGCGGGCCGACGCGACGCTGCCGGCCTCGTTGCGGATCGCGAGCGCCCCTTCGCCGAGCGTTTGCCGTGCGGCTTCCAGCGTCTGCGCGTCGCGCCCGGTGATGATGACCCGCGCGCCTTCGGCTGCGAATGCTTTGGCGGCCGCCAGGCCGATGCCGCTGTTGCCGCCCGTGACGAGGACCGTTTTTCCTTCGAAGCGTTGCATGATGTTCTCCTGTGAACCGGTGAGTTGACCGTGAACACAGGATGCGCTCGGCGACCTGTGTTGCCGTACGACGCGCGCGGCGAACATGTTCGAAATCGTCGAACGTGTTCGAGCGGGCGCTCCGTCGTCGTTTTTCCGTCTCAGCCGGTCACGTCGATCCCGTCGAGCAGGCGCTGCGCGAGTCTGGGCTCGCGCAATTGCTCCAGCCACCATTGCAGCGCGCGGCCGTCGCGATCGCCGTGCCACGCGACATACAGCACGTTCGGTTCGCGCGGGTTGGCCGTCTGTTTCTCGACGAGCTCGCCGCGCGCGAGCAGCGACGCCACACGCCGGCGCGGCACCCAGCCGACGCCGAGCGCGTCGCGCTGCGCGAGGATCTTCGCGCGCATCGACGGCACCGCGAGCACGGCCTGCCCGCCGAGCAGGCCATACGCGCGGCCGGCCGCGCGCCGCGACGAATCGGCGACGACGACCGCGCGATACGCGCCGATCGCGTCGCGCGTCAGCACGTCGCTCGCGGATGCAAGCGGATGGCGCGGCGACACCGCGAACACCCACTCCATCGCGCCCAGTTCGAACCATTTGAAGCCGGGGATAGCCGGCGGCTCGTTGGTCGCGCCGACGACCAGATCCGCGCGACCGTCGCGCAGCGCCTCCCAGGTGCCGCCGAGCACCTCGTGCGTGAAGCGCAGCGACACGCCCGAATCGAGCGCGTCGAACGCGCGGACGACCGGCAGCAGCGTGTCGAACTCCAGCACCTCGTCGCTGACGATCCACAGCCGGTCCTCCCAGCCGCTCGCGACCTGCCGCACGCGCTGCGTCAGCCGCGCGACGTCCAGCGCCAGCCGCGCCGCTTCGTCGGCCAGCAGTTGTCCGGCCGGCGTGAGCCGCAGCCGGTAGCCGCGCCGGTCGAACAGCAGCGCGTCGAAACGCGTTTCGAGCTGGCGCGCGGCGTGCGACACGGTCGACGGCGCCTTGCCGAGCCGCGCGGCGGCGCGCGACAGGCTGCCGGTCGCGCGGATCGCGTCGAGCAGCGCAAGTTCGTCTTCGGACAGCATGGGGTCGCTCCGGTTCGGGGTGAGTCTGGGATTGTCGTGGCTCCCGTGGATCGTAAGGCAGCGGCGGGCGGCGGTCCAATCGGACGGCGTTCGATGCGGCGGATGGGCGGTTGAGTGTCGGGCGCAACATCCTGCCAACCCGAGTCCGCGCGCCGGCGGCATACTGGCGGTACACCGATTCCGGCAAATCAGCATCAATCGAGGTAACCACTGCGATGGACATCGCGATCCGCATCGAAGGCCGTCACGACCTGACGGGGCAAATCTTCCGGCAACTGCGCACCGCGATCGTCGACGGGCGCCTGGCAGGCGGCGCGCGGCTGCCGTCGACGCGCGATCTCGCGAAGCAGCTCGGCGTATCGCGCAAGACGACGCTCGACGCGTTCGAGCGTCTCGTCGCCGAGGGCTACCTGAATACGCGTGCGGGCGACGGCACGTTCGTCGCCGACGGCCTCGCGCGCGTGCCGCACGCCGCGGCCATGCCGGCGCCGTCGCTCGTCGAGGACACGCCGCGCATCGACGCGGTCGACGCACGCGCGCTGTGGAACGACCTGCCCGACGCGCTCGCGATGCCCGCGCCGCAAGACTCGCCCGGCTTCGACTTCCGCGGCGGCGTGACCGACAAGACGCTGTTCCCGTTCGATGCATGGCGGCGCTGCCTGCATCACGCGCTGCGCCAGCAGGCACGCGGCCCCGGCCAATACCACGACCCGGCCGGCGATCCGCAGTTGCGCGGCGCGATCGCGCGCTATGTCGCGTTCAGCCGCGCGGTCGCGTGCAGCTGGGACGACGTGCTGGTCACGCAAGGCGCACAGCAGGCGCTCGACCTGCTCGCGCGCGTCGTCGTGCGGCCCGGCGACGTGGTCGCGGTCGAGGACCCCGGCTATCCGCCGGCACGCGCCGCGTTCGCGTCGCTCGGCGCGACGGTGATCGGCGTGCCGGTCGATGCGCACGGCCTCGTCACGGAACGGCTGCCCGACGAAGCGCGCCTCGTCTACGTGACGCCGTCGCACCAGTTCCCGCTCGGGATGCCGATGACGCTGGAGCGGCGCATCGCGCTGCTCGAATGGGCGCAGCGCCGCCGCGCGGTGATCATCGAGGACGACTACGACGGCGAGTTCCGCTTCGAAGGCCGGCCCGTGGAATCGCTGAAGAGCCTCGACCGCACGGGCCTCGTCGCGTACGTCGGCACGTTCTCGAAGACGATCTTTCCCGAACTGCGGATCGGCTACGCGATTCCGCCGCGCGCGCTGCGCGGCGCGCTCGCCAAGGCGAAGCAGATCGTCGATTGGCACACCTGCACGCTGACGCAGGCGGCGCTCGCGCGCTTCATGCTCGAAGGCGATTTCGCGCGGCACCTGAAGCGCGTGCAGAAACATTACGATGCGCGCCGCAAGATGCTGATCGCGCATCTGCGCGGCGAGCTCGCGCCATGGTTCGACGCGATCGTGCCGACCGCCGGCATCCACCTCGCCGCACACCTGAAGCCGGGGCTCGACGAAGCGGCGCTGGTCCGCGCGGCGCGCGAGCAGGACATCGGCCTGTACGGGATCTCTGCGTTCCATGTCGGCGTGCCGGTCCGTGCGGGGCTGCTGTTCGGCTATGGCGGGATCGACGCGCTGCGCATCGACACGGCGCTCGCGCAACTGGCCGGGCTGCTGGATTCGGGCCGTGTCGGCCGCCCGGCACTGGTTACCTGAATTTACGCAAAATTGGCTATTCAAGCAGGCCAATCCGGGTCTTAAAGTGGGTCCTGTCGCGCCACCGTGCGCACCAACCGAAAAAGGACCTGCCATGCAACCGCGCCTGAACTTCTATACCGCCAGCCCGAATGCGATCAAGGTGATGCGCAACGCCGAGGACTTCATCGCGAAGAGCTCGATCGAGAAGCCGCTCGCCGAACTCGTCCGCCTGCGCGCATCGCAGATCAACGGCTGCGCGTTCTGCGTCGACATGCACACGACCGACGCGCGCAAGGGCGGCGAAACCGACCGCCGTCTCGCGACCGTCGTCACGTGGCGCGAAACGCCGTTTTTCACCGAGCGCGAACGCGCGGCGCTGGAATGGACCGAGGCGCTGACGCTAGTGGCCAGCAATCACGTGCCCGACGCCGTCTGGGAAGCCGTGAAGCCGCACTTCAGCGACGAGGAGCTGTTCGACCTGTCGATGCTGATCGCGACGATCAACACCTGGAACCGCTTCGCGATCGCGTTCCGCAAGATGCCCGAGTAAGGAGACGAAGATGATCCGCTCCACGCTCCAGCGAGCCGCCCTGTGCGCGGGGCTCGCGCTCGGCGCCGCGCTGCCGGCCGCCGCCCATGCGCACGACGCCGGCGACAACGTGCACGCGATCATGCAGCAGGCCGTGCCCGAAGCGCCAGGCAAGCTCGTCGTCGTCGCGACCGTCGACTATGCGCCCGGCCAGGCTTCCGAGGCTCACAAGCACCTCGGCTCGGTGTTCGCGGTCGTGTCGAAAGGCGAAGTGCTGTCGCAGGTGAACGGCGGCCCGCTGCATCGCTATCGCGCCGGCGAAGGCTGGTACGAGGCGCCCGGCTCGCGCCACCAGGTGTCGCGCAACGCGAGTGCGACCGAGCCCGCGCAGCTCGTCGTGTTCGGGCTGACCGGCGAACACGAGCCGCTGAAGTCGCCGATCGATCAGTGACGACGTTTCGGGGGCGAGCCATGTCAAGGCCGCGCCCCCGCTTCGCGGACGGCTTTCCCGCCGGTTCCGAGAAGGTTCTCCACCGCTTGTCGCCGCATCTCCTTTCCTTCGCCGTATCCCTCTGCCGTTTCCCCTAAGCCGCCTCTGCCTTAACCACTCCCTACACTCCATCGCCGGCACACGGCGTGCCGCCGCATCACGTCCCCGCTCGTCCGCGCCGCCATTCGACGCGCGTCTGATCTCGATCAACGCCGGCGAAAACCCTTCCTTGAAATTAACTAACTCATCAATTAGCGTCGTCTGCATGAACGCGAAATCCACCGTCGCCAGGCCGCGCGGGCGCCGCCCGTCGGTGGACGATTTCGACCTGCGCGACCACATGCTGGACGTCGCGATGCAGTTGTTCGCCGAGCACGGCATCGCCGCGACGACGGTCGCGCAGATCGCCGCCGCCGCCGGCGTCACGTCCGCGATGGTCCACTACTACTTCACGAATCGCGAGCAACTGCTCGACGCGATCGTCGAGGAGCGGCTCGCGCAGGTCATCGCGTTCGTGTGGCGCCCGACCGAGCCGCAGATCGAGAACGATCCGTTCGCGCTCGTTGCCGAACTCGTCGACCGCTTCTTCGACGTCACGCATCGCATGCCGTGGCTGCCGTCGATCTGGCTGCGCGAGATCGTCCATGAAGGCGGGCTGCTGCGCGAACGGATGGTCCGGCGCATTCCGCTCGAGCATGTCGGGCGTTTCGCCGAACGCATCCGCGCCGCGCAGCAGGCCGGCACGCTGAACCCAGCGCTGGAACCCGCGTTCCTGTTCCATTCGATCATCGCGCTCGTGATGCTGCCGCTTGCGACCGCGAAGCTGTGGCAAAGCGCGCGCGGCCTGCCGCCGATCGATCGCGACGTGCTGCACCGGCACGTCCGCGCGCTGCTTGGTTCCGGCCTGCAGCCGCCGGCCGCCGCGCCGCGTGCGCGGACGCGCTCGCCACGGAGGCCGTCGTGAACGCGGCCCGCGCGCTATCGCTCGCGCTCGCCGCCTTCGCGCTGCTCGCCGGTTGCGGACGGTCGACGGACCACGGCGCGACCTACCAGGGTTATGTCGAAGGCGAATTCGTGTACCTGTCGTCGTCGCAATCGGGCACGCTGACGCAATTGTCGGTCGCACGCGGCCAGGCCGTCGCCGCCGGCACGCTCGCGTTCTCGCTCGAAGCCGCGAACGAAACGGCCGCGCTGCTGCAGGCACGGCATCAGCTCGCCGCGGCACGCGCGCAGCTCGCCGACCTGCAGACCGGCAAGCGCCCGCCGGAAGTGGCAGTCACGCAGGCGCAACTCGCGCAGGCCACCGCGCAGGCCGCACGGGCTGCCGCTCAACTCGCGCGCGACGAACGCCAGTACGCGGCCGGCGGCCTGTCGAAGCAGCAGCTCGACGATTCGCGCACGTCCGCGCAAACCACTGCCGCGCAGATGCGCGAACTGCAGAAGCAGGTCGACGTCGCTCGCCTGCCGGGCCGCGCGCAGCAGGTCGCCGCGCAGGCAGCGCAGGTCGACGCCGCGCAGGCAGCGGTCGCGGAAGCGCAATGGAAGCTCGACCAGAAGCGCGTCGCCGCACCCGCCGCCGGGCGCGTGTACGACACGCTGTACCGCGTCGGCGAATGGGTGCAGGCAGGCAATCCGGTCGTGCAGATGCTGCCGCCGCAGAACCTGAAGGTGCGCTTCTTCGTGCCGGAAGCCGCCATCGCATCGCTCGCGCCGGGGCGCGCGGTCGCGATCCGCTGCGACGGCTGCGCGGCCGACGTACCCGCGCGCATCACCTATGTGTCGAGCGAGGCCGAATACACGCCGCCCGTGATCTACAGCAACGAGAGCCGGACCAAGCTCGTGTTCATGATCGAGGCGCGCCCCGCCGTCGCCGACGCGCCGAAGCTGCATCCGGGCCAGCCCGTCGCCGTGAGGGTGCAATGAACGCGCCGGCCGCTCCGTACGCGATCGACGTCGATCGCCTGAACAAGCGCTTCGGCGACAAGCACGTCGTGAAGGACGTCTCGCTGCGCGTCGCGCGCGGCGAGATCTTCGGCTTTCTCGGGCCGAACGGCAGCGGCAAGACGACCTCGATCCGGATGATGTGCGGCCTGCTCACGCCCGACTCGGGCAGCGGCACCTGCCTCGGCTACGACATCGTGCGCGACAGCGCGCAGATCAAGCGGCACGTCGGCTACATGACGCAGCGCTTCTCGTACTGGGAAGACCTGTCGATCCGCGAGAACCTCGATTTCGTCGCGCGCGTGTACGGGATGCCCGACCGCAAGGCGGCCGTCGCGCGCGCGCTCGACGGGCTCGGCCTCGCGAGCCGCGCGGACCAGCTCACGGGTGCGTTGTCTGGCGGCTGGAAACAACGCCTCGCGCTGGCCGCGTGCATGCTGCACGAGCCCGAACTGCTGCTGCTCGACGAGCCGACCGCCGGCGTCGATCCGGCCGCGCGCCGCGACTTCTGGGAGGAACTGCACCGGCTGGCCGCGCAGGGGATCTCGGTGCTCGTCAGCACGCACTACATGGACGAAGCCGAGCGCTGCCACAAGCTCGCCTATATCGCGTCCGGCGAACTGCTTGCGCAAGGCACGTCGGCGGAGATCGTCGCGTCGCAGCACCTGTCGACCCGCACGATCACCGGCGAGCGCCTGACCGAACTGTCCGCGCGGCTGCGCACGATGCCGGGTGTCGATCAAACCGTCGTGTTCGGTTCCGCGCTGCACGTGAGCGGCCGCGATCGCGCCGCGCTCGACGCGACGCTCGCGCGGGTCGCGAGCGACGATGCGTCGCTGCAGGTCGCGCCCATCGACACCGGGCTCGAGGACGTCTTCATCTATATGATGGGCCGCGCGTCCGGGCCGCCCGGCGGAGCATCGTCATGAACGCGTGGGCGGGCCTGCGCGAATCGTTCTCGGTCGCGCGATGGTGGAGCATCGTGCTGAAGGAATTCCTGCAGTTGCGCCGCGACCGCGTGACGTTCGCGATGATCGTCGGCGTGCCGATCATCCAGCTCGCGCTGTTCGGCTTCGCGATCAACACCGATCCGAAGCACCTGCCGACCGCGGTGATCGTCGCCGATTCGAGCCCGTTCGCGCGCAGCTTCATCGCCGCGATGCGCAATTCCGCTTACTTCGACATCGTCGAGACGCTGCCGGACGAAGCGGCCGGCCGGCATGCGCTCGCCCGCGGCGACGTGCAGTTCGTGCTGAGCGTGCCGGCCGATTTCTCGCGGCGGCTGCTGCGCGGCGAGCGTCCGTCGCTGCTCGTCGAGGCGGACGCGACCGACCCCGTCGCGACCGCATCCGCGATCGGCGCGCTGCCGGGCCTCGTGCAACCCGTCGCGGACAAGGACCTGACGGGGCCGCTCGCCCACCTGAACGGCCGCCCGGCCGCGTTCGACGTCGTGCTGCACCGGCTGTACAACCCGGAAGGCATCACGCAGTACAACGTCGTGCCGGGCCTGATGGGCGTGATCCTGACGATGACGATGGTGATGATGACGGGCCTCGCGATCACGCGCGAACGCGAGCGCGGCACGATGGAAAACCTGCTCGCGACGCCCGTGCGGCCGCTCGAGGTGATGACGGGCAAGATCGTCCCGTACGTGCTGATCGGGCTGATCCAGGTGTCGATCATCCTCGCCGCGGCGCGCTTCGTGTTCGTCGTGCCGTTCGTCGGCGGCGTGTTCGCGATCTACCTGTCCGCGCTGCTGTTCATCGCCGCGAACCTGACGGTCGGCATCACGCTGTCATCGCTCGCGCAGAACCAGTTGCAGGCGATGCAGCTCGCGGTGTTCTATTTCCTGCCGAACATCCTGCTGTCCGGTTTCATGTTCCCGTTCGCCGGGATGCCGAAGTGGGCTCAGCTCATCGGCAACCTGCTGCCGCTCACCTATTTCAACCGCCTCGTGCGCGGCATCCTGCTGAAGGGCAACGGCTGGGCCGACCTGTGGCCGTCCGTGTGGCCGGTCGCGCTGTTCACCGTCGTCGTGATGGGCATCGCGCTGCGCTTCTACCGGCGCACGCTCGATTAGGTGCCGCACGATGAAACCGGCTTCGCATCGCGCCTCCATCGCTGCAAGCGGCGTTACGCTGGCCGCCGCTGCGCTGCTCGTCGCCGGTTGCGCGGTCGGGCCGGATTTCCTCACGCCGGACGCACCGGCCACGCAGCAATACACGCGCGACGAGCCGCCCGTCACGACGGCGGCCGCCGGCGGCCCGGCCGGCGGCGCGCAGACGTTCGCATCGGCCGCGCACACGCCGCAACGCTGGTGGACCGAGTTCGGCTCCGAACCGCTGAACCGGCTCGTCGACACCGCATGGCAAAACAGCCCGACGCTCGCCGAGGCCCGCGCGCGGCTCGACGAAGCGCGGCAGAACCATGCGGCCGAAGCCGGCGCGACGATGCTGCCGCGTGTCGACGCGAACCTGTCCGCCACACGCGAGAAGGTCGACATCGCCGCGTTCGGGCTGCCGGCCAACGTGCCGAATCCGGGGCCGTTCACGCTGTATGACGCGTCGGTGAGCGTGTCGTACGTGCTCGACGTGTTCGGCGGCAACCGGCGTGCGCTCGAAGCGCTGCGCGCGCAGGTCGACTATCAGGCGTACACGCTCGACGCCGCGCGGCTGACGCTCGCGGGCAACGTCGTCGCCACCGCGATCCTGCGCGCGTCGCTCGCGCAGCAGGTCGCGCTCACGCAGCAACTGGTCGACGCGCAGGCGCGGCAGTTGCACATCGTCGAAGCGCGCTTCGCGGCGGGCGGCGTGTCGCAGGCCGACGTGCATGCGCAGCGCGCACTGCTCGCACAGACGCAGGCATCGCTGCCGCCGCTCGCGGCCCGCCTCGCGCAGGCCGGCCACCGGCTCGCGATCCTGCTCGGCGCTCCGCCGTCCAGCGCCGTGCTGCCCGATCTCGCGCTCGATGCGCTCGCGCTGCCGCGCACGCTGCCCGTCACGCTGCCGTCGACGCTCGCGCGCGAACGGCCCGACATCCGCGCGGCGGAAGCCGTGCTGCACCAGGCGAGCGCGAACGTCGGCGTGGCCGCCGCGAACCTGTATCCGCGTTTTTCGATTTCGGCCGGGATCGGCTCGGAACGCACGCGCATCGCGGATATCGTGAGCGGGTTGAATGTATGGAACGTTGGCCTGGGTCTGACACAGCCGCTCTTTCACGGCGGCGAGCTGCGCGCGAAGAAACGCGCGGCCGAAGCGGCGTACGACGCCGCGTTCGCGAGCTATCGGGAAACCGTGCTGCAGGCGCTTCAGCAGGTAGCCGACGCGATGCGCGCGGTCGAGCACGACGCAGCCGAGCTGCAGGCGCGGGACACGGCCGCGCAGGAAGCGGCGGCACGCAACGCGATTGCCGGCGACCGTTACGCGGCCGGCGGGATCAGCACGTTCGACCTGCTCGACGCGCAGCGGCAGACGTTGCAGACGACGCTCGACCGTACCCGCGCGCAGGCCGATCGGCTTACCGATACGGCGGCGCTGTTTCAGGCGCTGGCGGGAAGCTGGACGGATGATGCTGCGCGGTGACCGGCACGACGGCATTGGCACCGGCCGGACACTGCCGGTCTGCACGCCCCGCACCACGTAAGCAGCGCACTTGTCAGGTTCGGCTGCCGTCGCCGCTCGCTTCCACTCGATGCCAGCCGATGACTGAACCTGCTATACGCGCAACGCGTGACGCAAATAAAAAACCGGCCCGAAGGCCGGTTTTTTCATACTGCATGCCGTGAGCGGCGCTCGCGCGCCGCGCGACATCAGAAGCGGTGGATCAGGCCGACGCCTGCAGCGATCTGGTTCTGCTTCGAACCTGCGCCCACGCCGTCGCCGATCGAGGTCGTTGCTGCCTGGATGCCGCCAGCCTTGTTCAGCGTGTTGCCGGTCGAGTGCTGGTAAGCCTCAACTGCATACAGGCCCGTGCGCTTCGAAAGGCTGTAGTACTGCGAGAGCGTGACCTGGTGGTACTTGGCCGCGCTCGAGATGCCGTTCGACTGCGTTGCCGCCGTGTACGAGTAGCCTGCCGCGAAGTCCCACTGCGGCGCTGCCTTCCAGTGCAGCACGGCGCCTGCCGTGTTGAAGATCGCCGTGTTGCGGAACGCCGAACCGACTCCCGGCACGTACTGGACGTTCGTGTACGACACGGACACGTCCCATGCCGGCGTGAACTGGTAGCCGGCCGTCACACCGAGGCGCTGCTGCGTTTGCGCCGTTTGGTAGCCGCTGTTAATCGCCGACACGGCCGGCTGGCCGCCGCTCGTGACCGTCGAATTGTCACCCCACACGCCGCCGCCGAGCGTCGAGTTGTTGACCTTCTGGAAGCCGACCGCGATGCCTGCCGGGCCGTTCAGGTACTGGATCGCCGCGCTCCACGTCGAGCCGCGGTTGAAGCTGCCTGCCACGCCGCCGAGCGAATACGAACCGCCGACCGTGAAGCCGTAGAACTTCGGCGACATGTAGACGAGCGAGTTGTTCGCGCGGTAGCTGGTGTCCAGCGAGTCGATATCGCCCGGGTGCGCGCCGTAATAACCGGTCAGCCAGGTCGTCGGGCTATACGGCGACAGCAGCGTGTAGTACGCGGTGTACTGGCGGCCCGCCGTCAGCGTACCGTACGCTGCGTTGGACAGACCCACCCACGCCTGACGCGTGAAGATGCCGTTGGCCCACTGCGACGAACCGTTGTTCGCGTTGAAGCCGGCTTCCAACTGGAAAATCGCCTTCGTGCCGCCGCCGAGATCTTCGCTGCCCTTCAGGCCGAAGCGGCTGCCTGCCCAAATGCCGGTGGCCATCTGCACCTTCGAGTGACCACCCGTGGTCGCGCCAGTTGCCGACGAGTTGTTCTGCCAAGCGATGGCGTTGTCGACGATACCGTACAGGGTCACGCTGCTCTGGGCGTGGGCGGCGGTAGCGGCTGCAAGGCCCGCTGCCGTCATGGCGAAAGCGACGCGCTTTTTCATTGATTCTCCGTCCTCAAAGAATGATTTCTTTTCTGGTGTGGTTTTATGACTGACACATGTGCGAGTACATGCCGGCGCAATTCTGACGGATTACCGATTATTTCCCAACACGCGCAGTCGGTCATCGTATGATCGACGCAACGCGCGGGTTCACCAAGCAGTTACATAACACCTGAAAACGCTTACGCGGCGGGCATTTCCGGCATTTCCCGGTGAAAACCCTAGCTTTACATTTTTACGGGTGCAACGCGACCGCCTCATGTCGTCAGACGCCTTCGGCAAAAAATCGTCTTACAAATGCGCGATCGCAGCTGACGCCGCGATTCACGCCGCCGCGCAGGATCGCTGACGTTCATGACACCCACATTTCGCGAAACGAAATCATGAAAACGTTTCAGTCCGCGCGCGGGAGATCGGACGGGAGCGGCCCGGCGAACGCGGGCCGAAGGACGATGCCGGCGCGGCGCGCCGGCGACATTCAACGCGATGCCGGCGCGACGAGCCGCGCGTTCACCGCATCGGCGAGCGCGGTCATCCGCGCACGGATCGCCGTGTTCGAGCCGACCAGCGCGAGCGACGACGCCATGATCCGGTAGATACGTTTTCTCGGCACCTTGGCCGGCTTCGCCGGGGCGAGCCACGCATCGTGGCCGGCCAGCAGTTCGAGCGTTTCGAGGCCGATCATGATCGGCCACAGGCACGCGAGCCGCAGCCGCACGAAGCGGCGCGGAATCGCGAGCGTATACAGGCATGCATCGCGATACTGGTCGAGCGCGATGCGCAGCAGGTCGACCAGCACGCCGCGCGCGCGCGCCGACGCGTCGGGCTGCATCAGGTCGGCGACGCCGAGCCCGTGCGTGCGCAGCACGTCGTCGGGCAGGTAGCAGCGGCCGATGCGCAGGTCCTTCGCGCAGTCGCGCAGGATGTTGGTCATCTGCAGCGCCTTGCCGAAACGGATGCCCTTCTCGCGCATGCCCGGCAAATCCCAGCCGCGCGCGGCACGCGTGTGCGCGCCCGTCATCTCGGTCCAGAACTCGCCCACGCAGCCCGCGACGAGGTACGTGTAGCGATCGAGCATGTCGCGCGTCGGCAGCGACGCGACCTGCCCCGACTGCTCGTCCGGGAAAGTGCGCAGATCGAATTCCATGCCTGACGTCAGCGTCGCGACGACCTTGCGGATCGATGCACGATCGGCATCCGGCTGCGCGCGCAGCAGCGCGAGCATCGGCTCCATCGAGCCGAGCAGCATATGCTCGTGCGAATCCGTCTGCATCCGCGTCACGTCGTCGAGCGAACGCGACAGCGCCGCGCCGTCGCCGAGCCGCTCGATCTCGTCGCGCAGGTCGGTCAGCAACGCCGCCCGGCGATCGGGCTCGACGAGCGCGGTGTCGGCGATCGTGTCGGCCGCGCGCGCGAGCAGGTACGCGAGCCCGACCGGGTCGCGCATGCCGTCGGGCAGCACGCGCAGCGTCAGGTAGAAGGAGCGGGAAACGTTCTTCAGCAGGTCGCCGAGCAGGTAGGCGGAATCGGTTCGGGTCGTCATGGGTCGGGAAAAATCGGCCGGCGCGGGCCCCGGACGCACACGGGCGCCGGGCGCCCGCGCCGGCTCGCGAGTCGCCGCATCGTCGCGCCGCGCGGGCGTCGGCCCGGGCGCTGCAATGCAAAATTCCCGCAAGTTTAGTGCATCCGGCGCAAGGCCTGCCCGAGACGGCCGGAATGCGGCACGCACATCGATGCCGCGCCGCTCCCCGCCGCCCTCGTCACAGCCCCGAATAAAACAGAAAGGCCGAAGTAATACATGTGTAATTATTCAATGCGACGATCGCGTCCCGTTCGATCCCATACGGCGCGGCACGACAGCCGCGCCGGCGGAGCGAGCACCCTTTCCCGACTTTTCCGACTCCCGTTTCGAAGGTTCATCGACATGTTCTTCACGCGCCCGAGCGCCCCGCGCTACGTCCCGTTCGCCTGTGCCGCAGCCTTCCTGCTCGCTGCGTGCGGTGGCGACGACGACCTGACGTCCGATCCCACGCAGCCGATTTCCGCGAAGGTCCAGGTGGTCGGCCATCGCGGCGCGAGCGCGCTGCGCCCCGAACACACGCTCGCGTCGTACCGCAAGGCGATCGAAGACGGCGCGGACGTCATCGAGCCCGACCTCGTGTCGACGCGCGACGGCGTGCTCGTCGCGCGCCACGAGAACGAAATCTCGGGCACGACGAACGTATCGGCGCTGCCGCAGTTCGCGAGCCGAAAGGCGACCAAGACGATCGACGGCGCTCAGCTCACGGGCTGGTTCACCGAGGATTTCACGCTCGCCGAGCTGAAGACGCTGCGTGCGCGCGAGCGCATTCCGCAGATCCGCCCCGCGAACACCGCGTATAACGACCAGTTCGAGATTCCGACCTTCGACGAGATCGTCGCGCTCGCGAAGCAGATGTCCGCGCAGACCGGCCGCACGATCCACCTGTATCCGGAAACCAAGCATCCAACCTACTTCCAGTCGATCAATCTGCCGCTCGAAGACCGTCTCGTCGATGCGCTGCTGAAGGATTCGTACACGTCGCGCACGGCGACCGTCTACATCCAGTCGTTCGAGGTCGCGAACCTGAAGACGATCCGCAACCGGATCAAGTCGAGCCAGCCCAACTGGAAGCTCGTGCAGCTGATGGACGAAGCCGGCCAGCGCCCGTACGACTTCGTGAAGGCGAACGACAAGCGCACCTACGGCGACCTGTCGACGCGCGACGGCATGCGCGAAATCGCGACCTATGCGAACGGCGTCGGCCCGTACAAGACGTCGATCATCGCGGTCGCCGCGGACGGCACGCTGCAGCAGCCGACGCCGTACGTGCGCTATGCACATGAGGCCGGCCTCGTCGTGCATCCGTACACGTTCCGCCCGGAGAACAACTTCCTGCCCGCGTCGCTGAAGGACGGCGGCACGCCAGCCACGCGCAATACGGCCGGCTCGGTGCGCGAGATCCAGGCCTACCTGCGCGCGGGCATCGACGGCTTCTTCACCGACGATCCGGCGGTCGGCCGCACGGCCGTCGATACGTTCAAGCGCTGAATGCCCGGAACGTGCTGAACGTGCGGTAGCCGGGCGCGGCGCACTGCGTGCCGCTGCGCCCGGTTCCGCCGTATCGATCAGATCACGCTGAAGTGGTGCGTGCCGTCGCGCTTCAACTGGTCGACCAGCCCGTATTCCCAGTCGAGATACGCCTGCATCGCGGCAGCCGCATTGTCGGTGCCCTCGTACGGGCGCCGGTAGCGGTCGACGCGCGGCGACGCGAGCCGCGTCTCGCCGCTTTCGAGCGGCAGCCCGCCATCGATCCATGCAGCCGTGCCGCCGGTCAGCACCGAGATGTCGGCCGATGCCGGCAGCAACGCGCGCGCGTCGTCGGCCGCGAACCGCGCGAGCAGGCTCGATCCGCACGTGAACACGTAGCGCTTCGCGGGCGGGATCGCCGCGAGCGCGTCGCGCAACTGCGCGCGCACGACGAACCAGGCGCCCGGAATATGGCGCTTCACGTAATTCGCGCTGGCCGTCACGTCGACGATCGCGAGTTCGCCGGGCGCGGCTTCCTTCAGCCAGCCCGCGAGCGTCGCGGGCGACACGTCGGTCGCGGGCGGCGTCGCCGGCACGTCGCGCGGCGGCTGGCCGCGCTCGCCGAACGCCGCCGCGCCGGCCGGTTCGACCACGCACACGTCCCAGCCCATCTGTGCGAGCCACGACGCGGTCATGTCCGCCCGCACGCCGTCATCGTCGGCGAGCACGATCCGCGCGCCGCGCACAGCCGCGTGATGGTCGGTCTCCTGCACGAGCTGGCCGCCCGGCGTGCTCAGGAAGCCCGGCAGGTGGCCGGCTTCATATTCCTCCGGCGTGCGCACGTCGAAGCGGTACAGCGTGCGGCCCGGCTCGTCGAGCGCAGCGACGTCCGCGAGCGCGATGCGCGGCACGCCGGCGCGTTCGGCCACCGCGCGCGCAGCCTGGCGCGCGTCGGCGCGCTGCGTCGCGTCGATCTCGTCCGGAAAGCGTCGCGCCGCGCCGTGCTCGAGCGTCTGGCCGGCGAGCGTCCAGCCGATCGTGCCGTTGCGCAGTGCCGCGACCGGGTTCGGCAGCCCCGCGTTGACGAGCGACTGCGTGCCGATGATGCTGCGCGTGCGGCCCGCGCAGTTGACGACCACCTGCGTGTGCGGATTCGGCGCGAGCGCGCGCACGCGCAGCACGAGTTCCGCGCCCGGTACGCTCGTCGAGGTCGGGATGTTCATCGTCTGGTATTCGTCGAAACGGCGCGCGTCGACGATCACGACATCGGCCTTCGCGTCGATCAGCGCCTGCACTTCCTGCGCGGACAGCGACGGCGTATGCCGCTCGGCCTCGACCCATTCGCCGAACGACTTGCTCGGCACGTTCACGTCGATGAACAGTTCGCCGCCCGCGGCCAGCCAGCCCGCGAGGCCGCCGTCGAGCAGCCGCACGTCGGTATAGCCGAGCTGCGCGAGCTTCGCGGCCGCGCGCGGCGCGAGATCCTCGCCGCCCGCTTCGCCGAACACGACGATCGGCGTGTCGCGGCGCGGAATCCGCGTCCACGCGTCGAGTTCGAGCTTCGACAGCGGAAAGTTGGCGGCCCACAGCGGATGGCCCTGCGCGTACGGATCTTCCTCGCGTACGTCGATCAGCGCGAGCTCGTCGCGGGCAAGCAGGCGCGCGCGCACGTCCTGGTACGACGCGGCGGGAAAGCGGGAGGTGGAATCGGCGGATTGCGTCACGGTGTCTCTGTCGGATTCTGTTGAAGTCGGTGAAGAAAGGAAAGCGAATCGGATGAATCTTCGGCCTGCCGGCACGCGCCCGCAACGGGCCGCGCCGGCGGGCGCCGCATCACGCGTTCGAATAGCCGGACACGAAAGGCTTCACGGTGCCGTCGTCCAGATACACCGCGCGTTCGACCTTGCCGATGTTCGCGCCGTACACGTGGATGCTGATCGATACCTGGTCGGCGAATGCGTTGGTCACGCGATGGACGTCGCCGATGCGCGGCGACACGGCCTCGACCTCGCCCGGCTGCAGGCGCACGGCTTCGCCCGCCGGCACGGGCTTGCCCGCTGCGTCGAACCGGTACGGCTGCGAGAACTCGCCGCCGCGCAGCATCCCGATCAGCCCCCACACCGTGTGGTTGTGAATCGGCGTCGTCTGGCCGGGCCCCCACACGAAACTGACGACCGAGAACCGCTCGTCCGGGTCGAGATGCAGCAGGTACTGCCGATAGCGCGCGGGATCGGGCTGTGCGAACGCGTCGGGCAGCCAGTCGTCGCGTTCGACGAGCGCGGCGAGCAGCGCGCCGCCCTCGTCGAGGATGCGCGCCTCGTTCGCGCCGGACGCGAGCAGCGCGCCCAGACCGTCGACGAACGGACGCAACGGCGTCTGCTGCAACGAAAGCGTACTCATCGGCTGCCTCCTCGAATATGATGCCGAATATGATGGATCGTCATGATGCACCTGAAAGACCATGCAGAACAAACATGAAAATTAGCGATATCGACGCTTTTGCAGCGGTCGTCCGCTGCCAGACCCTGAGCCAGGCCGCGGCCGAGCTCGGGATGACGCAGCCCGCGATCACGCGGCGCGTCCAGAATCTCGAGGAAGCGCTCGGCGTGATCCTGCTCGATCGCAACACGAAGCCGCCGCGTCCGACCGACATCGGCCGGCAGGTATTCGAGCAGTGTCGCGCGATCCTGCGCGAAGTCGATGCGCTGCGCGAACTGACGGCCGGCCAGCAGCCGCCCGCCGGCGAATTCCGGATCGGGCTCACGCAGGGGCTCGGCGAACTGATGCTGCCCGCGCTCATCGCCGAACTCGCCGCGCAGTGGCCCGCGCTCGCGACGCAGATCGCGACCGCGTGGGGCGGCATGCTCGTCGAGCGCGTCGCACGCCGCGAGCTCGATGCCGCGCTCGTATTCCTCGCGCGCGAGATGGTGCTGCCGCCGTACGTCGAAGGCGAACGGCTGCTGGCCACGCGGCTCGTCGCGGTCGGCCGCAAGGGCGACTGGCCGCGCCGCAGCTACCGGCTCGCCGATTGCCACGCGCGCGGCTGGGTGCTCAATCCCGACGGTTGCGGCTTTCGCGCGGGCCTGCGGCGCGCGCTCGACGCGCAGGGCCTGCCGATGCCGGTCATGCTCGACGCCTACGGCCGCGACCTGCAACTGCAGAGCGTCGCGAACGGCTTCGGCATCGGGCTGATGCCGCTGCCGCTCGTCGAGGGCAGCCCGCTGCGCGACGCGCTCGACATCGTGCCGCTCGCCGATTTCAAGCCGCAGATCGATCTGTGGCTGCTGCGCCGGCACGATGCGGCCCGGTTCGACGCACCGCTCGCGGCCGTTGCCGAGCATGCGCGCGCGGCGTTCGCGTTGCCCGAGCAGACGCACGGCAAGGCTGCGTGACCGGACGGGGCGGCGTCTGCTTCGCGCCGCCCTGTTTGTTTCCCCCGCAGCGCTGCACCGCTCACGCATCGTTTCGGCCGCGTTCGGCCTCGTTGCGCGACGCCCCGCGCGCATCCGCTTTCGCGTCACCCCGACTCGCCGCCTCAAGCACCTCACGCCCCGCCGCCACCGCGATCGCGTCGTCCTGCGGCGTATGCACGCGGCTGCACAGCACGTCGCGATAGTGGCGTTCGAGCGGATTGCTACGGCTCAGCCCGTGGTTGCCCGACAGTTTCAGCGCCTGCTCGACCGCGCGGATCGCGTGCTCGGTCACGGTCCGCTTGACGAGGCCGCTCGTCGTGACCGACGGCGCGTTGCCGGCGTCGGTGCGTGAGATGTGATCGTCGAGCAGCACGCGGTTCGTGTACAGCCAGCCCTCGATTTCGCCGACCGCCTCCTGCACGCGCGGCAGCGTCGCGAGCGGCGCACCGAGCCCGCTCGGTGCACGCGTCGTCGCGAATCCGAGCAGCCAGTCGCGCGACGCGCGCGCCACCGCGTCGTACAGACTGCCGAGCAGCGCGACCATCCACGCGTGCTGGTCGGCGTGCGCGTCGGCATCCGCATGAGTCTCGGCCGATACGGCCCACGCGTGCGGCGCACGCACGTCGACCGCATGGTCGGCCGGCAACCGCACATCGTCGAATACGACTTCGTGACTGCCCGATGCGCGCAGGCCGAGGTGATTCCAGCTTTCGATCACGCGGATGCGGTCGCCGTCGGCATCACGGTCGCGCGGCACCAGAAACACGCCGACGCGCGGCTCCGGTTCATCGGTGCGCGCCCACACGGCCAGCCAGCGCAGCGCGGGAATCCCGGTGCTGTACAGCTTGTGGCCGCACAACCGCCAGCCGTCGCCGTCGCGGCGCGCGACCGTTTCCGGCAGGCCGCCGCGCGACGGCGAACCGAGCGCCGGCTCGACGCGCAGCGCGTTGATCAGCGCGCCTTGCGCAACCGCGCTGTCGAACACGGCGCGCCGCGCCGGTGCAGGCCAGCGGTTGTCGGCACGGGCGAGCGCGCGATGCTGCAGATACGTCATCGTCAACACCAGCGCGGTCGCCGGATCGGCGCGCGCGACGGCGGCCACGATCCGGCTCGCCCGCGCGAGCGTCGCGCCCCCGCCGCCATGTTCGCGCGGCACGACCTGCGCGATCAGCCCCGCGCGATGCAGCCGCGCGAAGTTCTCGTGCGGAAAACGGCCATCGACGTCGTTGCGCGCCGCATCGGCGGCAAGTTCGGGTGCGAGACGGTCGAGCAGCGCGGCGACGCGCGCGTCTTCTGCATCGTCGTCAGCGGCGTCGGCAGGCAGAAGGCGCAGCGAAGGCTGCTGCGGCGACGGTGAGGATGCGGCAAGGCTGGCGGACATCGGTACGGATTCCCTGGATAGCTCGGTCACGGGCAACACAAAACGTAGATCGGCCGGCGAATGGCGAGGCGGCACGTCGGACAGGCGGCGATCCGCTGCGGCACCGCGAACCTCCGGCGCCGCAAGCGCATCCGGCATCCGCATCGTCCGAAGCGAACGGCCTGACGCCCGCGCCACGCGCGGCCGGCGCCGACATCCCCGCGCGACGCCCTGCCGGCTCCGCTCCGGTTCGATCGCGAACCCACAGCGTATGCGCAACCCACAGCCACCCAAACCATGCAAATCTGATATTCAAATCGGTATTGATTATTTCCATTTCGCATGATCGCGGCGTTAACCTGCGCTCCATTCCTGCCCGGTCGTGCGCCGGGCCATCCCTGCACCGGAGACCCAGATGAGCGTCGAATTCATCGGCATGATCCAGAGCCAGAAGCAGTCGGAAATCCACCCGCCGTCCGGCCCCGTGGTCGATCCCGACTACGTGCGCGACTTTGCGCGCGCCCACGAAACGGCCGGCTTCGACCGGATCCTCGTGCCGCATCACTCGACCGGTCCGTCGGCGACGCTGACGATCGCGTTCGCGGCCGCCGCGACCGAGCGCATCCACTTCATGCTCGCGCATCGCCCGGGCTTCACCGCGCCGACGCTTGCCGCGCGGCAGATCGCGACGCTCGACCAGTTCAGCCGCGGCCGGCTCGCCGTGCACTTCATCTCCGGCGGCTCGGACAGCGAGCAGCAGCGCGACGGCGATTTCCTCGACCACGACGCGCGTTATGCGCGTACCGACGAATACCTCGGCATCCTGCGGCGAATCTGGACCGAAGCGCAGCCGTTCGATCACGACGGCGCGCACTATCGGTTCAAGCAGGGTTTTTCGGAAGTGAAGCCGTTCCAGCAGCCGCATGTGCCGATCTACTTCGGCGGCGCGTCGGAAGCCGCGCTCGCGGTGGCCGGCAAGCACGCGGACGTCTACGCGCTGTGGGGCGAATCGCTCGACCAGGTGCGCGACCTGACGGCGCGCGTGCGCGCCGAAGCCGCTCGGCACGGCCGGCAGGTACGTTTCTCCGTATCGTTCCGCCCGATCCTCGCCGCGACCGAGGACGAAGCGTGGGCGCGCGCGCATCGCATCCTCGACGAAACGCGGCGGCTGCGCGAAGCGGCCGGCCTCGGCGCCGGCGGCCCGCAGCAGAGCGAAGGCGCGCGCCGCCTGCTCGCCGCGGCCGAACGCGGTTCGCGCGTCGACAAGCGGCTGTGGACCGAGATCGCGAAGCTCACCGGCGCACGTTCGAATTCGACGGCGCTCGTCGGTACGCCCGAACAGGTCGCCGATGCACTGCTCGACTACTACGACCTCGGCGTGACGACGTTCCTGATCCGCGGCTTCGATCCGCTCGAAGACGCGATCGACTACGGCCGCGAACTGATTCCGCGCGTGCGCAGCGCAGTCGCCGCACGCGACGCGGCACGGCGCGCCGCATGACGCCAACGGAGCCGCACGCCATGTCAGCCGTCCTCGCCACGCCCGTCCGTACCGCCTCGGGACTCGTGCTCGCCGACGCGCCGCGCCAGCATTTCTGGTTCGACCCGCCCGCACCGCGCATCGACGTCGCCGCCGAACGCCGCCACCGGCAGGAACGGCTCGCGGCCGCATTCCGCCTGTTCGCGCGCTACGGTTTCGCGTCCGGGCTCGCCGGTCACATCACCGCGCGCGATCCGGAACTGCCCGACCATTTCTGGGTGAATCCGCTCGGCGTGCATTTCTCGCAGATCAAGGTGTCCGACCTGCTGCTCGTCAACGCGCACGGCGAAACCGCGATCGGCACGCGGCCGCTGAACAAGGCCGCGTTCGCGATCCATGCGGCGATCCACGAAGCCCATCCGCACATCGTCGCCGCCGCGCACACGCATTCGACCTACGGCAAGGCGTGGTCGACGCTCGGCCGCCCGCTCGATCCGCTGACGCAGGACGCGTGCGTGTTCTACGAGGATCACGCGCTGTTCGACGACTTCACGGGGATGGTCGTCGACACGAGCGAAGGCGCGCGGATCGCGCACGCGCTTTCGAAGCCGGACGGCAGCACGCACAAGGGCGTGATCCTGAAGAACCACGGAATCCTGACGGCCGGCCCGACCGTCGAGGCCGCCGCGTGGTGGTACATCGCGCTCGACAACGCCGCGCACACGCAGTTGCTGGCCGAAGCGGCCGGCACGCCGCAGCCGATCGATCACGCGACCGCGCGCCACACGCACGGCCAGATCGGCGGCCCCGACGGCGCGCTGCATGCGTTCGACAGCCTGTTCGCGCGCGTCGTCGCCGACGAACCCGACCTGCTCGACTGAGCGCCTTTCCGCAAGACCGGAGACCAGACCATGACCCAACCCACCGCACCCGCGCCGGCCATCGCGCACGACGACAAACGCCGCCGGCTGCTGCGCGCGGCCGGCGCCGCCGCGCTCGCCGCGCCGGCGATCACGCTCGGCCGCAACGCATGGTCCGCGCCGCCACTGAAGAAGCTCACGTTCGCGTGGAACCAGAACGCGTTCTGCCTGACGCCGATCGTCGTCGCGCAGGAGCGCGGTTTCTTCGAGAAGAACGGCCTGAAGGTCGACCTGATCAACTACAGCGGGTCGACCGACCAGTTGCTCGAATCGATCGCGACCGGCAAGGCCGACGCGGCGGTCGGGATGATCCACCGCTGGCTGAAACCGCTCGAAGCCGGCTTCGACGTGAAGATCATCGGCAGCTCGCACGGCGGCTGCGTGCGGCTGGTCGGCGCGAAGGCGGCCGGCGTCACGACGCTGCAGGCGCTGAAGGGCAAGACGGTCGGCGTCAGCGATCTCGCCGCGCCCGGCAAGCATTTCTTCTCGATCCTGCTCGCGAAGAACGGCATCGATCCCGAGCGCGACATCACGTGGCGGCAGTATCCGGCCGACCTGCTCGGCGTCGCGGTCGACAAGGGCGAGATCCACGCGATCGCCGACGGCGACCCGAATCTCTTTCTGCTCGAGAAGCGCAGCAACGGCGCGTATACGGAACTCGCGACCAACCTGTCCGGCGAATACGCGCGCAAGGTGTGCTGCGTGATCGGCGCGCGCGGCGATCTCGTGCGCAACGACCGGCCGGCTGCCGCCGCGCTCGCGCGTTCGATCGTGCAGGCGACCGAGTACACGCACGACAACCCGAACGAAGCCGCGAAGGTGTTCGCGAAGTATTCGCCGAAGATCAGCCCCGACGACCTGCGCAAGCTGTACGCGACGCTCACCTACACGCATCACCCGACCAACGTCGACCTGCAGCAGGAAATCGCGTTCTATGCGGACGATTTCCGCCGCATCAGCGTGCTGAAGAAGAGCACGGACCCGCAGCGCTTCGCGCAGCAGGTCTATGCGAACGTGCTGGGGTGACGCGATGTCGACGATCGAACACGCGTCCCCCGCGCGCGCCGCATCGGCACCGGCCGGCGGCGCCGCTGCCTCCGCTGCCTCCGCTGCGTCCGCCCGCATCGCCTGCACGGCCTGCGAAGCCACGCTCGCCGCCGAGGCCCGCCGCGCACGCACCTGGCCGACCGGCATCGTCGCCGCACTCGCGTGGGCCGCGCTCGGCGCGCTCACGCAACTGTGGCCGAACCGCGTCGTCGGCTTCACCGACTGGGCATACACGGACACGTTCGGCACGGCGGCATGGACGATCGCCGCGTTGCTGCTCGTCGTCGCGACGCTCGGCCATTTCGTTCCCGCGACGCGCACGCGGCTCGCGCGCGTGCGTCCGGCCGGCCCGTGGCTCGTCGCGCTGCCGCTCGTGCTCGCCGCATGGGAAATCGTCACCGCGAAAACCGGCTGGCTGCCGACACCGTTCTTCGCGCCGCCGCAGGCGCTGATCGAGGTGTATGTCGACGACTGGCCGCGCCTGCTCGGCAGCGCCGGCAACACGCTGAAGCTGCTCGCGCTCGGGTTCGCGTACGGCGTCGCGGTCGGCTTTGCCGTCGGCGTATCGATCGGCTGGTCGCGCCGGATCGGCTACTGGGTGCATCCGGTGCTGCGCGTGCTCGGCCCCGTGCCGGCCACCGCGCTGCTGCCGCTCACGTTCTACTTCTTCCCGTCGAGCTATTCGGCCGCCGCGTTCCTGATCGCGCTGTCGACCGGCTTCCCGGTCGCCGTGCTGACGTGGTCGGGCGTCGCGAGCGTCAACAAGCAGTATTACGACGTCGCGCGCACGCTCGGCGCGAACGCGCGCTTCCTGGTGCTGCGCGTCGCGATTCCGGCCGCGCTGCCGCACGTGTTCGTCGGCATCTTCATGGGGTTGAGCGCATCGTTCACGGTGCTGGTCGTCGCCGAGATGATGGGCGTCAAGTCGGGGCTCGGCTGGTACCTGAGCTGGGCACAGGGCTGGGCATCGTACGTGAACATGTATGCGGCGCTGATCGTGATGGCGCTGCTGTTTTCCGGGCTGATCGCGCTGCTGTTCGCGGTGCGCGACCGCGTGCTCGCGTGGCAGAAAGGAACCGTCAAATGGTAAGCGCCGCCGTACTCGAACCGTCCGTTTCCGCTTCGCCCGCCGCTTCGTCCACCATCACGGCGCCGCGCGGCGCGCGCATCGACATCCGCCGCGTGAGCCATGCGTTCGACGGCCCCGGCGGCCCGCTGCCGGTGCTCGACGACGTCACGCTGTCGGTCGCGGCCGGCGAATTCGTCGCGCTGCTCGGCCCGAGCGGCTGCGGGAAATCGACGCTGCTGCGCCTCGTCGCGGGCCTCGACGCCGCACGGCAAGGCACGATCGCGCAGGACGGCGTACCGATAGAGCGCCCCGATCCGTCGCGCATCGTCGTGTTCCAGGACCCGACGCTGTACCCGTGGCGACGCGTGCGTGCGAACGTCGCGCTCGGCCTCGAAGCGCGCGGCGTGGCGCGTGTCGCGCAGCATCGCGTCGACGATGCGCTCGAACGCGTCGGGCTGCAGGAATTCTCGAACGTATTTCCGCATCAACTGTCCGGCGGGATGGCGCAGCGCGTCGCGCTCGCCCGTGCGCTCGTCAACGATCCGCGCCTGCTGATTCTCGACGAGCCGCTCGGCAAGCTCGATTCGCTGACGCGGCTCACGATGCAGGCTGAACTGACCGCGCTGTGGCAACGCGACGGGTTCTCCGCGCTGCTCGTCACGCACGATGTCGAGGAAGCGCTGTTTCTCGCGCAGCGCGTGATCGTGTTCGGGCCGCGTCCGGCACGAATCGTCGCCGAATTGCACGTCGACCTGCCCTACCCGCGCCATCGCGGCGACCCGCGCCTCGCGGAACTGCGCCACGACGCGCTGCGGCATCTCGGGCTGGATGCGAGCTGGTAGATGCAGGGTGCCGTTCGACGCTTGGCCTTTGCACGGCAAAGACGTGTGCGATGAACGCGCCGCCGTTCTCCGACTGGACACTCGCATTCCTGCAACTGCTGTATCGCGCGCAAATCGCATTGGCGCGCGTGCTGCATGCCGTCAGCCTGACCGGCGACGCCGACGGTCAGGCCGCATGGCCGTGGACACACCGGATCGCGCTCGAGACGCTGCGCATCGACGCGGGACTCACGCGACAACTCGCGTTCGCCTGTGCGGCGACGGTGCTGGCCGTCGTGCTCGCCTGCATCGCGCTCGCTTCGCGCAAACGGCGCTTCGCATCCGCGATCGCCGCGCTCGCCGTTGCATGGTTCGCACCGTGGCCGCCGTCGTCGCTGTGGCTCGCGCCCGCCGTGCCGACGAGTTTCCAGCGCGATCCCGCGCCGTTTTCGGTGACGAACGTGATGCGTGGCGCGCATCTGTATGCGCAACACTGCGCGGCCTGCCACGGCGCGGACGGCCGTGGCGAAGGCCCGCTCGCGGCCACGCTCGCGCACTGGCCGCCGACCTTTGCCGGCTCGCTGCTCGCCCGTCGCCTCGACGGCGAACTGTTCTGGCGCGTGCGCCACGGCACGCACGACGAACACGGCGCGCCGACGATGCCCGGCTTCGCCGCGACGCTCGGCCCGCAGGATACGTGGGCCGTGCTCGACTACCTGAAAGCGCTCTCTGCAGGCAGCGGCGCGCAGGCCGAAGGCGCGTGGCCCGTGCCCGTCCCGCTGCCGGCGCTCGACGTGCGTTGCGGCAGCGCCGCGCCGCAATCGCTCGATCGCTGGCGCGAAGGCCAGCGCGTGCGCATCGTCGCGCTCGCACCGGGCGTCGTGCCGCCGCCGGAAGACGCGCGCTGGCAAACCTTGCTCGTCACGGCACACGGCGCGGCCGTGCCGCCGGCAACCGGTACGCGTGCGAACTGCGTCGCGGCGACGCCCGATGCATGGCTCGCGTTCGCGACGATTGCCGGCGTCGCGCCCGACGCGTTCGGCGGCACGCAACTGCTCGCCGACCGGCGCGGCTGGCTGCGGGCGCGCGCGCTGCCGGGCAGCGCCGGCTGGTCGGATGCCGACCTGCTGTGTCGTTCCGATGCCGCTGCGCGGCCGGCCGCGGCCGCCGCGAACGGCGACCCGCTGACCGCGCTGCTGCTGCGCGTCGACGCGGAACCCGTACGCGACGTGCAGGCCGGGCTCCCGCACTGATTTCCCGAACCTCTCTTTCGATCGACCGAACTTCACGATGAATCCGACCCGACGCCATTTCCTCGCACAGGCGAGCGCCCTCGCCACGATCGCCGCGGCACCGGCCGCGCTGCGCGCGCAATCGGGCGCACGGCCGCTGCTGCGCGCCGGCGACCAGAAAGGCGGGCTGCGCGCGCTGCTCGAAGCGGCGGGCGAATTGAACGGCCTCGCGTACGACATCGCGTGGACCGAATTCCCGGCCGCCGCGCCGCTCGCCGAAGCGCTGAACGCGGCCGCCGTCGATTGCGGGCCGATCGGCGATGCGCCGGTAATCTTCGCGCTCGCGTCGGGCGCACGCATCAAGGTGATCGGCGCGAACCGTTCCGATCCATACGGCACGGCCGTGCTCGTGCGGCCCGACGCGGCGCTGAAAGGCGCGGCCGACCTGAAGGGCAAGCGCATCGGCACCACGCGCGGCTCGATCGGCCATTTCGTCACGTTGAAGGCGCTCGACGCGGCCGGCCTGCCGCCCGATGCAGTGTCGTTCCGCTTCCTGCCGCCGGCCGACACGATGCTTGCGCTCGCAACCGGATCGATCGACGCATGGGCGACGTGGGAGCCTTACACGGCGCTCGCCGAAACGAGCGGCCGCGCGCGCGTGCTCGTCAACGGCCGCGGGCTGTGGTCGGGCCTCAGCTATCTTGCGGCGACCGACGCCGCGATCGCGTCGAAGCGCGATGTGCTGCACGATTTCCTGCGGCGTGTCGTGCGCGCTCAGACCTGGTCGTACCGGCATGTCGACGCGTATTCCGCGGCGCTCGCACGCATCATCGGCATTCCACCGGCAGCCGCGAAGCTGCAGTTCGAGCGCCGCAACACGCGCTGGCTGCCGATCGATGCGACGGTGATCGCCGAACAGCAGCGCACGGCCGACTTCTATCTGAAGGCCGGGCTGCTGCGCCAGCCGCTCGACGTGCGCACGACCTTCGACGCGGGTTTCCCGCTCGCATGACCGGCCGCCCGGCGGTACGCAACCGCCCGAACGGCGTCGGCACGATCTGGCACAATCGCGCTTTGATCCTCCACGTCATTCGAAGCCAGCGCCATGCCAGCCATCAGCGAACTTTTCGTCTACCCGATCAAATCCTGCGCCGGCATCGCGCTGCCGCGTGCGCAACTGCTCGAAACGGGCCTCGCATACGACCGCCACTGGCTGATCACCGATCCCGACGGGCAGATGATCACGCAGCGCACGCACCCGCGCCTCGCGCTGATCCGCACCGCACTCGACAGCGATGCACTCGTGCTGAACGCGCCGGGCATGCGCGAGATCCGCACGCCGCTCGACAGCGACGTGACGCCCACCACGCCGAAAATGGCCGCGACCGTCTGGCGCGACACGGTCGATGCGATCGACACGGGCGCCGAAACGGCCGCATGGCTCACCGAATTCCTCGGCTTGCCCACCAGGCTCGCGCGCTTCGGGCCTGACGCACGCCGCGGCTGCAACCGCAAATGGACGGGCGAGATCGATACGCATACGCAGTTCGCGGACGGTTATCCGCTGCTCGTGATCGGCCAGTCGTCGCTCGACGACCTGAACGCGCGGCTCGCCGCGAAAGGCGCGCCGGCGATCCCGATGAACCGCTTCCGCCCGAACATCGTCGTGTCGGATCTCGATGCATACGAAGAGGATTTCGTCGAACACCTCGACACCGACGGCGCGACGCCGGTGCGGCTGCGCCTCGTGAAGCTGTGCACGCGCTGCCCGATGCCGACGATCGACCAGGTCACCGGCGCGCCCGATCCCGCGTGGCCGCACGAACCGACCGACACGATGCAGACCTATCGCGCGAACCCGAACTACGACGATGCGCTGACGTTCGGCATCAACGCGATCGTCGTGCGCGGCGCGGGGCGTTTTCTAGAGGTCGGGCAGGCGCTCGAAGCGGAGATCGGGTTCGGCGATTAGGAAATCGCGAACCCGCATGAGTAGCGCAAGGCGCTGAATCAAAAGGCGGCGCATGCGATCATTTACCGCAATGCGCCACCGGATTCGATTTCAGACAATGCGCCGATTGGTTTCTGCCGGAATCAAAATTCCGCAATCTTTGCGTCGCTCACCGTGATCTTTTCTTCCGGATTTTGGGGATCGACGCTCGTATAGTTGGCCGTTCCGGTTTTCGAAACCTGCGGAATAAGGGAAGACAAATCCAGCACCGGCCACAGTGCCGGCGGGATGCCATGATACTTGTTGATGGGGATGATCCCGCCGACGTAACCGTGCACGTGCAGCAAAAGCGACCGCACCGGAAGAACGGACGCGCTTTCCCCTTCCTTTAACGGGAAGTGGGTATAGGTTCCGCCGATCGTGATTCTGGTAACGTTGTTGGGCCGATGAGCCCAGATGATCGTGCCGGAGCCTTGCAGCGAACCCGAGCCTTGCGGATGATCGAATTCCGGGTGGAAAGCGGCGACAAAGTTGATGACCGGCGCATGTCCCTTTCCTGACGTGACCTGCCCACCGCTGATTCTGAATCGTTTGACGAAAATCTCCGGCAGAACTTCTTCATCGAGTGTCGTGGCCATGGCCTTGCCCTCACTTAGTTGTAGAAAATTACGATTCATCCCTGAATTACCGAGACGAAGCCGTTATTGAACGGCTGATTTAGCTTAGGTCGGGTAATTGGATTTTGTAGCTGTCACAAATATCAGCATGTCTTACGATTATAAAAACATTCAATTTTATTATTAAAGGTTTCGATTTTATCGAACTTCGCGGTTGCGCATAACAGCGCGATAACCACCTGCCCGCCGCATATCCACCGTCGTCCCGGGAAACACATTCCGAAATGTATTTCTAAAGGCTGATCGGCAGCGCCACCGTGACGATCAGCCCGCCGCCGGCCGCATCGGCAAGCGTCACGCTGCCCTGGTGCACGCGTGCGATCTCCCGCACGATCGACAGCCCGAGCCCCGTCCCTTCGACCGTCTGCGTCTTGCTGCCGCGATGGAAGCGCTCGAACACCGCGTCGCGCTCGTTTTCTGGAATCCCCGGCCCGTTGTCGATCACATCGAGCCGCGCGTGCTCGCCGTCGCGCGACACGCGCACCGTGATCACCGCGCGGTCGCCCGCATAGCGGATCGCGTTGTCGATCAGGTTGCCGATCATTTCGCCGAGCAGGTCGGACTGCCCGTGCACGTCGATATCGGCCTCGTGCTCGAAGCCGAGATCGATGTCGCGCGCGCGTGCGACAGGCGACCAGTCGAGCGTCACGCTGCGCGCGAGCCGGTGCAGCGCGACCGGCTTGTGCGCGACCGCATGGCCGCTGTCCGAATCGAGCCGCGACAGCGACAGCAGTTGCTGGACGATCTTCGCGGCCTGCCGCACCGCGCCGTTCGCGCGCCGCAGGTGACCGTTCGCGCGTGGCTGCTCTTCGGGCCGCAGCGCAAGCTCGACACCGGCCTGCACGGCCGCAAGCGGCGTCTTCAGTTGATGGGCCGCGTCCGCGAAGAAGCGGCGCCGCGCGACCTGCATCCGCTGCGTGCGGCCGATGTACTGGTTGATCGAATCGACGAGCGGCGCAAGCTCGCTCGGCATCGCGCCGGTGTCGAGCGGCGTCGGATCGTCCTCGCTGCGCGCGGCGACTGTCGCCGACAGCCGGTTCAGCGGCCGCAGCCCGCGCCCGACGCCGAGCCACACGATGCCGAGCGCCAGCACGACGAGCAACCCTTCCTGCAGCAGCGAACCCACCAGGATTTCGCGCGCAAGCGCCTGGCGCGCCTCGATCGTCTCGCCGACCATCACCCACACGATGCGCGACTGCGCGGTCGGCACGTCGTGCACGGGGATGCGCAGCGCGGCCATCCGCAACTGCTCGCCGCGATAGACGACGTCGTAGTAGCGCGTGACGAACAGCGCGCCGTCGCCCGCGTCGCGCCCCTGCGGCAGCGGCAGGTCCGGGTAGCCGGTGATGGTGTGGCCGTTGTCCTCGCGAATCAGGTAGTAGATCTTGCCGCCGTCGCTCGATTCGAGCATTTCGAGCGCGAGATACGGCAGGTCGACCTCGATCTCGCCGTCGTTGAGCCGCACGCCTTCGCGGATCGACTTCAGCGACGACGACAGCGTGCGGTCGAACGCGACATGCGCGGCGCTCATCGCGCGCTGGTACGTGAGCCACGAGTCGAGCGCGAGCAGGCCGAGCAGCGGCAGCAGCAGCCACAACGCGACCTGGGTGCGCAGGTTCGGGCGGGTCACCATGCTTCCCGCCGGGCCGGCCCGAGGAAGGCATGCGCCTCCTTGGGGGGCAGCGAACGCCAGTGAGCGTGGGGGTCGTAACTCATACTGCCTTCGCTTCGAGTAGATACCCGAGCCCGCGCAGCGTGACGATCGCGACGCCCGTGTTCTCGAGCTTCTTCCGCAGCCGGTACACGTAGATCTCGATCGCGTCGGCGTTGACCGACTCGTCGAGCCCGAAGATCTTCTCCGACAGCGTTTCCTTGTTGATCGCACGGCCGTTGCGCAGGATCAGCACCTCGAGCACCGAGCGCTCGCGCGGCGTGAGCGACAGCGGCTCGCCCGCGAGGTGGAAGCTGCGGTCGATACTGTCATACGAAAGCGGGCCGCATTCGACGCGCGAATGCTCGTGGCCGAGGCTGCGCCGGATCAGCGCGCGGGCGCGCGCTTCCAGTTCGGTCAGCTCGAACGGCTTCGCGAGATAGTCGTCGGCGCCGAGATCGAGCCCCTTCACGCGGTCCTCGACCGACCCGTGCGCGGTGAGGATCAGCACCGGCACCGGATTGCGCCGCGCGCGCAGCCGCCGCAGCACCTCCAGCCCGTCGAGCTTCGGCAGCCCGAGATCGAGGATCACCAGCGCGTAATCCTGAGTGCGCAGCACGTGGTCCGCCGCCTCCCCGTCCGCCATGTGATCGACCGCGAAGCGCGCGGCGCTCAGCGCGTCATTCAGCGACTGGGCCAGGTTCGGATTGTCTTCGACGAGCAGCACACGCATGGGGATTCCGGTAAGGTCAGCGACAGGCCGCTACATTACATGATCCTTTCCATGTCGACGTCTCGCGGAAACACCGGTTGCGCCGCCGGCGCAAGCCCGTATCACCCGGCCTGCCCGATCTGCGCTCACCGCTCGGCGGCCGGCAGGCTCTCCGTGGCAAAGCGTCGGCCGTCGGCGGCGCTCCGCTCGCGAAGGCCGACCACCACCACCAGGAACGCGACGCTCGAGCAGACGGTGACAAGAATCATCGGGCGGGCGGTGCCGTCCGACAGCCATGCCAGTACGCCGCCGCACGTGGCTGTGATCGCCATCTGGATAAAGAAGAAGAGCCCGGACGCCGTGCCGGCGATCTTCGTATACGGCTGCATCACCGCGAACTGGCACGCCGGAATCGCGATCCCGACGGCAATCATCACGACGAACATCGGCACGACGAGGGCCGCGACCGCCGTGGGGGCGATCGCCCCGCAGCCCCACAGCGCGGCGGCGCCGACCAGATTGACGACCGCTGCCGCCGCGATGACCGAATCGGCTTTCCAGCGGCCGCTGGTCCGCGCGAATACGCTCGAGCCGATCAGGTAGCCGAGCACGGTCAGGCCGAAGATCGCGGCATACACCGGGCCGGATACGCCCCGTTGCCGCTGGAACAGCGTCGACGATTCCGCGATGAACGGGTAGTACGTGCAGTACGCGAAACTGATGGCGAGCGAGTAGCGCAGGAAACGGCGCTCGCGCAGCAGGCCGGCATACGTCCGCAGGAGCCCGCGGCCCGGCGCCGGCCGCACGTCGTATTCGCGGGTCTCGGGCAGGTAGCGCAGCACCATCGCCGTCGCGACCAACCCGCCTGCCGCCAGCAATCCGAACACACCGCGCCATCCGAGCCACTCGGCAACTGCGCTGCCGGCCAGCGGCGCAATCACCGGCGACAGCGCCATGCCGGCCGAAATGCGGCCGAGCATCGTGGCCTGCATGGCGGTCGGGAAGCGCTCGCGCACGATCACCCTGCCGATCACCGTTCCGCTGCAGCCGCCCAACGCCTGGAAGATGCGCGCGGCGACGATCGCCGTGATGCTGGCCGACCACGCGCAGGCGACGCTCGCGACCACGTAGAGACACAGGCCGCCGAGCAGGACGGGACGGCGTCCGTAGCGGTCGGACAACGGCCCCGACACCAGCATCGACAGCGCATAGCCGACCATGTAGAGGGTCAGCGTGAGCTGCAACTGGGCGTCGGTGCCGTGCAGCGCATCAGCCATCACGGGCAGCGACGGCAGGTACGCATCGATCGTGACTCGCGGCAGGCACACGACGAGCATCAACAGGAACAGCCAGCCCCACTGGGGCAAGGAACGCGTCTTCATGCGGTGAGTCCGTCTCCGGTCGGGTGGGTGTGGTCGACAGCAATCTAAGAGGAAAGTGATATAAGCTGAAGGGCCATTAAATCGACTATCCGCTAGACCACTATGTCGCGAGGCAAAGCCGCGATTCCGCTTGATCTGCCGCGCCCCGCGGGGCTGTCGACCGGCAGCCCGCAGTCGAAGCAGGCGTGCATTGCCGACGCGATTCGCGACGCGATCCTGAAGCGCCTGCTTCCCGGCGACGGCCCGCTGCCGTCCAGCCGGACCCTTGCCGCACGCTGGGGCGTCGCAAGGGGAACCGTCGAAGCGGCGTACGACCTGCTGTGCTCCGAGGGCTACATCGCACGCACGCGCGGCTCCGGGTCGCGGGTCTGCGCGGTGGTGCCGGACAGCTATCTGCGCGCGGCCGGGCAGTCGCGCGACGGCAGCCCCCACCGCCCCGACACGCCCCGCGCGCCGGCCGGCGCGACCGATGCGGCCGCGCCGGAACATGGCGTGCGCCCCGGCGTCCCGTTCGTCGCGCGCCTCGCCGATCCCGGCCTGCTGCCGATGCAGCAATGGAAGAAGGCGCTCGGCGCAAGCCTGCTTGCCGCGACGGCAAACGACCTCGGGGCAACGCCTGCGCAAGGCGTCGAAAGCCTGCGCGCCGAAATCGCCGCGTACCTGCGGGAATACCGCGGCATCCCGTGCGACGCCGGCGACATTTTCATCACGACCGGCATCCGGCATTCGATCGATCTCGTCGCGCGAACGCTGCTTACGCCCGGCTCGACGGTGCTGATGGAAGATCCCGGCTATGCGTCGGCCTGGCAGATTTTCACGATGGCCGGTGCGACCGTGATCGACGTGCCGGTCGATCGCGAAGGGATCGATACCGCGTCCCTGAATCGGCATCCCGGCGCGCGCGTCGCGTACGTGACGCCCGCCCATCAGGCGCCGCTCGGCGTCACGATGCCGGTGTCGCGCCGGCTCGAACTGCTCGACTGGGCGCAGCGCAACCGTGCGTGGATCATCGAAGACGACTACGACGGCGAATTCAGTTACCAGACCGCTCCGCTGCCGGCGCTGAAATCGCTCGACACCTGCGATCGCGTGATCTACTGCGGCTCGTTCAACAAGACGCTGTTCTCGGGGCTGCGCATCGGCTTCATGGTCGTGCCGGCGGAACTGCGGCCGATGCTGTCGGCCGTGTGGCATGCGACCGCGCGCTCCGTCGGCGTGGCGCCCCAGCTCGCGCTGGCCCGCTTCATCGCGCAAGGCGATTTTGCGAAGCACCTGCGCGCCAGCCGCCACGCGTACCGTCAGCGGCGCGACATCGTGCTCGACCAGTTGGCGAAGCACGCCGGCGGGCAGTACACGGTGTCCGGCGAGCACGCGGGATTTCATTTCGTGCTGTGGTTGCCGCCCGGGATGGACGACGCATCGTACGTCGCGCAGGCCCGCGCGGCTGGCATCGCGTTGCAGACGATCCGCGGATTCTGCCGAAGCGCCGAGTGCGAAGCGGGCGTCGTCGTCGGGTATTCGGCGCTGACGGCCGCGCACGCGCGGCATGGCGGCCGGATCCTCGGCAAGCTGCTGGCGCAACCCGCATAACCGTCATCGCCGCGTCCCGCGGCGACTCCCCCCCTCCCATCAAACCGCCCCGCGCGCCGCAAAAACCGCGGCCTCCGTCGTTTCGACCTCGGGAAATCCATGACATAAAGGACGCGATTGTGAACGGAAATGAAAGCAGGCTGAAAGTGCCTCGCAATTAACATCCGCGTCACTCGAACAACATCAATGCGTAACTGGAGGAAGACATGCCGTTTGCACCGAAGCACCTCGCCGCCGCGCTGGCGATCGTCCTGGGCACTGCCGCCGGCAGCGCCGTCGCGCAAGTCCCGGCCGGGTATCAGGGTAACTACCAGAGCGTGATCGACGCCGCGAAGAAGGAAGGCAAGCTGATCGTCTACTCGACGACCGACACGGGCCTCGTGCGTCCGCTGATCAAGGACTTCGAAAGCCTGTACGGCGTGAAGGTCGAGTACAACGACATGAACAGCACGGAGCTGTACAACCGCTACATCAGCGAGAACGCGGCGAGCAGCACCAGCGCCGACGTGCTGTGGAGCGCGGCGATGGACCTGCAGGTGAAGCTCGTCAACGACGGCCTGATGGCGTCCTACGATTCGCCCGAAAGCGCGAACGTGCCGCAGTGGGCGCAATACCAGAAGCAGGCGTACGGCACGACGTTCGAGCCGCTCGCGATCGTCTACAACAAGCGCCTGATTCCCGAAAACGAAGTGCCGAAAACGCGCGCCGACCTGATCAAGCTGCTCACGTCGCAACCCGACAAGTTCAAGGGCAAGGTCACGACCTACGACGTCGAGAAATCGGGCGTCGGCTTCAACGCGCTGACGCAGGACGCGCACCTGAACGAGAAGGTCACGTGGGAGCTCGTGAAGGCGATCGGCGCGACCGGCCCGAAGCTGCAGTCGAGCACGGGCGCGATGATGGAGCGGATCTCGTCGGGCGAGAACCTGATCGGCTACAACATCATCGGTTCGTACGCGTACGCGAAAGCGAAGAAGGACAAGTCGATCGGCTACGTGTTTCCGAAGGACTACACACAGATCGTGAGCCGCCTCGCGACGATCTCGAAGAAGTCGAAGAACCCGAACGCCGCGAAGCTGTGGGTCGACTACCTGCTGTCGAAGCGCGGCCAGACGTTGATCGCGGACCAGGCGAACCTGTATGCGATCCGCACGGACGTCACGGGCGAAACGTCGGCCGCGAGCCTGACGAAGGAGCTCGGCGATTCATTGAAGCCGATCCAGATCGGCACCGGCCTGCTCGTCTATCTCGACCAGTCGAAGCGCCTTGCCTTCCTGAAGCAATGGCAGCAGGCGATCAAGCGCTGATCCGCTGACTGCCGGCCGCCCGCCGCGCATCGCGCGGGCGGCCGCTTCCCCTTACCGACTTCCTAGAGGCGGCCATCCGGATGGCCGCAGGGGCGAACTCATGCTTTCAACCAGCACACGCTCAACGGCGCCGGCCGTTGCGCCCACCACCGGCCAGCGCGGCGCGATTCCCCCGCTGCCGGTCAACAGCCTGCAGCCGCTTGCCGGCATGCTGCGCTGGATCGTCGTCGCGGTACTGACCATCGCAGTCGCGCTGCCGCTCGGCTTCATCCTGTTCCAGAGCCTGTTGTCCGCGCCGTTCTTCGACGCGAACAAGACGCTCGGCATCGAAGGTTTCCGCTTCATCTTCAGCGATCCCGATTTCTGGTCGGCCGTGAAGAACTCGTTCATCATCGCCGGCGGGATGCTGTTCATCTCGATCCCGCTCGGCGGCATCCTCGCGTTCCTGATGGTGCGCACCGACCTGCCCGGCCGCCGCTGGCTCGAACCGCTGCTGCTCACGCCCGTGTTCGTGTCGCCGATGGTGCTCGCGTTCGGCTACGTGGTCGCGGCCGGCCCGGTCGGTTTCTACTCGGTGTGGTTCAAGGAACTGTTCGGGGTGCAAAACGTGCCCTGGAACGTCTATTCGATCTTCGCGATCACGGTGATCGTCGGCCTCACGCACGTGCCGCACGTGTATCTGTATTCGTCGGCCGCGCTGCGCAACCTCGGCTCGGATGTCGAGGAAGCCGCGCGCGTGACGGGCGCCCGTCCGTTCCGCGTCGCGCTCGACGTGAGCCTGCCGATGACGATGCCCGCGCTGCTGTTCGCTGGCGTGCTCGTGTTCTTCCTCGGTTTCGAGGTGTTCGGGCTGCCGCTCGTGCTCGGCGATCCGGAAGGCCACCTCGTGCTCGCGACCTATCTGTACAAGCTGACCAACAAGCTCGGCGTGCCGTCGTATCACCTGATGGCCGCGGTCGCGGTGTGCATCGTCGCGATCACGTTCCCGCTCGTGCTGCTGCAGCGCCGCCTGCTGAAAACGGCGAACCGCTTCGTCACGGTGAAGGGCAAGGCCGGCCGCGCAACGGTGCTGCCGCTCGGCGTGTGGCGCTGGGTCGCGCTCGCGATCGTCGCGCTGTGGCTGATGCTGACCGTGATCGTGCCGATCTCGGGCATCGTGCTGCGCGCGTTCGTGACCAACTGGGGAGAAGGCGTCGCGCTCGCCGAAGTGCTGACGCTGTCGAACTTCATCGAGCTGTTCGAACAGGACAACCTGGTGCGCGCGATCGTCAACACGCTCGGCATCGGCGTGATCGGCGGTGCGCTCGCGGTCGGCTTCTACTCGCTCGTCGCATTCGCCGGCCACCGCCGCCCCGACTGGGCGACCAAGCTGCTCGACTATCTGGTGCTGCTGCCGCGCGCGGTGCCGGGCCTGCTCGCCGGTCTCGCGTTCCTGTGGATCTTCCTGTTCGTCCCCGGCCTGCGCGAGCTGAAGAACTCGATGTGGAGCATCTGGATCGCGTACACGGTCGTATGGCTCGCGTACGGGATGCGGCTCATCCAGAGCGCGCTGCTGCAGGTCGGCCCCGAGCTCGAGGAAGCCGGCCGCAGCGTCGGCGCGACGCGCAGCCGCGTGTCGCTCGACGTGACGCTGCCGCTCGTGCGCTTCGGTCTGCTCGCCGCGTGGCTGCTGATCTTCATGATCTTCGAGCGCGAATACTCGACGGCCGTCTACCTGCTGTCGCCCGGCACCGAAGTGATCGGCGCGCTGCTCGTGTCGCTGTGGGCGACCGGCGCCGTCGACCAGGTCGCCGCGCTTTCTGTCATCAACATCGCGATGGTCGGCGCCGGTCTCGGCGTGGCCCTGCGTTTCGGAGTGAAACTTCATGGATAAGCTCATCGTCGACGATCTGCATCTCAGCTACGGCGCCAATCCGATCCTCAAGGGCGTGTCGTTCGAACTGAAGGCCGGCGAAGTCGTGTGCCTGCTCGGCGCATCGGGCAGCGGCAAGACCACGCTGCTGCGCGCGGTGGCCGGCCTCGAACAGCCGTCCGACGGCCGCATCCAGCTCGACGACCGCGTATTCTTCGACGGCGCGAAGCGCGTCGACCTGCCCGTCGAGCAGCGCTCGCTCGGCCTCGTGTTCCAGTCGTACGCGCTGTGGCCGCACCGCACCGTCGCCGAGAACGTCGGTTACGGGCTGAAGCTGCGTCGCGTCGCACCCGCCGAACAGAAGCGCCGCGTGCAGACCGCGCTCGACCAGCTCGGCCTCGGTCATCTCGCGGAACGCTTTCCGCATCAGCTGTCGGGCGGCCAGCAGCAGCGCGTCGCGATCGCGCGCGCGCTCGTCTACAACCCGCCGGTGATCCTGCTCGACGAGCCGCTGTCGAACCTCGACGCGAAGCTGCGCGAGGAAGCGCGTGCGTGGCTGCGCGAGCTGATCGTGTCGCTCGGGCTGTCGGCACTGTGCGTGACGCACGACCAGACCGAGGCGATGGCGATGTCCGACCGCATCCTGCTGCTGCGCAACGGCCGCATCGAGCAGGAAGGCACGCCGGCCGAGCTGTACGGCGCGCCGCGCTCGCTGTACACGGCCGAGTTCATGGGCAGCAACAACCGGATCGATGCGCGCGTCGCTGCGATCGACGGCGAATGCGTGACGCTCGAAGGCGACGGCTGGGAGCTGCGCGCGATGGCGCGCGACACGTTCGCGCCGGGCCAGGACGCGCAGGCCGTGATCCGCCTCGAACGCGTGCAGGTCGCCGACGGCCCTGGCGCGAACCGGCTGCAGGCCGACCTCGTCACGTCGATGTATCTCGGCGACCGCTGGGAATACCTGTTCCATTGCGGCGACATGCGCCTGCGCGCGTTCGGCCACGTGCCGCGCGCGGCCGGCAAGCACTGGCTCGAATTCCCGACCAACGACTGCTGGGCGTTCGCGAAAGCGGGCTGACCCGATCGCGGCGGCCCGCGCGCCGCCGCGCCTGCACGCCGCACGCCGCGCGCATCGCGTCATGCGACGACATGCAGGTCAGGCGGACGTCTTGCGGCGCCCGCCACGGCCCGTTGCGCGCAGCACCTGTTTCACCCAACCCACAAGAACCAAGGAGACACCGTCAATGAAGTCACGCGCAGAACGTTCGATTCGCACAGTAGTCCTCACGAGCTCGGCCGCCGCGGCCTGCATCGCCGCGCCCGCCGCGCACGCGCAGTCGTCCGTCACGATGTACGGGATCATGGATGCCGGCATCGAATACACGAACCACGCGGCGCCGCAGGGCGGCAACTCGTTCAAGCTGAAGTCCGGCAACAAGAACACGTCGCGCTGGGGCCTGCGCGGCGTCGAGGATCTCGGCGGCGGGCTGAAGGCAATCTTCCGCCTCGAAAGCGGGATCGATCTCGCGAACGGCGCCTTCGACGACGGCCCCGACTCGATCTTCGCGCGCCGCGCGACGGTCGGCCTGAAAGGCAAATGGGGCGAGCTGTCGCTCGGCCGCAACTTCACCGTCACCTACGACTACATGCTGCCGTTCGATCCGATGGGTTACGCGCAGAACTACTCGTGGGCGACCTCGTCGATGGCGACGGGCGGCCGCAAGGACGGCCTGTTCACGCGCTCGTCGAATGCGGTGCGCTACGACGGCGAATTCAGCGGCTTCAAGTTCGGCGCGCTGTACGGCTTCGGCAACGTGCCGGGCAGCGTGAAGACCAGCTCGAAATACGATTTCGCGCTCGGCTACGAGACCGGCCCGTTCGCGGCAGCGGTCACGTTCGACCGGCAGAACGGCGCGGCCGACAGCGTCATGCCGGCCGATACGGTCAACTACATCCAGGGCATCCACGCGGGCCTGAGCTACGACTTCGGCAACCTGAAGACGATGGCCGGTTACCGCAATTACAAACGCACGTTCCGCACGACGGCGGCGAACCAGTTGAGCGACATGGTCTGGGTCGGCGGGTCGTACCAGTTCACGCCGACGTTCTCGCTGATCGCGGCCGTCTATCACCAGAACATCAAGGGCGGCACCGACGCCGATCCGACGCTGGTGTCGCTGCGCGCGCAGTACGCGCTGTCGAAGCGCACGGTGCTGTACGCGGCCGGCGCGTTCGCGATCGCGAAGCACGATCAGAAGGTCGGCGTGTCGCGCGACGTCAACGGTTATGGCACGACGCAGGTCGGCGTGACGGCGGGGATTCAGCAGCGGTTCTGAGCCCGACGCGGCGGGTGTCCGCGGGCGTCTGCCGCCCGCGGCCGCCCTGCTTTCCCCCCACGCGCGGCGGCATCGCGACGGATGGCCGGTCGTCGCCGCGCGGCTCGTTCATCGCGCTACGACCGGCCCGCTGCGGTTCGGTCGCCGCTCACGCGCCGTGCATCATGAACACCGGACGCACGAGACTGTTTGCATCGCCCCAGTGTTCGCCTACAGCCGACAACGGCTCGGTACGAGTCTCGATCGCGAGGCCCGCCGGCCCGGCCGCGTCGAACACGCCGCGCACGGAGTCCAGCAAACGCGGCAGCGGCACGCTGCCGAGGCCGCTGCCCATCAATTCGATTGCGGTTGCGCGCAGCACCGCGCCCGGCAGCAGCACGTCCGCGCCGCCGATCGAGCCGATCTGCACGAAACGCAGCCGGCGGCCATCGGGCGCCGCCTTCGCCGCGGCAACCAGCAGCGTCTGCGCACTGGCACCCCACAGATAGTCGAGCACGACATCCACGCCCGCGCGGAAATGTGGTTCGAGCGCTCGCGCCAGTTGCACGTCGTCCTGCTGCAGCGACACGACAGCATCCGCGCCGGCGTTCAGCAAAGCGTCCAGCGCGGCCGCGTTGCGGCCTGTCGCGATCACCTTCGCAGCGCCGAGATGCTTCGCGACCCGCACCGCCAGCCGGCCCGACGTACCCGTTGCGCCGTTGACGAGCACCGTCTCGCCCGCGACGAGCCGCGCGCGTTCGGTCAGCGCGGCCCAAGACGACATCCCGGGAATCGCGATCGCCGCGGCTGTGACGTCGTCGAGCGCGGCCGGCAGCGGCACGCACTGCGTGTCGGGCGCGATCGTGCGCTCGGCCATCGAGCCGAACGGCGCGGGGACACCGAAGAAATAGACGCGCTGCCCGTCGTCGAGACGGCCGACGCCATCGACACCCACGACGAACGGGTATTGCCCGCCGGACGAATAATGCGTGCCCGATGCGCGCCCCTGCGCCAGCCGGCTCAACGCGGATGCCGTCACGTCGACCAGCCGGTGGCCCGGCGTCGCGCGCGGCTCCTCGAATTCCATATAAACGGGGCGCTCGCCGGCGCCCTTCACGACTGCGGCTTTCATGGTGGCTCCTTGATTCGGGGATCTCGATCGACGGTTGCGGCGGACGTCAGCGCGCGTCGAGCCACGCGCGCAGCGCCGGATCGCGCACTTCCATCACGTCGAATAAGCCGAGCGCGCGCAGCGCGGGCAACGCATCGATCGCGTCGGCTTCCGCGCGTGCCCGGTCGGCGGGCGTGGCGCCGGGATCGGTCAGCACGCGCGCGTTGACCAGAAACGCGCCGACGGTGCCCTTGCGGATCGTCGTTCCGCCGGCATCGATCCGGTCGGCATGGTCGGGAAGCATCTGTTCGGCTCGCATCGCGTCGTACTCCGGTTGTCATCGATGGACGCAGTGTAGGCGTGCGAAGCCGGCCGATCTCCGGTATAACAGCCATTTGATACCGCTATCCGGCCATGTCCGATCCGCTCCTGCCCGCCCGATTCGTCACGTCCGACGACGGCCCGTTCGTCGTCGCCGCCGTCCTGTCGCAACGCGACCCGCGCGTGACCGCGCCGCACTCGCATGCGCGCGGCCAGCTCGTCGGTGCGCTGAGCGGGCTGCTGACGATCGGTCTCGACGACCGGGACTGGGTCGTGCCGGCGATCCACGCAATCTGGATTCCGCCGCATTGCCGGCATTCGCTGCGTTCGTTCGGGCCGATTTCCGGCTGGTCGGCGTTCGTCGCCGAAGCACGCTGCGCGGAGTTGCCGGATACGCCGCGCGCGATCCGTGCGTCGCCGCTGCTGCGCGAAGCGGTGCAGCGCGCGGCAAGCTGGGGCGATTCGGAACTCGATGCCGCGCAGACGCGAATCGCCGACGTGATCCTCGATGAAATTGCTGCTTCGGAAGTCGAATCGCTAAGCCTCGCGCGGCCGCGCGACGCGCGGCTCGTGCGCATCACCGACGCGCTGGCCACGAACCTCGCGGACAACCGGCGGCTGGAAGAATGGGCCGAATGGGCCGGCATCGGCGCACGAACGATAAGCCGCCGCTTCGTCGCGGAGACGGGGCTGACGTTCGCGCAGTGGCGTCAGCAGGCAAGGCTGCTGCGGGCGCTGGAGCGAATCGCCGACGGCGTGCCGGTGACGACGATCGCGCTCGATCTCGGGTACGACAACGTGAGCGCGTTCATCGACATGTTCCGGCGCGCGCTGGGGACGACGCCGGGGCGGTATATGGACGTAGCAAGATCAGCAGTCGGAACAATGGGAAGTCAGTCGTAACCCATCCACAGGGCTTGCGCCTGCGCACTCAATTCCGCCATCGCATCCACGATCGCTTGATCGCATTCTGCCCCGCAACGCGTCAGGGCAACGGCGCGGACACATCGACGAGCCGCCGCACGGCGATATGGGATCGCATTCGATGCAAGCGATGTCATCCGGTCCCTTTGCGAAACCTTGTGCCAATTCCCCGATTCGTCAGGCAGTGCCTCTGCGTTACTTGGCATATCTGCCACAGCCCCTCGCTCAATATGTCGTGTCACCGTTCTTTTCCGTCGGTCGAGATTCACCCTTGAACTGCGCCGCGAGCCGCTCCGCACTCCTCGCCAGCAGCGTCGTATCGACCCCGACCGCGACGAACAGCGCACCCGCTTCCAGATACCGCCGTGCCGCCGCTTCATCCGCACTCAGAATACCGGGCGCCTTGCCCGCCGCCTTGATCGTCCGGATCGCGCCGTCGATCGCGGCCTGCACGTCCGGGTGCCCCGGATTGCCGAGATGCCCGAGATCGGCCGCAAGATCGGCCGGCCCGATGAACACGCCGTCGACACCTTCGACGCACGCAATCGCGTCGATCGCATCGAGCCCCGCGCGCGTCTCGACCTGTACGAGCACGGCCATCTCGTCGTTCGCGCGATGCAGGTAGTCGCCGACGCGATTCCACCGCGACGCACGCGCCAGCGCACTGCCGACGCCGCGCATCCCGTGCGGCGGGTAACGCGTCGCGGCAACGGCCGCGCGCGCTTCGTCGGCGCTCTGCACCATCGGCACCAGCAGCGTCTGCGCGCCGAGGTCGAGCACCTGCTTGACGATCACCGGATCGTTCCACGGCACGCGCACGACCGGATGCGACGGATACGGTGCGATCGCCTGCAGTTGCGCGAGGATCGTCGGCACCGTGTTCGGCGCATGCTCGCCGTCGATCAGCAGCCAGTCGAAACCGGCGCCCGCGACGACTTCGGCACTGTACGGGTTCGCGAGGCCGAGCCACAGCCCGACCTGCGCGTCGCCGCGCGCGAGCGCGGCCTTGAAGACATTCGAAGGAATCCGCATCGCTCGCTCACTCGAAGTAGCACTGGATCGTCCCGAGCGGGCCGTAGTCGACGCTGAACGTGTCCCCCGGCCGCGCCGCGCACGGCCGCGTGAACGAGCCGCCGAGCACGATCTGCCCGGGTTCCAGCGCGACGTCGAAACGCGACAGACGATTCGCGAGCCACGCGACGCCGTTCGCCGGATGATTCAGCACGCCGGCCGCGACGCCCGTTTCCTCGACCACGCCGTTGCGCGACATGATCGCCGCGACCCAGCGCAGGTCGACGTCCTGCGGCCGCACCGGCCGCCCGCCGATCACGACGCCCGCGTTCGCCGCGTTGTCGGCGATCGTGTCGAACACCTTGCGCGGCCGTTTCGTATCGGGGTCGATCGACTGGCTGCGCGCGTCGATGATCTCGAGCGCGGGCACGACGTAATCGACTGCGTCGTACACGTCGAAGATCGTGCGGTTCGGGCCCGATAGCCGCTTGCCGAGCACGAACGCGAGTTCGACCTCGACGCGCGGCACGATGAAACGACCGGTCGGGATCGTGCCGCCGTCCGCGAAGAACATGTCGTCGAGCAGCGCGCCGTAGTCGGGTTCGTCGATCTGCGACGTGTTCTGCATCGCCTTCGACGTGAGGCCGATCTTGTGCCCCTTCAGCGTGCGGCCTTCCGCCAGCTTGAGGGTCACCCACGCGCGCTGGATCGCGTATGCGTCGTCGATCGTGATGTCGGGATGGTCGAGCGAGATCTGGCGGATCTGCTTGCGCTCGCGCTCGGCGTCGTGCAGACGTTGCGCGAGCTGGTCGATGATGGCGGTTTCGAGCATGGTCGGATCGGGAATGGGGTCAGCCGGCTCGCTTGTAGCGGGCGTGGATGTTGTTGTGCTTGTACGAGCCGCTTTCGCTGAACTCGGTCAGCTCCATCGACAGCGCGAGATAGCGTTTCGCGTACAGCTCGGCGAAATGCGCCTTGATCGCGTCGAACAGCGCGTCGCACGCGGCTTTCTTCGTGTCGTCGCTGCGGCCCGAGCCGATCTTCAGCGTCACGTGGACGAACGCGTCGTCCTCCGTGCCGTCGGCGACGCAGTAGTCCTGCAGCTCGATCGCGCGCGACCGGATGCCGCCGGTCGGGAACACGCCGCCCTGCGCGATCAGTGTTGCATTGATCGTGCGCAGCAGCGCGGGAATGCGCGCGTCGTCGCGGATGTTCGCGGTGTATTCGACGACGATGTGAGGCATGGCAAGTCTCCGGTCGGATGTTCGATGCGGGGCCGCGGCGTTCAGGGCAGCGGGAAGATCGCGTTGATCTGCCCCGTGCCCGAACTCGCGAAATAGTCGGTGACGATCTCGACGGGCTTGTCGTAACGATCCCAGCCGAGCAGGCCGAGCAGCATCGCCGTGTCGTGCATGCCGCCTTCGCCGTGGCAATGCGTGTTGTACTCGGGCAGCATCGCGCAGAACGTCTTGAAATCGCCCTGCTTCCACAGCTCGACCACGCGCAGGTCGACCTGCCGGAAGAACTCGCGGCTGATCTGGTGGATCGATTCTTCGGGGCTGCCGTTGTCGTTGAAGCGGTGCGACAGCGAGCCGCTCGCGAGGAACGCGACGTTCGAATCGCTTTTCCCGATCGCTTCGAGCAACGCCTCGCCGAAGCGCCGGCTTTCGTCGAGCGTGTGCCACATGCACCAGCCGGCGATCGACACGACCTTGAAGTGCTGGTCGCCGTTCATGTAGCGCATCGGCACGAGCGTGCCGTATTCGAGTTCGAGGCTGTCGATCTCGTGTGCGCGCGTCGCGATCCCGCGTGCGCTGGCCGTCTCGGCGATCAGCCGGCCGAGCGCCGGATTGCCCGGATACGCGTACTGCATGTCGCGGATGAAATGCGGCAGCTCGTTGCTCGTGTACGTGCCCGAGAACCGCGCATTGCAGTTCACGTGATAACCCGCGTTGACGAGCCAGTGCACGTCCGACACGACGATCGTGTCGACGCCGAGCGCACGGCAGCGCTCGCCGATCAGTTGATGGCCGCGGATCGCCGCTTCGCGGCAGCCGTGATGCCTGCCGGGCATTTCCGACAGGTACATCGACGGCACGTGCGTGATTTTCGCGGCGAGGGACAGTTTGCCCATCGTTCAAGTCTCCATATCGTTCGTGCTTCCGGCGAAACGACCCGCGCCCGTTACACGCCCCAGCGCGGAATGTGATGCGAACCCATCGAGATGCACACGTTCTTGATCTCCGCGAACACCTCGAAACTGTACTCGCCGCCCTCGCGCCCGGTGCCCGACTCCTTCACGCCGCCGAACGGCTGGCGCAGGTCGCGCACGTTCTGGCTGTTCACGAACACCATCCCGGCCTCGATGCCGCGCGCGAGGCGATGCACCTTGCCGACGTCCTGCGTCCAGATGTACGACGCGAGGCCGTACGACGTGTCGTTCGCGAGCCGCAGCCCTTCTTCCTCGTCCTCGAACGGAATCAGGCACGCGACCGGCCCGAAGATCTCTTCCTGCGCGATACGCATCCGGTTGTCGACGTCGGCGAACACGGTCGGCCGCACGAAGTTGCCGTTGCGCAGATGCTCGGGCAGGCCCGCCGGCTTGTCCGCGCCGCCCGCGACCACGCGCGCGCCTTCCTGCTCGCCGATGCGGATATAGCCGGTCACCTTCTCCCAGTGCTGGCGCGTGATCATCGCGCCGAGCTGCGTGGCCGGATCGGACGGATCGCCGACCACCAGGTTGTTCGCGCGGCGCGAAAATTCCTGCACGAAGCGGTCGTAGATCGTGCGCTGCACGAAGATCCGCGAGCCCGCGGTGCAGCGTTCGCCGTTGATCGAGAAGATCGTGAACAGCGACGCATCGAGCGCACGATCGAAATCCGCGTCGTCGAAAATCAGCACCGGCGACTTGCCGCCGAGCTCCATCGAATACTTCTTGAGGCCCGCGCGCTCCATGATCCGCTTGCCCGTGACCGTGCCGCCGGTAAACGACACCGCACGCACGTCCGGATGCCGCACGAGCGCGTCGCCGGCGGTCGCGCCATAGCCCTGCACGACGTTCAGCACGCCGGGCGGAATGCCGGCTTCGAGCGCGAGCCGGCCGAGCTGGTCGGCCGTCAGCGGCGACAGCTCCGACATCTTCAGCACGGCCGTGTTGCCGAGCGCGAGGCACGGCGCCGTCTTCCAGGTGGCCGTCATGAACGGCACGTTCCACGGCGACACCAGCGCGCACACGCCGACCGGCTGGTACAGCGTGTAGTTCAGCATCTGGTCGTCGACCGGATAGGTGCGGCCATTCATCTGCACGCACACTTCCGCGAAGAAGTTGAAGTTCTCGGACGCGCGCGGAATCAGCTGCTTGCTCGTCTGCGCGATCGGCAGGCCGGTGTCCTGCGTCTCCAGCGCCGCGAGCATCGGCACGTTCTTCTCGATCAGCTCGCCGAGCTTGCGCATCAGCTTCGCGCGCTCCTTCGCCGGCGTGTTCGCCCATTTCGGGAATGCTTCCTTCGCCGCGCGCACGGCCGCGTCGACTTCGGCCTCGCCGGCCGACGCGACGTCGGTGATCACGTCGCCCGTCGCGGGATTCAGCGTCGTGAAGGTCTCGCGGCTCTCGACTTCGCGGCCGTCGATCCAGTGCTTGATGGTCATGGGTTCTCCTTGGGCGACGGGCTCAGCCGGCGCGATAGTAGTCCGCTTCGGCGACGATCGTGTTCACGAGCCTGCCGATCCCTTCGATTTCGGTCACGACCTCGTCGCCCGGCTGCGTGTCCGCCAACCCCTCGGGCGTGCCGGTCAGGATCAGGTCGCCCGGCGAGAGCGTCATGAAGCTGCTGATGTGCTCGATCAGCGCCGGCACGTCGAAGATCATGTCGCGCGTGCTGCCGTGCTGCGTTTCCCGGCCGTTCACCGTCGTGCGCAGCATCAGGTCGCCCGCGTCGCCGATCTCGTCGCGGCTGACGAACCACGGCCCGAGCGGCGTGCAGGTGTCGCGGTTCTTCACGCGCAGGTTCGGGCGGTAGTAGTTCTCCAGATAGTCGCGGATCGCGTAGTCGTTCGCGACCGTGTAGCCGGCCACATAGTCGATCGCCTCCGCGCGGCTCACGTTGCGCGCGGGCCGGCCGATCACGACGGCCAGCTCGCACTCGTAGTGCATGTGGGTGGCATCCGCCGGGCGCACGGTGCGCGACCGGTGGCCGATGAACGTGTTCGGCCCCTTCAGGAAGATCAGCGGCTCGCTCGGTGCCTTGAACGCGAGTTCCTTCGCGTGGTCGGCGTAGTTGAGGCCGAGCGCGAACGTCGTGCGCGGCGCGACGGGCGGCAGCCATGCGACCGTCTCCTCGGCAACCACGCGCCCCGTGTCGAGGCGGATCGCGCCGTCGCCGGCCGGCTCGGCCGCATGCAGTGCGCCGTTGCAGATCACGCGCGCCGTCTTCATCGTGTCTCCTCCGCAATCAGCGTATGCCGCAGCGTGCCGATGCCGGCCGCGGCGATCTCGATCGTGCTGCCCGCGCGCGCGCGCGGCGCGCCGCCGGCGACGCCGAGCAGCAGCACATCGCCGGCGTCGAACGACATGAACGCCGTCACGTCGGCGATCAGTTCGCGCACGGGGCGAATCAGCGTCGCGGTCGACGCCGATGCGGCCACCTCGCCGTCGATCCGCACGGTCAGTGCGAGCGCGTCGACCTCGGCCAGCGCGGCGGCCGGCACGATCGCCGGGCCCAGCGGGCAGAAGCCGTCGCGACACTTGAAGCGCACGGCCGGACGGTAGTAATCGGGATGCGGCACCGACACGTCGCTCGCGAGCGTGAAGCCGTGCACGTAGTCGAGCGCCTGTGCGGCCGGCACGCGCGTGGCGCGCCGGGCGAACACGACGGCCACCGACGCGCCGATCTCCAGCGCATCGACGCCGGCCGGCACGACGACGGCCGCGCCGTCGGCCGCATGCGTGTTGGCCGGCTTGATGTAAAGGATCGGCGCCTGCGGAGGGCGACCGTAAGGCGGTGCGTTTACCGCATCGCCGAGCGCGTCGAGCGCCGCGCGCTCGTTCAGCAGCGCACCGTAGACGGTACCGATGGCGACCGGCAACGGCGGCGCCGCGGCGGTCGTGCAAGACAGCTCCATGCGTCATTCCCCTGCCGCGCGTCGCGGCGCATCGTCAATACTTAACATCTTAAGTAAACAATCGGGTGCTGGCAACCTCGATTACCCTGATACGCGAAATTCACCACCTTCGGCTGTTAAGATTGATGCGTCCCCGTCCACTGTCCACCCCGATGAACCGTACGCTCGACCATCGCAACCTGGCCATGCTGCTGCTCGAGGCCCGCGAAACGCTGATGGGCCTGTTCCGCCCCATTCTCAAGGAATTCGCACTGACCGAACAGCAATGGCGGATCATCCGCGTGCTCGACGGCGAACCGGCGCATGCACTCGAAGCGGGACAGATCGCGCGGCGCTGCTGCATCCTGAGCCCGAGCCTCACGGGCGTGCTGGAACGGATGGAGCGCGACGGGCTGATCACGCGCACGCGCGCGCAGGAGGATCAGCGCCGGCTGCTGGTCAGCCTGACGCCGCAAAGCAGGAAACTCGTCACGGAAATCGGTCCGCGCATCGACGAGCAATACCGGCAGCTCGAGTCGCGCTTCGGCCAGGACGGCCTGGAAGACATCTACCGCGCGCTCGACCGGCTCATCGAACTCGGCGGCAACGCGTGATGATGGTGCCCGCTCCCGCCAGCCGCGGGAACGGGCGCCGGTGCAGCGCGGGCGGTCAGTGCATCGCGCCGCGCATCAGCTCGGTCACGGCGACGCCGCGCGACGTGCGCATGCATTCCTCGACGTAATCGATGAACGGCAACGGCTCGAAATCGATTTCGTCGCGCACGCGGCTGTTGTCGAACACGCGATCGACCGTCGCGAATTCCGCGCAGCGCTGCAGCGCCCGGCCGATCACGCGCTCGAGTGCAGGATCGGGCCGCCCGAGCACGTCGCGCACCACCAGCGGCAGCTCGGCCGGCGCGCACGCCGCGTAGCGCGGCGCCCCCGTCATCCCCGCTGCCTCGTCCATCGCACGCACGATCTGCGCGACCTGCGGCGCCTCGTCGCCGGCCGACACGTGATAGAGATCGTGCGCGAGCGTCGGTTTGACGGCCAGCAGCATCGTCGCGCGCGCCACGTCGTCCACCGACACGATGTCGATGCGCGTCATCGGCCGTGCGGTGAAGCGGCGCGCGGCATGCGCAAGCCGGAACATCCAGAACGAGTTCGGCGCGGGCCGCGTGCCGAGCACCGTGTGGCCGACGACGTGCGACGGCCGCACGACGACGAGCGGCAGCCCGAGCGCGCGCAGGCGCTGCTCCGTTTCCGCCTTCGCATGCAGGTAGTCCGCCGCGAGCACCGCACCCGGCAGGCCTCCGCCGTGTTGCCCGACATCGTTCGCCGCGTCGTCCGCCACGACTGCTTCGTGCACGATGCCGCCGCGCCCCGCATGCGCATAGGCCGTGCCGACGTAGACGAAGCGCTGCAGACGCGGCGCCCGTGCAAAGCGTTCGGCGAAGCGCACCGAATCGGCGATGTCCGCCTGCAGGTGCGCGCCGTCGGCCGGCGACGCATGGCCGGCGCAGTGGATCACGTGCGTCGCGCCGGCGAGGCGCGGCGCATCTGCGCCCTGCCACACGTCGCCGAGCGCGCCGACGATCACGTTCGCGTCGGTCAGGCGCGACGCCCAGTACGGCGTTAGCCCCGCGCGCAGCGCCGCTTCGCGCAGCCGCGCGACGGCGTGGCCGCGGTCCTGCGCGCGCACGACGCACACGATGCGTTCGAGCAGCCCTGCGTTGACGAGCGCCGTCAGCACGGTACTGCCGATGAAGCCGGTCGCGCCGGTCAGCACCAGCCGCCCGACGTTCGCCGCCGCGACCGGTGCGCTGGCCGGCGACACGAGGCTCGTCCGCCAGTTCAGCGACAACGCGGTTTTCCAGATCAGCACGATAGTCTCCTTCGAAGAGTCGGCCGGGCGGCGCAGCGCCTGCGGTTGCGGGCTGCGCACGGCTCACCGGCCGGGCCGGAGCTGACACGCGCCCCGGCAGTCCCGATCGGGCGTGCGGCCCGCGATCGCGTCGATCGCACCTCTGGCACGAGGCGGCAGCCGCCGAGGACGGGCGTCCGCAGCACAGGATCGGGAAGTTCCCAGTGTGGGGCCCGATCGCGTGCAAGTCTGTCCCGAAAGTATCGTGAAAGTGTGCCGATTTGTGCGCGATTGTTGGAGTGTGTCGTTCCGGCCGCGCCGTCAAAACGCTGAAACATCGGGGCGGACCGCATTCCGGCGGTGCCGGATTGCGTCGATCGGCCCGGTTTCGGCGGCGGCCCGCGCGCGACAGATCGACGCGCCCCCCGGCCATGTCATCCCATGTCTCGAACGTCGCCGATGCGCGCGTCGACACCGCAATCGCCGATGCCACGTACGTTTGCGCGCGCCGCCGAAATGTCCGTGAATCGTCAGACGTCGTTTCATCTGAAACCGAAATGGACTCAATATGGATTTATTGCGGATTATCGCTTGCGTTTCACACCAGTCTATCTAGACTGTTCAAGTCCAAACGGTCAAATTCGTCCTTTCTTTCAGGAGACGTTCCAATGCGCCTCACCATTCGAATTAATGGCAGCGAATCGGCAACCCGGCAATCCTTCGCGGTACTGTGGGTGGATACCGACGAGGGACTGTGGTCGCGTGAGGCACATCAGGGCATCGATCTTCCGACTTGGGGCAAGGTCCGCGACGTCGAGGGCGCAATGGCGCTCTGCGCGGCCGACGGCGGAAAAGCCGTATGCCAGTTGAAGGGTCTGTCGTTCGGCGCGACGCAGCGCGAACAGGGCCCTGCCGTGCTCGCCGGCAATCATCCCGGCGCGTGGCGGCTGCAGGCCGTCGATCGCTGCACGACCCAGCCGGAATACCGGGAATTCATTTCCGTCGCCCGATAGAAAATTTTTTACGTAAAACGTCTGCGGTTTTCGGGTTTATTCCAGTTTCAGAGATAGTCATTTCGATATTCAGTATTAACAGCGCCTCATTCCGGGGCGCTTTTTATTTTCCGCTATTAAAGAAATAACCGAGGGCCGGGCAATTGATCGCATACCGGCGACGGCCGCGATCGACCGCCAGCGGACACCGCACGCCCGGATCGAGACACCGCCGAGCGCCCGTCGCCCAGCGTCTGCTGCGGCGGCGAAAATCCGCTCGCGTCCACCTTTCCGGCACCACCTTTCAGCGCTTGCCGGATGATACCGCCCGCCTTTTCACGGGGCCGGAACATACTTTCCCCACACGACGTTTACTCATTTATTACAATCGCATTATTCAGACTGACCCGCCGCCGCCCGGCGGCCCGACCCGGCCATTGCATGAGCGTGAAAAAGAAGACCCACCCCGCCGATCCGTACTCGGCCGCGACGAAGAATCCGATGCTCGCGTCGCGCCTGCCGATGTGGCGCTCGAAACTGGTCGTGATCGTCGTGTTCCTTGCGTTCGCCGCGCTGCTCGCGCGCGCCTTCTGGGTGCAGGTCGCGAACCAGGATTTCTACGTCGGCCAGGGCCAGAAGCGCTACCAGCGCACGATCGAGCTCGATGCGATGCGCGGGCGCATCGTCGATCGCAACGGCGCGATGCTCGCGGTCAGCCTGTCGACCTATGAAATCTGGGCGAACCCGAAACAGGTCGCCGATACCGACTATCCGCAGATCGCGAAGCTGCTCGACCTGCCGCTCGGCGAGGTCAAGCGGCGCCTCGGCAACGACAAGACGTTCGTGCTGCTCAAGCGGCAGGTCGACGCGGACACCGCGGGCCGCCTCGACAAGCTCGCGATCGACGGCATCACGCAGATCGCCGATTCGAAACGCTTCTACCCGGAAGGCGAATCGGCCGCGCACGTGGTCGGCTTCACGAACGTCGAAGACAAGGGCCAGGAAGGCGTCGAACTCGCGGCGAATGCGCGCCTGTCGGGCACGTCCGGGCAGCGCGAGGTGATCCGCGACCGGCTCGGCCGCATCGTGTCGGACACGCGCCCGCTCGTTCCCGCGCAGCACGGCGCGACGATCGAGCTGACGATCGACCGCCGGATCCAGCAGCTCGCGTTCAGCCAGCTCAAGACGGCCGTGATCGAGAACAACGCGATCGCCGGCAGCGTCGTCGTGCTCGATGCGCAGAACGGCGAGATCCTCGCGCTCGCGAACTACCCGACCTTCGACCCGAACGACCGCGCGCGCCTCACGGGCCAGCAGTTGCGCAACCGCGCGGTGATCGACACGTTCGAACCCGGCTCGACGATCAAGCCGCTCGTCGTCGCGCTGTCGATCGACGAGCGCAAGGTCACGCCGAACACGATCATCAACACGTCGCCGGGCACCTACAAGATCGGCCCGGCCGTGATCCACGACACGTCGAACCACGGGTCGCTGACGGTCTCGCAGGCACTGCAGAAATCGAGCAACGTCGCGCTCGCGAAGCTCGCGCTGAACCTGCCCGCCGAAACGATCTGGAACAAGTATCAGGAATACGGGATCGGCCGCGCGCCGGAGCTGACGTTCCCGGGCGTCGCGTCGGGCCGGCTGCGCGGCTACAAGCGCTGGCGGCCGATCGAGCAGGCGACGATGGCGTACGGCTACGGGCTGTCGATGTCGCTGCTGCAGATCGCGCAGACGTATACGGCCTACGCGGGCGACGGCACGCTGCACCCGGTGTCGCTGCTGAAGAACGGCACCGACCAGCAGACGATCGACGCGCATCGCGGCCACCGCGTGACGTCGCCGCAAACGGCCGCATCGATTCGCTCGATGCTCGAGATGGCGGTCGGCGAAGGCGGCACGGGGCGCCGCGCGCGCGTCGACGGCTACCGGATCGGCGGCAAGACGGGTACCGCGCGCAAGCAGGTCGGCGCGACCTATGCGAAGGGCAAGTACCGCGCGCTGTTCGCGGGGATGGCGCCGATGAGCAACCCGCGCCTGATCGTCGCGGTGATGATCGACGAGCCGCGCGGCAAGGGCTACTACGGCGGCACGGTGGCCGGCCCGGTGTTCGCGTCGGTCACGAGCGGCTCGCTGCAGTTGCTCGGCGTGCCGCCCGATGCGCCGGTCGAACCGGAGAAGCCGCAGCCGGCCAAGGCGGTTGCACCGCAGAAGACGGTCGAGGCGCCGAAGGCGGCGGCTCGACCGAAAACGGCTGCCGCGCAGAAAACCACCGCACCGTTGAAGACGGCCACGCAGCCCGGCACGACCGTGCCGACGAAGGCGGCGGCAAGCTGAAGCCGCCAGGCGGGCGGTGCGGCATGCCGCACCGCCCGCGCTCCATCTCCGTCCCCCGCTTTCATCCCACTTTCCAGAAACGCCCCGCATTATTTGAGCGTTCCGGCTGCGCCCTCCTGCAATTCTTTCGCGCTGCGGGCGGTCTTGCCCGCGCGCCGTCAATGCGCCGCCGCTGCTACCGGCTTCACCATCCTGCCGAGCACATGCTCGGTCATCCCGCGCGCGAGTTCGGTCTCGCCCATGAACACGGTGCCGATGCCCTCGCTCGACAGCAGCGCGGCCTCGTCGCCGCTGTTCGTGCACAGCACGACCTCGAGCGTCGGGTTGAGCGTGCGCGAGATCTCCACGATCTGCCGCACGTCGAACACGTCCGGCAGCGTGACGACCAGCATCCCGGCGCGCGCGATATGCGCCTGCACGAGCACGATCGGCTCGATCGCGTCGCCGGACACGGCCGCGATGCCGTCGGCTCGCAGCTTCTCGACGAGCTCGCGGTTCTGCTCGACGACGACATACGCGATCCCGCGCTCGTCCAGCGCATGCGCGATCCGCGTGCCGACCTTGCCGTAACCGACGATCACGACCTGCCCGGTCAGGTGCGTCTGCGGCGTCGACATCGGCAGCGCGGCGAGCGGATCGTCGCGCGCCTCGAGCTTGCGCGCGAACGCCGAATGCTTGCGGATCCACGCGAGCGCCGGATCGATCATCGCGAACAGCAGCGTGTTCATCGCGATCGAGATCAGCGCGACCGCCAGGATCAGGCTTTGCCCCTCGGCCGACAGCAGCCCGAGCGCACGGCCGAGCCCCGCGAGGATGAACGAGAATTCGCCGATCTGCGCGAGGCCCGCGCCGACCGTCAGCGCGGTATTCAACGGATAGCGGAACGCGATCACGAGCGCGACCGCCGCGAGCGTCTTGCCGACCAGCACGATCGCCGCGACCTCGATCACGTGCAGCGGCTCTTCGATCAGCACCTTCGGGTCGAACAGCATCCCGACCGAGATGAAGAACAGCACCGAGAACGCGTCGCGCAGCGGCAGCGTCTCGTCGGCCGCGCGCCGGCTGAATTCCGACTCGCGCATCATCATCCCGGCGAAGAACGCGCCGAGCGCGAACGACACGTCGAACAGCTTCGCCGCGCCGAACGCGATGCCGACCGCGGCCGCGATCATGCACAGCGTGAACAGCTCGCGCGAGCCCGTGCGCGCGACGAGCCACAAAATGCGCGGGAATACGCGCTTGCCGACCACGAGCATCAGCGCGATGAACGCCGCGACCTTCAGCATCGTCACGCCGAGCGTGCCCCACACGCTGCCGCCGGCCGCCTGCGCATCGCCGGGCGGCGTGCCGCCGAGCAGCCCCGCGACGGGCGGCAGCAGCACGAGCACCAGCACCATCACGAGATCCTCGACGACGAGCCAGCCGACCGCGATGCGCCCGTTGACCGTCTCGACGAGCCCACGCCCCTCGAGCGCGCGCAGCAGCACGACGGTACTCGCGACCGACAGCGCAAGCCCGAACACGAGCGCCGCACCGAGGCTCCAGCCCCACGTGAGCGCGAGCCCGCCGCCGAGCAGCGTCGCGACGGTAATCTGCACGACGGCACCCGGCAGCGCGATCTTGCGCACCGCGAGCAGGTCGCCGAGCGAGAAATGCAGGCCGACGCCGAACATCAGCAGCATCACGCCCACTTCGGCGAGCTGCTGCGCGAGCGACAGGTCGCCGACGAAACCGGGCGTGCCGGGGCCGATCACGATCCCGGCGAGCAGATAGCCGACGAGCGGCGGCATTTTCAGCAGCGACGCAAGGTAACCAAAGATCATCGCGAGACCGAAACCGGCCGCGAGCAACGCAATCAGGCTGACATCATGGGGCATCCCCCCTCCCGAGCTCTTGTAACTATTTAGTAAGGTTCAAGAATGGAAGGATAAGGGATGAGGCGGAACAATGGCGCGCTACCGCGAAAATTTCGCCCGGCGGCGCGCGCCTTTGCGGGGTGCAACCCCGGCGCAACGGCAGGCGCCGCGCGGGCTCGGCGGCGCCTTGAAGCGGCTCGGACAGGCGGGGCTGGCGCCCCGCCTCCCCATCAGCGCGACGCTTGCGGGAACCGCGCGCCCGGCGGCGGTTCGGGGCGGGTCGACGGCACGCTCTTGCGCACCTTCGCGACCTGCGCGGCCGTTACCGGCGCGCCCGTGTTGCCCCAGCTCGTGCGCACGAAGTTCGACACGTCCGCGACTTCCTGGTCCGACAGGCGCCAGCCGAACGGCGGCATCGTGAAGGTCGACGGCGCGGTGTGCGTGCCCTGCAGCGCGCTGCCTTCCAGCACGACGTGGATCAGCGACGTCGGATCGCCGCCCTGCACGACCGGGTTGCCGGCGAGCGCCGGGAACACGCGCGTGTAGCCGTGGCCGTCGCTGCGGTGGCACGCCATGCAGTTGTCGCGATAGACGGCCGCGCCCGGCTTGCTCGCGTCGCCAGCCTGCAAGGCCTTCGCGGCGGCCGCGTCGTACACGTGCGGCTGCTCGCCCTGCACGCGCGGCGGCAACGTCTTCAGGTAGCGCGCGATCGCATTCAGGTCGTCGTCGGTCATGTGCTGCATGCTGTGGCCGACCACGTCCGTCATCCCGCCGAACGCGGCCGTGCGCAGCGTGCGGCCGGTCTTCAGGAACTGCACGATCTCGGTTTCCGTCCACGTGCCGAGCCCGGTGCGCGGCTCGCCGCGCAGGCTGGTCGGCACCCAGCCGTCGATCGCCGCGCCGCCGGCCAGGAAGTCCGGGCCGTCCGCGTCGGTCAGCCCGCGCTCCTGCATCGTCGGCGCGCGCGGCGTGTGGCACGCGCCGCAGTGGCCGAGACCCTGCACGAGATACGCGCCGCGCGCGACCGCCGGGTCGGTGTACGGTGCCGCGTCGAACGGCTTCGGCGACGGCGCGAACATCTTGCGCCAGATCCCGAGCGGCCAGCGCATCGACAGCGGCCACACGATGTCGACCGCGCGGTTCTCGTGCTCGACGGGCGCGACGCCGTGCATGAAGTACGCATACAGCGCCTTCATGTCGTCGTCGGTGAGGCGCGCATAGGACGGGAACGGCATGGCCGGATACATCGTGTCGCCGTTCTTGCGCACGCCCTCGCGCACCGCGCGGGTGAAGTTCTCGAACGTCCAGCCGCCAAGCCCGGTTTTCGGGTCCGGCGTGATGTTCGTCGAATAGATTCCGCCGATCGGCGTGTCGAACCTCAGCCCGCCCGCGAACGGCTTGCCGCCGCTCGCCGTGTGGCATGCGATGCAGTCGCCCGCGCGGGCCAGGTATTCGCCGCGCTTGACGAGGTTCGCGTCGGCGGATCGAGCCGCAGGCGCGGCCGCCGGGCCCGAAGCCGCCGCGGGCGCAACCGCCGGTTGCGCGAAAGCCGCGGTGCCCGCGAGGCCGAACGCGGCCCAGGCCGCGCCGGCCGCCAGCGCGCGCCGCACCGGGGAAAGGCGGCGCGCGGCGTTGTGGTTCATCGTCCTCTTCATGCGGTCACCAGCGGGGCGGGATTCTTCAGGTATTGCTCGCGGATCGCGCGTGCCGACCAGTAGGCCAGCGCCGCGATGATCCCGGTCGGGTTGTAGCCGATGCCCTGCGGCAGCGCCGACGCGCCCATCACGAACACGTTGTGCACGTCCCAGCACTGCAGGTAGCGGTTCAGCACGCTCGTCTTCGGGTCGGTGCCCATGATCGCGCCGCCGACGAGGTGGGTCGTCTGGTACGCGCGCGAATCGAAGTGCTTGCCGAACTCGCGCGTCGACACGCCGATCGCCTTCGGCCCCATCGCTTCCGCGATCTTCTTCATCTGCCCGGTCACGTACTGCGCCATCCTGATGTCGTTGTCCTTCCAGTCGAAGGTCATCCGCAAGAGCGGCTGGCCGTACGAATCGCGATAGGTCGGATCGAGGTCGAGATACACGTCGCGGTACGACATGTTCGTGCCGTGCGCGTCCATCGAGATCGTGTGCGCGTAGTAGTCCTTCACGGACTTCTTCCACGCCGAGCCCCACTGCGGCGTGCCGGGCGGCGTCGCAATGCCGCTGATCGGCTTCGCGCCGGCCTGGTTCACCCACAGCGGCGAACCGCCGACGAAACCGAGCGGGCCGTGGTCGAAGTTGTCCGCGTTGAAATCGTCCACCGCGACGCCGTTGCCGCCCGCGCCGATGAACGGATTCGTGTAGGTGTCCTTGTCGAAGAACGCCTTGATCGTCGACAGGTTCTGGTACGCGAAATTGCGGCCCACGACGCCTTCGCCCGAGATCGGGTCGTACGGCTTGCCGATGCCCGACAGCAGCAGCAGGTGCACGTTGTGGTACTGGAACGCAGCGACGATCACGAGATCGGCCGGCTGGTGCACTTCGCGCCCGGCCGGGTCGACGTAGGTGACGCCCGTCGCGCGTTTCTTCGTGTCGTCGAGGTCGACACGCAGCACGTGGCACTTCGAGCGCAGCTCGAAGTTCGGCGCCTGCTTCAGCGCGGGCAGGATGTTCAGGTTCGGCGACGCCTTCGAGTACATGTAGCACGCGTAGCCGCTGCAGTAGCCGCAGAAGTTGCATGGGCCCATCTGCACGCCGTACGGGTTCGTGTACGGGCCCGACGTGTTCGCCGACGGCAGCCGGTACGGATGCAGGCCGAGCGACTGCGCCGCGTCGAAGAAGCGCTGCGCCGAATAGGTATTGAGCTGCGCGGGCAACGGGAAGTTGTTGCTGCGGTTCGCTTCGAACACGTTGCCGTCGCCGACCACCTTGCCGCCGACCTTGTACGCCTGCCCCGACGTGCCGAACACCTTCTCGGCGAAATCGAAATGCGGCTCGAGCTCGTCGTAGCTGACGCCGGTGTCCTGGATCGTCATCCCGGCGGGGATGAACTTCTTGCCGTAGCGCTCTTCATAGTGGCTGCGCAGGCGCAGCTCTTCCGGCGTGATCCGGAAGTGCACGCCCGACCAGTGCAGCCCCGCGCCGCCGACGCCCTCGCCCGGCAGGAACGCGGCGAGCTGCCGGTACGGCAGCGCGGTGTCCTGCACGCCGTGGCGGATCGAGACGGTCGTCTTCGACAGGTCGACGAACAGCTTCTTGCGGACGTTGTAGGTCAGCTCGTCGATCGTGTTCGGATACGCGCCGTCCGGATAGGTGTCGCGATACTCGCCGCGCTCGAGCGCGACGACCTTCAAGCCCGCTTCGGTCAGTTCCTTCGCGAGAATCGCGCCGGTCCAGCCGAAGCCGACGATGACCGCATCGACATGCGGCTTTTTCTCTGCGGCCATCAGGTGCGCTCCCCGTTGATCGAGACGGGGCCGTACGGATAGGGCTTGCCGTTCTGGTTGACGAAATCCATGAAATCCGCGCGCGCGCCCGGGAAGCCAATCATCTTCCATGCGGCCATGTCGCGATTGCCGCCGTGCACCGGATCGCAGAAGTAGCCTTCGCGCGTGTTCTGCAGCAACTGGCCGAAGAACACGCCGGGCGGCACGTCGTCGATCTGCGCGCCGCCCTTCTCCAGCGCGCCGAGCACGGTGTCGCGCGTCGGCGCGTCGAGATCCGCGAACGTGTTGCCGTGGGCCTTTTCGCAATAGCGGTTGACGGCCGCGATGCCGAGCCGGTAGATGTCGCGCGGCACGAGCTTCAACTGGTAACCGAGCTCGGGCACGCCCTGCTGGAACGGCCCCTGCATGTACCACGTCGCACCGTGCGCGTACGGCGTCTCCATCTGGCGGTCGATGAATTCGGGCACGCCCGATTCGAGCGCGCCGGGGCCTTCGGCGTCGGCCGGAATCAGCCGGTCGACGGCAGCCTGGACGAACGCCCACTCCTTCGCATCGAAGAAGGTCGGCTTGTACGGGGCGCGTTCGGCGCTGGCGGAAGCGGCGGGCGCGTTGCCGGCCGTCGTCGCGGATGGCGACGACGCGCGCAGGTCGCAGCCGGCGACCGACGCGATCGGCACGAGCGCGACCGACGTGCGCAGGAAACGGCGGCGCGAGTTGGGTTTGTCAGGTGGCGTGGACATGGTCGGATGTTGATCGTTGGGGATCGGGGGCCGGACGCGCGCATTCCGCATACGGCGGGTCCGGCACGGCAGCCTTGCCGCATGCGGCCGGCCGTCCTGTTCATTCGTGTGTTGCGAACAACCTCGATGCGGGCGCCGGCCGCGCAATGCGCGACGGCGCCGTCATGCAGCCGCGTGCGTGCCGGTTCCGGCGGCGCGGATCGACCTCTTCGCGGGCCTTATCGTCGGACAAATACCGGCCTGTCGGCCTGGATCTGCCCGCCATCGCCATGACCATGTTCAACCTGGACGCCGCGCTTGCCACAGCAGGCGCGACGCGCACGGCCCTCTCTCGGGTCCGGCGACGAGTGCCGCGAATTATATATGGAACCGGTTCCATTGCTAGATGGTTCGATGCAATTCAATGCATCGAAAATTGCAACAATCGAAAAATCCGGAAGCGGGAATGCGCAAGGATGGCGCGCTCGCCGGCCGAGCCGCGCGCCGGGCAGGCTATCGGCCTGCGTCGGGCGGAACCGACGGCTGTCTGTTTCCAGCCACGCGGCGCAACGCGTCGGTGCCGGTTTGCACGGTGCTCTGGTAGCCTCCGCGCCTCATGAATATACGGAAGAACAAACCGCCGGTGCATCTGTCGCCGGACATCCGGACTGCATTGGCCGTCGGCACACGCTACGGCGTGCCCGCGATTCTCGAAGTCGATGCGCAGCACATGCACCGGCAAGGCCACACGCTCTTCGTCGCCGAAAACGGCGTATGGCTGACCGACGCCGTGCCGGCCGAATATCTCACGCAGATCGACACGCCGGCGCGCTGAGCCGCACGCCGCTCACCGCGGCCAGAACATCGACGCAAGCGACAGCGCAAGCGCCGCGCAAAGCGGCGAGTAATACAGCGTGTCCATCCGCGCGAAACGCGACCCGCGAACCCGCTTGAAGAAGCCGACATAGCGGAAATCGCCGACGGCCCGCACCGCGAAGATCAATGCGAGCGCAACGACCGCGAATGCGATCGTGTCGGGATACGCGTTCCGCCCCAGCCAGCCGGCACGCGCGGCGACCACGCATGCGCCGGCCAGCAGCGCCGCCGCGACGCCAAACGTGCCGACGGCGGTCGGCCGCAGCAGCGGCATGCCGTCCTGTTCCGGAATGGCCGCACGCTTGCCGAGCCGCCCGCCAAACGCCCAGTAGACGTGAACGAGCGCGATCGCGCAAAGCGTCGGCACGCTGAAATACGCGCCGGTCATGTCGGTAAATGTCCTCGTCTCGTTGTCTCGTCGTTTTGCCGGAAGATTCCGGCACGCGGCCCCGGCCCGCGACACGCAAGACGATACCGAAACCCGGCATCGCGTGCATTGCGGCGTCCGGTCGCAACCCGCCGCAGTGCGTGCTGCGGTGCAATGCGCAGACATCGTCGTGCCGGCCGCCCGCTTGACTTCCCTCAACGCACTACTACGCTGGTATTCCAGTACTGCGGTCGGCATGCCCCTGCGCAACCGGCCGCACGCGCATCGTTCGCCGCGCGGCGCAGATGCACGACAACGATAACGAGGCCATGGAGGCGACTCATGCTGATCGGTGTGCCGAAGGAGATCAAGAACCACGAATACCGCGTCGGCCTCACGCCGGCCGGCGCGCGCGAACTCACGCGGCACGGCCATACCGTGCTCGTGCAGCGCGGCGCGGGCACGGCGATCGGCCTGCTCGACAACGACTACACGGCCGCGGGTGCATCGCTGTGCGACGGCGCCGACGAAATCTTCGCGCGCGCCGACATGATCATCAAGGTCAAGGAGCCGCAGCTGGTCGAATGCGCGATGCTGCGGCGCGGGCAGATTCTCTATACCTACCTGCATCTCGCGCCCGATCCCGAACAGGCGGCCGCGCTCGTGAAGTCCGGCGCCGTCTGCATCGCGTATGAGACCGTGACGGCGCCCGGCGGCGGCCTGCCGCTGCTCGCGCCGATGAGCGAGGTGGCGGGACGCATGTCGATCCAGGTCGCGGCGACCCACCTCGAAAGCCCGCGCGGCGGCCGCGGCCTGCTGATGGCCGGCGTGCCCGGCGTGCCGGCCGCGCACGTGGTTGTGCTCGGCGCGGGCGTGGTGGGTACCGGCGCGCTGCAGATGGCGGTCGGCCTCGGCGCGCGCGTCACCGTGCTCGACAACAACGTGAACCGCTTGCGTCAGCTCGACCTCGTCTTCGCCAACCGGATCACGACCGTCTGCTCGAATGCGCATACGATCGACGAAGCCGTGCGCGAAGCCGACGTCGTGATCGGCGCGGTGCTCGTGCCCGGCGCATCGGCGCCGCGGCTCGTCACGCGCGACATGATCGCGACGATGCGCACGGGTGCGGTCGTCGTCGATGTCGCGATCGACCAGGGCGGATGCTTCGAGACCTCGCATGCGACAACGCATGCGGACCCGACCTTCGTCGTCGACGGCGTCGTGCACTACTGCGTCGCGAACATGCCCGGCGCGGTCGCGCGCACGTCGACCTTCGCGCTGAACAACGCGACGCTCGGGCATGCGCTCGCGCTCGCCGACAAGGGCTGGAAGCAGGCGATGGCCGACGATCCGCACCTGCGCGCGGGCCTGAACGTCTGCGACGGACACATCACGTACGAAGCGGTCGCGCTGGCGCTCGGCCTGCCTTATGTGCCGGCCGCCGGCGTGCTGGCATGACATGAACGCACGGCTGGCAGCACGCGTTGCCAGCCGTCTTCACGCACCCTTCGACCGGCTCCGCTTCGACCCGCCGCCCCCACCCATCGTGCGCGCGAGCAGCGGCCGCAGTTGCGCGAGCGTGCGCGTGTTGAGCACGTCCGGCCGCGTGAGCCAGCCGCGTCGCGCCTGATCGACGCCGTACGCGAGGTTGTCGAGTTCGTCCGCGCTGCACGCATCCGAGCCGATCGCGACCGGCACGCCGGCCTTCGCGGCCTCGCGGCACCAGATGTCCGGCAGGTCGAACCGCCGCGGCTGCGCATCGAGTTCGACGAAGCAGCCGCGCGCCGCGGCCTGCGCGATCACGCGCGGCACGTCGAGCTCGCATGCGTCGCGCTCGCCGAGCATGCGGCCGGTCGGGTGCGCGAGTATCGTGAAATGCGGGTGGTCCATCGCGCGCAGCATGCGGTCGGTCTGCGCGGCGCGCGACAAGTCGAAGCCGTCGCGTACCGCGCCGACGACGAGATCGAGCCGGCCGAGCATCGCGTCGGGCATGTCGAGACTGCCGTCTTCAAGAATGCCGGCTTCCACGCCCTTGAGCAGCACGAAATCGTCGAACGACGCATTGACGCGATCGATCTCGTCGAGCTGCCGCGCGAGCCATTCGAAGCTGTTGCGGCCGCCGTCGGCAGGCGGTGCCCGGTCGGTGACGGCCAGGTACGCGAGCCCGCGTGCGCGCGCCGCGTCGGCCATCGCACGCAGGCCGTCGCGGCCGGCCGATGCGTTCGTATGCGCATGCAGGTCGCCGTGGATATGCTTGCGCTCGACCAGCGCCGGCAGCGTGCCCGCGCGCGACGCGTCGATCTCGCCGCGATTCTCGCGCAGTTCGGGCGGCACGACGTGCAGCCCGATTGCATCGTAGACCGACGCCTCCGTCGTGCCGGCAATCCGCTCGTCGCCGCGAAACACGCCATATTCGTTGATCTTCAGCCCGCCGGCCTGCGCGATCCTGCGCAGCGCGATGTTGTGCGCCTTCGATCCGGTGAAGTAGACGAGCGCCGCGCCGAACGCATCGGCGTCGACGACGCGCAGGTCGACCTGCAACCCGCCGTCGAGCACGACGCTCGACTTCGTCTTGCCGTGCGCGAGCACGCGCGCCACCTTGTCATAGCCGACGAACGCGTCGGCGACGGCCACCGGATCGCGTGCAGTGGCGAGAATGTCGAGATCGCCGACCGTCTCGCGGCGGCGGCGAAAACTGCCGGCCGGCACGACCTTGCCGACGCCTGCCACCGCGCGCAGGCGTTCGAGCAACGGCGTCAGCGCTTGCTCGGCATCCGGCAGCAGGAAACGCTGCGGTTCGCGCTGCAGGCGATCGTCGATCGCTTCGAGCAGATGCGCTTCGGTTTTCGCGCCGAAGCCCGGCAACTCGCGCACGTGCCCGCTCTTCGCTTCGACGCGAAGCTGTTCGAGCGAATCGACGTGCAGTGCGTCATGCAGTGCCTTCACGCGTTTCGCGCCGAGCCCCGGTACGTCGAGCAGCTCGACGATCGCGCCCGGCAGCGCGTGGCGCAGCGTTTGCTGCAGTTCGCAGGTGCCGGTCGCGGCGATCTCGCGCAGCTTCGACGCGAGATCGGCCCCGATCGACGGAATCTTCCCGAGATCGTCGCCGTTCGCGATCATCGTCGGGATGTCGCGCCCGTAGTCGGCGATCGTACGCGCGGCGTTGCGGTAGGCACGCACGCGGAACGGATTGGCGCCCTGGATTTCGAGCATGTCCGCGATTTCGGCGAACACGGCCGCGCACTCGGCATTGTGGATCGGCATGATCGGCGTGGCTCCCTTCCACGTGGATGGCGCCGCACGCGTGCGCGACGGCGTCTGCCCGCCCGGCGCCGCATGTCGACGCCGCCGGGCGCCCGTTCGTCATGCTACGCCGGCCGCGCATCGCGTGCAGCGCGAAAGCGGGATCGCGAGCGCGACGTCAGAGCGATGCGCGCGGTGTCGTCGCGTAGCGTCGCTCGTAGACCGACTGGCAGTGCGTGCAGCGCTCGGCGGTCGGGCGCGCGAGCAGGCGCTCATAGTCGACCGGCGTATCGCAATCGATGCATTCGCCGTAGCTGCCGTCGCGCATCCGCAGTTGTGCGCGTCCGATCGCACGCAGTTCGGTCAGCTTCATGCCGATCAACGCATGATCGACGTCGACGAACAGATCCGCGTTCGCCTCGTCGCCCTCGTCCGGCGACGCGCCGGCAAGATCTGCATAGGATTCCGACGCGCGCTGGTCTTCGCTCGTGCGGATCTCCGCACGCAGCGTCTGCTCGCTTTCCTTCAGCCGCTGTTGCAGCATCTGCCGTTGTTGTTGGTCGAGCGCCATGGCCGTCTCTCCTGTTCCGGGTTCCGCGCGGAAAGTGTGGCGCGCGGTGTCGCGCCGGTGCGCGGCGGATAGACACGACCGGCGCCGCCGCGCCCGGATATGCGCCCGGGCGCATGAAGCGCCGGATGCATTCGACGCAGGATAAACCCATTGAACACGCGTGTGTTGACCGGAATCAGCGCGGCGCTCGCCGCATGCTTGCGGAAACTGGGGACGGACGCGAAAACGCGCCATCGCCGGATTCGTCCGATGCAAACGCCGCGAAGGATCGCTCGATCCGCAGCGCAGCATGACGTCATCGCACGTCAGGCATCGGCACGAACGATGTCGAGCAATGCGCGCGCCGAGCGCTGCCAGCTGTAACGCTGCGCATGCTCGCGGCCCATCGTGCGCAGCCGCGCACGCAGTTCGGGATCGTCCATCACGCGCGCGATCGACGCCGCGATATCCGGCGGCGAATACGCGTCGCAGAACAATGCCGCTCCGCTGCAGACTTCCGGGAGTGCGCCCTCGTGCGACACGACGACGGGGCAGCCGCACCGCATCGCCTCGAGCGGCGGCAGCCCGAACCCTTCGTACAACGATGGAAAGACGAAGCAGCCGGCATGCTCGTACAGCGCCTTCAGTTCGCCGTCGGTCACGTAGCCGGCCCACGTGATGTATGGGTCGTCTTCGCGCAAGCCGGCTGCCCGTGCGCCGAAGATCTTCGCATTGGCGCCGCCCGCGATCACGAAGCGCAGCGTCGGATGCGACTCGCGCATCAGCGCGATCGCGGCAAGCGCGCGCACGAGATTCTTGCCGGGCGCGAGCGACCCGACGAACAGCACGTAGCGGTCCGCCTGCAGATTCAGCCGCGACAGCACGCCGGAGTCGGCATCGATCCGGTCGATATGATCGACTGCGCCCGGCACGACCGACAGGCGTGCGGGCGGCACGCCAAGCCGCGCGGCCAGCCGCGCCCGCGAAAAATGCGAGACCGTCACGATATGGCGCGCGCGCCGCTTCAGGATCGAGAACGCAAAGCGATACCACAGACGGAACGCGAGCGAATAACCCGCCGGCAGATCGAAAATCGCCGCATCGTGAATCATCAGCAGTTGATCGCGCTTCGCCAGCGGCCCGATGTTGCACAGGCTCAGCAAGGTCCGGCCGCGCGTCGTGCGCGGCAGCGTCCATTGTTCCCAGAGTGCGCCGTGGTGGCGACCGGAGGCCTGCGACCGCGCGCCGTCCGGCAATGCCGCCGGATCGTGATCGGACGGCACGACCAGCGCCGGCGCATCGTCGGCGTTCGCGATGCGCGCGAGCTCGGCCGTCAGTTCGTATGCCACCCGCTGAACGCCCGTCATGCGCTGCGCAGTGAATTTTCCGTTGATTGCGAGGCCGCGCAACCGCGCGGTGTGCGCGGCTGTGCCGACGCCCCGTTTCGCGCGCGCTTCCTGCAATACAGGTGCGCCTCGCTCCCGAATCGACGTTGACATGATCGTGACTGTTCCGATGGCTGCGGCGCGATTGCGCGCCGCCGGACACCCCGTTGCGCGGGATGCTGCTGTGCCGTCAGTGTGTCCGCCGCCTGCGATCCGGTCGGTACGTTCGACCGCACAACGCACCGCTTTCCAGACGATTCGCTATCCTCAGAAAGCGTTGCGCCCGATGAAGCCGCGCACGACCGTCAACAGGATGATCTTCATGTCGAACCAGAAGCTCCAGTTCTGCATGTAGAACAGATCGAACTTCACGCGCGCGGCCATCGCCTCGACCTTGCGCGTCTCGCCGCGATAGCCGTTCACCTGTGCCCATCCGGTGATGCCGGGCCGCACGCGGTAGCGGTACATGTAGCAGTCGATCAGCTGCCGATAGAAGTCGTCGTGCTCGATCGCATGCGGACGCGGCCCGACGACCGACATCTGCCCGAACAGCACGTTGAAGAACTGCGGCAGCTCGTCGAGCGACGTGCGCCGCAGGAACGCGCCGACGCGCGTGATGCGCGAATCGTTGCGCGACGCCTGCCGCAGGACGCCCGGCTGTGCGCGATGCACGCGCATCGTCCTGAACTTCAGGATGTCGAACTCGCGACCGTCGACCCCCTTGCGGCGCTGCCTGAACAGCACGGGCCCCGGCGAAGACAGCTTGACCGCGATCGCCAGCATCGACAGCAGCGGCAGCAACGGAATCAGCACGCCGAACGCGAACAGCCGGTCGAACGCGAACTTCGCCCACAGCTCCGGCGCGGAGCGCGGCGTGGTCGCGAGATTGATCGCCGGCATGCCGAGCACGTCGGTCGCCGAGCGATCGACGACGGCCATCTGCCGCACGTCGGGCAACAGCCGCAGCTCGACGAATTCGTCGCGCAGCTCGCGCACGATGCGCTGGATCCGCCACTCGTGCGACATCGGCAGCGTGAGCCACACCTCGTCGATCGCGCCGCCGCGAATCATGTCGCGCAACGCATTCCAGTCGTCGATCACCGGCACGCCGCCGATGCCGCCCGCGGCGGCCGGCGCATCGTCGTCGAATACGCAGGCCGCGACGAACGGGCCATTCGATGCAAGCTGCATCCGCTCGATCGCGACGCGCCCGTAGGCGGTTGCGCCGACGACGGCGACGCGGCGCTGCCGCGCGCGCGGGTCGTCACGCGTCAGCGCGAACGCCAGCAGCGCGGCGCGGCCGAGCAGCAGCGCCGCGTCGCCGGACAGCACCGTGCGCACGATCCAGCGTGTCGTGACCGTGCCGCCGCGGTTCATGATCCACATCGTGGCCGCCACCGTCAGCACGCTCGCGCAAACGACGGCCACCATCGTCTGCGTCGGCAGGTGTGTGCTGCCGTGCGGCGCCACGCCGCCGCGCACGGTGCGCAGGTGGCGCGGCAGCAGCGCCACGGTCAACACGCACAGCAGCGCGATCGCACCGCGCTGCGCATCGGACAGCTCGCGCCACGCAAGGCCCGACGCCGCCTGCGCAGCGAGCGCCCCCGCCAGCACGAGCACGACGTCGGCCGCCGCGATCGCGGCACGCCGCATCGTACTCGTTCCACCGGACCCCGACTGCATCGTCACGCACCGTGTGCCGGGAATCCGCAACGTACCTCCTGGATGCGGGGGCGCACCGGCGTCGACCGCGCATTTCCGCGCGTGCCGAGCAAGCGGCGATAGTCGGCACGAATCAGGTCGTAGCATTCGCACGCGTGATGTTCGAGGCCATCGCGGTCGAGCACCGTGATGCGGCCGCGGCGCTGCCGGATCAGCCCGGCTTCCTGCAGGTTGCCGGCCGCTTCCGTCACGCCTTCGCGCCGCACGCCGAGCATGTTCGCGATCGTTTGCTGCGTGACGGCCAGCTCGTCGCCGTCGATCCGGTCGTGCGCCAGCAGCAGCCAGCGGCTGAGCTGCTCGCTGACCGAGTGATGCCGGTTGCACAGCGCGCTGCGCGAGATCTGCGCCATCGTCGCCTGGCAGTAGTTGAGCAGCAGCCGGTAAGTCTCGGGCGACCGCTCGAATTCGGCGCGCATCACGCAGGTCGGTACGCGATAGGCCATGCCGCCGATGCGCACCTCGACCCGGTTCGACGCGGCGACACCCCCGACCAGCGTGCCAAGCCCGACCACGCCCTCGCGGCCGACCACCGCCACCTCGACCATCGCACCGTCCTCCATCAGGTGCTGCACCGACATCATTGCCGTCGTCGGGAAATGCAGATGGCGCATCGGCTCGCCGACCCGGTCGAGCATGCCGGCCTTGATCCGGACCAGTTCGAGATGCGGTGCGATGTTGCGGATGCTGTCCTCCGGGAGGGCATCGAGGATGGCATTCGCCGAGTAGCTCGAGTGAAGATGAAGCATGTATGTATCCCTTTTATGTCCGCGCCGCGTTTAGCCGCATGCACGGAACTCGTTATCGCGATGCGTGCCCGGACGTTCACAGCGGTTGCGGCCACAACCCTGAATCCGGCTGCCCATCGGCTTGTCACTTCCGGATTGAGTCGATCGTTCCGTTTTCGACACGCCAGCCCGAATAAGCGATTTACGTGCCAATACCCGTCCGTCCTTAATATATGAATCACATCCGATTTAGATCGACCGAATAACCCACCTAAAACCGAAAAAAGCGTCTCATTTCCGGACACTCTTCCGCGCGACGGACACCGTTCCGCATTCGACTGATCAATTTGCGCACCGGATCGGAGCCGTCGCAGCGGTGCCGCGAGGCTTACCGGTCATATACTTACAGCCGATTTTCAATTGTTTCCGTGATATGCCGGACAGCACGCGCCAGCGCCGCCACGCTTCACACGGTCGTTTGAAACTGTCTCAAATTTGAATCGGCACACTAATTCCAGGCTATGTCTGATATCGCACATATCGCATGCAAGCCATTGATTCTTATAGAAAGTCACGCAACCCCAGTTTATTTGTCAAATAATGTTCAATGCTCGCGCGGCAATTTCCCGGACGATGCATGGCGTCGGCCGATTGCTTCACGATCGACATTGAATGGTCGACCAGCCTGTCATTCCAATCGCGGATGATTAATTTCATGACAAATGAATCATCAAATCCGGATAACGTTTGCACCCAATCAAAACCGTCAAACTTTGTGAAATGACGCAATGTGAAATTGGTTGAATTCAATTGCGTGCTAGCCTTCGCGCAGCATCGTCATTCGAATTTCGCTGAACACAAGTCCGCACGAGCGTGCGAAATTCCCTTTTCGGGAGTATCGCCGCGACAGCGCGCGACCGCCACCCTACGAGGATGCGCCGTGACTCACCAGGCCCCCGACGTCGTCGCGCACGCGAACGGCATGATCGAGCTTTCCCACAGCTTCGATGCGAACCGGTTTCTCGCGGCCGTCGACCGCGACGAGCTCGCCACGCTGGTCCCCCACCTTCAACTCGTTCACCTGGAATCGGGGCAGGTGCTGTGCGAACCCGGCGAAATGCTCGCAGCCGTCTACCTGCCCGTCACGACGGCGATCTCGCTGCAGTACGTGTCGTCCGGCGGCATGACGCTGGAAGTCGCGGAAATCGGCAGCGAAAGCGTGGTCTGCGACGACGTGATCGGCGGCAGCGGCCGGATGCCGTGCCGTGCCGTCGCCTGCCGCGACGGCTTCGTCTACCGGCTCGACCGTCGCGTGTTCGCGGCCGCGTTCGACGCATCGCCGGTGATCCGCCATCTCGTGTTCGTCTGCGTGCGGCTCTTGATGGCGCAGGTATCGCAGATCACGTTCTGCAGCCGTCATCATGTGCTCAAACATCAGTTATGCAGATGGTTCCTGCTGGCGTACGACCGTACGCGCAGCATCGAGATCCAGGTGACGCACAGCATGCTGGCGCAGATGCTCGGCGTGCGGCGGGAAACGGTCACCGATGCCGCCGGCGAAATCCAGAAGCTTGGCCTGATCCGGCAATACCGGAGCTCGATCGAGCTGGCCGACCTCGACGGCCTCGAGAAGATGTCGTGCGGCTGCCGCGCGATCGTGCGCGACGAGATGAAACGCATCCTGTCGGCCGATTCTGGCGTGCCGGCCGCATCGCGCGCCTGATTGCCGCGCCGATTCGTGCGGCGCCTGCATGCGGGGTTAGCGGTTTGTAGGGTGGCGAACAGAACGCCGAGCGTGCGAATGGTCTACTGATGCCGGACTGCCGGGGGGATGTCAGCGCAATGCGCGCGTCTGCCCGAGCGGACGACACCACGCACGCCGGAGCCGCACGTGAAAAACGAAATCAGAACCATCCTCAAGCACGTCGCCCACCTCGAAGCCGCGATCGATTCGATCGGCGACGGGGACGACCTCTACGAAGCGGGCCTCTCCTCGCTCGACACGATCCAGTTGATGCTCGCGATCGAGAAGCAGTTCAACATCGAGATTCCCGACGAGATGCTGAACCGCAACCTGTTCCGCAGCATCGACGCGCTCGCGGACACGATCGCCACGCTGCAACGCACCGAGCATTCCGCATGAGCGCGCTGCTTCCCGAACTCGCGGCCGACAGCGAATCGCATCGGCTCGACGAGGCCGCGCACGCCGTCGCGCAGATCGCCGCGCAGCACGCGGATGCGGTCGACCGGGACGCGCGCTGCCCCGTCGAGGCGATCGAGGCGATGCGCGCGCGCCGGCTGCTGGGCGCGATGGTGCCGACCCATCTCGGCGGCGCTGGCGCGTCGCTGCAAGACATCGCGTCGGCCTGCTCGATCCTCGGCCAGGCCTGCGCATCGTCGGCGATGGTGTTCGCGATGCATCAGATCCAGGTCGCCTGCATCGTCGACCACGCCGTCGACCAGGGCTGGCACAAGCTGTTCCTGCAGCAACTCGTGCGCCGCCAGTGGCTGCTCGCGTCGGCCACATCGGAAGACGGCGTCGGCGGCAACCTGCGCGCGAGCCAGTGCGCGCTCGAAACCGACGGCAGCGAATTCCGGCTGCGCAAATCCGCGCCGACGATCTCGTATGGCGACTATGCGGACGGCATCCTCGCGACCGCGCGACGCGACGCGGAAGCGCCGGCTTCCGAACAGGTGCTCGTCACGCTGCTGCGCGACGGCTATACGCTCACGCGCCGCGGCGAATGGGACACGCTCGGGATGCGCGGCACCTGCAGCAACGGCTTCGCGCTCGACGCACAGGGTGCCGCCGTTCAATGCCTGCCGGTGCCGTTCGCGAAGATCGCCGAGGAAACGATGGTGCCGGTCTCGCACATCCTGTGGGCCGCGGTCTGGATCGGCGTGGCCGGCGACGCGTTCCATCGCGCGCACCAGTTCTTCCGCGCGCAGGCACGCCAGACCGACGGCGCGCCGTCGCCCGCGTCGCGACGCATCGCCGAATCGCTCGAGCTGATGCAGGCGATGCAGGCCCGCGTCGACAACGTGCTGCGGCTTCATGCGAATACGCCGGCCCGCTCGTGGTCCGCCGGCATGGCCTGGGCCGCCGAGATCAACACGCTGAAGACCTACGTGTCGTCGACCGCGCTGGAAGTCGCGCAACAGGCGATGATGATCTGCGGGATGGCCGGCTACAAGCAAGGCACGCCGTTCAGCATCGGCCGCCACATTCGCGACCTGCACGCGGCGCCGCTGATGATCAGCAACGACCGCATTGCCGCCAACACCTCGAGCCTGCTGCTCGCGCTGCGTCCTGCGACACTGGAGAAACATTCGTGAACGATCGCCTCGCCGTGCCCTCCGCCGCCGCCTCTCCCGCCGACGCGCCGCTCGACCGCGCGGGCGTCAACCCGCTGCGCGATGCGCTGATCGACGCGGGCCTGCTGGTCTCGACCGGCATCCAGGGCCTGTTCGGCCGCAGCGAACGGTTCGAGCGCGTCGTCGAAGCGCTCGACGCGTTCGTCACGCGCCTCGGCGCGGATCAACAGGCCGAAGTGCTGCGCTTCCCGCCGGCGATGAGCCGCACCGAATTCGAGCGCAGCGAATACATGAAGAGCTTCCCGCAGCTCGCGGGCAGCGTGCATGCGTTCTGCGGCGACGAGCAGCAGCACCAGCGCCTGTTGCAGTGCCTCGATCGCGGCGACGACTGGACGGAAAACCAGAAGCCGACCTACGTCGTGATGACGCCGGCCGCGTGCTACCCGGTCTATCCGGTCGTCGCACGCGCGGGCGCGCTGCCCGGCGACGGCCGGATCGTCGACGTGTTCTCGTACTGCTTCCGCCACGAGCCGTCGCTCGATCCGACCCGCATGCAGTTATTCCGGATGCGCGAATACGTGCGGATCGGCACGCCCGAGCAGATCGTCGCGTTCCGCGAGACGTGGATCGAGCGCGGCACGCGGATGATCGACGCGCTGCGCCTGCCGAACGCGATCGATCTCGCGAACGACCCGTTCTTCGGGCGCGGCGGCAAGATCGTCGCGAACAGCCAGCGCGAGCAGAACCTGAAGTTCGAGCTGCTGATCCCGATCGAGCACGACGACCGCCAGACCGCGTGCCTGAGCTTCAACTACCACATGGACCATTTCGGGCTGCTGTGGGACATCCGCACCGAGACGGGCGACGTCGCGCATACGGGCTGCGTCGGCTTCGGTCTCGAACGGCTCACGCTCGCGCTGTTCCGCCACCACGGCTTCGACATCGACGCGTGGCCGCGCGAGGTCCGCGACGTGCTGTGGGGCACGCGATGAGGTTCGTTTCCCGCGACGGCGAAGACGCGTCGTTCGACGACGTGCGCCACCGTGCGCGCCACTACCGGCCGCACCCGCTGCACAGTCAGGAGATGGTCTGGAAGCAGACCAACTGCTACGTCGACATGTGGCTCGAGGTGCTCCGGTGGTGGGGCTTCAATCCGTACGCGGCGCTGCCGTTTACGATCGCGCTCGATTTCGAGGGCGACCAGTTCACGTTCTTCAAGTTTCCGCACGACGAACTGGAGCGGCTCTACGGCATCGTCGTGCAGGAGCACTCGATCTACGAGCCGCTCGACCGGCACATCGAAACGCAGGTCGCGCGCGGGCACCTGATGATCGTCGAGGTCGACGCGTGGTTCCTGCCCGACACGCGCGGCAGCAGCTATCGCACGCAGCACACGAAGACGACGATCGGCATCGACGCGATCGACCGCGCGAAGCGCCAGATCGGCTATTTCCACAACAGCGGCTATTACGTGGCCGAGGATTTCGACTACAACGGGCTCGTCGGCGGCAGTTCGCTGATGACGCTGCCGCCGTACGTCGAAATCGCGAAGCGGCGCTTTGCGCCGCTCGACGAGCGCGCGCTCTGCGAAGCGTCGCTCGCCGCGCTGCAGCGCCACCTGCGGCGCCTGCCGGTCGTCGATCCGATCGCGGCATTCCGGCGGCAGTTGCAGACCGATGCGAAGACGCTCGCCGATGCGCCGCTCGAACACTTCCATGCGTACTCGTTCAATTCGGTGCGGCAGCTCGGCGCGAATTTCGAACTGTTCGGCCATTACGCGCGCTGGCTGCAGGCCAGCGGCTGCGTCGGGCCGTTCGCCGAAATCCGCGTCGCATGCGACCGCATCGCGTCCGAAGCGATGGTGCTGGAGTTCCGGCTCGCGCGCGCCTGCGCACGCGGCAAGGAAGAACGCGGCGATTCGACGCTCGAAGCGATCGCGGCCGCCTACGCCGATCTCGTCGCCTGCGCGCGGCAGATCGGCTCGCCGCCGCGGCATGTGGCGCCCGCGACGCCTGCGCGCAGCGACGCGGCACCCGTGCCGGCCATGCGGTGACGCGCGCGCGTGCCCTGCCCGCGTGGTCGATGCTGGCGACGGCCGCGGGCGCCGCGCGGGAACCGCGCGATCTTCCGGCCGACGGCGACGGCTGGATCGCGGCGCCGGTGCCCGGCACGGTCGCGCAGGCACTCGCGCTGGCCGGCCGGCTCGACGAAGCGGCGTCGCTCGACGAACGCGATCACTGGTACCGGATCGAACTGCGCGGGCGCGGGCCGCGCGTGCTGCGCTTTCACGGCCTCGCGACGTTCACGCAGGCGTGGCTCGACGACACGCCTATCCTCCGCTCCGACAGCATGTTCGTCGCGCACGACGTTCCCGTATCGCTCGACGGCACGCACCGGCTGACGCTCTGCTTCGGCGCGCTCGCGCCGCACCTGCGCAACGCGCGCGCGCCGCGCCGTGCGCGCTGGCGCACGCGGCTCGCCGAGCCGGCGACGTTGCGCACGGTCCGCACGTCGCTGTTCGGACACATGCCCGGCTGGTTTCCTCCATACGTGCCGGCCGGCCCGTGGCGCCCCGTCGACGTACTCGATCCGGCCGACGGCTTCGTTCCGGTCGACTGCGACCTGCGTGCGCGCGTCGAAGGCGACACGGGCTGGCTCGATGCCGAACTGACATTTGCCGCGCCGTTGCCCGACGCGCTCGCGGCAAGACTGTCGTGCGGTGAACACCAAGCGACGCTCGAACGCGCCGGCGCCGACCGGCTGCGCGCGAGCGTCGCGGTGCCCAACGTGCGCCGCTGGTGGCCGCATACGCATGGCGAGCCGGCACTCTACGAGATCGCGCTGCATATCGGCGACGAACGGCGGCCGCTCGGCTCGACCGGCTTCCGCACGATCGAGATCGATGCCGGCGCCGACGGCAAGGGTTTCGGGCTGCGCATCAACGGCGTGCCCGTGTTCGCGCGCGGCGCATGCTGGAGCAGCGCCGCACCGCTTGCGCTGCACGCGGACGACGCCACCTACGGCCGCCTGCTCGGGCTCGCACGCGACGCCGGCTTCAACATGATCCGCGTCGGCGGCACGATGACCTACGAGGCCGACGCATTCCACGCGTGGTGCGACCGGCTCGGGCTGCTGGTCTGGCAGGACTTCATGTTCGCGAACTTCGACCATGCGCTCGACGATCCCGCGTTCGCGGACAACGTCGACCGTGAAGCCGATCAATTCCTCGCGCGCCACGGCGCGTCGCCGTCGCTCGCGGTGCTGTGCGGCGGCAGCGAGATCGCGCAGCAGGCGGCGATGTCGGGGCTCGGGCCGAAGCAGCGCTTCCTCGAGCTGACCGCCGAGCGGCTGGCCGGCCATGCGGCCGCGCGCCGGCCCGACGTCCCGTATGTGCCCGATTCGCCCGACGGCGGCGTGCTGCCGTTCGCGCCGCGCGAGCGCGTGTCGCACTACTACGGCGTCGGCGCGTACCTGCGCCCGCTCGACGATGCGCGCCGCTCGGACGTGCGCTTCGCGAGCGAATGCCTCGCGTTCGCGAACGTGCCGTGCGATGCGACGCTCGCCAGCCTCGGCTGGCCCGGCGTGCACGAGCCGCGCTGGAAAGCGGCCGTGCCGCGCGACCCCGGCACGTCGTGGGATTTCGAGGACATTCGCGACCACTATCTGCAGACGCTGTACGACGTCGCGCCGGACCGGCTGCGGCGCGAGGATCCGGCACGCTACTTCGAACTGTCGAGGGCCGCGATCGCGGACGTGATGCGCGAGACGTTCTCCGAATGGCGGCGCACCGGTTCGCGCTGCGCCGGCGCGCTCGTATGGCAGTTCCAGGACGTGATGCCGGGTGCCGGATGGGGTGTGATCGACGCCACGCACCGGCCGAAATCGGCGTGGTATGCGCTGCGCCAGGTGCTGCAGCCCGTGCAGGTGCTGCTCGTCGACGAAGGCTTGAACGGGCTCGACGTGCATGTGGTCAACGAGCGCCCGGCGCCGCTGTCGGCGGCCGTCGAACTGGTCGCGCTGCGCGACGGCCGCACGCCGGTCGCGCGGGCCGGCTGCCCGGTACGGATCGCCGCGCACGACACGGTGCGGATCGGCTCGGCCGAGCTGCTCGGCCGGTTCTTCGACTGGACCTATGCGTACCGTTTCGGGCCCTGCGAACACGACACCGTCGTCGCGACGCTGCGCACCGACGACGGCACGCTGCTGTCGCAGGCGTTCCATTTCCCGTCCCGCACGCATCCGGCCGTGCTGGCGCGCCGCGAACTCGGGATCGAAGCGTGCGTGTCGCGCACCGGCGATACGTGGCACGTCGACATCGACACGCGGCACGTCGCGCGGCACGTGCAGATCGACGCGCCGGGTTTCATGCCGCGCGACGACTGGTTTCATCTCGCGCCCGGCACGCCGGCGCGCGTCGCGCTCGTTCCGCTGGAAACTGCCGGGAAGATTCAGGATGCAGACGACGGGCCGCCTGCCGTGGAAATCCGCGCGGTAAACGCCGCGCGAACGGTACGCGCCACGCAGGCCGGTTGACGCGACGCTCGCATGCGCCATGCGCCGCGAGCGTCGCAATTCGAACGTCAGTCGGACGAGCCCGTGCCGCGCGGCCGCTCGATCCCGTACGCTTCCATCCAGCGATACAGCGTCGCGCGCGACACGCCAAGCTCGCGCGCCGAAGCCGCGACGCGCCCGCGCGTGCGCAGCAACGCGGTTTCGATCGCCTCGCGCTCGATCGACTTGCGGATGTCGGCCACGGACGGCGACGCCGCATCGAGACAGTATTCGAGCTCGAGATCCCGCGCGGTGATCAGGCGCCCTTCCGTCATCACGACCGCGCGGCGCACGCGGTTGATCAGTTCGCGGACATTGCCGGGCCAGTCGTGCTTGTAGAGTGCGGTGATCGCGTCCGTCGAGAAGCCGCGCACGCGATGACGCGCATCGCCGCGGAAGCGTTCGAGCATGTGGTGCGCGAGCAGTTCGATGTCCTTGCCGCGCGCGCGCAGCGGCGGCTGGTCGATGCGCATCACGCACAGGCGGTGGAACAGGTCCGCGCGAAACCGCCCTTCCTCCATCGCGCCGCGCAGGTCGACGTGCGTCGCCGATACGATCCTGACATCGACCGGCACCGGATCGCTGCCGCCGAGGCGATGGATCGAGCGCTCCTGCAGAAAACGCAGCAGGCTCGCCTGGCTCTCGTGCGGCAGGTCGCCGATCTCGTCGAGCAGCAGCGTGCCGCCGTTCGCGGCCTCGACATAGCCGATCTTGCGCGCGTTCGCGCCGGTAAACGCGCCGCGCTCATAACCGAACAGCTCCGATTGCAGCAGATGCGGCGGAATCGCGCCGCAGTTGACCGCGACGAACGGGCCGTTGCGCCGCTCCGAATGACGATGGATCGCGACGGCCGTCAGCTCCTTGCCGGTACCCGTTTCGCCGAACACGAACACCGGTGCGTCGGTGCGCGCGAAGCGCCGCACCGTGTCGAACAGCCGCAGCATCGCGCTGCAGGTGCCGACGATGCCTTTCTCGTCCGATTCGAGCTGTTCGCGGTCGCGCGCGAACAGGCATTCCATGCCGTATGCATGGCCGACCGTATCGGCGATCCGCTGGTGCGACGCGGGCAACGTGACGTAATCGAAGCAATAGTCGCGCAACAGCGCGCGCACGTTCGGGGAAGCGGTCTGGCCGACGTCGACGAGCGCGACCCACACGACGTCGCGCATCGATGCACAGGTCGACGCGATGCTGCCGATCGCATCGGCATGGCCGCCGCTCAGGTCGAGAATGCCGCAGGTGATTTCGCCGGGCGTATTGCGCAGCTCGTTCGCATGCTCGACGATCGACACCTTCCAGTCGCGTCGGGCCAGTTCCTTTCGCAGCATGACGGACGGCGACTGCGTCCAGTAAATCAGCGGACGCTGCCCGTTACCGCTTCCCCCGCCGGCGCTCTTATCGCGCGTTATTGGCATATTCATAACGAACCATCATTTTCTCCACTCCGCGAACCGTTCGCGTGCGCTGCGGCCGGCGGCACATGGCTGCCTGTCCGCGCTGCGTTTCTGCAGCTTTGGCGAAGATCGAAACTGCACACGGCGAGAGCCCCCGGAGGTCGAGCCGGATGTCATCCGGCCTCGTTGTCATCGAACTCGAAGGGAACGCGCGGCCGCGGGAGCCACGACGTTCCGGCTTTGATGCGACGCGCCGTCAGGCGGCGCACGTCGGCAAACGGGAAATCCGTCCGCAGGTGCGTTGCGTCGTACACGACAGTCGCCAGTCGCGCCCGATGCCGAACCGGATGGCCGCCAACCCGCTCCCGGAATGACCGCCGTATTTCATCCGTTCGTGAATCTACACCCCGTTTCGAGATGGCCGTGTTACCAAAAGATAAACATGATTCAGCCCATTACGCCACCGGTCGGCCCGCACAACACACCTTTAACCACTGAAATTTGATTATCTATGACTATTCCCGTCAATCAGTGGCAAATCCCACTTTTCGGCAAGATCGCTACGTCCATTGCCCGCGATTTTCTCCGAAATCCCGGAATAAATCCGGACGTCCCGCTCGGCGAGTCGATAATCGCCGCGCGCATGCCCCGTCGGCACCGCACGGCGAACGCACGCGCCCGGGTCGTCCGTTACAGCGCCGTAACCAAACGCCAGCGCCGCCGGTCAGGTCCGCAGTGCCGCCTCGCGTTGCCGGGCCTGCCGATCGTGCAGGTTGCCACGGGCCGAAACGCCGTCGCCCGGCGTGAAACCGGCGGTGCCGGCCATCTCCTCCTGCAATGCAGCATAGCCATCCATCACGAAGCGCGTGAGCTCGCCCCGGAAACGCGCCGAGCCGAAGCATTCGGCATTTGCGCGGCACGCGTGCGGATCGAACGAACCGCGCGGCAGTGCTTCGAAGCGGGCTAGCGCGTCGACCAGCGCGTCGACCGTCTGCGCGCGGTAGAACAGGCCCGTCGCACCGGCGCACGGCCACGCGCGCACCGACTCGCGCACGCCGCCCTTCCCGTAAGCGATCACGGGCGTGCCGCACGCCTGCGCCTCGACCGGCGAAATGCCGAAATCCTCTTCCGCCGCGAACACGAACGCGCGTGCGCGCTGCAGGTGGTCGTGCAGCACATCGAACGGCTGATAGCCGAGCAGCGTGACGTTCGGCCCGGCAAGCGCGCGGATCTTCGCCATTTCAGGCCCGTCGCCGATCACGACGAGACGGCGCTCCGGCGTACGCGAAAACGCGTCGACGATCAGGTCGATCCGCTTGTACGGCACGAGCCGCGACGCGGTCAGGTAGAACGCGTCCTTGTCCGTGCGCAGCGACAGATGGTCGACGTCGACCGGCGGATAGATCACCGTCGCCTCGCGCCGGTAGGTCTTGCGGATGCGGCGCGCGATGAAGTGCGAATTCGCGGCCACGCGATCGACGCCGTTCGCCGAGCGCGCATCCCAGTTGCGGATGTAATGCAGCAGCGCCCGCGCGATCGCCGATTTCGGCCCGCGCGCGAGCCCCGCCTCGTTCAGGTACTGGTGCTGCAGATCCCACGCGTAGCGCACCGGGGAATGCACGTAGCTGGCGTGGAACTGGTCCGGGCCGCTCAGCACGCCCTTCGCGACCGCGTACGAGCTCGACAGCACGATGTCGTATTCAGACAGGTCGAACTGTTCGATCGCGAGCGGAAACAACGGCAGATAACTGCGGTAGCGCTTGCGCGCGAACGGCAGCGTCTGGATGAAGGACGTGCGCACCGCCCGACCGCGCAGGCAGTCCCGATCCTCGAGGAAATCGACGAGGCTGTAGATATCGGCCTGCGGAAAGCAGTCGATCATGTGCGCCAGCACGCGTTCGGCGCCGCCAGGCACGACCAGCCAGTCGTGAACGATCGCAATCTTCAAGTACTGCCCCCGGTTCTTCATTCACGTTCGATGTCGGCAGACCGCGCAGTGCGGCCACCGTGACGTGCCAATTATCGGAAAGCCCCGGCACGGCCGATGTGTGCTACCGCACATTGCGCCGCTGTCGGCGTGCGCATTGCCGTGCAGCACGCCGGCCGCGCGAAACCACGGCGTGAGTGCGCTTTCGAACAGACCGGCGCACGCGGCATCCGCATCATGACCATTGCCGCACTGCACGGAACGAACGCGTCCGTGCGGTACAGCGTGCTGAAGGCTTCACGCGAGGACCGCATCATGGAATGGCATTGTTGTGAATTCGAACATTTGAGCGCCGTCGATCTCTATGCAATCCTGCGCGCGCGCAACGCCGTGCTGGTGGTCGAGGACGCACACACGCATCTCGACATCGACGGCAAGGACGCCGGCGCGCTGCACGTGTATGCAAGCGTGCGCAACGGCGACACGGCGGAAGTCGCGGCCTACGCGCGCATCCTGCCCGGCGACGACATCGATCCGGATGTCGTGATCGACAAGGTACTGACAAGCGAGGCGTGTCGCGACGGCGATACGCTCGAACGCCTGATCGAACGCGCGCTGACCGCCGCGCTGGCCGCGTGGCCAGACGCCGCGCTCCGCACGCACGTTCCCGCGCCGCGCCAGGCGTTCTACAAACGCTTCGGATTCCGCAAGGCGTACGGCCCGTATCTCGAACAGGGCGCGCCGTTCGTCGGCATGATCCGGCCGGCCGATCACGCCGCCGGTGCGCTGCGTCAACTGCTGTCCCGGGCCGTTTCGACGCCCCGGCCCCGAAACAAAGACGTGCTCGCCGACGGCCGCGCGCACAACCGGCTGCCCGCCGATACCGGAGCCAATCGATGACCCGCACCCTCCGCCCGGTTCCCGAACCCGGCCTTCCGCGCATCCTGCCGGTCATCCTTGCCGGCGGCTCGGGCACGCGCCTCTGGCCGCTGTCGCGCGAGCAGTATCCGAAGCAACTGATCGAGCTGACCTCGAACGAATCGCCGCTGTCGGCGACGGCGCGCCGCCTGAACGGCATCACGAACGCGTCGCTCGGCGACACGCTGCTGCTGGTGTGCGGCGAACAGCATCGCATCATGAGTGCCGCGCAAGTGGTCGACCGTGCGGCGCCGGCGCGCATCCTGCTCGAGCCGGCCGCTCGCAACACGGCACCGGCGCTCACGCTCGCCGCGCTCGACGCGAGCGCGCTCGCGGACGATCCCGTGCTCGCGGTGATGCCGGCCGATCACGTGATCGCCGATGTCGGCGCATTCCAGGACACCATCGCTCGCGCGGCGCGTTACGCGCAGGAAGGCGCGATCGTCACGCTCGGCGTGCTGCCGCGCCGCGCGGAAACGGGCTACGGCTATATCCAGGTCGGCGAGCCGCGCACCGGCCGCCACGGCGGACAAGGCGGCTATTCCATCGGGCGCTTCGTCGAGAAACCCGACGCGACGCTCGCCGAACGCTACCTGCAGTCGGGCGACTACTGGTGGAACAGCGGGATTTTCGTCACGCGCGCGTCGGTCTGGCTAAAGGCGATCCGCACACTGGCGCCCGCGATCCATGCAGCCTGCGAAGCGGCGTGGCGCGCGGGCGTCGCCGAGGATCCGTTCTTCCGGATCGACGCGGCGGCGTTCGACGCCTGCCCGTCCGACTCGATCGACTACGCGGTCATGGAGCGCCTCGCCGAAAGCAGCGAGCTCGGCATCGAAGGGATCGTGGTGCCGCTCGCGGCCGGCTGGTCGGACGTCGGCACATGGGATGCGATCTGGGAAATCATGCCGAAGGACGATCAGGGCAACGTCGCGCGCGGGCCGATCGTGTTCGAGGACACGCAGGACAGCTTCGTGCGCTCGGAGGGGCGGCTCATCGCATGCGTCGGGATGAAGGACGTCGTCGTGATCGAAACGCCCGATGCGGTGCTGGTCGCAAACAAGCACGACGTGCAGCGCGTGAAGAACATCGTCGCGCGCCTGAAGAGCGACCGGCGTCCGCAGGCGAGCGAGCACCGCAAGGTTCAGCGTCCGTGGGGGCACTACGATTCGATCGATCTCGGCGAACGGTTCCAGGTGAAGCGGATCGTCGTCGAACCGGGCAAGCGGCTGTCGCTGCAGATGCACTATCACCGCGCCGAACACTGGATCGTCGTGCGCGGCATCGCGAAGGTGACGCGCGGCACCGAGACGTTCCTGCTCAGCGAGAACGAATCGACGTACATCGCCGTCGGCGAGGTGCATCGCCTCGAGAATCCCGGCCGGATTCCGCTCGAGATCATCGAGGTGCAATCGGGCAACTATCTCGGCGAAGACGATATCGTGCGCTTCGAGGATCAGTATGGGCGCGCGGTCGTCGACGCGCTGCCGGAAACACGTGCGGTGCCGCCCGCTTCGCGGGAACCGCATGAGCGGGCCGTCGAAGGAGACGTCGTGCGGTAAGCGCGGTAAGCGCGGTAAGTGCAGGCCGTGCACGCCGGCGCGCACATGGTGTCGTCAATCGATGCCGCGCTGCGACCAGCGTGCCTGCCTCAGCGATTTGCGCACGCGCGGCAACTGCGACGTGTCCGCGCCCACCGCCACGCCTGTCGCGAGCGGCTGTACGACCGCCGCCCCGCACTGCCCCACCTTCGATCCTCCTGCATTCGGGTGGCCCGCGGCACAGCCTCCTCCGCCACCGCCCACCTGCACCGGCATCCCGCCGATCGCGGACAACCGGTTATCCGCGATCCGGTATTGCGACACGTTTCCCCATACGCGAATGCCGGCGAACCGCGCGCGCGAAACGCGGTTGCCGACCACGACCACGCGCGTCACCGAGCCCGACCATGTACTGACGTCGATCGCGGCCTGCTGCGTCAGCGGGCGCGGATCGGTGCGCGCGGTGGCGGTCTGGATATCCGAGATCTCGTTGTTCTCGACCAGCACGCCGGACGCGCCGTAGGTCCGGAAGCTGTCCTCCTGCGCGACGAGAATGCCCGCGCTCACCTGCACGTCGCGCACGACGTTGTTCGAGATCGTCACGTCCGCGCCGCCGACCACCGTGATCCCGCGCCCCCACGTGTTGCCGTCCAGCGAGTTGCCGGTGATCAGCACGTTGCGGCTCAGCACGTCGTCGTCCCGGTAGCTCACCACGGCAATCATATCGTCGCCGGTACCGCGCACGACATTGCCCTTGACCAGCACATTGCGCGCGCCGCGCGTCATGTGAATGCCGTCCGCGAGGGTCGACAGCACCTTGTTGCCGACAATCGCGACATCCGCTCCACCAAACACGAATATGCCCGCGCTGGCGCCGCCGTCGATGACGTTGTCGAGCACTTGCACGTCGTGCCCCGTCACCTCGACCTTGGTCGACTCCGGTGTCGCGAGACGCGTCGTGCCGGTCCCCATGATCTGAAATCCAACGAGCGTCGTACCGTCGCCCCGCATCTCGATCGTCTGGTCGCCGGGGACGGTCGCAATCAGCGTCGCGCCGAAACCCGACAGCACGACATGCGGCTGCCGCACGACCAGCGAACGGCCGACGACATACCGCCCTGGCGCGAACACCAGCCGCTGGCCCGACTGCAGCGCGTCCAGCGCGCGTTGCAGCTCATCCGCCTGATCGGCTGCGTCCGAGGCAGGATGAACGAACGCATCCGGTACGTACGCATGAAGCGCACCCGGTTCGGGCGCCCCGGCAACAGCCACGGCGAACCCCGGCCACGATAACCCGCCAGCCATGATCATGCCGGCGATCACGGTGCATACGCGAGACGGATACCGTGATCTCAGCATATCGAATCATTTCCCTGGAACAACCCGGCGCACGCGCAATACACGCGCTCGAACCGCCGCATGCTCGGGAAGCGACATTGCCCCTCTCCACGAAATCCCGGGAACTCCGGCAAACGGATCAACCATTCGCATCACCAGACGCCAACACACCACTTCCTCGACGCGAAGTGAGCGTACGCGCAAGCTTCACAAATGGAGCTTCACACAATCGATAGCCGGCCCATGACAATGGAATCAAAGGCACGATAGGTACGATCATGTAAAGACCGAGAGGCCATCCAACGATATGAAAGCGCTGACACAACCAGAATGTCACGAAAAGCGGAAGACTGTGCAACAGGTAGACCGAGTAACTGATCTTGCCAAGCCATGAAAGCATGCGGATACGAAGCTTCAGCAAGGTTGCCAGTATCGCGAATGTCGCAATACCAATCATGTAAGCGAGCGAAATCGGCAGGTGAAACATGTTGTGATGTCGCCAATCACTGATGGCCCCAACAAGCGCAACACCGACAACCGGTATCGTCACATAGGCTAGCGCAGATCTGTACGTTATAGATATATTGGACAGCGCACCGCTTCTTGCCCATCCAATACGTGCCAATTGAGAAGGAGTCTCGTACGCCTGGCGAAAGCAGGCGCCCCAAAACATGATTCCAAGATGATACGGCATGGTCTTGTACTGGCTAAGAAGATCGGCCGGAAAGAGTTTCAATTCGAGAGTTAGCACAAACAGTCCGCATAACCCGATAGTGACAAGACACAAATGTAGCATCCGATGAAGTGCACCGCACCAGAACAAAATCAGACACAATCCGTAGAAGTACAGCTCCGTCTCCAGCGTCCAGCCATGCGGCAAGATCAGGCTTTCACCAAATGCAACCGGAATCATGGTCACATTTGCCAGAAAGCCATGAATGTCCATTTCTTTATCGAACAAGTACCAATGAACAAAATATCCAGCAGGAAGAGCCAACCAATATGCAGGATATAGTCGAAAGAATCTCCGAATGAGGAACCGCTTTGCCCCCGCACCAATCTCACCGTGCAGACTGGTAGGAATCAGCATTCCGCTAATTGCGAAGAAAATTACCACACCGATTCTCCCGAAATTCACGGAGCGTTGCAGTGTGTCAAGCACATACTGGGAGCCTGCAAGGGGAACGAACCGTTCAGCATAGTGCGTCCATATGACGAGTATCACCGCAACGGCGCGCATGGCATCGATATGGTGAAACCGCTCCGAACTCTTTGCCTTCGACATGACTGAAATGTTTGAAACCCAAGGCCAATCAAAAATATTCGATCAAAAATGCAACCATGACAATCACCCTTCTCACAATCACATCGCGATTTCAATAAAACCAATCAAACCACATCACCCCGCAAGCGCAAATTTACGGAACAGAGGAGCGCTTCTCGTGTTCTCAAACAAGTGATCGCTCGCGATGATCGTGCGTGTTTCGATAATTTATTTCATAGCCCACACCTGCCAACGACGAAAACGCAAGCTCGACGAGATAATTCAATATTGCCTCGCCGGCTTCAATTCAGGTTTGATTTTTTCGCATCGACCCAATACCACCAAGCGAGCGCGAGCAATGCATAAAAATCTGTCCGCGAACCGAACATCATCCAATACTCACCTTGCTGAACGGCGAAGGTTGCATATGAAAAGACCTTCGCCATCAGCCATAGCATCACGACCCCACCACGCATCGCAACCAGAATCTGCAGCGCACCCAGCGCACCGTACACCACGCCGGTCATCGCAACAAAGAGCGCCCCCCCGGCATAACCAAACCAATATACGGGCACTGCCATGTTTCCCATCGTGAAGGTTACGTCGTCGAACATGTAGGCTCTGAGCACGTTGGGCTCGGTATACGACTTCATCAAGTCGCGCAAGCCACTCGGTTCGGTACCGTCGAAAAAGGTTGGCATTGTCCAGGAACCGAGAGAGTTCACGAAACGCCAAAATGCGCCCTCGCCACCCAGCGTCGGCGCCGTGAACAGATGTGCATCGCTGTCCACCACGTACCACGGTTGAGCCTGTAGCAGGAAGCGCGAAGAGAGCATATCGGCTACTTCAAGCCCCTGCCCCCTGTAGGAGTAGACAATGGAAACGGCACCAAGCAATAGCGCCAATCCCGCACCGATACCCAGATAACGAACAACTGGCTTGCCGTTTATCGCATGAATCGCAATAAACGGAGCCAGCGAGCACAGTCCGATGTGTAGCACCGCCATGAACTGTTCGCCATGCATCACATTAAGCGCCAGGTCGACAGCCATCGTTAAGATCGCTGCTCCCCGGATGCGTTTATCGGAACTGGTGGCGATGGTGCCCAGCAAAAAACCCATGAAGGCCTGGTTGTTCAGGAACAGGTTGAACATCATCCCGTTCGAGGCATCATTACGCAGCGCGTACCTATTGATGCCGGAAAATAACGAGAATCCTGACGTCAGACCCGCGATCACACCAATAGCGATAATCGTTGCTGCGAGCCCGAACCCCGTCACAATGCTTATCGGTTGCAACGTTATCCGTGCCCTGATCGACTCATGCGCCGGGCGTTCGTCCAAAAACCTCCCAAAGGCAACGAGCGCACAGACGACAAAGATCAGATAGAACGAAAGGAGCCGGCTAAACGCGCCGGTCGCTTCACCGGATACGTCGACTTCCGTAAGATACCCGCCGGCCTCCAACCCCACACCTGCAAGGAATGCGGTCATTCCGATCGCCAGCACGTAGAGCATCGACACTGCAAACACGGGACGAGATTTGACCAGACCGACGAGTCCCAAGGTCGCCAATAGCAATGTGCACAAGGCGCTCGATTCCTTCATTCCGAGCGCCGGCATCACCGCATTGAACAGCAACGCAAGTGTGAATAGCGTCGATACCATCATGCCGGTTGCGGATATGGAACCTCCGTTGGACCCGATCACTCGCGTCGTCCTATCGATCATGCCGCAACCCGAAATTCGTTCCATCCGTCACGCACCTGCACCATGCACCTGCGAGCTGACCGCGCGCGATAAGATTCGTCGCGCTATCGACTTGACGTTTGCTTTCCACTACAGCCAAATTGCTCATCCGTAACGCTCCGCGCCAATCAATATCACACGACGTTTCTGAGCAGCTCCTTTCTTACTCGCTCCCATGCCCTAAACAAAAACGTATCGGATACAACATCGCCCGGATCTGCCTGCCTCCGGGTTTCTTTCACATGTCGACTCGCGTTCGAGTAATAGCCGTAACGAAACGGTGAAGGCTCAAATCCATTGAAAACAAGGCCATCCACATCCACTCCAACCTTGTTCAAGTTCTCGATCGCTTCCACCACGCCGGCGTAGCTGACCGAACCTTGCCGGGCCACCATCAACGTGACGTCAGCGAACCTCGACAACATAGCGACGCTTGCTACCGGACGTGCCAATGGCGCATCCACGACGATCATGTCGTATTCGCCTCGCAGTGAGGTGATCAGCGCCTCCAGTCTTTCGGTTCCGTACAGATTCCGCGCCGGCTTGACATGTTTTCCGGCAGGCAGTACGTCAAAATTTTCACGGATGCGACAAATCGCCCTCTCGAGATCGAGTGAGCCGTTCAACACATCCGACAAACCCTTCTCGTATTTCACCGACAAGCATCGCTCAATGCTCGATTCGCTCACATCGGCACGCACAAGCAAGGTCTTGAAGCCACTTTCCGAGAACAGGTGAGCAAGATTGGCGGAGACCATCGACTTGCCCTGCCCCGGCTCGGGAGACGTGACCAGAACGGTCCTTGATTTGCCGCGCTCCGCGGTCATCCTGTAACGCAACAACAAGGTCAGATTTTCCAGCGCTTCGGCCAGCGGCGTATCAGGGTGCTCCCTCACGGCGACGAACGCTGACCTGTTGCTCATGTCAGCCTCGATCTGATGCGGCGAGGCCGGAACAACGCAAAGCAGCGGAACGCCGGCCATCGCTTCCAGATGCTTCGGATCGCGAATGTACTGAAAAAGCAACGCCCTGCCTTGTGCCGCAGCAACGCCCAGTATCAGTCCGATCGCCGCACCGAGCACGATCACGAGCATACGCTTCGGCCGAATCGGCTTGTTGCTGACGTCAGCCTTGTCGATGATGGACGCATTGCCAACCGTGCCCGCTTTCGCAATCTGCAACTGCTGCGTGTTGTTCAGCAAACCGACATATAGCTGATTGTTGACCTCGACTTCGCGCGCCAAGCGCAAATAGGTCTGCTGCTGCGACGGCAAGTGCGCAACTTTGCTTTTCAATTCGGCCGACTGCTGATCGAGCGTCTTCAGCTTGTTGGCTACGGCGGCGATCTGAGGTTGTCCGGCAACATACTTGGACGACAAGTCCTGATATTCGAGCTTGGCTTCGAGCCGCGACTTTTCGACAAGCGCCAGCTGATCGATCAGCAGTTTCACATCGCCTTGCGAATCGATCGATCCTTGCGCGTTACGAAACGCGTTCAGCGCCTGCTCCGCCTGCTCCAGCCGCGCCTTCACCGCCGGTAATTGCGTCTCGAGAAACGCCAGACTGTGCTCGGCGTCCTCGGAGCGTCGTCTTGCATTGGCGTCCAGATAGGCCGCAGCGATGGCGTTGAGTAGTCGTGCAGCAAACACGGGATCGGGGTCCTCGAGACTCAACTGCATGATGCCCGACTGGCGTTTCGTTTCCGCCCCGCTCAATTTCTCCAGGATCGCGTCAAGCCGCACGGGCGTGGGGACACGCCGCACGCGAAACTCCGTACCGACGCGCGCCACGATCCTCGATACATCCACCAGATAGCCGTTACCCGCGCTTGGTTTGCCGATTACCCCCGTCAACACCTCCTGGCCGTTACTGTCCTTCAACACGAACCGGTTGCCTTCGAGATAATCAAACTCCAGCTTCTTGCCGATCTGAGCATCCGGAACGTCGAATTTCCTGAATTCGATTCTTTCACCGCCCCATGCCCAGAACGGCGTATCGAACAACGGGACGACGAGACCATCCGCGTCTTTTGACAAAATCGAAGCAAGCAAGGCGCCGACAAGCGGAATCCGGTTGCTGACCGAAATATCAGCCTGCGCGACGGTCGCCTCGATCGCCTGGGTGACAACCGTGCGCGAGCGAGCGATATCGATTTCGCCGACTACCGCCGAGTTTTCGATGTCCAGTGCATTTGAAATCTCCGAAAGCGAACCCAGCGCACTATGCTTGTTTTCCTGAACCCGTATCAACGTGTCAACGGAATACATCGGCGTTGCTGCGATGGCATATATAAACGCCAACAGCAGACACCCCAGGAAAACAGCAAGAAAGACGTGTCGATGATCAAACACATTTTCCAGAAATTCGGCCAGCGTAAGCCTAAATGTATCGCGAGAAGCACTTCCTGCTCCGTCGCGATACCCATTCGATGAAGGCCTATCCAATGCCATGCACAAGCTCCAAAATTTCCGCCCTGACAGGCTTCTTGTCGCAGTGCGTGCGTTTGGTCACTTTGGTCACGCATGCCGCACTATTCGTGCCGGGACACATCACCCTGGCACCTGCTCTGTATACAACCGCGGCACGCCCAAAAACGCACCACCGAACCCTTGCCCTGTGAGCCTGCGAACAAATGATTCTGGTTACCGGAACCACTATGCGATAAACGCACGGCGTGCTACGTGCGATGGCTTACATTAAGCGCCACTGGTGGATCGAATCACTGGGTTGCCAACCCGTCTCGTGCTATGTTAGGAGTGCCGTTTCGCTAGCGAGTGGATTATGGCAATACGGCGGCGTGATGACGAAGTCAGACACATGACGTGGACGCGCCATGTCATATCGCTCATCCAGTGTTGCGCCGCCGTTTTTACAATTCTTTTCAAGCAAGACGGCACGGGATCATTGATGCGAGGATATAAAGATGAAACGCTCCGGTACGCAAAGGCACGGCAAATATTCACAAGAAATTGGTTTTAAATTCGATGCCGGCCTGGTCGGCAGGTCGGCGCGTCGGCGGGACCCGCATCGATGGTTTCCGTGGTCCAGGTGATGAAACCTCGCCGTCGATATTGGAATCGCCTCGACGCTATCTCGATCTTGTTGAGCTTCGGGCTGCAGGCCGGCAGATAGAACAGGACAGCCTTGTGACAGATCGGCCACCGATCCTGCATTGGATATGGATCGGTATGTTCATGCCGCAGTCCAAAGGACACCGCATCGGCAGTAACGGTTCGATCCGTGTCCACAATTCGTCGTCGATGACTGTTTGACCCGTCCCCTCGACTCGCATCGCTCGGAACATCAACGTTAACAGCTCGCCGACAAGGCTAACAGTCCCTTCCGGTCTTTATGAAACCGTCCATTAATGCGCACGCCCCTTCCCTGGGTCGTACAACGTGAGCCATGCAGGAACGAGTCTCGGCCTTGCACACGTCTCGCATGCGATCGGGCTGCTTCAGACGACGGTTGTCCGGTTTTCCGCCTCCCCCCGGATCATGGGTCGGCCGGAATTCCAGGCAGCATGCGATGACGTCAAGACGTTTGATGGTCGGGTGATCGAAACGGCAAGCCGAACCGATGACAGCCAGACATGGATCGCAGGCGAGCATTCCACGCGGCATCGTTGTTTTCGTTGATTCTGGAGTGCATTCCGATGTTGCACGAGAGCAATCGGCAAGATCGTCGGGAGGGAATCAATCATGTCACGAACACGAACGAACGTTTGTGATGTCGCTCCGCGGTGGTCCGGTCAATGGCGAACGTCAAGGTACTTCGCGTAAATATTTCCTGTTTAACTATGCTGAATGACGACATGAACAACCACCAGCTATTCGACACGTTGGTGCCGAGCAAGAACAAACATGCAGTGCGTCGAGTGTGCGCTGCGGTCTCCCTGGCGATTTCCACTCTGCTTTCCGCGTGCGCATTTGCGCCCGGCCAGCACATGGCAGAACCCGCTGCATTACCGGTCACGACCGCCGACAACGGCGACGTGACCAGTGACATGAAGGTTCCGCTCAAGCAGATCGATCTGACTCTGATCAACCAGATTCGCGCGGAGCAGATAGGCCGAACCGCGTTGCCGATCCCGAGCAATCTGCTCGGCAAACCGAATGGCTACAAGCTTGGCCCGGGCGACGTATTGCAAATCACGGTATGGGATCACCCGGAGTTCGCTGCCGCTGTCGGCCAGCCCACGCAGAACACGAAGTCGTCCGACGCGGCGCCTGGCTTCGTTATCGATAGCGACGGTAACGTGCAGTTTCCATACGTGACTCGACCGATCCACGCCGCCGGGAAGACTGCGGCACAAGTCCAGCGGGAACTCGATGCCGAACTCAAAAAGGTGTTTGTCAAACCGCAAGTGACCGTTCGCGTGGCATCTTTCCGCGCCGGGCAGATATATATAGACGGCGAAGTGCGCGCGCCCGGTTCGCAGGCGGTCAACGACATTCCGATGACACTGGTCGAAGCGGTCAATCGCGCCGGTGGCTTTGCACCGACCGCGGATCAGAGCCGCGTGACCATCACGCGCAATGGAACGATCTATCCGGTGAATGTCGCGCAGATGATGAAAACGGGCAAGAGCCCCGCCGCTATCATGCTGCAGTCGGGCGACCTGCTGCACGTAGGCGCTCGCGACGAAAATCCCGTCTACGTAATGGGCGAAGTAAACAAGCCGCAGGCCGTGCCACCGCTACGCGACGGCTCGCTCACGCTGAGTGAAGCGCTTTCGGAGGCCGGCCAGCTCAACCAGCAGACGTCGAATGCCAAACAGGTATTCGTGCTGCGCAAGGCCGCCGACAGCGAACCCGTCATCTATCACCTCGATTTGGAGTCGCCTGTTTCGATGCTGCTCGCGAATCAGTTCCCGCTCGCGTCGAAGGACGTCGTCTATGTCGACAACACCGGGCTGGTCCGCGCGAGCCGCGTGCTGAACCTGCTGCTGCCGGCGATCAGCGCGGGGTTGACCGGCGCGCTCGTCACCAAGTAATCGGCATATGGGACGGACCACGGCGGGAGGTCGATAACGATGTGCGCCATTGGGGGCGGCGCTCGCTGTGGAACCGCCGCCGACGTTCGATGAGCACCTTGGCCTCAGCACGGCTTCGGAACCATTCCAGGTTCAGCAATTCGTCACGCAGCTTGCCAGTAGGGCTCTCGACAAACCCGTTTTGCCACGGACTGCCAGGCGCGACGAAGACCGGACCAATTGCGGTGTCTCGCAGCCAGCATCTGCTCGGCAATCAGGCGCTCGAGCCGCTCGTTCTCCGACTCGAGATTCTTGAGCCGGCGAGCGTCGGCCACATCCATGCCGTCGAACTTGTTGCGCCAGCGATAGAACGTCTGTTTTGCGATGTTGTGGCGCTTTCGGAGATCCCTCACCGGTTCGTCCCGGTTCTCGGCCTCGCGCAGACAGCGTGCGAATCGCATCAACCCGAACGCGCCGACAGCTTGATCAGACCGACCCGTTCACGACAGAGTACATAGGCGAGCGCGACAGCTACTGCCGTTTCGGCGATCAACACCGCGATAGCCGCGCCGCGCTCTGCGAACAGCATGGCAAGCGGCGGCAGCAATGTCACGTTCAACACACCGGATGAGATCAGGATGATGCTGAAGGCGCGCTTCATGCCAATCACCAGCATAGTTTGAACACCGAACAGATCCGTCATACATGCCATGAACGGCACCAGCGCCAGGCAACGCAGCACGCCGATCGTCGGCGCAAACGAGCTGCCGTACAGGATCCGAACGACCATCGGCGCGCATGCGTAGATCGTTGCCGACATTGCCAGCACCAACGCGCCCTGCACCACGATCAGCTTTCGCAAGAACGCAAACGCGTCGTCACGCGCGTGATGCATCAGATAGGTGACGTGCGGATAGGTTGCAGCCCTCAGCGGTTGCAGCAGACCGACTGCGGCCCGGATCAACTTGTCACCCGCGGCAAAATAGCCGGCGGCGACACTGCCCGAGACGATACTCAGCAGGACGGTATTGGTCGATGCGTAGAACGAGATTGACGTCGATGCGAGGAATACCTGCGAGCCGCCTTTCAGGGCGGCGGCGATGTCGGCAAACCGTATGCGGACGCTTTCGATCTCACGACGAAAGATCAGGTACGCAAGCAACGTCACCCCGCAAAGCAATGGAACCGCCGCGTTGATGGCAACCGCGTTCAGGAGATCGTCCGGCGTGCGCACCCACATGAAGAAGGCGACGACACTGAATGCACGGTACACAACCACCGTGACACTGTAGACGCTCAACTTCTGGATCCCCTGAAAGTACCAGCCCGGCGTAAGCGCGGCACCGATCGCCATCCCGAACCCGATCAGCAGGGCCGCGCGTTCCGCCGCGAAATGCGGGATGAGCATGGTCAGAGCGACAAGTACGGCAAAGCCGGCGACAGTGATCGCCCATTGGGCGCAAACCGTTGCCCAGAAAATGCGGGATCGCTCCTCCCTGCCGTTCGCGAGTGCGACACGCGGCGTTGCAGTCAGGTCGAAGCTGTAATTCGCCAGATTGATGAAATACGTTGTAACCGCAAGCACGAACGACAACCGTCCGTACTGTTGGGGGCCGAGCACGCGCGTCAGGAGAGGCAACGTAACGAGCGGCACGACGTACGTCGAGATTTGCAGTGCAAACAACAAGACCAGGTTTTTTCGAACGGCGGTCATCATGCCTTCTGGGCTGAGTGTGAACAGTGTGCCGACTGTCAATGTGCCCACGTGCGCGGTACATCCGTGCCAATGCCGAGTACGGCATACAGCGACGACGCGTAGCATTCGACCGAGTAACGCGACCAGTCGTAGTGACGATTTTCGCTGTCGAGGTGCGCGCGCAGTTCGGTAAGTGCGCGCGCGAAGCCTTCGGACGTACTCCGGTAGCGAATCTTGTTGCCGATCTCGTCGCCAAAGGTCGACAGGCTTCCGATGTCGTGCACAAGCGCCGGCAGGCCGAGCATCGCCGCCTCGACGATCACGAGAGGGGCATTTTCCACCCAGATCGACGGCAACACGAGGGCATCGTGCGTTGGAAGCGCGGCGAATAACGTTGCATGATCGAGGCGCCCGGCGAAACGCAGCCTCCCCGACTCGACGAGCGTCGTGTAATGTTTCTCCAGGTCGCTCCGCTCCGACCCGTCGCCGTAGACCGTAAGCGACGCAATCGCATCGCCGGCGGATTCGTTCATGAGCGCGAGAAACTGAGCGAGGCCCTTGTCCGCTTCCACACGACCGACGAAAGCGAGATCGAGTCGATCGCCTCGGGCAGGTTTGGGCGGACAGGGAACCAGCGTCGAGTCAATCGGGTTCGGCAGAAGTGTGGCGGGCGTTCGACCACACCGTGCAATGAGGTCACGCATGAACGGACTCGGACAGAGAATCTCGTCAAACAGGCCAAGCGGGTCGAAAATCGCATTGACGGCATGCCAATGCAACTTTTTCGCGACGTCGTGAAGAAAGCCGCGCGGGCTGGCGTTGAGAGCGAAACGCGTTCCGCGATGCAGTTGGTCGAGTGACAACGGTTGCGCGCGTCCGCGGGAATAGACCAGCAGGCTCGGGTTGTAAAACAACAGATGGTAATCGTGCGCGGTCATGTATAAACCACATCCCGAGTGCCGCTTGTAGCGGGCGAGCACGGGCAGAATCGCACTCGACAGCAGGTTGTGGTAATTGTGTACGAGGATCCGTTGCGGGCGAAACCGATCGAGCAGCGTGACGAGCGCACGTGCAGCGGCAGGTGACCACGCTCGTGCGCGCCGACCGCCTTCGGAATCGGGCAGTGTGTGCTCATCGAAGGTTTCGACTACAACGTCGTTGCGGGCGCGAAGCACGTCGACGGATACCCGGTACACCTCCTCGGCACCACCCTTGCGAACGAAGTCGTTGATGACGAGCACACGCATCACAACGAACCGTTATGGCGCGTTGCCTGCAGCGCATAGTGTTTGCTCATTCTTCGACATCCATGGCAATTTCGTAGCATCAACATTCCTGAACGGCCTCATGGCGCCGACACCATCGAAAACGGGCGACGCGAGAATTGGATGCCGCCACGATATCGTGTCGCGAATCGAGGTTCTGTTCGCACGATTACTTTTGGACGGTCGATGACAGGCCGCCCGGCAAACCGGGGCATGTTGCGCCCCGCTTTCCGGCAACCTGCCCGTCATTCAGCCGTCCCCGACACGTCGGCCCACGCCGCGTTCGTTCCGGTTCGGCGCTTGCGGGAAGGCTACGGGGTCACACGTTTCGCTCCCGCGTTCGCTTTCCGGGTCGCGGCAGGCTCTGCCGGCGCATGCCAGCCGGAAAGCAACTCAACGCAGCGGTCGATGACGTATTGCGCGGCGACATTGCCGTGCAGTGAATGATCGAGTGCGTCCTGCGTGTCGATCGATACATTCTGCAAGTGTGAGAACGCACCTGACACGGGGCCGAAATGCCGGACTACGACATCGATGCCGGGATCGAACGTACCGTAAATGAAGTGAGCCTGAATGCCGCGCGCGGACATGTCGCGCAGTAACCCCCGTGGTGTGTCCTTGCCCGCCACCCGGCCGACACGCTCCATGAGGCGCATGACCGGCACGGTCATGCAATCCGTGACGAAGCGGGCAAATGCGCGCACTACCGGACGCAGATCGCGACCTTCGAGCAGCAGACGGCACCACTTGTCGACGCTGCGCAACGATGCGATATAGCCGCGCATCGAATTGGTCTGGTTATTGACTACATTCGAGAGCGTCTCGCCACGCGGCCAGATAAAAACCGGGAGATTGACCGTAATCACACCGGCGAGCGATCCACGTGCGGCCGCATGCAGCGATGCGTATGCCCCGGAACAGATCCCGAATGTAACGACCTTGTGGTGACCGGCCTCTTTCAGCCAATGCGCGGCCGATACCAAATCGGCAATCGTCTGGTCCGAATACGGAATGTCGGACTGGTCGTCGCGTGCGCGACGGCTGCTGTCTCCAATGCCGCTCGAATCAATGCGCAGGCTGCGGATACCGACCGCCGCAAGCGATCGGGCCAGGCGAACTGCAAGGCGTCCGTCGGCGGTACGCGGATTAGCGGCAGTATTGGCCATCAGCAGCGTGGGTGCCGCGGCGCGGATCGAGTCGCCGGCCGGTTCGCACAGCACGCCAACCAGTTGCTGCGGTCCCACGCAAATCATCCGTTCGACGCTGCCGTTTCCAGCCAACTCGAAGCCGGACACGGAGCGCCGTGCCGAGGCGCAAACGGTTGCTTCAGAACGGTCGTCGAGCCAGTTCGCGATCGTATCGAGCAGCGCATCGGGCAGCCTCGACCAGTGCGGTTCGCGCATGGCGGCCGCCCAGTCCGAACACGCCTGGATGCTCGCCGCGACACCGCGCGCCTGCAGTGCGTCCAATAACGCAGGACTGTCGCCATACGATACATCGACGAGCAACGCGCGCGCAGGCAACGTACGCATGTGGCCGGCAGCTTCGCACAGGTCGATGCGCCGGAGCGCGCCGACGAGATCGTCGGGATACGCATGGCCGAGTACGTTGAATGACCTATCGTTGCGAACCGCATCCCGCACAGTCGGTGGCGCGTTGTCGAGCCAGCGTTGCGCCACGAGCGAAAGCTCTCGCACATAACTGCGACCACGCACAACGGGTGCAAGTGCGATGAAACTTGTGAGTCCGGGTATGCCATCGGTGGCGAGAAATGCCAATGCCGCACCAGCGCGCACGCCGACGAGTGTCAGGCTGTCCACCTCGGCGTTTTCGTACAGCGTCCGAACAGCATGCCGGACGCTCTCGAGCATGTGGTCGAAGCGTTCGGAATCCCGTTCGTCTCCAAGCGAATCGCCGCTCGCCGGATAGTGAAAGCGCAGCACCGGGAAGCCGCGGTCGGCAAGATGCTCGGCAATTGAACGCACAAGTTTGTGAAGCCAAAGCGCCTCATGGCCGAGCGGTTCGCAGATGACAACGCCATGTGGTCGATTCCCCTCGTGAAGCCACCCAACGCATCCATCGAACTGGATGGGTGTCATGGTTTGGTCCTTGTTTTAAGTGTCTGACGGGCCGGATTTCCATGCATGCTTGCCTCGGTCCAAGGGACAAGCGGTCGATCATTGCCCAGATGAATAAAGTGAGGTGGACGTACGACACGCGAGCATCCGCCGCAGACCACCCCGATCCGCGGGTCCTTCGAGATGGAGAGCGGTTTCGAGAATGCTCTTGTTCGCATTCCCAATCTCACGGTCTTGCACATCGGATGACCTCGATGCACCGGGCAGACGCCCCCGCCCCCGATGCATACAGAAAGTAGACCATTCAATGCTGACGTAATCCGTACGTCACATTACATTTCCAATGCAGCACATCTTGCATCGCACCGGTCAGGCAGGGATGATGAATTCGTGCTGCCCTGGTTCGACAAGCGCGGAAAGAGCCGCGAATACGACATTCGAAGGCGGGTTTCACGGAGTAACGGCACGGGCAGTCAGCGTACCCGGCGCCGCAGACGGAATCGGCAGGTTCACGACGCGGCTCCAGCGCACAAGCGATGACGCATCGACGAATACGACGTCGTGACGCTCGAGCACGATCTGCTCGGCGAGCGCTTCGCACCGGTTCATGCGCCCGTCGGTCAACATCAGCGTCGCCGGGCGTGACACCTCGTCGAGCACGAACACTTTGCATCGTCGTCTGGAACGACACCCGTTACAACACTGGACAGCCCGCACCAGCATCACCGCGCCGATCATGCTCCGACGAAGCCGCTCATGCGGGAATACCTGATTGGACACCGTCCGGGGCGGCGTGTATGTGAGCAACCCCACCAAAAACCTATCTTCACCCAAACATGTGGTCGCGCCGACCCGCCCTGCACGCCGCGTTCGATTCCCGCACTACTGTCCCAGTCTCGGAATCATCGTGACGGTGGGCGCGGCACTATAGGTGACGGTCATCGCGTCGCCCGGCTTGAGATCGACCATCCCGTTCGTCAACCCGGTTGCATACGCCTGCTGCCCGTTTCTCGACACGCTGATTGACGACACCGTACCGCCGGCGATCGACATGCTGACCGCACTCGGATAGCTGTTCGCGAACGTCCACGGCGAAGTACTCACCGTTTGTGCAACCGGCGTCAGTTGCACACCGAAGCCGACAAAGCCGTTTTGAGCGATATTGTCTTCGCTCCACGACGTGTAGGCCCATGAGTTCGACGAGATCAGCGAGTCGATTGCGCGAGGATAGTTGGCCGGCTGGGCCAGATAGTTTCCCCGCAGTTTGAGCGACGCCCCGGCCGTGAGCGTCCCGACCGTGATGAAGCGAGCGAACCCGTTGCAGCAGCCGATATTTTCCCCGGCATTGCCGCTGATCTCCGTGAACGACGTGCAGGATCCGTCCACGTAGATCCCGTCCTTCGAGATGCCGGACAACTGATTCTTCGAGACGATGCACCCTCGGGTGTTGTACAGGGCGATTCCGGAAACGGCGCTCAGTCCGCCGGTCCCGGTGAACGTAATCGACGCGCCACTGGCAATTCCGCTGCCCGTGAAATTATTGGACAGCGTGACGGTCGGGCCATTTCCGTTACCGGAAACCGACGTCACATAAGTGCCGACCGGAATGTTCGTTCCGGATACGCCTTGCCCCACCGCACAGCCGCGTGCCGACGGATACGGCGTAAACGTCAGCGTGTTGGTTCCCGCCGCCGATGCGGCCGAGGTCGCGATCGTTTGAGACGTCATGCAGACCATCGGGGTAAAGACGATGGAAGCACCGCTCGCCACGGTGCCGGTCGTCGCCTTGCTGAGCGTCACCGAATTTGCCGTCAGGCCGGTCACGAAGGTTCCGGCCGCGATGTTGGTACCGCTGACGCTCTGCCCGATCGACACGCCTGTCGTTTCGTTACCCGGCGAGCCGAAGCCGTAGGTATCGGTGTAGGTCACGCCTGTCGTCGTGGCGAACGTCAGCGACGTGGCGCCGCTCGCGGCCGAAGCCGCCGTCGCAATCGTCGCCCCGAACAGGCCAACGCCGGAAAAAATCACGGTCCCGCCACTCGGTACGGTCGCATTCTGGCTCAGCGTTACCGTCGATACACCGGCCGATACGACCGTGCCGATCGATACGCTTGTCGACCCGTTGAAATACCAGGCCGTCATGCCGACGGCAACGCCAGGGGTATTGGCAAAGTTCAGCGTCCGAGACGCCGACGTCGCACTGATCGCCGTCAACGGGAATCCGTTCTTGTTGTTCGGATCCCATGCATTGCTGATCGTGTTCTGCGAAATATTGACGTGGATGTTGCTTCCGGCCGGCTGCCACAGTCCGATCGGCGTTCCCGCCGCGTTCTTGATCGTGTTGTTGACGATCGTGATATTCGAATTATTGAATCCGGCCGTCGCGGTCACGGCCAATGCCGCATAGCCGATCGGGCCATTTGGCGAATTGACTATTGCACCGATGTTGGATTGAACCCCGCACGTATCCAGAACATTATTGGCGACCGTCACGTTATCGTTACCGTACGACTGGTAAACGCTCGTCAACTCTGACGCGACATAAACACCGGCACCCATCGGATTGTAGATCTGGTTGTCGGTCACCGTGATGTCTTGAGCACCTACAATCGCTATGCCGCGTGCATATTTGGTTCCGACAACCCGGTTATTTGCAATCGTAATGCGTTGAGGACGGACGCCCTCGTTGAAATAGCCAACCACGGCAAACGCGTCATCGCCGCCGTTGATCACTTCATTGTTCGTGACGGTGATGTCCGAGCTTGCCTTGGTGACGTGAATGCCGTCATGCCAGATATTGAGCAGGGTATTGCCGAACACCCTGCCGTTGACGCAACTGCGCATTATCGCGCCGCCACCGGCCGAGTTATTGAACTTGCACCCCGAAATTTCAAACTGGCTGCAACCCAGCATGTTGAGTGAACCAGCGTTCTCGTCCGGATAATACGCAGTCGAATTCTTCGAAAAGAATTGCAGATTCCGCACCTTGAAATTGCTGACATTCCTCCAGTAAATCACCGAATTCTGGCCTTGCGGCGTCGTGCACTGCAGGATCGAGTCCCACCCGGCCCCGATGATCGAGGCCGTTGCAGTCAGCGTATTGCTGTACAGGTAAGTTCCCGGCGGAAAATACAACGGGATCCCGGCATTGAGCGCTACCTGGAGTGCCGCCGTATCATCGGTCACGCCGTCACCCACCACTCCGAACCGCCTCACACTCATCGGCAAATCGACCAATTCCTGGAGAAGCGTTCTTGCGGTCAGGCCCGTCGCCGTACCAACGATATATGTAGCCGGAAACTCTGCTGTCATTTGAGCACTCCTGCGATCGCAATCCATTGCGACGCAAAAAATTGACGTTGAATTGCGGGATTCTCGGCGATCACCCAATTTCGCATACATCGTTTCGCGACCTTGTCGACCACCCTCGATGCGCGCGTACTCGCATCTGAACGCACGAACAGTCTCAGAATAGGGGCAGATTTCTCAACGAAAGGTGCGCGGAATAACCGAAGCAGGCAGGCGGTTCCGAAAAATCCTCGCGCTCCCGATACGACAGAAACGCGACAGGGATTCCGGCGCTGCTCCACGCACTGGCTGCGTATCGATCCGACACGAAGGGACGGCAGTTCAACGACATCACGATGGACGACGATTTTTCCTCGGACGAGTACTTCTTACCCCGCCGCACCGCCGCAATCGGGAACGATGACCGTCTTTTCGTCGCGTCGCGCGACCATACCGAATAAAGATCGTACGTATCGGTAGAAACACCGATGCTGTAGTCGAACTACATTCATACCATTAGTCGCTGCTGAGAGTCGCTACATCCGATTCGGCAGCGTCGGACGGCCAGTGCGTCGCCGCCCGCGTTGACCGGTCGAGCCCAACCGGCCGTAACGATTCCCCGCCTGGCCTGGCATGCCGACGCGCAACCACCCTGCATCGCCAGCCGAATGCGTCCGGTGCGAATCCACCGGGCGTGCGCAGCTCCAGACATCATCCGAACAACGAGCAATACGATCATGGAGAGCAACATGCGGGACAAACTCTGGCCGGCCGTCGTGCTGGCAGCGACCCTCTGCACCACCGCCTACGCGGGCAACGCCGATTTCAACTCGCAGGGCGACGCCACCGACGCGTTCGCGTCGTCCGCCGCGCAACGGCGCGCCGACCTGCTCGTGCGCAAGATGACGCTCGACGAAAAAATTCAGTTCATTCATTCGCAATACGAAATGTCCAAGGTGCCGGGCGGCGGCGCCGGCTACATCCAGGGCGTGCCGCGGCTCGGCATTCCCGATCTCAACATGGTCGACTCGGCGACCGGTTCCGGCAGCACGTCGCAGGCCAGCACGACGTTCCCCGCGACGATCGCCGTCGCCGCGAGCTGGGATCGCCGCCTGTCGTACGACTTCGGCAAGCAGGTCGCGATCCAGTTGCGCGCGCAAGGGTTCGGCATGGGCCTCGCCGGCGGCACCAATCTCGCGCGCGAACCGCGCGGCGGCCGCCTGTTCGAGTATCTCGGCGAGGATCCGCTGCTCGCCGGCGACCTGCTCGCCGAACGCACGCTCGCGACGCAGCGGCAGAAAGTCATCGCGACCATCAAGCACTACGCCGGCAACGAACAGGAGCACGGCCGGATGGGCGGCAACACGCAGATCGACGAACGCACGCTGCGCGAGCTGTACCTGCTGCCGTTCGAGATCGCCGCGAAGCGCGGGCGGCCAGGCAGCGTGATGTGCAGCTACAACCGCCTGAACGGCACGTATGCGTGCGAGAACAATCACCTGCTGAACGACGTGCTGAAGAACGAATGGGGCTTCCAGGGCCAGGTGCAGTCCGACTGGGGCGCGACGCACAGCACCGCCGCCGCGATCAACGCCGGGCTCGACGAGGAAGAAGACGTCGGGCCGAGCGTGTACCTGACGCCGGCGGCAGTCAAGCAGGCGATTGCGAACGGCTCGGTGTCGACCGCGCGCCTCGACGACATGGTGCGCCGCAAGCTCGCCGTGATGATCCGCGTCGGCGTGATGGACGATCCGGCCAAGGGCGGCGGCACGATCGATTTCGCGGCCGCGAACCGGTTCGCGCAGGCGGCCTCCGAGCAATCGATCGTATTGCTGAAGAACGACGGCAACCAGTTGCCGCTTGCCGCGTCTGCACTGTCGCATATCGCCGTGATCGGCGGCCATGCCGATGCGGCCGTGCTGTCGGGCGGCGGCTCGGGCAACACGCGCGACCCGGTGACGGGTTCGTTCGCGGGCTGCGGCGGCCTGACGTTCGGATCGTCGACGGGGTGCAGCTGGTGGCGTAATCCGTGGCTGAAGGTCGACGTGCCGATCGTCGCGGCGATCCGCGCGCTCGCGCCGGCCGCGCAGGTCACGTACGCGGGCAACAGCGACCAGCAGTCGCCGTTCCGCGCGTACACGCAGCAGGAGATCGACCAGGCCGCCGCGCTCGCGGGCCGCTCGGACGTCGCGATCGTCGTGGTCGCGCAGCCGGCCGGCGAGGATTTCGGCGAACTGCAAAGCCTGAGCCTCGCGAACCCGTCGAACCAGGATGCGCTCGTCGAAGCCGTCGCGCGCGCGAATCCGCATACGATCGTCGTCGTCCAGAGCGGCAATCCGGTGCTGATGCCGTGGAAGGACCGGGTGTCCGCGATCGTCGAGGCGTGGTATCCGGGCGAAGCCGGCGGCAAGGCGATCGCGAACGTGCTGTTCGGCGCCGTCAATCCGTCCGGCAAGCTGCCCGTCACGTTCCCGGCGCGCGACCAGGATTCGCCGACGTGGGGGCAAAACGGCGCGTTCGACAACGATCCCGTCTACGCGGAGAAGCTGAACATGGGCTATCGCTGGTATGACGCGCGCAACATCAAGCCGATGTTCGAATTCGGCTACGGGCTGTCGTATACGCACTTCGCGTATTCGGGGCTGTCGGTGTCGCGGCAATGGGACGGCTCGCTGAGCGTCGCGTTCACCGTGCGCAACGACGGACGCGTCGCCGGCGCGGAAACGCCGCAGGTCTATCTCGGCGTGCCGTACAAGGACGAACCGCCGAAGCGGCTGGTCGGCTGGGAGAAGATCCGGCTGAATCCGGGCGAGGCGCGGCATGTTCGCGTCACGGTGTCGCCGCGGATGCAGAGCGTGTGGGATACGTCGCGCAACGGCTGGCGCGTCGTGCCGGGCGGGACGGTGTATGTCGGCGCGTCGTCGCGCGATATCCGGCTGCAGGGCAACTGAGCGGCGATGAACCGACGGGGGCGCCGCACATGACGTGCGCGGCGCCCCCGCATTTGCTCATCTGCTGACGATCTTCACCGGAACCGCTCAACCGGCGCGCTGCGCCGGCCGGGCCGAGCGACAGATTTCGGCAAGCACATCGAGACCACGCGCCGGCTCGCGCACGAACGGATTCGACTCGTCCCATGCATAGCCGGCCAGGATCGAGCAGATCATCCGCTTGACTTCCGGCGCCTTGTCGTCATGGAAGACGATGTCCTGCAGATCGCCGGAATACCAGCGTTCGACGAATGCGCGGAACGTATCGATTCCCTTGCGCAGCGGCGTGCCGTAGTCGCGCTGCCAGTCGACCGTCTCGCCGCACAGGTGGCGCTCGAGCGCTGCGACCGCCAGATGGGACGACCGCAGCGCGATCGTCACGCCCGACGAGAAGATCGGGTCCAGAAACTCGCCCGCATTGCCGAGCAACGCGTAACCGGGGCCGTGAAGGCGCTCGACGTTCGACGCGTAGCCGCCAATGTGCCGCACCGGCATCACGAACGGCTTGCTGCCGACGAGGCGCGCCAGCGTGGGTTCGGTCTGCAGCAACTCGCGCAGCAGTTCTTCGCGACGCGTGTCCGGCACGTCGAGGAAAGCGGCCTCCGCCACGCAACCGACCGACGAGCGTCCGTTCGTTAGCGGAATCATCCAGAACCACACGTCGCGCCGCTCGGGGTGCACCGCGATGCAGATCTTGTCGCGATCGGTCGATCCCGCGGGCAAGCGATCCTCGACGTGCGAGAAGATCGCCGCGCGCATTGGCAGCCGCGTCGGCGCCTCGAGATCGAGCAGGCGCGGCAGCACCCTGCCGAATCCGCTTGCATCGAGCACGAACGACGCGTGCACGCGGTAATCGCTCCCGGCTTCGTCCACAACATCGAGCATCGGGCGATCGCCCGGCACAAACGCGCGCACCGTGTGACCGAATCGGACGTCTGCACCTTGCCGAGCCGCGCAGCGAATCAGCACGTCGTCGAACGTGGCGCGCTCGACCTGATACGCGGTCCCCCATCCTTCCGTAAACTTCTCGCGAAAATCGAACGACGACATCCGGTCGCGATGCACGAAGTACGCGCCGTTCTTGAACTGGAACCCTGCCTCGACGACCGCCTGCAGCATGCCGGCCTCGTCGAGATAATCCATGCTCTGCGGCAGCAGGCTTTCGCCGATCGAGAAGCGCGGAAAGTGCTGGCGCTCGAGCACCAGCACCGACCGTCCGGCCTTGCGCAACAGCCCCGCTGCAACCGCGCCGGCAGGTCCCGCGCCGATGATCGCAACGTCGACCGATTCCGATTTCATTTCATTCATGCTTGCCTTCCATCCCGGTTCATCGGGCAGGTTGATTCTTTGCGCCGCAATTCGGCGATGCAAACTACAATAACCGTTCAACAAAAGTACCAACGAGAGGCACATGACAGCTTATCGCACGCGCACGTCCACTTACGTTCCCGAAACCGCCTTCGGCATCTGGTTTCTTCGCACGCACACCTGGGAACATCATGTGCTTCGCGTGGCCATCAACGATCTGAAGCGGCTCGTCGCGGCGCCGTTGCCGAAGTCGCCCGTCATCCTCGATGCCGGCTGCGGACAAGGCAAGTCGTTTCGCTTGCTGAACGACGCGTTCGCTCCCGGCAAGATCGTCGGGATCGACTGCCACGACGAATCGCTTGCGCACGCGTCGGAAGCAGCCCGGCACTGCGGCACCCTCGTCGAATTGCGGCATGCCGATTGCGCAAGCATTCCGCTCGCCGACGCAAGCGTCGACGTCGTTTTCTGCCACCAGACCTTCCACCATCTCGTCGAACAGGAACGTGCGCTGGCCGAGTTCCATCGGGTGCTGAAGCCGGGCGGCGTACTGCTGTTCGCCGAGTCGACCGATGCCTATATCAAGTCGTGGGTCATCCGGCTGTTGTTTCGACATCCTATGCAGGTTCAGAAAAGCGCGGACGGCTATCTCGCGATGCTGCGTGAAACCGGCTTCGCGTTCGACGCCCGAAACGTGTCGTTTCCGTATCTGTGGTGGAGCCGCGCGAATGACTTCGGCCTGCTCGAACGCATCGGCCTGCACAGCCCGAAGCCCGGCAAGCGTCGCGAGACGCTCGTCAACGTCGCCGCACGCAAGCCGGTCTGAACGGGGCCCGCCGTCGGGCGGCCCTCGTTCAGGCTCGCCCGCCGCGCGTCAGTGCTTCAGCGTCACGACCTCGCCCGTCAGCGCCACGCCAGCCACGAATGCGCCCGCACCGCAGGTAAAGTCGGTCGTACTGCTGCGCAACACGTTACGGTAGTTGCTCTTGATCCCGACGACAGCGTTGCCGCCCTCCTTCCGTGCTCGCGCCTGAAGCTCGAGCGCCGCCGACAGGAACACATGCTGGCACGCGGCCTCGTCGCTCTTGCCGAACGCGTTGGTCTTCTTGTTGGTCGCGAAGGTGCCGTATGACTTGACGATCTTCGGGTGCGACTGATCGCCGAAATAGAGCGCGACATCGCCGCCGAGCGTGTCGCCCTCGCTCGTCAGCGCGCTCTCGATCGGATAGTTGCCGACAGAATCGCGCGCATGAGCCTGTGACATCGCCAACGTGGCGAAGAGCAGCGCGAATGCAATCCGGTACTTCATGCCATCCTCCGTGTCATTGCTTGTCGAGCAGCACGACGTCGCCGGACACCGCGATCGCGCCGGCGCTGCCGCTCACGCCGCAGGTGTACTCGGTCGTCGAATCGGAACGCTTGTCGTGAAAGCGCGTCGTCACGTTGATGACCGCGTTCCCGCCATGATTCTTCGCATATTCGCGCAGACGGTCCAGCGCCGTGCTCAACGCCTGTTCGCACGTCGGCTGTTCCGCTTCGGTCGCACGCCGCACGCGCACCGACTCCGAACGCGGGCCGATGCTCGTCTTCACTGCCGGATGAGGTTGCGCTCCGAAATACAGGCTGACACCCGACGCATCCTGTGCCGTCGCCGACGCGGGCAGCGGCAGCGAACGAACCACGGTGCCGCAGCCCGTCAACAACGTCGCCGCGATCAGCATGCCGGCCAGATGTGCTTTCTGCTTCATTGTTCTTGTCCTCTCAGCTCAGTAGGTTCACTTCAATCGCCTTTCCAGGCATCCAACAACACACTTGCGCAGCTCCCGCCGAACCCGAACGAGATCGACAGCGCGCGCTCGATCCGCGCGGTGCGTGCTTCGCGCACCAGCGGCATCCGTCCGAGCGCCGGATCGGGCTCGCCCTCGACCGCGGTGCCGGCAACGAAGCCGTCGCGCATCATCAGGATCGTGTAGAGCGCCTCGTGCGCCCCGCTCGCGCCGAGCGGATGACCGGTCATTCCTTTCGTCGACGAAAACGGCGGCACGTTGCCGCCGAACACATCGGCAAGCGCCTTCAGCTCCTCGATATCGCCAAGCGATGTCGACGGCGCGTGCGTGTTCACATAATCGGGCAGTCGTCCGCCGCCTTCGATCGCCATGCGGATCGCACGCGCGATCCCCGCTGCGTGCGGCGTAGCCATGCCCGCGCCATCCGTGCCCTGGCCGAACCCGGTCAGTTCCGCGTAGATTCGCGCGCCGCGCGAGCGTGCGTGGTCGAGCGACTCGAGCACGAGGATGCCGGCCCCCGAAGCGATCACGAAGCCGTCACGGCCGCACGCGTACGGCCGCGACGCCTGCGCCGGCGTGTCGTTGTAACCGGCCGACAACGCGCCCATCGCGTCGAACATCAGCGTCATGTTGTCGTGGAGCGCCTCGCTGCCGCCCGCGAGCACGATGTCCTGGCAGCCCGACCGGATCAACTGCATCGCATGCCCGATCGCCAGCGCACCGCTCGTGCACGCGGAAGACGGCGAATAGGACACGCCCTCGATGCCGAACAACTGCGCGACGCACGCCGACGCCGTGCTGCTCATCGCACGCGGGACGATATAGGGCGGGGTCTTGTCGATCCCGCGCTGCGCCGCGATCGCCATCGCGTCGTCGTAGTCGGCCATCGAGCCGATGCCCGAGCCGATGATCGCGCCGGCGCGCGGCGAGCGCAGCGTCGCGGGATCGAGTCCGGCATCGCGCAGTGCCGCGGCGGCGGCATGCGCGCCGAAGCGGGCGGTATCGCCCATGAAGCGCTCGTGCTTGCGCGCGAACGGCGCAGCCGCATCGACACTGGCGACGCCCGCGACCTGGCTGCGGAAACCACGTGCACGCCAGCCGTCGACGCGACGGATGGCGGAGCGGCCGGCACGCAACGCGGCCGACACGTCGTCGAGCGAATTGCCCAGACACGACACGATGCCGAGCCCCGTGACGACGACGCGCGCCGGCGCGTAACCGGTTGTGCTCACGCGACGCCCCTGCGGAAGATCAACGACGTGTTGATCCCACCGAAGGCGAAGTTGTTGCTCATCGCGAACTCCGCGTCGATCGCGCGCGCGCCGTCGACGATGTAGTCGAGCGAAGCGCAAGCCGGATCGACGTTATCGAGGTTGAGCGTCGGCACGTACCAGTTGCGCTTCATCATCTCGATCGTCCACCACGCCTCGAGCGCGCCGCACGCGCCGAGCGTATGACCGACATAGCTCTTCAGCGAACTGATCGGCATGTTTTCGCCGAACACCGATGCCGTCGCATGACTCTCGGCGACATCGCCGCGATCGGTCGACGTGCCGTGTGCATTCACGTACGCAATCGCCGCCGGATCGAGAGACGCGTCGCGCAGCGCAAGCCGCATCGCGATCGCCATCGTTTCGGCGGTCGGCTGCGTAATGTGTCCGCCGTCCGAATTGCAGCCGAAGCCGACGATCTCGGCATGGATCGTCGCGCCACGCGCGAGCGCATGTTCGTATTCCTCGAGCACCAGCGTCGCGGCCCCTTCCCCGACGACCAGACCGTCGCGGCCGACGTCGAACGGCCGCGGCGTCAGTGCGGCGGCATCGTTGCGCGTACTGGTGGCATACAGCGTGTCGAACACCGCGACGGCCGGCCCCGACAACTCTTCGGCCCCGCCGGCGAGCATCAGTGCCTGCTTGCCGGCCGCGATCGCCTCGTATGCGTAACCGATCGCCTGGCTGCCGGACGCGCACGCCGACGACGCCGGCACGATGCGGCCCTTCAGATCCCAGAACAGGCTGACGTTGACGGCCGTCGTATGCGGCATCATCTGCACGTAGCTGTTCGACGTCACGTCGCGCATCGAGCCGGTCTCGAGCATCGTGCCGAACGCGCGGATCGGCTCGACCGAGCCCGACGACGAGCCGTAAGCGACGCCCATCCGGCCGTCCTTGATCGACGGATCGTCAGCGAGCCCGGCATCGGCAAGCGCGAGTTCGCTCGCCCGCACCGCATACAGCGACACCGGCCCCATCGACCGGGTCTTCTTGCGCGGGTACCATGCCGGCGCCACAAAGCCTGGCAGCGGACACGCGAGCCGCGTATGCAGCGACTCGTAGCAGTCCCACTCCTGCATGCGCCGCACCGCGTTGCGCGCACCGCGCAGGCGCGCCTCGATTTCCGGCCACGTTTCGCCGAAAGCGGTCACGCCGCCCATTCCCGTCACGACGACTCGCTTCATCACACCATCCCGCCGTTGACGCCGATCACTTGCCGCGTCACATAGGTCGCCGCATCGGACATCAGGAATCCAACCACCGCCGCCACTTCGTCGGGCTGTCCGACACGTCCCATCGGCACGGTCTGCAGCGCGTGCTCGAGCGGTACGTCATCGAGCATGCCGGTGTCGACGAGGCCGGGTGCAACGCAATTGACCGTGATGCGTCGCGACGCCAGTTCGACCGCGAGCGCCTTGGTCGCGCCGATCAACCCGGCCTTCGCCGCGCTGTAGTTGACTTGTCCGCGATTGCCGATGACGCCCGATACCGACGCGATCGTCACGATGCGTCCCCCGGCGCGCAACCGCACCATCGGCATCGTCAGTGGATGGACGACGTTGTAGAACCCGTCCAGCCCGGTCTCGATCACGACGTCCCAGTCCTCGTCCGTCAGCGCGGGAAACGCGCCGTCGCGCGTGACGCCGGCGCTGCACACGATGCCGTAGTACGCGCCGTTCGCTTCCACGTCAGTCTCGAGCTGCTGCCGACAGGCCGTGCGGTCGCGCACGTCGAACTGCAGCACGCCCGCCGTGCCGCCCTGCTCCCGGATCGCGGCCGCGACGGCTTCCGCCTGATCGCGACCGCTGCGGCAGTGAACCGTCACGGAGAAGCCGTCCGACGCGAGGCGCATGGCAACGGCCCGGCCGATACCGCGGCTCGCGCCGGTCACGAGTACTCGCCGAGTCATGAGTTGAAACTCCCTTCGATAAAAGACTGAAAATCGTCCGGCTGGTACACCTTGACGATCGCCTCCGCGCAGCACCGATCGCCTGCATGGATCGCGCATTCGTAGGCGCCATGCCCTTCGTCACCGCGCAGCAATTCGCGCGCGGTGATCCGCAATGCCGCGCCGGCGTCGAACGCGGCCCGGTGCGCGGTGTAACGGTTCGCACCGAGCAGCACGCCCGGTTTCGCTCGCCCGCCCGCATGCCGTGCGAGCAACCCGACGTGCGCGGCAATCGCCTGCGCCATCAGCTCGATACCGATCCACGCCGGCATCGCACCGTCGTCGCCGGCGTACCAGGCATCGTCGCGCACGCTCGCGGCCACCTCGATCGCCGTTTCCGAACAGCGTTCGATCGCGTCGAGCAGCAACATCGTGCCGCGATGCGGCAGCACGTCGAGCACGTCGCAAACGGCGATCTCCGCACCGTCGTGCAACGTTTCGGTCAGCGAACCGGTCTGCATGTCAGTTCCCCAGGATCAGGCTGGCATTGCTGCCGCCGAAAGCGAACGAATTGCTCATCACATACTGTCCCGATGCATCGCCGGCCAGCCGGCGTTCCGTTTGCACGAGATCCAGCGCCGGCAACGCCGGATCGGCCTCGCCGTCCCAAACGTGCGCCGGCAGCGACAACCCGCGGGCGAGCGTCAACCAGCCGAATGCGAGTTCGGTCGCGCCCGCCGCGCCGAGCAGGTGCCCCGTGAGCGGCTTCGTTCCGCTCGCGGGTACGCCGGCGGGAAACACCCGCGCGGTCACGCGCGCTTCCATCTCGTCGTTCAGGCGCGTTGCCGTCGCATGCAGGTTCACGTAGCCGATCGCGGACGGTGGCACGCCCGCGTCGGCGAGCGCCGCGCGCAGCGCGTCCTCGGCGCCGAGTCCGGCCGGGTCCGGTGCCGAGATGTGATGCGCGTCGCTCGATTCACCGACACCGGCAAGCCGCACCGCGGCTTCGTCGCGGCTCATCACGAACACGGCCGCGCCTTCGCCGATATTGATCCCGCATCGGTTACGGCTCATCGGATTGGTCCGCGTCGGGCTGACCGATTCGAGCGACGCAAAGCCCTGCAACGTCATCTCGCACAGCGTATCCGCGCCGCCGACGATCACCGCATCGCACAGGTTCAGGCGCAGCAGGCGACGCGCCGCCGCGAACGCCTTCGCGCTCGACGTGCAGGCGGTCGACACCGTATAGGCCGGCCCCGCCAGAGCCAGCGCCGCCCGCACGAACGGTGCGGCGGTCCCGATCTCCATCTGCCGGTAATCGAATCCGGGCGGCATCGCGCCGGTCGCCGCTCGCTGCGCGAACGCGTCCTCGGCCGCGCGAATGCCGGACGTGCTGGTGCCGATCACGACGCCGATCCGGCGCGGCCCGTAACGCGCCACCACCGCATCGACGGCAGGAGCGATCTGCGCGAGCGCTGCCAGCAGCAGGCGATTGTTGCGGCAGTCGAAATGCGTCAGCTGCGCGGGCGGCGCGATATCGAGCGGCGAGCACACCTGCCCGACCCAGCCACGGGAGGGTTCTGCCGCGTGCGGGCCCATGCCTGCCGACACGCCGGTGCGAAGTGCATCGGCGATCTCGTCGACGTACCCGCCGAGCGCATTGACCATGCCGAGTGCCGACAGATAGACGGGCGCCTGTGTCAGGTTCATGCGCGATTCTCCGTATGGGACGGTGTCGCGAGCGGCGCGAACAGTACCGAAAACACGATGCCCAACGCGAGCGTCGTGCCGAAGCTGCGCAATGCCGGCATCGCACTCACGCCCAGCATGCCGAACGACAGCAGCGTCGTCGCGGCGGACAGCAGCACGCCGGTCCAGACGGCGCCGAGATCGGCCGCGTCCCGCATACACCCTTCGCGCAGGAATACTGCATAATTCGCGCCCACGCCGAGCACCAGCATCAGCGCAAGCCAGTTGAACAGCGTAAGCGGCACGTTCGCATAGCCGAACACAGCCAGCGTCAGGCCGATCGCCAGCACGACCGGCAGCGTCGTCGCAAGACCGCCGCGCACGCCATAACGCCACGCCAGCAGGCCGGCGACCACGACGAGCGCGCCGGCGAGCCACAAGCCGCTGTCGATGCGGTACGCACCGAACAGCCTCGACACGCTCGCGGCCTTGTCGACCCACGTCACGCCCGGCAGGCCGCGCGCGATCGTTTCGAACGACGCGACGTCCGTCGCGTCGGCCCGTTCGGGAATCGCAATCGCCGCATACACGGGATCGCGCTCGCCGACCTTGCCGAGCCACAGATGGCGGAACGGCGCCGACCATTGCGCGGCCAGCCACGTATCGACCGACAACGATGCCCGCGCGTCGCGAGCGAACGCGTCGATCCACGCATGCGCGACATCGTCGCGGAATCCTGCTTGTTCGAGCGTCGCGCGCAACGCCGCCGGATCCGCGAACACGCGTTCGGCCAACACCGCGCGATTGCGCGCCTGCTGCCTCGCCGACGGCACGAATGCCGCGATCGACTGGACCCGGCCGACATGCAGCGGCGCCAGCGACGCGACGAGCGAGGCCGATCGTTCGAGCACGTCTTCCGGTGTCGCGCCCTGGACCACGAAGAATCTGGCCGTGTTCTCGAGGCCGACCGCCGCGCGAATTTCGCCCTCCTGGCGCACCAGGTCCGGATCGCGCTGGATCAGCAACTGGATGTCGTCGTCGCTACGCAGCGCGATCCAGCCCGGCACCGCGACGAGCGCGAGCAGCGCCGCGGCCGCCATCGCACGCCGCCCGCCCAGCACGGATCGCCAACCTGCCAGCACGCGCGCGGCACACGCAAACACGCGTGCGGGCGTTCGCTTCGGCGCCTGTGTGAGCATCAGCGGCAGAAACCCCGTCACGGCCGCGAACGCGGCCGCAATGCCGACCATCGCGAAGCAGGCGATCTGCTTCAGTGCCGGAAACGGCACCCACATCAGGATCGCGTAGCCGAGCAGGCTCGTCGCGAGCGCGACCGCGAGCGCAGGTCGCACGGCAGCCGCGCCCTGTCGCGCGTCCCACTGCTTTCCGGCGGATAGATGAACGACGAAATACTGGATCGAATAATCGACCGCTTCGCCGATCAGGCTCACGCCGAACACGAGTGTCAGCAGATGCAGCTTGCCGAACACGAGCAGCGTCGCCGCGAGTGCGCAGGCGATGCCGAACGCCGTGGATGCAAACGCCAGCACCAGCAGGCGCGGCGTGCGGAACACGCTCGTCAGCAGCAAGGCGATTCCGATGAGCGACACTGCGCCGATCACGTGCACGTCGCGCTCCGCGCTTGCGCGCGCGGCTTCCGCGTAAAACACCGCGCCGGCACGATCGATTCGCGCGCCCGGATAATCCGTGCCGATCGAGCGCTCCGCATCGGCGGTCGCGTCACGCACCGCCCGCTGGACTTTCGATTCGTATGCCGAACCGGCAAGCGACGTCATCACGAGCACCCCCGTGACACCGTCGCGGTGCGACACGAGCATCCCGTCCTCGAGCGCGAGATTCGACGTTGCCAGCGGCAGGCCCGCGAGCCAGTGCTGGAGCCAGCCGAACGGATCGTCCGCGACGGCGGTCGGCAGGCCGTCGGCCGGCGGCCCGTAAAGTCTCCGGGCCAGCCGGTCGGCAAGCGCTGCGTCGCGTCGTTCGAGCGACGCGCGATCCGCCTCGGTCAGCAATCCGAAGCGGGCCGGCAGATAGGTCGCCGCGATCTGCGACACGTCGAACGGGGGCACCTCGACCGTCACCGAGCGAAACGCACCGCTATGCGCGAGCCGGGCACCGAACTGCTTTGCGGCGGCTTTCGCGCGCGCAGCGTCGCGGTCGGTCACCAGATAAACGGTGCGGCCGCCGAGCATGTTGCCGATCGTCTCGACCGCCTTCTCGGCCACCGGATTCGCCTCGGTCGCGGGCAGCAGCGCCAGCAGGTTCGTCTGCAACGGCGACGGCCCCATGAAACGCCAGATGCAGTAAAGCACGACGACGAGTGCGACCAGGGCCCACGCGGCGCAGCGCAGCCGGCGCCGGGCAAGCCTGGCCGGGACGTCGATCGCGTCGCGCGTCTCGCTCATCAGCGCGTCCCCAACCACGCGCGCTCGGCCGGCGCGGGACCGTCCACCGGCGTCGCCCGCGTGAATTCGAGCGTGGTTACGTTACCGTTCGCGAACGTCATGTCGAGCCGGCCGAGATACGTGCCGCCGCCCATCTCGATCGTGCGGACCGCCTGCGCGAGCTGCGGCTGGTTAGGTCGAAGGAGCATCCGCCAGCGTTCGCGCGTGCCGCTCGCTTCGACGTCGAATTGCGCGTACAGCGCCGACAGATCGCCGCCGAGCATGTCTCGCATCATCCGCGACACCTGTGCGACGCCGCGGCCGTTGCCGCTCGGCGCGACAAGCCTGCCATCGGCCCCGACTTCGCGCACGCCGCCATCGGTAATCACGTAGGTCGCCTGGTACGGCGTCTGGATCCGCCACACGACACCCGACGCTCGATCGAACAGCATCGAGCCCGTGCTGACGAGCGGCTGCTTCATCGCCGCGAGCGTCTGGGTCTGCCGAAAATCGGCGCGGATTGCGCCGACTCGCGCCAGCCTCGCCGCGATGTCGGACACGAGCGCGGTGTTCTCGGGCCGCGCCGCAGCCGGCGCTGTCGACGCGGCCGGAGCCGCGTGCGCAATACCCGCAACGAACGTCGCGCATGCGCCGAGCGCCGCGAGAAATCCCCGGTAGCCACGGTTCGTCGTCATCGCGCTTGCACCCGTTCGATCAACGCTGCCGGCGAAACGAACTGCAACTCCCGCGTCGCGGCGTCGATGGCCAGCTGGACCGTGTACCCTTTCGTCAGGCGCTCGCCCGACCCGGCATCGACGATTTCGTAGCCGATCCGCAGCCGGTTCTCGAATTCGAGCAGCGTTGTGCACACGTCGAGCTGCTGGCCGTAGGTCGCCGGCCGCACGTACTTCAGGTGCGCCTCGACAACCGGCCACATGTAACCCGACGCCAGCATCGCCGGGTAGTCGTAGCCGATCATCCGCAGCAACGCCGCGCGCCCGCTTTCGAAATACTTCAGATAGTGGCCGTGCCAGCAGACGTTCATCGCGTCGACGTCGTGAAACGGGACTTCGACACGGGCCGTCGCCGTCAGCGGCGCTCCCGGCGCACTCATGCGGCCTCCCTGCAAGACGATGCACCGATCGGGTCGCAGGCGGCGAGCCGGGCAGTCAACGCGCGCAGCTCGGCTTCCAGCGGCCGATCCTCCACCACCAGCGGCGAACGGCTGCCCACGTCGTCGACGAACGCGCGCAGCGCGGGCGACAGGTGCGTTCCGGCGGCATCCCGCTGGCGCAGCCGCACGGCCTGCACGGTCGCGAGCACATGCGCCGCGGCAACCTGCTCAGTCAGCGCGAGCACGCGCAGGCAATCGCGCGCCGCGATCGTGCCCATGCTCACCTTGTCCTGGTTGTGCGACTCCGTGGAGCGCGAGAACACGCTCGCCGGCATCGTGTGCTTCAGCGCTTCCGCGGTCCATGCGGATGCGGAGATCTGCACCGCCTTGAAGCCGTGATTGATGGCCGCGCGATCGCCCGTTGCGCCCGTCAGGTTGCGCGGCAGGCCGTTGCTGAACTTGTCGTCGACGAGCAGCGCGAGCTGGCGGTCCATCAGATCCGCGAGATTGGCCACCGCCGTTTTCAGCGCGTCCATCGCGAACGCGATGTGACCGCCGTAGAAATTTCCCCCGTGCAGCACGCTGCCGTCGTCAGGATCGATCAACGGGTTGTCGTTGGCGCTGTTCAACTCGTTCTCGACATCGCGACGCACCCACGTCAGCGCATCGCGCGTCACGCCAATCACATGCGGCGCGCAGCGCACCGAATAGCGATCCTGCAGACGGTGCCCCGGCGTGTCGTCGCGACCGGCCAGGTCCGCGCGAATCCAGGCCGCCGCCTCGGCCTGCCCGGCATGCGGCTTCGCGTCGAACAGCCGCGCGTCGAAGTGCGCGGCGCGACCGTCGAGCGCGACGGTCGTCAGCGCGGTCAGGCGCGCGGCGATGCGCGTCAGGTTGTCGGCGCGCGCGAATGCGAGGCAAGCGAGCCCCGTCATCACCGCCGTGCCGTTCATCAGCGCGAGGCCCTCCTTCGGCGCCAGTTGCAGCGGCGCGTGGCCGATCGTGCTCCAGACATCGCGCGCCTCGCATTCGGCGCCGTCGAACAGGACGGTGCGCTCGCCGGCCAGCGCGGCCGCGACATAGGACAACGGCGTCAGGTCGCCGCTCGCGCCGACGGAACCTTCGGACGGAATCCGCGGCAGGATCCGATGATTCACGAGGTCGGCCAGTCGTTCGAGCAACATGAATCGCACACCTGAATAGCCGAACGCGAGCGAATTGAGCCGCGCGGCGACGATCGCCAGCGTCTGCTGCGCATCGAACCAGTCGCCCATCCCGCATCCGTGATAACGCGTCAACTGCAGCGGCAGCGCCTCGACGAGCGCCGGCGGCACGTCGACAACACACGCGTCGCCGTATCCGGTGGTCACGCCATACAGGATTCCGCCACCGGCAAGGTAGTCGCGCAGCCGCGCCGCGCCGCGCTCGATGCGCTCGCGCCAGCCGATATCCGCATTCAGCTTTACCGGTGCGCCGGCGCGGGCGATCGCAACGACATCCTCGATGGTCAAATGCCGCGCGCCGATCACGACCGGCGCATGGGCCGTTTCGGACCGCGCCGCGGCGGGCGCGTGCAATTCGTCGGTCACGTTATGTTCAGCCATGCGGACCTCCATCGGGCCGCGCCCAGAAATCGAAGAAATTGAACCATTGGTAGGGAGCCTTGCGGCAGTAATGCTCGAGCCGTTCGGCATAGCGCTGCGCCCATGCGGCCACGTGTCCCGAGCGGTCGCGGCGCGGCAGCTCGATGCGTTCGGCGAACGGTTCGAAGTAGAGCCGGTAACCTCGCCCCTCTTTCAGACAGAAGAACAGGTAAACCGGGCATTCGAGCGCGTGCGCAAGGATGTACGGCCCCTGTGCAAACGGCGCGGCGGCATCGAGAAAGCACGCATCGACCGTCTTGCCCGCATCGTGCGGCGGCACGCGATCGCCGACGATCACGAGCAGTTCGCCCGCATCGATGCGCGACTGCATCATGAGCGCCGTGTCCGGCCCGAAATCCGTCACCTGGACGAGTTGCTTGCCGAAATCCCGGCTCGTCTTCGCCAATATCTCGTTGAAGCGCTGCGCGTGCTCCGTATAGACCACCGCTGTCACTTTCGTATGCGCGTCGCGCAATGCAAGTGCCCGCGTCATCTCCAGATTGCCGAGATGCGCGCCGATCACGAGCGCGCCGCGCCCGCTGGCGGCCAGTGCATCGAACGCCGACGCGTCGTCGAAGCACACGTCGAATTCATCGAGCCGGCCGGACCACGCGACGAACTTGTCGAAGCCCGATTGCGCGAACGCGAGCATGTGCCGATACGCGGTGCGCCAGCCCGGACGCGGTGCCGCGCCCACGCCGCCCGCCCCGCACAGGCGCGTGAAATAGGCGTTCGAAGCGACGCGCGCGGCGCGGTTGGTCAGCACGAAGTAGCCGACGATCGGATACAGCCACATCGACGTGATGCGCGTGCCGATCCAGCGGCAGCTCAACGCCAGCAGCGCCATCCCGACGCGGCTGCCGCGTTCCGGCATGCGCCACCACGACTGCGCCCGGCCCGCGCCCGGCGCGCCGCGTCGCCGGCACAGCCGACGCGCGATCAACCACGGTGCGCGTGCCAGCATGCCCAGCGCCAGTCGCGTATGGCTCGCGCTGATGCGCACGTTGTCGCGCAATACATCGAAATGCGACACGCCGTCTTCCGGATAGACGACACGCGTCGGAATCGTCCGGAACGTCAGGCCGCGCCAGTGAAGCCGTACCAGCACCTCGCTGTCGAACGCCATCCGCTTCGGCATCGGCACCGCGTCGATCAGTGCGCAGACCGCATCGACCGGATAGAGGCGGAATCCGCACATCGCGTCGGGAATATCCAGCGACAGCGTCTCGATCCAGACCCACACGTGCGTCAGATAGCGGCCGTACAGGCGCGCTTTCGGCACGCTTGCATCGAAACATGGACGGCCGAGCACGACCGCGTCCGGTTCCGCTTGCGCGGCCGCGACGAACTTCGGCACATCGGCCGCGTCATGCTGACCGTCGGCGTCGATCTGGATCGCATGCCGGTAACCGCGGTCGCGCGCCGCGCGCAATCCGGCCATCACCGCCGCCCCTTTGCCGCCATTCACCGGCAGCCGCAGCAAGGTCATGCAGTCCGCATACCGCACGGCCAGCCCGGCCAGTGTCTGCTGCGTCGGCCCGTCGCTGCCATCGTCGACCACGATGATCGGCAGCCCGTGCACGGCAAGCCGCGCGAGCGTATCGCCGATCGCGTCGCGATGGTTGTAGATCGGGATGACGATACAGACGCCGGTCATTGCATCGCCTCGCCGTAAACGAGCGTACCCGACGTGCATTCGCGCGCGCCGCGCCGGAACGCAAAGCGCACGCATCCGCGTGCCGGATCGTGCGCGAGGCGCAATGCGAGCACGGCGCCCGGCGGAACCGGCGCCTTGAACTTCAGATGATCGATCGAGCGGACCGCGAGCGCTGTATCGAACGCGCGGCCGGCAAGCCGGGCGGCCCAATCGATCTGCACGACGCCGGGGAGAATCGGCATGCCGGGGAAATGACCGTCGAAATGCGCGAGCGCCGCCGGCACGCGCAGTTCGTAATGCAGGCTGTCGGCGTCGCGCCACTCGGCCAGCAGTTCAAAACCCGCCGCCGTCGGTGCGAACGCGGCCGCGAGCGCCGACGCCGGCAGCTTGCCGCGCGCATCGAACGGCATCGTGCGGCGGAACCGCCAGTGGCGCGGCAACGCGGCTGCGTCGAAATACTCGCCGAGGTCGTGCCGCAACGCCGCGGCGAGTGCCACGCGGCCGTCGGTCTTCAATATCTGGCGGCCGGTGTCGGTCAATACCGCGACCACGCCAATGTGCGCGCGCGATGTGCCTTCGACAACCGTCGCCGCGGCCTGTCCGATATACGGATGCTGGAGAATCCGCGTTTCGAGTTCGGGCAGCGACACGCGCTTGCCATCGAGCTTCACCACGCGATCGCGACGCCCCGTCAATTCGAAACGTCCCTGCCGATCGAAGCGTGCGGTATCGTCGGTGCGATGCCAGTCGTCGTGACCGAGATGCGCGGAGCGCACGAGCAGCGCGCCGTCGTCGTCGCGACGCACATCGATTCCCGCCATCGGCTGCCACGCGCTCGTCAGATCCTGACGGCGCCACGCGATGCCGCCCGTCTCGGTGCTGCCGAATATCTCGAACGGCGCGGCGCCGAAGGCCGCCGAATAAACCAACGCCGTTTCCTCAGGCAACGGGCCGCCCGACGAGAAGAACAGGCGCGGCGCGGGATCCTGCATCGGAAAACCCTGCAATGCCGGCCAGCGCATCAATTGCGACGGGGTCGATATGACGATGGCGTCGTCGTATGCCGCAAGCCGCTGCTGCAGTTGCTGCGGTTCGAGCACCGACGCGCGGTCGAACGCGCGTCCGACCGCCAACGGCCACAGGATCCTGAACAGCAGTCCGTAGATATGGTGATGCGGAACGCTCGACAGCGCGACCGCCGCGCCGACCTGCCCGCCCCATTCGCGTTGCAGCGTCCGCACCTCCGCATCGAACTGGGCCAGCGACTTGCGCACCGGTTTCGCGGCGCCGCTGCTGCCCGATGTGTAGAGCGTGATCGCCGCGTCCGGTGCGATCGCGCGCCCAGCGGCCTCGATGCCCCCCACGCACTCGCGCGCGCATTCCGCCAGCGCCGCCGCGTCGAGCAGCAGATCGTACGCGTGCGCGAGTTCGTGCAAGTAACCGGGAGCCGCACTGGCCGGAATCACCGTTTCGTTCGCCGCCGCCATCGCGGCGAAGAACGCGCACGCGAAATCGTATGGATCGTCGACACAGACCGCGACGCGACGCGCACCGGCGGCTTCGATCGTTCGCGCGATCGCTTCCGTACGGGCGCGCAAGTCGGCCAGCGTGAAATATGCGTCACCGTCGCGGCAGACGATCGTGGCCACGTCCGCGTCGGCGCGCAGAAGGTCGCGCAACGCCATCATGCGACGTCTCCCGCGCCGGAGCGTGCCGTTATGAACACGCGGCGCCAGAGCCATTCGCCGGCGAGCAACGCTCCGATCAGCACGTAGACGATCGCGCCGTTATAGAGCGCCCACGCAGACCGACTCCAGTACAGCGCCGTATAGATGGAAAACCCGCCATTCACGATGAAGAACGCACACCAGATCTGCGTGACACGCCGCGTATAGCGAACGATCGTCTGGCTCGGCTCGGGATACCTCAGCCGCGCGAATTTCTCGATCATCGTCGGGCCGCGCTGCAGCGTCGCGCCGAATGCAACCAGCAGGCCGGCGCTCACGCACGCCGGATAGAAACGGAGAAGGCGCTCGCTGTCCGTCACGGCGATCGCGAGCGACAGGACGGTCAATGCAGCTGCCACGCACCAGTCGTGCGCAGTGAGCCGTTTGAGCGCCATCGCGAACGCCCCTTTCCCGATCGTGCGCTGCACCCACAGCAGCACGAACAGCAGGCAGCCGACATAGCGCGGCGTCAGCATCTGCCACGCGAACAGGATGACGAGCGGATACGCGAGCGCCAGCGCCACTCGCGCTGCAACACCGACCCAACGCGGCCGGACAGTGCCGGTCACTCGCATATGCGCAACCGATGTCATCCGGCGCGTGCAAGCAACGCGTGAACCGCGGCAATCACGTCGCCGACGGTTCGCACCGACTTGAACTCTTCCGGCTTGATGCGCTGGCCCGTCATTTCCTGAAGCTTGATGGCGAGATCGACTGCATCGATGCTGTCGAGATCGAGTTCGTCGAACAGATGCGTATCGGCAGTCACGCGCTCCGGTTCGATCGCGAAGTTCTCGTGAAAGATGGCGCGGATGCGCTCAAGGATTTCTGCGTCGGTCACGTGTCACACCCCTTTTGCCGGCACGGCTTCCTGCGGCGCGTGATGCGCCTGCTGACTCACGATGAACGCGGCCAGCGTATTGATCGAACGAAAATGCGCCTTCGCGTGCTCGTCGTTCGCCGCGATCGACAGTTGAAATTTTTTGCGCAGCATGATCCCGACTTCCAGCGCGTCGACCGAATCCAGTCCGATTCCGTCGGTCGAGAAAAGCGGCACGTCGTCACCGATATCGTCGATGGTCATGTCGTTGAGATCGAGCATCTCGATCAGAAGCTGCTTAATTTGCAGTTTTAAAGTATCCATGCCGAAACAGGTGTTGGGTAATGTGCGTTTCCACTTCGTGCGCGATAGTGCGGGCTGCGATCGACGGCGACACGGCGCCGCCAGTCAAGCCATCCGTATCCATCGGATCGAGCACGTCGATCCGCATGCGGAACGCGCGCGACGGCACGTGATACCAGCGCAGCGTCTTGGTGAATACCGGTGGATCGCAATCGATCAGGACCGGCAGAATCCGGGCGCGCGACTGCAGCGCCATGTGCGCGAAGCCACGCGAAAACGCGTGCAGACGGTCGCCGCCGGGGCTGCGCGTGCCCTCGGGAAAGATGATCATCGTGTAGCCGGCCGCCAGTTGCCGCGCGCCGGACTCGACCAATTCGACGGCATCGGCGTTGCTCACGTATTCGGCCGCCCGGACGATACCCCAGAAGCATGGATTGCCCCAGTGCCCGCGCTTGACCACGCAGCATGCTTTCGGCGTCAACGACAACAGCACCATCACGTCGAGCCAGGTCGGATGATTGGCGACGACGATTGCCGGACCGCCTTCGCCAAGGCGCGATACGCCGGACACTTCCAGCCGCATCACGCCGATGCGTTGCAGCAATGCGACCAGCAGACGAAAGAAGTAATGGATGACAAACGTTACGACTCGCTGACGCGAGCGTCGATGCGGCCACAGCGCCCCGGCAGCGGCGGCGAGCAGCGAGAAAACCGATCCGCACAGCACGAAGAAGGCCAGGCTGGCGCCGGTCGCGAAGAGCCGCCAGCCGAAATCAAGCCGCGCGATCATGCCAGCTCCAGCGCCAGTACGCGTCGCCGCCGCGCCATGTCGTGGCGACACGTTCGGCCAGGCAATGCCGGACCGCCGCGCTCTGCGTATCGGCCTCCACACTGCCAGCCGCCGGCGAATCGTTTGCGCAGTCGATCGCGACGTCGCAGGTCAAGTAGCCGGCCGGCGCAGTCGCGTCGACCAGGATCGCGATTCCCCCGCTTTGCGAATCGTCCCCGACATCGCCGTAGACAGTGTCGGCCGGCTCATGCGCATGAACGAGCAGCACCGGCGACACGGAAGAGGTTTCGTATTGGCAAAATGCCTCGAGCAGCGCATAGCCGAGGGTTTCGTGCCCGGCAGCGACTGCCGTCGCAGGCGATCGGTCGCGACGGGCGATACCGAAGATGCCCGTGACCGCGTTGAGTACCGACAGGCTGAAGGCCGTCGGGGAAACGGGCTCGCCGGCCTGAATAGCATCGAGAATGGTTGTCGTGCGCGCCAGTTCGCCGTGGCGTGACGCAAATACCACGCGCAAGGCACCCGTCACGTCCGCACAGTCGCAAGCGGCCTGCAGCGCGAGCCGCGACAATCGGCTCAATCGGCGACGCACCATCGGATCGAGGGCTTCGACGCCCGGCACCCCCGCGGTCGAAATCGACGTCCATCTGGCGATCGGCATGGTCCAATGCAAATCAGCCATTATTATTCTCGATTAGACTTGTTTTCTTTGGGGTTTTTCGTATTCCGCATCATCGGGTGTCCGACGGCCGATTGCTATTTTCGCCGAAACGCACAGACAGCGCGGCATGCCCATCGGGAAAACAAAGGAAAATCGCCGGACAACGCAGCAGCCGGATTATCAATCAGCATTACTTAATCACCGGCATTCCGGTGGGGCGGAACTGTAACAGACGTGTTACAAAAAATCAACATCGGACGGCAGCGAATCCGGGGCATTTAATATGATTGGTCAATCGGCCAAAATTTCGCCTCACCCAATATTGTTCGTGATAAGCAACGCGCCCACGCGCCGGTTGGGCCGGGCATAGGCCGGAAAGCAAATTGCACGGTGAGATAAAATGCGGGGCACACCGAGTATCCGCCGGCCGTTTGACGGTCCGCCGACGCCCGCCATTTCAGCCGCACCTCAAAATTGACTGCTGAACCCGATGCAGGACCGCACACCCTCCCTTCGATGAGTTATACGCTCGCCACTGCCACTACCCGGGAACTCGAGATCCGCAAGAGCCGCTTCATCGCGCACGCGATTCCCGTCGACGACCGCGACGCCGCGATGCAGGTGCTGCAGCGCCTGCGCAACGAGCATCCGACCGCCACCCACGTTTGCTGGGCGTTGCTGGCGGGTGGCCAGTCGGGCATGTCGGATGACGGCGAGCCGTCGGGCACCGCGGGCCGGCCGATCCTCGAAGTGCTGCGCCATCACGATCTCGACGGCGTGCTCGGCGCGGTCGTGCGCTACTACGGCGGCGTGAAGCTCGGCGCGGGCGGGCTGGTGCGCGCGTACACGGATGCGATCGCATCGGCGCTGCTCGATGCCGAGCGCGTCGAACGCATCCACCAGACGCGACTCGCGATCGAGATCGGCTATCCCGAGGAAGCGCGTGTGCGCCGCTGGATCGAACAGGCCGGGTATGAACTGGTGGACAGCGCGTACGGGATGACGGTGAAGCTCGTGATCAAGCTGCCGGAGACCGCCGAGGCCGATGCGAGAACCGAGCTGTTCGACCTGACGCAGGGGCGGTCGGGGTTTCCAGATCTGTAACGAACTGACGCGCCTCCTCCCGCCTCGCCATCACGGCCTCATGCAAATTTAGCCGAAAATTCAGATACGTCCGATAGAAAAACGGCGCGCCGAGTCCTAATCTCACCGGGTTCCCGGCGACACGCTCCGCAACTGCCCTGCCGGCAGGCCGGAGCACGCTGCGTGAGATGCGCCTCCGGCCAAGGCAGCACGCCATGGCCGGGCGTGCTGCCATGCAGCTCGTCACGCGTCGCCAATAATCAAATCAGCCACGGGATAATGGACGCATGCAGCAAATCCAAAAACTGCAAGCCCAGCTTGCAGAACTCGATCAGCGCATCAAGGCGGCACGGTGCCGCGAACGCAATGTGGTGCTGGAGCAGGTGCGCGAACTCGTCACGAGCTACGCGCTGACCGCACGTGAAATCTTCGGTCACGGTTACAGCGACCGTGCGAAGCTGTTCACCGTCGGCGTGAAGTATCGCGACCCGGTGACGGGCGCAACGTGGAGCGGGCGCGGCCGCGCACCCGCATGGATTGCCGGGCGCGACCGGGCCGCCTTCCTGATCCGGGAGTAACGCGCGCCGCCTTGCGCGGCTCGACCCTCGCCGCCGCCCAAACCCGCGCAGCCGCTCAGTAAATATCCGGCACGATCATGTTGTCCGGCACCGGCCGGCGGATGTAATCCTCGTGATGCTCGCGCTGCGGCAGATCGATCGTCGGGCGCGGCACGTCGTGATACGGCACCTGGCCCAGCAAGTGGTGGATGCAGTTCAGCCGCGCGCGCTTCTTGTCGACCGCCTGCACGACCCACCACGGCGCCTCGGGAATATGCGTGCGCTGCAGCATCTCTTCCTTCGCGGCCGTATAGGCCTCCCAGCGGCGGCGGCTTTCGAGGTCCATCGGGCTCAGCTTCCACTGCTTCAGCGGATCCTGGATCCGGGCCTGGAAGCGCACCTCCTGCTCGTGATCCGTGATCGAGAACCAGTACTTGACGATCTGGATCCCGCTGCGCACGAGCATCTTCTCGAACTCGGGCACCGAACGGAAAAACTCCTCGTACTCGTCATCGGTACAGAAATTCATCACGCGCTCGACGCCCGCCCGGTTGTACCAGCTGCGGTCGAACAGCACGATCTCGCCGCCGGCCGGCAGATGCGCGACGTAGCGCTGGAAGTACCATTGCGTGCGTTCGCGGTTGTTCGGCGCGGGCAACGCGGCGACCCGGCAGACGCGCGGGTTCAGGCGCTGCGTGATGCGCTTGATCACGCCGCCCTTGCCCGCCGCATCGCGACCTTCGAAAATGACGACGAGCCGGTGCCCGGTGGTCATGACCCAGTCCTGCAGCTTCACGAGTTCGCCCTGCAGCCGGAACAGCTCGCGGAAATACTCCTTGCGCGCCTCGCGACGCTCCAGCGAGAACAGCAGGTCCTCGCCGTTGTCGAAGCGGCGGTCGTCAAGCTCCATCTCGAGCTCTTCGTCGTAAGCATCGACGAGGTCTTCCTCGAAGCGGCGCTGACGCGTCTCGATCGATTCCATATCGGTGAGGTTGTCGGTCTCGGTGCGGGTATCGTTATCGCCCATGGGGCCTCCTTCCATCATTGACGCAGCCTAACTTGGCCATTATCTCAGTGTCGCGCGTCAATTTGATGAAAAACGCCTGCCGTGCCCGTCGGATCTGGCGCGATGCGGTAACGCAGGTGCGATCACCGCGCGTCAGCCGGGCGACGGCGGCACGACCGTACCCCCCGACCGGATACTGTTTCGAGGATGCGCCCGCAGCCATCGCGGCGCGAATCTCCGGATTCATCCGGACCACCGGCTGAGTGCGTTGCGCGACCGGGCCCGACACCCGGCCGCGCAACGGCATGCGCACCCGCTGTCGCGAACGCGCACGCATCGCTTCACGTCAGTGGATGATCCGCGTCACCCCGCGCCCGCGCGGGTCGGCCATCGCCTCCGGCGTCTTGCCGTCGATCTTGATCACCTGGATGTCGCCGCTGAAGTCCTGCCCCTTCAACGTGTAGCCACGCGCCTCGATCTGCTTCGCGAGTTCGCCTTCGATCGGGTGGTACGGCTCCCAGAAGATCGTGTTCGGCGGCAGCAGCTGGTGATGGAAGCGCATCGCGCCGACGGCTTCCTTCAACGGCATCCTGAAGTCGTAGATGTTGTTGATCACCTGGAAGATCGACGTGAAGATACGCGAGCCGCCCGGCGTGCCGATCACGAGCGACACCTTGCCGTTCCTGGTCATGATCGTCGGCGACATCGACGACAGCGGGCGCTTCTTCGGTTCGATCGCGTTCGCGTCGCTGCCGACCACGCCAAACATGTTCGCGACGCCCGGCTTCGCGGAGAAGTCGTCCATCTCGTCGTTCAGCACGATGCCCGTGCCGTCGGCGATCACGCCCGAGCCGAAATAGCCGTTGATCGTGTACGTGTTCGACACCGCGTTGCCCCACTTGTCGACGACCGAGAAGTGCGTCGTTTCGGCCTTCTCCGGCATCGTCGTGCCGAGGCCCGGCTGCACGCTCTTCGTGTCCGACGGCTCCTTCGGGTTGACCTCGCCCGCGCGCTTCGCGATGTACGCGTCGTCGGTCAGTTGCGCGATCGGTACCTTGTAGAAGTCGGGGTCGCCGAGATACTGCGCGCGATCGGCGAACACGCGCTTCTCGATTTCCGCGACGAGGTGGATGTACTGCGGCGAGTTGAGCTTCACGCCCTCGAAATCCTGCTTGAGGTCGGCCTTCATCTTCAGCAGCTGCACGAGGCCGATGCCGCCCGAACTCGGGGGCGGCGCAGTGATCACGTCGTAGCCGTTCCACTTCGCCTGCACCGGCTGGCGCCACACCGCGCGGTATTGCGCGAGATCCTCGGTGGTGATCAGCCCGTTGCCGTCGCCGGTCTTCATCGAAGCCGCGATCAGCTCGGCCGTCTTGCCCTTGTAGAAACCTTCCGCGCCGTCGTTCGAGATTCGCATAAGCACGTCGGCGAGATCGGGCTGCTTGAAGTTCACGCCGGCCTTCAACCCGGAGAAGTACTTGTCGAAGTTGGTCTTGCCACCGAACTCCTTCGACGCGTCGACGCCGCGCTGCGCGAGCTGCTCGTCGACGACGAAGCCGTCGCGCGCATAGTGGATCGCCGGCGCGAGCACCTGCTTCCACTTCAGCTTGCCGAAGCGCTTCTGCGCTTCCCACATGCCCGCGACCGTGCCCGGCACGCCGACCGCGCGCGGGCCGTACAGGCTCATGCCCTTGACGACGTTACCGTCCTTGTCGAGGTACATGTCCTTCGTCGCGGCGAGCGGCGCGCGCTCGCGGTAGTCGATGAAGTACGGCTTGCCGTCCTTGTAGATCGTCATGAAGCCGCCGCCGCCGATGTTGCCGGCCTCGGGGTACGTGACGGCGAGCGTGAATGCGATCGCGACGGCCGCGTCGATCGCGTTGCCGCCTTCCTTGAAGATCCGCTCCGCGGCATCCGCGCTGTACTTGTCGGCCACCGCGACCGCCGAGCTCGTCAGCACCGCCGGTTGCGGACCTTTCGCATAGACGGGCGCGTTCGGCAGGAAACCGATGCCGGCCACCGTCGCGAGCACGACCGCGGATGATTTGAAGCGATTCAGCGTAATCATTGCATGTCCCCCATGTGGATCTCCTTCAGGCAGGAAAAGCCCCTGTCCGCTTATAGCCGCTGGCGCGCCGACGGCCATATGCCGGTTTCGTAGTATAGGGGGACAAAAAGGGTCGAACGCGCGACGCGGCGCGAAAGCCCATCGATCGGGTGCGTCAGGTCACGCGGCAGAGCAGCAGCATGCATACGAACCGGTCGGAATTGCATGCGGTACGCGTCATCACGCAATGCACAAAACGGAAAGTTGCGAACTGCGCTGCATGCAACACATGCATACAAAAAAATCCGCGGACGAGCCGCCCGTTGCCCAGCCCGATCTGAGAAGATAGCGCCCCGCTTTCGCGCCGCATCATTTTCTTTCGTTCACGCGCCGCTTCACGTTTCTTCGTCTCATTCCCTATGGCATCACACAATGCGCATCATGCGTCCGGCTTCGCGGCCGGCGTCGCCGCCGCCGTCCTCGTCGCGCAGACCGGCACAACGGGCCCGTGGCACGCGGGCATGCTCGCCGCGTTCGCCATGGGCGTCGCGGGCGGCACCGCGCCCGACTGGCTCGAAGTCGCATGGTGGACCCGCAAGCGGCGGCTGTGGATCACGCACCGCACCGTCACGCACTGGGGCATCGGCTGGATCGCGCTGCTCGCGCTCGGGTGGCACGGGCTCACCCATCATCCGCATCCGCTGTGGGCCGCGCCGCTGTTCGGCTTCGCGTGTGGCGGCGTGATGCACCTGCTCGCCGACTGGCCGAACCCGCTCGGCGTGCCGTGGATCTGGCGGCGCCATTCGCTCAACCTGTGGAACAGCGGACATTGCGACCTGATCGTGGTGGCCGCCGCATGGGGCGGCACGCTGTGGCTCGCGCAATCGCTGTGGACGCGCGCACCGCTGCTCGAACACTGGCTCGGCTGGCTGCATCGCGTGTAGTCGCTTGAAGTGTCGCTTCGGCGCGATATCGGCGTGCCGGCACACACGCAACTTTACGTCCATTGAAAGTGCGGCGCAGGCCCCCATCTCGATCCGAATCGTCGGCACGCTAGCCCGAGCGGCACGCGATGCCCGGCACGCACGCGCGACGTCTGGCACACTGGCGATTCGATTCGCGCGCGATCCGTCCGCGCGCTCGCACCCCATTTCAACGCTCCGATGGACGTCACCGCTACCCGCCCTGCCGCCAGTGCGCTCGACGTGTTCCACCCGGCCGTCGCCGCGTGGTTCCGGCGCACGTTCGCCGCGCCGACCGGCGCGCAGGCGCTCGCATGGCCGCACATCAAGGCCGGCCGCTCGACGCTCGTCGCCGCGCCGACCGGCTCCGGCAAGACGCTCACCGCGTTCCTGTGCGCGCTCGACGATCTGGTACGCGATGCGTTGTCGCACGACGGCACGCTTCCCGATGCGACACTCGTCGTCTACGTGTCGCCGCTGAAGGCGCTGTCGAACGACATCCACGTGAACCTCGACGCGCCGCTCGCCGGCATCGCGGAATCGCTCGCGCAACTCGGCCTGCCGGTGCCGGCGATCCGCACCGCCGTGCGCACCGGCGACACGACGCAGGCCGAACGCGCCGCGCTGCGCAAGCGCGCGCCGCATATCCTCGTCACGACGCCCGAGTCGCTGTACGTACTGCTGTCGTCCACGTCGGGGCGGCAGATGCTGTCGAACGTGCGCTCGGTCATCGTCGACGAAATCCACGCGCTCGCATCGTCCAAGCGCGGCAGCCATCTCGCGCTGTCGCTCGAACGTCTCGATGCGCTGGCCGGCCATGCGCTGCCGCGCATCGGGCTGTCGGCGACGCAAAAGCCGATCGACGCGGTCGCGCGCTTCCTGGTCGGCGGCCCGGCCGATGCGCCGCGCGACTGCACGATCGTCGACACCGGCCACACGCGCGAGCGCGACCTCGCGCTCGAACTGCCGAACGTGCCGCTCGAACCCGTGATGGCGACCGACGTGTGGGAACAGGTATACGACCGGATCGCGGGGCTCGCGGCCGCACATCGCACGACGCTGGTGTTCGTCAACACGCGGCGCACCGCCGAGCGCATGGCGCGCCATCTCGCCGACCGGCTCGGCAAGGAAGCGATCGCCGCGCATCACGGCAGTCTCGCGAAGGAGCACCGCTTCGATGCCGAGCAGCGCCTGAAGCGCGGCGAACTGAAACTGCTCGTCGCCACCGCATCGCTCGAACTCGGCATCGACATCGGCGATGTCGATCTCGTCTGCCAGGTCGGCTCGCCGCGCGGCATCGCACCGTTCCTGCAGCGCGTCGGCCGCTCGGGGCACCACGTCGGCGGCGTGCCGAAGGGCCGGCTGTTCCCGCTGTCGCGCGACGAACTCGTCGAATGCGCGGCGCTGCTCGATTGCGTGCAGCGCGGCGAACTCGACGCATTGCGAATTCCCGAAGCGCCGCTCGACGTGCTCGCGCAGCAGATCGTCGCCGAAGTCGCGTGCGCGGAATGGCAGGAGGACGCGCTGTATGCGAGCTTCACGCGCGCGGCGCCGTATGCGCGGCTGACGCGCGAACGCTTCGACGAAGTGATGAAGATGCTCGCCGAAGGCTTCACGAGCCGCCGCGGCGTGCGCGGCGCATACCTGCATCGCGACGTGGTCGGCGGCACGGTGCGCGGGCGCCGCAACGCGATGATGACCGCGACTACCTCGGGCGGCACGATCCCCGACATGGCCGACTACGCGGTGCTGCTCGAACCGCAGGGCATCCAGGTCGGCACCGTCAACGAGGATTTCGCGATCGAGAGCCTGGCCGGCGACGTGTTCCAGCTGGGCAACCAGTCGTACCGGATCATTCGCGTGGAAACGGGCCGCGTGCGCGTCGAGGACGCGCAGGGCCAGTCGCCGAACATTCCGTTCTGGCTCGGCGAGGCGCCGGGGCGCAGCGACGAGCTGTCGGCGGCGGTCGGCCGGCTGCGTGCACGGCTCGACGGGTTGTTCGCCGACGGCGACCGGCAAGCGGACGCCGGCGAGCGCAAACGCGCGGGCGGTAAAGCCGCGAGCAACGCGAAAGCCAACGCGGAAACCGAAACAGGCACCGTGATCGCCCCCGCCGAAAGCCGCCTCGCGCCGGCGTTGCGCTGGCTCGTCGACGATCTCCACCTGTCGCCCGACGCCGCGCACCAGATCGCCGACTACCTCGCCCGCACGCGCGCCGCGCTCGGCGCGCTGCCGACGCAGGACACGCTCGTGATCGAGCGTTTCTTCGACGAATCGGGCGGCACGCAGCTCGTGATCCATTCGCCGTTCGGCAGCCGCATCAACCGCGCGTGGGGGCTCGCGCTGCGCAAGCGCTTCTGCCGCAGTTTCAACTTCGAGCTGCAGGCTGCCGCGACCGACGACGCGATCATCCTGTCGCTGTCGCTCGCGCACAGCTTCGCGCTCGACGAGGTGTGGCGCTATCTGCGTTCGGCCAGCGCCGAGCACGTGCTGGTCCAGGCGCTGCTCGACGCGCCGATGTTCGGCGTGCGCTGGCGCTGGAACGCGACGACCGCGCTCGCGCTGCCGCGCTTCACGGGCGGCCGGCGCACCGCGCCGCAACTGCAGCGGATGAAGAGCGAGGATCTGCTCGCGACCGTGTTCCCGGATCAGGTCGCGTGCCTCGAGAACATCGTCGGCGAACGCGAGATACCGCATCACCCGCTCGTCGACCAGACGCTCGACGATTGCCTGCACGACGCGATGGACACCGACGGCTGGCTCGCGCTGCTGCGCCGGATCGAAAGCGGCGCGATCGAGCTCGTCGCGCGCGACCTGCCCGCGCCGTCGCCGCTCGCGGCCGAGATCCTGAACGCGAAACCCTACGCGTTCCTCGACGATGCGCCACTCGAGGAGCGCCGCACGCAGGCCGTGCAGTCGCGCCGCTGGAGCGATCCCGAATCGGCCGACGATCTCGGCGCACTCGACGCCGACGCGATCGATGCGGTACGCGACGAAGCATGGCCGCTCGTGCGCGACGCCGACGAAATGCACGATGCGCTGCTCACGCTCGCATGCATCGCCGACAGCGAAGCACAGGCACACGAAGGCTGGGCCGACCGGCTCGCGGAACTCGCGGAGCGCCGCCGTGCAACCAAACTCGTCGCGCCGGGCGGCGCCGCGCTGTGGGTGCCGGTCGAACGGCTCGTGTGCCTGCGCACGCTGCATCCCGACGCACGCGTGACACCGGCGCTCAAGGTGCCGACCGCCTGCGCACAACCATGGGAAGCCGATGCCGCACTCGTCGACGTGGTCCGTGCACGGCTCACCGGCTTCGGGCCGCTTGCGCTCGACGCGATCGCGACACCGCTCGGCCTGCCGCCGGCGTCGATCGCGACGGCGCTCGCGGCGCTGGAGCGCGAAGGCTATGTGATGCGCGGCCGGTTCACGCCGGGCGCGACGACGGACGAATGGTGCGAACGCCATCTGCTCGCGCGCATTCATCGCTATACGGTGAAGCGGCTGCGCCGCGAGATCGAACCGGTCGAGCGCGCCGACTTCATGCGCTTCCTGTTCCATTGGCAACACCTGACGCCGGACACGCGCGGCACTGGCCGCGACGCGCTCGCGGCCGTGGTCGAACAACTCGAAGGCTACGAAGCCGCGGCAAGCGCGTGGGAAGACGCACTGCTGCCCGCGCGGCTCACCGACTACATGGCGGGCGGCCTCGACGAGCTGTGCCGCTCGGGCAAGCTCGTGTGGACCCGCATCGGCGCGCCGGCGCGCACGGCCGGCACGCCCGTGAAGACGACGCCGATCGTGCTGCTGCCGCGCCGCCACCTCGCTGCATGGCAGGCACTGCGCGACCCCGACGCGCAACCGGCGCTGTCCGCGCGGGCCACGCAGGTGCGCGACGCGCTCGCCGCACACGGCGCGATGTTCTTCGATGCGTTGCTCGACGACCTGCACATGCTGCCCGTCGAACTCGAACAGGCACTCGGCGAGCTCGTGTCGGCCGGCCTCGTGAATGCGGACAGCTACGCGGGACTGCGCGCGCTGCTGAAGCCGGCCGTCAAGCGCAGCGCGACCTATGCGCCGCGCACGCGGCGCGGCGGTGCGCTGATAGGCGGGATGGACGATGCGGGCCGCTGGGCGCTCGTGCAGCGTCTCGCGCCGCCGGACGATGCGCCGACGCCTAAACGCGGCCCGGCCGCGACCGATCCCGACGCGCTCGAACACATCGCGTGGACGCTGCTGCGCCGCTACGGCGTCGTGTTCTGGCGGCTGCTCGAACGCGAGGCCGATTGGCTGCCGAGCTGGCGCGAACTCGTGCGCGTGCTGCAGCGCCTCGAAGCGCGCGGCGAGGTTCGCGGCGGACGTTTCGTCGCCGGGCTCGCGGGCGAGCAGTTCGCGCTGCCCGAGGCGATTCCGATTCTGCGCGAACTGCGGCGGCAACCCGGTGACGGGCAGTACATATGCGTGACGGGCGCCGACCCGTTGAATCTCGCAGGCACGCTGCTGCCCGGCGACAAGGTGCCGGCGCTGGCCGGCAATCGCGTGCTGTTCCGCGACGGCGTGCCCGTCGCATCGCTCGTGTCGGGTTCATTCCACTACGCGCCCGAACTGTCGCCCGCTGCGCGCGAGGATGCGCGCCTGCGGCTCGCGCGCCACTGCTGACATCGGCTGACAGACGGCGCAGTACCGACTACTGATCGCCGGGCCGCGCTGTCGCCATCGTTCGAGTAGCATCGTGCGATTGACCGCGCGGGCTCCCGCGCCCACACACAACAAGACTTTCGGAGACTGCCGCTCATGCCTGCGCATGCCGACTCGCCCGCCGCTCATCACGCGGGCTCGCTGACCATTTTCCAGGGTGCCGCGCTGTATATCGGCGCGGTGCTCGGCACCGGCGTGATCGCGTTGCCTGCGCTGGCCGCCGAGGTCGCCGGCCCGGCGTCGCTGCTTGCGTGGGCTGCGCTCGTCGTGCTGTCCGGGCCGCTCGCGGCCACCTTCGCCGCACTCGGCGCACGTTATCCCGACGCGGGCGGCGTGTCGACCTACGCACGGCGCGCATTCGGGCCGAAGGCGGCGGCGATCGTCGGCTGGTGCTTCTATTTCGCGGTGCCGGCCGGCGCACCGGCCGCCGCGATGTTCGGCGGCGCGTACGTCGCGGCCGTCATGGGCGGCGGGCACACGACGGTCATCGTCACGGCTGCCGCGCTGATCGCAGCCGTGTCGGCCGCGAATGCATTCGGCGTCACCGTATCGGGCCGCATGCAGCTCGTGCTGTCGGCGCTGCTCGTCGCGCTGCTGCTCGCCGCGGTGCTGGCGTCCGCGCCGCATGCGCGCACCGCGAACCTGCAGCCGTTCGCGCCGCACGGCTGGCTCGCGGTCGGCCAGGCTGCCGCGCTGCTCGTGTGGAGCTTCGCCGGCTGGGAAGCGATCACGCATCTCGCGGCCGAATTCCGCCGGCCCGCGCACGACATGCCGCGCTCGGCCGGCATCGCGGTCGTGGTCGTCGGGTTCCTGTATCTGTCGGTCGCCGCCGCGAGCGTGACGGTGCTCGGGCCGTCTGCAGGCGCATCGGGGGCACCGCTCGCCGAACTGATCGCGGGCGGCATCGGCGGTCACGCACAGGTGCTCGCGGCCGCGGCCGCGCTGCTGCTCACGCTCGGCACGATGAACGCGTATTTCGCGGGCGCGGCCAAGCTCGGCGCGGCGCTCGGGCGCGACGGCGCATTGCCCGCGTGGCTCGCGCAAGGCAGCCAGGTCGGCGGCGTCCCGCGCCGCAGCCTCGGCGTGATCGCCGTGCTCGCGGCAGCCGCGCTGGCCGCGACGACGATCTCGGACGTCGGGCCGAAACCGCTCGTGCTCGTGACGTCCGGGTGTTTCGTGATGGTGTATGGGCTCGGTGCGGCCGCCGCGCTGAAGTTGCTGCCGCGCGGCTGCATCGCTTACCGCTGTGCGTGGATTTCGCTGGTTGCGGTCGCCGGGCTGTTCCTGACGACGGGCTGGTATTTGCTGTGCCCGCTGCTGCTCGCGGGTGGCGCGCTGCTTTATCTGCAGGTGACCGGGCCGCGCAATTGACCCGCCGTATGCGCATGGGCTGACGCCTGCCCGCTCACAGCGACGCGCCGGTGAATCGCAGGCCGGATCACCGGCCGATTCGCTGCGCACATCACGCGAACGGCCGCCGCAAACCGACCGCGCGCCGTTTCGTCACGCAGGTCAGGCCGGCACCAGCTCGAAGCTGAGCCGTTTGCCGAGTGCGGCGGCCGCGCTCGCGAGCGTCGCCAGCGTGAGGCTCGTGTCGGTTTCGTCGAGCAGCCGGTTGAGCGCGGCACGGCTGGTTTTCATCCGCGCGGCCATCGCGGTTTTCGTGATGTGCTGCGCCTTCATTTCCTGCCCGATCTGCCACGCGATCACGCGCTTGATCGCGGTGGCGGTGGCCGCTTCGAGATTGCCGTCCTCTTCGAGGAAGGCATCGAAGTCGCTGCCGATATGCGGGTTGTTCGTGGTCGTCATGTCGTACTCCAGTGCATGGCGTTGCCGGCTGCCTGACCGTCGGAGACGGTGGGTTGCGGCGCAACCGGGAAATTCAGATGGCGTGCGTCAGCGCTTTCAGGCGCGCGACGGTAACGTCGAGATCGTCCGGCGGCGTGGCCGGCGACTTCTTGATGAACCCGTGCAGCAGGACCATCGTGTCGCCGACGACCGTGAACAGGATGCGAGCGCTGCGCGTGGGCAGCACGATTCTGATCTCCCAGAGATCCTTCGCCATCTTCCGAACCAGCGGCATGCCGAGCGGCCAGCCGAATTGAACGGTTTTGATCTCTTCGCCGATCACCCTTCGCTCCACTTGCCCGAGCGCCTTGAGCCATTCGCGCACCGGCTCGTTGCCTCGGGCCGTGCGAAAGAACCGCACGCCGAGCGTGACCTGGATCTGCTGTCTCGCCATCGTCTTGTCACCGATCGTACCAAAAACGATACGATATGCCAAGCACCACGAGGGCGGCTACTGGCCGGATGGCCGATCCGGAAGCGGGGAAAGGGATTGAGCCGGGCTTGTCGCGCGGCCCGAAGGATCAGCGATCGCCGCGAACCGGCTTGCGTGCGGCGCGCGGCGTCCGGTGCGGGCGCTTGTCGCCGAACCGCGACCGCGCGATGTCGCGCACGGCATCGATCAGCGTCCGTGCGACCGGCGACGGCTGCGCATCGGTGCGCAGAATGAGCCCAACCGGCTCGTCGGTACCCGCGGACGGCAGCGGCAGGCGCGCCAGCGCACCGGCCGACAGATCGTATTCGGCCGCATAGAGCGGCACGAACCACACCGCGTCGTTCTCGAGCGCCAGCGCGCGCGCGACCGATACCGACAGCACCTCGATGAACGAATCCAGCGGCGGCGCGCCGCATGCGCCGAGCAGTTGCTCGGCGGACTGCCGGATCAGCGTGCCGTACGGCGGCAGCACGACCGGATAGCGCGCGAGCTCGGTGGCCGGCGCCGCGCTCGACAGCAGCGGGTGCCCGGCGCGCACGACCGCGACGAGCGGCTCGTTGTACAACTGCTCGAACGCGAGCCCGATCATCCGCTCCGGCTCCGACAGTCGCCCGATCGCGCATTCGATCGCACCGGACTTCAGGCGCTCGAGCAGATCGGCGTTCGCGGCCGTCGCGATCCGCACGACGACGCGCGGCCAGCGCTCGGCCAGCGCCTTCATCAACGCGGGCGCGAGCGATGCCGCCACAGTCGGCAGCATGCCGATTTCCAGCGTCGCGGCGGCGGCCCCGCCCTCGCGCGCGAGCAGCCCGACGCCCTGCCGCAGCGCCAGCACGCACGCATTCGCGTGCGGCATGAACAACTGCGCTTCGCGGGTCGGCTGCGCGCCCTGCCGCCCGCGCTCGAACAGCTTCACGCCGAGGATCGCTTCCAGTTCGGCGATCGTCTTCGACACGGCCGGCTGCGTGATCGACAGGCTTTCGGCCGCCTTCTGCACGCCGCCCAGCTGCGCGACCGCGAGAAAGCACTGCAGGTGCCGAAACTTGACGCGGCCGTCGGCGATACGGTTATTCATAACGGGTGGTTATGCGAATGACGATGAAATGCCATTTTGCATAACTTTCCGGATAAGCCCAAGCATTCGGTGAAACGTCATGCGCTACGCCGCAGCGCGTGGAAACCAGTCGGCTCCCAGACCCGCTTCGCGATCAGCAAGCCCGTCCCGTGCTTCTGCCCGAGCGGTGCGGACGACGATTCCGCATGCAGCGCGGCCGCCTTGCTGCGCAGCCGGCGCAATTCCAGTTCGAGTTCCGCGGCGGCCGCTTCCGTCAGCATCCCTTGCGAGAACGTCATCGTCTCGCCCGCGCCGTCGAAGCGGCTGTCGAGGAAATCCCCGAGCGCGTGCGCATGGAAATACCGGCGGATCGGCCCGCCCGGCAGCCAGTCGAAATCGCGCGCGACGCGCACGCGAATCCGGTCGCCCGGCAGCAGCGCGACGACGTTCATCCGGTCGAGCATCAACAGGTATTTCACGCACTCGGCCTTCGTCACGCGATAGGCCGTCACGATGTCCTGCACGGTCCAGTAGTTGATCGCGCAGACGGCGACGAGCAGCAGCTTCTCGTCCGACACGAGCAGCGCCTCCTGCTGCTCGGTCAGCACGTGCAGCCTCGGCGCCGACGCCGATGCCTCCTGCACGAGCTCGGCCAGCGTATAGCCGAGCAACTGCGCGATCTCCGCGACGCGCTCCAGCGTGAAGCGGCCGCTCGCGAACAGCCGCTTCACGCTCGTCTCGGAAACGTCGAGCGCACGCGCGACGTCGCGGTAGGTCATTCCCTGCGCCTTCAACTGGCGCTTCAGCGTTTCGATGAGTTGGGCGGTTTCGGTCATTTTGGTATCGAAAAACGATGCTCAAGGTCGGATATTAGGCTACCTGCGCATGCAGACGAACACTTTTGGATACTTGTCTGCATAATCCGCTCCGTCCTGTCACGCAACGACGGAGCCGAAATGGCCACCCGAACCGAAACCGCCGCTTACGAACCGCATCACACCGCACCGCGCGATGCACGCGACACGGATCGCACGATGCCGCTCGCCACCGTCCGCACGCTGGCCGCCGGCGCGCATGTCGGCGATCTCGTGTTCATCCGTGTGCCGGCCGGCTCGCCGCGCAACGCGGCAGGCACGACGGGCGCATGGGCCAATCGTTTCGGCATCGTCGTCGATACGTCGGGCGACGAACCCGTGATCGCCGAGCCCGCGTTTGCGTGGACGAAGCTCACGCCGCTGTCGCGCTTCGTCGCCCATGCCGACGGCGGACGCATCGCGCTGGCGCGCCGCGTCGCGGCATCGACCGCCGACGAGCAGCGCCGGTCGCACGCGACGGCCGAACAGCGGATCGACGCATTGCTCGGCAACCGCTTCAACCTGCGGGTGCGGCGCGGGTTCTGCGCGCAGTACGTGAGCGATGTGCTCGGCGCCGATCGGGCCGCGACGCTGGCCGCACTGCTGCGCAGCGGCACGCTGTCGCTCGAATTCGACGGGATCGTGTTCGATCCCGGCCGCCAATAACGACGGGCAGGCTCGGGGAGGCCGGATAACAACAAGAACAAAAGACAAAAAATAGCGACGGGCTGGCTGGAGGGCCGTGCACGGGGTCGTCACCGACGACGCGAAGCCCGATCGCTTTCATCCGCCGGACAGGCATCCTGTCCGGCGGATTTTTCATTGGCTCGACTGACATAACGAACGGTTATGCGTCTCGCGAAAAAAGGTCATTTTGCATAACTTTCCGGATTGGCTAAAGTCCTGCCATCCACTTCGCGAAATACCTATCAGGAGACGCCCGATGGATTCCCCCACGATCCTCACGCCGCGCGACTGGCCGTCGCATCCGGCCTATGTCCACCCCGAGTACCGCTCGTCCGTGAAACGCGGCCCGACGCGCCCGCTGATCCCGCTGAAGGACAAGCTGCGCGACCAGTACGCGCCCGTCTACGGCGCCGAAGATCTCGGCGCACTCGACCACGACCTGACGAAGAACGCCGTGAAGAACGGCGAGCCGCTCGGCGAGCGCATGGTCGTCACGGGCCGCGTGCTCGACGAAGGCGGCAAGCCCGTGCGCAACACGCTCGTCGAGGTGTGGCAGGCGAACGCGGCCGGCCGCTACGTGCACAAGGTCGACCAGCACGACGCGCCGCTCGACCCGAACTTTCTCGGCGCGGGCCGCTGCCTGACCGACAACGAAGGCCGCTACCGCTTCCTGACGATCAAGCCCGGCGCGTATCCGTGGGGCAACCATCCGAACGCGTGGCGCCCGAATCACATCCACTTCTCGCTGTTCGGCGATTACTTCGGCTCGCGTCTCGTCACGCAGATGTACTTCCCCGGCGACCCGCTGCTCGCGTACGACCCGATCTTCCAGGGCACGCCCGAGGCCGCGCGCGATCGCCTGATCTCGCGCTTCTCGATGGACATCACCGAAGAAGGCTATGCGCTCGGCTACGAATTCGACATCGTGCTGCGCGGCCGCGACGCTACCCCGATGGAGCGCTGAACCATGACGACGCTGAAGCAAACCCCTTCGCAGACGGTCGGCCCGTACTTCGCATACGGACTGTGCCCGCAGCAATACGACTACGACCTGAAGAGCCTGTTCACGCCGACGATCGCCGCGACGCACGCCGACGGCGAGCACGTGCTGCTGGTCGGCCAGGTGTTCGACGGCGACGGCAACGTCGTCAGCGACGCGGTGCTCGAATTCACGCAGGTGGACGGCGCGGGCCGCTACCCCGCATCGCGCGACGACATCGCGAAATCCGGCTTCACCGGTTTCGCGCGAGTCGGCACGGGCACCGATGCGCAGTACCGCTTCGTCGTCGAGACGGTAAAACCGGGCCGCATCGCCGCGGACGACGCGCCGCACATCAACGTGACCGTGATGATGCGCGGGATCCTCACCCATGCGTTCACGCGCGTGTACTTCGACGACGAAGCCGCGGCGAACGCGGCCGACCCCGTGCTGAGCGAGGTGCCGGCCGAACGCCGCGCGACGCTCGTCGCGAAACGCGACGCGCAGCCGGGCCGCCCGATCGTCTACCGCTTCGACATCCGCATGCAGGGGCCGGACGAGACGGTGTTTTTCGACGTTTGACGCACGCGCCGGCGCCGGCCGGTTCCGGATGCAGACGCACCGCCGCGTGGCGCGATACCGACCGGCATCGCGCCACGCGGCGTTTTTCGTGTGCCGTCGCAATCATTCGACGCTGCGCCGCAGCGCGCCGGCCTGCGGTTGCCGATGTCCATTGGTCGGGACTTCTGCCCCTACATCGAACGCGCGATTGAAACGCATGCTGCGACAGCACATCAATCGTCGGGCCGACAGGATATCGTTTGCGCGTTATGCGGCGTATTCTTCGGTATCCGCTACGCGCCGACAGGATTGAATCGGACAAGGCAATAATCCCGCAAACGATGCGCGACACCGCCCCATTCGCTGTGCGCGCATTTTTTTCTGACCGAGTGCCTTTAAACGCGTCTGACCGGATCGGGCAGGCGCGTATTTTTTTGCGGCTGCGACCGCGGCGCACGGGCGTGGTGCGCGTCGGTCGCAGCCTAGCGCCGAATCTCCAGATACCGGCTCGGCGTGTCGCCCAGAATGCGGCGAAACGCCGACGTGAACGCGCTCGCGCTCGCATATCCGAGATCGAGCGCGACGCGCGTCACCGGCTGCCCGGCGCTCAGGCGGGAAATCGCCGCGAGCATGCACACCTGCTGACGCCATGCCGCGAAACTCACGCCCGTCTGCGCGCGGAACTGCCGCGTGAACGTGCGCCGGCTCACGCCCGCGTCGGCGGCCACCCGGTCGAGATCGGCCGCGATCGACGGCGACGCGAACAGGTGCCGGCACACCTTCGCGAGCCGTGCGTCGGCCGGCAGCGGTGCATGCAGCGACAGGCGCGGCATCGTCGCGATTTCCGCGACCAGCAGCGCCATCAGCTTGCCCGCACGGCCGTCGACGTCGTACATGGCCGGCAGGTCGATCGCATCGTCGATCAGCTGCCGCAGCAGCGCGGACACGCCATACACGCCGCACTGCCCGGGCAGGCCCGCTTCCCGCGCGGCGTCGCCGGACACGAACGTGTTGAGCATCGTGACCGGCCCGGTCATCGTCATTTCGTGCCGCACGCCGGCCGGCACCCAGCACGCGCGCTGCGGCGGCACCAGCCAGCGGCCGTGCGGCGTCGACACGCTGATCGTGCCGCGCGACGCGAACGCGAATTGCCCGCGCCCGTGCGCGTGTTCCGGAAACGTCGTGCCCGCCGCATAGTCGTTGGCGGTCACGACCACGCTCCGGGGAATGTGTTCGTAGGGATCTAGCAGCGTATTTCTCACGGCCCGAATTCCATCATCAATGACCCGATATCGAAGGCGGGTCTCCTTCGATCCATCTACGATCCGCTCCACGCTTGCGCGACCTGACGGCCGCAAGACCCGTCGGCCTGATCGGCCGGATTGCAACTTCATTGGAGCGGAGATGCCGAATACGTTTCATCGCGTGGGGGACGGCCCCCACCCTGTTCTCGTGCTGCACGGCTGGTTCGGCGACGCCCGCGCGTTCGAACCCGTCGAAGCGTGGCTGTCGCGCGAGCGCTTCAGTTATGTGTTCATGGACTACCGCGGCTACGGCCGCATGCGCGACGCACGCGGCGACTACACGATCGACGAGATTGCCGCCGATGCCCTCGCGCTCGCCGACGCGCTCGGCTTCCCGACCTTCAGCCTCGTCGGCCATTCGATGGGCGGCATGGCGATCGAGAAGATCGCCGCCGTCGCGCCCGACCGCGTGCGCGCGCTGGTGCCGATCGCGCCCGTGCCGTGCGGCGGCCTGCCGTTCGACGCCGAGCGGCGCGCACTATTCGAGCGCGCCGCCGACAATCTCGCCGATCGCAGGACCATCATCGATCGCAGCACGGGCTGCCGGCTACCCGCCGCCTGGGTCGAGTGGAAAGCCGCGTATTCGGCAGCCTGTTCGTCGCCGCACGCGTTCGGCGCGTACTTCCGCGCGTGGGCCGATACGGATTTCAGCGACGGGGTCGCGGGCGTGCATCCGGTGAAAGTGCTGATCGGCGAGCACGATCCGGCGTTCGACGCGGCGCTGATGGCGCGCACCTACCTGCGGCGTTATCCGCGCGCCACCGTCGACGTGCTGCGCAACGCGGGCCACTATCCGATGAACGAGACGCCGCTCGCGCTGGTCGCGGCGATGGAGGCGTTCCTGCTCGGCACAACAGCAACCCCGGCCGGTCGAGCATGACATGCCGCACGCAAGCGGCATCGTTGCGGCGCGCATCACCGCAGCATGAACGACATCGCCGACAGGCTGTTCAGCGTGCGCACCACGTGCTCGACCGACGGCCCGTCGAAGCGCAGCGTCACCGCATCGACGCGCTCGAGCGACGGCAGCGCGCAGAACAGGTCGGCAAGCGCGGCCGTCTGCACGCGCAGCGTGCAAGCGGTCGGCGCGGGCCGATGCGCGCCGGCGCGCAAGCCCGCCGACAGCGCGTGCGCGACCGTTTCGCGCGCGGCGGTCGCGATTCGCGCACACGACGCGGCAGGCGTGAGCGTGTCGCCGCTCGATGCGCCGCCGGCCGTCTTGACCGTCTCGAAACGTGCGTCCGGAAACAGCGGCTGCGTTTCCCCGGCGAACACGTCGTCGCCGGTTGCCAGTGCGACGTGCGCGCCATATTCGCGCGCCAGCGCGCCGTACAGCCCGGCTTCGCCGAGCTCGACGCCGTTCAGCCACACCTGCGTGAACGCGAAACCGTTGATCGTGTGCGCGAGCACGCCGCGCGTCTGCGATTTCGCGTGATAGCCGATCATGAACACGAGGTCCGGCCGCTGCTCGAGGCCCGCCATCATCCCGAGCGTGCGCGGCTTGCCGAGCACGACGCGTGAGCGTGCATCGAGCCCGTCGGGCAGCAGGTTGCGAAAGCCGCCATGCGAATCGTTGACCCAGACGGCCTGCGCGCCGCCCGCGAACGCGCCTTCGATCGCGGCGTTCGCCTCGGCGGTCATCCAGCGGCGCGCGCGCTCGTATTCCGGATTGCCGGCGCGCGTCTGCTCGGTGGCGAATACGCCGGCGACGCCCTCGATGTCGGTCGAGATCAGGATCTTCATGACTGGGTAAGACGCCCTTCGTTGCGTTCGTTGAACAGATGATCGAGATCGGGCACCGCATCGCGCAGCGATTGCCGCACGTGGCCGTCGCGCCCGGCGACCGTCACGGCCTGCAGCAATGCATCGGCGATCGCGTGCTCGACGCTTTCGGCCGCGGCCATGAACAGCGGGTCGAGCGCCGCATCGGCCACGAGGGCCGGCAGCGCGATGGTCGACGCGTCGTGCGCGATCGTGTACGCGGTCGAGAATGCGAGCGCGATGTCGCCGCTGCCATGCCCGTAGACGGAACCCGTGCGGGCCAGCCCCGCGGCCGCGCGGCGTGCAAGCCGCGACAGTTGCCGCGCGTCGAGCGGCGCATCGGTCGCGAGCAACAGGATGATCGAGCCCTGCTCGGGCGGCGCCGCGTGCGCGGCCCCGGCCGCACGCCGTTGCGCGACGATGCGCCCGAGCGGCACGCCGCCGAGCGTCAGCATCGGCAGCCGGCCGAAATTCGCGAGCACGAGCGCGCCGACCGTATAGGGCCGGCCGGCCGCGACGGCGACGCGCGACGCCGAACCGATCCCGCCCTTCAGGTCGAAACACGACATCCCGCGCCCGGCGCCCACCGCGCCGCGTGCGACGTCGCGCGACGCGGCGCGGCATGCGTCGTCGTAATGCGCGGCCGTGACCGCGAACGCCTGGATATCGTTCAGATAACCGTCATTGCACTCGAACACGAGCGGGTTGACGGTCGACCAGTCGCGGCCAATCTGCGGATTCGCGGCGATCGCCGCGCGGATCTGCGCCTGTGCGACCGCGCCGACGCCGAACGTGTTGGTCAGCGCGATCGGCGTATCGAGCGTGCCGAGCTCGTCGACCTGCACGAGCCCGACGCTCTTGCCGAAGCCGTTGATCACGGCCGCGCCGGCCGGCACCTTGCTGCGGTACACGTCGCCCTGATGCGGCTTCACGACGGTCACGCCGGTCTGCACGTTGCCGGCATCGAGCGTGCAATGGCCGACCGTCACGCCCGGCACGTCGGCGATCGTGCCGCGCGGCCCGGCCGGCAGCGTCGCGGCCCACATCGGTGCAGCACGCATCAGCGGCGCTCCAGCTTCGGATCGAGCGCGTCGCGCAGCCCGTCGCCGAGCAGGTTGAACGCGAGCACGGTCAGGAAGATCGCGAGGCTGGGGAAGATCGCGACGTGCGGCGCCGTCACCATGTCCGCGCGCGCCTCGTTGAGCATCGCGCCCCACTCCGGCGTCGGCGGCTGCGCGCCGAGCCCGAGGAACGACAGGCTCGCGGCCGTGATGATCGACGTGCCGATCCGCATCGTGAAGTAGACGACGACCGACGACACGGTGCCCGGCAGGATGTGCCGCATGATGATCGTCCGGTCCGACGCGCCGATGCTGCGCGCGGCTTCGACGTAGGTCATGTGCTTGAGCATCAGCGTGTTGCCGCGCACGAGCCGCGCGAACGCCGGGATGCTGAAGATCGCGACCGCGCAGATCACGTTGATCATCCCGTTGCCGAGGATCGCGACCACGCCGATCGCGAGCAGGATGCCCGGGAACGCGAACAGCACGTCGGCGATGCGCATCGTGATGCGATCCCACCAGCCTTCGTAGTAGCCGGCGAGCAGCCCGAAGACCGTGCCGATCAGCGCGCCGAGCGCGACCGAGAAGAAACCGGCCGCGAGCGAGATGCGCGTGCCGGTGACGATCCGGCTGAAGATGTCGCGGCCGAGCGAATCGACGCCGAACCAGTGCACGGCCGACGGCCCCGCGTTCAGCGCGTCGTAGTCGAAGTAGTTCTCCGGATCGAACGGCACGATGTGCGGACCGACGAATGCCAGCACGACGAGCGCCAGCACGAAGCCGCCCGCGACGAGCGCGACGGTCTGCTTGCGGAACTTGCGCCAGAATTCGCGCCACGGCGTGCGAATCGCGGTCGATGCGGCCGGCGCCGCGGTCTGGACAGTCGCGTTCATGTGCGCCTCACTTGAACCGGATGGTCGGGTTGATGACCGCGTACAGCACGTCGACGGTCAGGTTGATCAGAATGAATTCGAGCGAGAACAGCAGCACGATCGCCTGGATCACCGGGTAGTCGCGCATCGTCACCGAATCGACGAGCAGCCGCCCGAGCCCAGGCCAGTTGAACACGGCCTCGACGACGATCGAGCCGCCGAGCAGGAAGCCGAACTGCAGCCCCATCATCGTGACGACCGGGATCATCGCGTTGCGCAGGCAGTGCTTGAGCACGACCATCGGCTCGTGCACGCCCTTCGCGCGCGCGGTGCGCACGAAATCCTCGTTGAGCACCTCGACGAACGACGCGCGCGTGAAGCGCGCCATCACGGCCGCGACCGCGGCGCCGAGCGTCAGCGACGGCAGCACGTAGCTCTTCCACGTGCCGTCCGGCACGACCGGCAGCCAGCCGAGCTTCACCGAGAAGATCTCCATCAGCAGCATGCCGAGCGCGAACGCGGGAAACGAGATGCCCGACACCGCGATCGTCATGCCGATGCGGTCGGGCCAGCGATTGCGCCACACCGCCGACGCGATCCCGATCGCCATCCCGAACAGCGTCGCCCACGCCATGCTGACGAGCGTCAGCAGCAGCGTCGGCATGAAGCGCTCGCCGATCTCGGTCGATACCGGCCGCTTGCTGCGCGTCGACACACCGAAGTCGCCGTGCGCGATCTTCACGAAGAAGTTCGCGAACTGGGTTGGCATCGGTTTGTCGAGCCCGAGATCGGCGCGCACGAGCGCGACCGTCGCGTCGTCGGCTTCGGCGCCGGCCGCGAGCCGCGCGGGATCGCCCGGCAGCAGGTGCACGAACAGGAACACCAGCACCGCGACGATCGCGAGCGTGGGCAGCAGGCCGAACAGGCGTTTGATGATGAAATTCAGCATAGGGCACCGAACCAGTGCGGCGCGCCGGCATCGCGGAGCCGGCGCGCCGTGACGCGCGCGAACGCGCTTATTTCAGCGAGATTTCGTCGAAGTTGAACGAACCGTCCGGCATCACGTACATGCCCTGCAGGCGCTTGCTGCGCGCGTAGACGATCTTCTCCTGCACGAGGAAGATCCACGGCGCATCGGCCCAGATCTGCTTCTGCGCGGTGGCGTAGTACTCGGCCTTCTTCGCGCGGTCGGTGGTTGCCAGCGCCTTCTCCAGCGCGTCGTCGAAGATGCCGTTCTGGTAGTACGCGGTATTGAACAGCTTCGGCGGCTTCGACGCGGACGCGAGCAGCGGCGTCAGCGCCCAGTTCGCCTCGCCGGTCGACGACGACCAGCCGATGTAGAACATCCGCACCGGTGCGCTCGCCGGGTCCTGCGCGCTCTCGACCTTCGCGACGCGCTCGCCCGATTCGAGCGCCTGCACCTGCACCTTCACGCCGACCTGCGCGAGCTGCTGCTGGACGAACTGGATCACCTTCTGCGACGTCGTGTTGTTGTAGCCGGACCAGAGCGTCGATTCGAAGCCGTTCGGATAGCCGGCCTCCTTCAGCAGCGTGCGCGCCTTCGCCGGGTCGTACGGCCAGGGTCCGGTCTTCGTCGCATACTCGACGCCCGGCGGTACGACGCCCGGCGCCGGCGTCGCGAAGCCCGAGAACGCGACCTTCGCGAGCGCATCCTTGTTGATCGCGTAGTTGAGCGCCTGGCGCACCTTCGGATTGTCGAACGGCTTCTGCAGCGTGTTCAGCGAGATGTAGCGCACGACGATCGACGGCCGCTCGACCACGTCGAGCTTCGGATTGGCCCTCAGGTCGGCGACCTGCTCGTACGGAATCCGGAACGCGAGGTCCGCCTGGCCTGCTTTCATCAGCGCCGCGCGCGTGTTGTTGTCGATCACGGGCTTCCAGTCGATCATGTCGATCTTCGGATAGCCCTTCTTCCAGTAGCCGGCGTATTTCTTCACCTTCATGTCGTCGGTCTGCTTCCACTCGACGAACTCGAAGGGCCCGGTGCCGACCGGATGCAGGCCGATCTCGCGGCCCCATTTCTTCAGCGCCGTCGGCGAGATCATCACCGCGGACGGATGCGCGAGCGTGTTGATGAACGCCGAGAACGGCTCGCGCAGCGTGAACCGCACCGTATAGGGATCGACGACCTCGGTCTTCTCGATCACGCGGAACAGGTTGTAGCGCTTGAGCTTGTTCGCCGGATCGGTCACGCGGTCGAACACCACCTTCACGGCCTCCGCGTTGAAATCGGTGCCGTCCTGGAACTTCACGCCCTGGCGCAGCTTGACGGTATAGACCTTCGCGTCCGGCGACGCCGTATAACTCGTCGCGAGCACGTTGACGAGCTTCATGTCCTTGTCGAAGCCGAACAATCCCTCGTAGAACGACTTCGCAGCGGCCTGCGACACCGTGTCGTTCGAATCGTACGGATCCATCGTCGTGAACGTCTCGCCGACCGCGATCACCGCGGTTTGCTGCGCGAATGCGGGCAGCGCGGCCGACAGCGCGAACGCGCTGGCGCCCGCGACGATCAGCGCGCGCGGACGGAACATCGGGAACGAATGCGGCTTGTTCATCTTGTTTGGCTCCTGTGGATGATTCGGTAACGCGTGGTGGAAATCGCGGCGTGACTGCACCCGCTCGGGAAAAAGACGCCGTTGCCTTGCTCGTGCGCAGCTGCGGTCCATATGCAACCTGCCGCGCGTTCAGTACGCGCCGCCGACGCGATGCGTCGCGACGTAATGATCGGGACCGACCGCGACGAGCGGCACAACCACCGGCTCGTCGCCCACCGCGCGGATCGGGCTCGGAATTTCGTCCGCCGCGAGCTGGCGCGGCGCGTGCCGGCGCGCGGGGTCGGCCACGGGCACCGCGCTCATCAGCTTCTTCGTGTACGGATGCTGCGGCGCCTCGAACACCGCGCGGCGCGGGCCGATCTCGACGATCTGGCCGAGATACATCACCGCGACGCGATGGCTGACGCGCTCGACGACGGCCATGTCGTGCGAGATGAACAGGTATGCGACGCCGAGCTCGCGCTGCAGGTCGAGCATCAGGTTGACGATCTGCGCCTGCACCGACACGTCGAGCGCCGACACCGATTCGTCGGCGATCACGACCTTCGGGTTCAGCGCGAGCGCACGCGCGATCGCGATCCGCTGGCGCTGGCCGCCCGAGAACTCGTGCGGATAACGACGCGCGGCCTCGGGCGGCAGGCCGACCTTGTCGAGCAGCCAGTCGACGCGCGCCTGCGCTTCGCGGCCGCTCGCGACGCCGTGCACGAGCAGCGGCTCCATGATCGAGAAACCGACCGTGAGGCGCGGGTTCAGCGACGCGAATGGATCCTGGAAGATGAACTGGATGTTCCGGCGCAGCGCCTGCAGGTCCGGGCCCTTCAGCGCGCTGATGTCACGGCCGTCGAATTCGATCGAGCCGCTCTGCGATTCGACGAGGCGCAGCAGCGAACGGCCGGTGGTCGACTTGCCGCAGCCCGACTCGCCGACCAGCGCGAGCGTCTCGCCCGCGCGCAGCTCGAAGCTCACGCGCTCGACCGCATGCACGTACTGCGACACGCGGCCGAACACGCCGCTCTTCACCGGAAAGCGCGTGACGAGATCGCGTACGCGCAGGATCGGCGTCGAAGCCGGGTCGACGGGCGGCTGCGCATCGTCGTTCGCCGCAGGCGCGGCGCTTGTGCCGTCCACCTTCAGCAGCGGGAATTTCTCGGGTATGTCGGTGCCCTGCATCGAGCCGAGCCGCGGCACGGCCGCGAGCAGCGCACGCGTGTAGCGGTGCGCGGGCGTCGCGAAGATGCGCTCCGATTCGCCCTCCTCGACCTTCTCGCCGCGATACATCACGAGCACGCGGTCGGCCACTTCGGCCACCACGCCCATGTCGTGCGTGATGAAGATCACGCCCATGTTCATCTCGTCCTGCAGCCCGCGAATCAGTTGCAGGATCTGCGCCTGGATCGTCACGTCGAGCGCGGTCGTCGGCTCGTCGGCGATCAGCAGCGCGGGCCGGCACGACAGCGCCATCGCGATCATCACGCGCTGCCGCATCCCGCCCGACAACTGGTGCGGATAGCGCACGAACACCCGGCGCGCTTCCGGGATGCGCACGAGATCGAGCAGCCGCAGCGCTTCCGCGCGCGCTTCGGCCGCGCTCTTCGACTGGTGCAGCGCGATCGCCTCGCTGATCTGGTCGCCGACCGTAAACACCGGGTTCAGCGACGTCATCGGCTCCTGGAAGATCATCGCGATGTCCGAGCCGCGGATGCCGCGCATCGTCGCGGCGCTCGCCTGCGCCAGATCGACCAGCGCGCCGCCGCGGCGCCGGAACGCGATACGCCCGCTCGTGATCTCGCCGCCGCCGTGCTCGACGAGCCGCATCAGCGCGAGCGACGTGACCGACTTGCCGGAACCCGATTCGCCGACGATCGCGAGCGTCTCGCCGCGATCGACGTGAAACGACACGTTGCGCACCGCGTCGAACGTCGCGCTTTCGCGGCGGAACGTGACCGACAGGTCGTCCACGGCGACGACGCGCTGCTCGGGCAGCGCCAGGCCGGACGGGTTACGGCTCGAAGTCATGCGTCTCTCCTCGTGCGATCCGGAATCAGGCTGCGTCGTCGCGGTAGATGCCGACGACAGGCGCTTCGCCGACGCGCGCGTAGCCGCGGTACATCCCTTCGGTGTTGAACGGCATCGCGACGTTGCCGTGCGCGTCGACCGCGATGATCCCGCCGCGGCCCGCCAGGCGCGGCAGCTTGTTCATCACGACGTCGTGCGCGGCGTCGGCCAGCGACGCGCCGCGATACGCGATCTGCGCGGCAACGTCGTGCGCGGTCGCGAGCCGGATGAACGTCTCGCCGGTGCCCGTCGACGACACCGCGCAGGTTGCATCGTCCGCATAACAGCCCGCGCCGATGATCGGCGAATCGCCGACACGCCCCGGCTGCTTGTTCGTGATGCCGCCCGTCGACGTCGCCGCCGCGATGTGGCCGTGCAGGTCGCACGCGACCGCGCCGACCGTGCCGTGCTTGCGGTCCGGATCGAGCGGTTCGGCCGGCTGCGGCTGCGGCTGCGGCTGCGATTGCGATTGCGATTTGCCGAACGCGAACGTCGCCGCGTCGTGATCGAGCATCACGCCGGCCGCCGCGCGCGCCTTGAGCCACTGCGCGTGACGCGCTTCGGTGTCGAAATAGCCGGGTTCCGCGAGTTCGAGCCCCTGCGCGGCCGCGAACGCATCGGCGCCCGCGCCGGCGAACAACACATGTTCGCTCGCCTCCATCACGCGCCGCGCGGCCAGCACGGGATTGCGCACGCGCGTCGCGCAGCAGATCGCGCCGGCGCCGAGCGTCGCGCCGTCCATGACCGCCGCGTCGAGCTCGTGCTTGCCTTCGGCCGTATACACGGCGCCGCGTCCGGCGTTGAACAGCGGGCAGTCCTCGAGCATCCGCACCGCGACGGTGACGGCGTCGAGCGCGCTGCCGCCGTCGGCCAGCACCTGCTGCGCGGCCTGCAGGATCGCGGTCAGTTCGGCACGGTACCGGCGTTCGGTTTCGGTATCCATCGCATCGCGCAGGATCGTGCCTGCGCCACCGTGAATCGCGACGATCGCGGGAGAAGTCATGATTTTTTCGGACGGGGGGAAGAAGGGTTGGCGGCCGACAGCGCCGCTTGCGGCTGCACGAGCCACGGCAGCAGGAATTCGGTCATCTCGGCGGCGGATTTCGCGGACCGGTGCGTGCGCAGCGCAACCGCGTCGATCAGCGCCTCGATCATCGTGAGCACGGCCGCTTCCGACGTGGCCGCGAAGCGCCGTTCGGCCTTGACGTACAGGTTCAGCGACGCGATCGGCGCGAGCGGCGATTCCGGGCCGTCGGAGATGCCGAGCACGCGCGCGCCGCGCGCCGCAGCGCGGCGCGCCAGCTCGATCGTGTCCTTCACGTAGCGCGGAAACGCGAGCGCGATCACGAGATCGCGCGAGTCGGCCGTATACAGGCGCCGCGCCGCGTGCGACGGGCCGCCGAGCAGCGCGAGCGACTGCACGCTGTCGTGACACACGGACAGCCCGTGCTCCATCAGCCCGGCGAGAAACGCGCTCGAACCGGCACCCAGGATCAGCACCCGCCGCGCGCCGACGATCGCCTCGACCGCAGCCTCGACATCGGCCGCGTCCAGTTGCGCGCGCGTGTTCTCGATGTTCGCGGCGGCCTGGTCGAACACCGCGTCGATCCATGCCGCGCCGCGCACGCCGGATTCCTGCTCCTGCGCCGAGCGCAACCGCTCGACCGGCCCGAGCGTCGCTTCGAAGCCGCGCACGAGTGCCGCGCGCATCGCCGGATAGCCGTCGAAGCCGAGCGCCTTCGCGAAGCGGTTCGCGGTCGCGATCGACGCATTCACGGCCTGTGCGAGTTCGTCGATCCGCATCGTCGCCGCGCGAAACGGATTCGCGAGCACGAATTCGCCCATGCGCCGGTGGATCGGCGTCATCAACGGCATCGCCGACGCGATCCGCTCGGCGATCGCGGGTTCGTCGTAACTGGCGTCGTGCGAAACGAGAGGCGTCATGCGAATGGTTGTTGCAAGGAAGGTGAAAATCAATTTACACAATCCGCAGCCAAGAAAAAAATAAATTTTCATCGGGGTTGTCACGCCCCGTCCTGCGCCCGCCGATCGCCAGACCATCGCACAGCCCCGCCGCACGGGCTTTGGCACGCAACCGCCATGCTCTCCCTCTCACGCCGCCCCCCTTCTCATCGGGAAAACCCCGAGCAAGTTCATTCGAATGCAATTTCCCGTTGACCGGATTCGCATTCGAACATAGGATGTTCGAAAATGATCAGTCGTCAGATAACATCCGTATCCAGAGACGACGAAATGTTCGCTCGAACAGCGTCATTTCGATGAAAACCGGCAAAATCGGCACCCATCAAGATCGGACATCGTACAAATAAGCTGAAAAAAAGCCTTCCCGACCGGACGGCTTGCATGGATCAGGCAGGTGCCGCATGCCCGTCCTGCCCAACAGGAGACAGCAGTGAAAACAGTCAAGGCGTTGCGCTGGTGGATCATCGTGCTCGTGTGTCTCGGCACGATCCTCAACTACCTCGCACGGAACTCCCTCGCGGTGCTCGCCCCCGAGCTGAAGCAGGTATTCGCGATCTCGACGCAGCAGTATTCGTACATCGTCGGCGCGTTCCAGATCGGCTACACGATCATGCAGCCCGTGTGCGGGTTCATCGTCGACCTGATCGGGCTGCGGCTCGGGTTCGCGCTGTTCGCGATGCTGTGGTCGGTGGTCGGCGTCGCGCACGGCTTCGCGTCGGGCTGGCTGTCGCTCGGCATCCTGCGCGGCTTTCTCGGACTGTTCGAGGCCGCCGCGATTCCGTCGGGGATGAAGGCCGTCGCCGAATGGTTTCCCGATCGCGAGAAATCCGTCGCGGTCGGCTACTTCAACGCGGGCACGTCGCTCGGCGCCGCGATCGCGCCGCCGCTCGTCGTGTTCATCTCGATGCGGTTCGGCTGGCAATCGGCGTTCATGGTCACCGGCGCGCTCGGCTTCGTGTGGGCCGCGCTCTGGTACACGCAGTACCGGTCGCCCGCCGATCATCCGCGCATCACGCCGCAGGAGCGCGCGCTGATCCGCGACGGCCAGGCCACGATGCCGCCGGTGTCGAAGCGCCGCATCCGCGACGTCGTCACCGCGCGGCGCTTCTGGGCCATCGCGCTGCCGCGCTTCTTCGCCGAACCCGCGTGGCAGACCTTCAGCTTCTGGATTCCGCTGTACCTCGCGACCGAGCGCCACATGCCGCTCACGCAGATCGCGATCTTCGCGTGGATGCCGTTTCTCGCGGCCGACGCCGGCGGCATCGCGGGCGGCTACCTGTCGCCGTATCTCGCCAACCGCTTCAAGCTGCCGCTCGTGTGGTCGCGCGTCGCCGGCGTCGCGCTCGGCGCGGTGCTGATGCTCGGGCCCGCGATGATCGGTCTTGTATCGTCGCCGTACACGGCCATCGCGCTGTTCTGCGTCGGCGGCTTCGCGCACCAGATGATCTCCGCGCTCGTCAACACGCTGTCGGCCGACGTGTTCGATTCCGAGGAAGTCGGCACCGCGAGCGGCTTCGCCGGGATGGCCGCGTGGATCGGCGGGCTCGGCTTCTCGCTGCTGGTCGGCGCGCTCGCCGACAAGATCGGCTATGCGCCGCTGTTCGCGTGCCTCGGCCTGTTCGACCTCATCGGCGTCACGCTGCTCGCGGTGCTGATCCGCGGGCAGTCGAAGCAGGAACGCCTGCTCGCACGGCACGCCTGACATTCGCTCTCACCAGGAATCGCATTCATGACTTCGCTTCTTCATCCGCCCGTGTTCCGTATCGCCGCCCGGCACGCGAACCGCCTGCTGCTCGCGTCCGACGCGGGCGCGACGCTCGAGATCTTCGTGCTCGAGGACGACATCGTGCGGGTGCGCGTGCTGCCCGATGCAACGGCACGCAACCCGCGCACGTGGTCGATCGCGCCGGGCCTCGACGACGTGCCGCTCGACGGACGCGACCGTCTCGACCTGGACGGCTTCGCGCTGCCTGCCTGGAGCCTCGCCGAAGACGACGACGGCCTGCGCATCGAGACCGCGCAGATCCGGCTCGCGGTGCGCTGGCAAGGCGGCCATTGCACGTGGTCGATGCGCGGCGCGGACGGCGCATGGCGCGTCGCGCTCGCCGACCGCGCGACGCAGGCGTACAACTTCGGCTGGTGGGACGAGCGCGCGTATCACTACGTCGCCCGCGAGCGCGGCGACAAGGTGTTCGGCCTTGGCGAACGCGCGGGCGACCTCGACCGCACGGGCGCGCGCTTCGAGATGCGCAACATCGACGCGATGGGCTACAGCGCGAAGCACACCGACCCGCTGTACAAGCACATCCCGTTCTACATCACGTGGTCGCCCGCTGCGTGCCAGGGATTCGGCCTCTTCTACGACACGCTGTCGGACTGCTCGTTCGACATGGGCCGCGAGCTCGACAACTATCACGGCCCGTACCGCTATTTCGTCGCCGAGCACGGCGACCTCGACTACTACTTCATCGCATCGCCCGATACGCCGCTCGCGGCCGCGCGGCGCTTCACGTGGCTCACCGGGCGCCCCGCGCGCACGCCGAAATGGGGCCTCGGCTATTCGGGCTCGACGATGAGCTACACCGATGCGCCGGACGCACAGCAGCAGATGAACCAGTTCGTCGAGCAGTGCGATGCGCACGACATCCTGTGCGATTCGTTCCACCTGTCGTCGGGCTATACGTCGATCGGCGCGAAGCGCTATGTGTTCAACTGGAACCGCGACAAGTTTCCCGACGCGAAGGGTTTCGTGAAGCACTACCGCGGCCACGGCATCCGCCTGTGCGCGAACATCAAGCCGTGCCTGCTGCGCGACCATCCCGCATTCGACGAAGCCGCCAAGCGCGGGCTGCTGATCCGCTCGGCGTCCGGCGAGCCTGCATGGGTGCAGTTCTGGGACGAGGTCGGCGCGTATCTCGACTTCACGCAGCCGGACACGTACCGCTGGTGGCGCGAGCAGGTCACGTCGGCGCTGCTCGAATACGGGATCGAGTCGACCTGGAACGACAACAACGAATACGAGATCTGGTCGCCCGATGCGATCGCGCACGGCTTCGGCCAGCCGTTCCCCGCGCGCGAGGCGAAAGTGCTGCAGACGATGCTGATGATGCGTGCGTCGCGCGACGCGCAGCGCGCGCATGCGCCGGCGCAGCGGCCGTTCCTCGTGTCGCGCTCCGGCGGCGCCGGCATGCAGCGCTATGTGCAAACCTGGTCCGGCGACAACTACACATCGTGGGAAACGCTGCGCTACAACCTGAAGATGGGCCTCGGGCTCGCGCTGTCGGGCGTGTCGAACATCGGTCACGACATCGGCGGCTTCTCCGGGCCCGCGCCGTCGCCCGAGCTCCTGCTGCGCTGGGTGCAGTTCGGCATCTTCATGCCGCGCTTCAGCATCCATTCGTGGAACGACGACGGCACCGTCAACGAACCGTGGATGTATCCGGAGATCGCCGCGCAGGTCGCGTCGCTGATCAAGCAGCGCTACCGGCTGCTGCCGTACCTCTATCACCTGCTGTGGCTGTCGACGACGCGCTATGAGCCCGTGCTGCGGCCGACCTTCGCCGATTTCCCCGGCGATGCGCGCTGCTACGACGAGTGCGACGACATGATGCTCGGCGATGGGCTGCTGGTCGCGCCGGTCGTCGATCCCGGCCGCACGGAACGCACGGTCTACCTGCCGTCGGGTGCGCGCTGGATGTGCTGCGCGAGCGCGCAGTCGTTCGACGGCGGCGCGAACGCGACGCTGCCCGCGCCGCTCGATACGCCGGTGATGCTGCTGCGTGAAGGCCGCGTGCTGCCGCTGAACGTCGCGGCACAGCATTTCGGCGCGCGCGCCGACACGCGCGGCTTCCTCGTCGCGCCGCGCATCGAGGACGGCGTCGCGTACGGCGAATGCGTCGAGGACGACGGCGAGACGGAAGCGTGGCGCGACGGCGAATACGGACTGTGGCGAATCGAGACCGGCCGCGAGGCGTCGGGCTCGCTCGGCGTGTCGGTCCGCTGGGACGGCCGCCCGGCCCGCCCGGCCGACCGCGTCGAGGTCCTGCTGCCTGCATCGCTGCAAGGCCCGCTCGCCGTCCGCGGCGCAGGCGTCGAGCAGGACGCGCAGGACGGCGCATGGCGCCGCATCGTCGTCGCGTTCGATCACTGACCGCGCACGCCGCACCGATCGGGCGGGCCGTTCGCGCGGCCCGCCCCCGCCACAGAGGAGGTCTCCGAACCTCCCGCCCCCCTTTGAAGAAAGAGTCTGGAGATCAACGATGAAAGCACCCGTAAATCGATATGCAATCCTGATTTTATCGGCCGCATCGCTCGGCACGACCGCCGTCCGCGCGCAGAGCAGCGTGACGCTGTACGGCGTCGTCGACGACTCGATCGCGTACGTGAACAACCAGCAGGGCCACTCGAACATCTACATGCGCGACGGCAACCTGTATGCGTCGAAGTTCGGGCTGCGCGGCGACGAGGATCTCGGCGGCGGCACGCACGCGATCTTCGACCTGCAGTCCGGCTTCAACCTGAACAACGGCGCGCAGGCCGCCGCCGGCACGATATTCAATCGCCAGGCGTTCGTCGGCCTGCGCAACGCTCGCTACGGCACGCTGACGGCCGGCCGCCAGTACACGCCCTACTTCCTGTTCGTCGGCCCGTACGCGTCGAGCAGCTGGTTGACCGGCGCGACGGGTGCGCATCCGGGCGACATCGACGGCCTCGACACGACGATCCGCGTGAACAACTCGGTCACCTATACGTCGCCGACCTTCGCCGGGCTGAGCGCGAGCGCGATGTACGCATTCGGCGGCATTGCCGGCGCGACCGGCAAGGGCAACACGTTCAGTGCCGCGCTGCGCTATGCGAACGGGCCGATCGGGATCGCGGCCGGCTACCTGCGCATCAACAGCTCGGGCTCGTCGGCGGGCTTCCTGAACCCGGCCACCGCGTCGTCGGGCAGCTTCGCGGTGTCCGTGCTGAACCAGGGCTACCTGAGCGCGAAGGCCGTCGAGCAGGTCGCGGCGGCAGGCAACTACACGCTCGGCGACCTGACGATGGGCATCAACTATTCGAACGTGAAGTACCTGCCCGGCAACGGCTCCGCGTTCACCGACACGGCCGTGTTCAACACCTACGGCGCGCTTGCCGCGTACCGCTTCACGCCGGCGTTCTCGGTGGCCGGCGCATTCGCATACACGTTGGCATCGAAGGCGAACGGCGTCGCGAGCGCGGCCCGCTACCAGCAGTATTCGCTGAAGGAGTCGTACAGCCTGTCGAAGCGCACGACGCTCTATGCGCTGCAGGCGTACACGCATTCGAGCGGGCAGACGCTCGGCGCGCAAGGCGCCGGCCACGTCATCGATGCGGCGCCGATCGTCGGCGATTCGCAGCAGCTCACGCCGTCGACGACGCACGGCCAGTTCGTCGGCATGGCCGGGATCGCCGTCACGTTCTGAACCCATACCGCAACGCCTTCGGCGCGCTGCGCGCCCCCCCGGACGATGCGCATGGCGCGCGCCGTCCGGGCGCCGGAAGCCCGACGTCCACCGGGCTTTCCACGTCCCGTTCGCCCGCCGCGCAAACCGCGCGGGTTTTCTCGATCGCCCCGATACCTTACAATCCGTCAGGTTTTTCCCTTCTGCATGCACCTTCTTGCAGTCCTGACACCGCGGTACACTCGACGCACGCCGTAGCAGGGTCCGCCGCGCAACGTGCGCGCCGGACGGCGTCGCGCCTCGTTGCGCCCACAACTGGATGCCCGACATGCCGGATTCCCGTCCCTCCCCGCGCACGACATTCAAGCCGCAGGTCGTCCTGCCCGCGCTCGCGGTCATCAGTGCGCTGCTGGCCGTCTGTGCGCTGCTCCCGAGCGAAGCCGGCACGCTGTTCTCCGCCGGCCAGCAATGGGTCGTCATGCGCTTCGACTGGTTCTACGTCCTGGCCGTCACCACGTTCCTCGTGTTTCTCGTGCTGATCGCCGCGAGCGATTTCGGCAACATCCGGCTCGGCCCCGACGACGCCGAACCCGAGTTCAGCTTCGTGTCGTGGACGGCCATGCTGTTCGCGGCCGGCATGGGCATCGGCCTCATGTATTTCGGCGTCGGCGAGCCGATGCAGCACTTCCTGAAGCCGCCGACCGTCGACCCCGGCACGCCCGCCGCCGCGCGCGAGGCGATGCTGATGACCTTCTTCCACTGGGGCTTCCATGCGTGGGCGATCTACGGGCTGATGGGGCTCGTGCTCGCATATTTCGGGTTCCGCTACAACTTGCCGCTGACGCTGCGCTCGGGCCTGTATCCGGTGCTGCGCGAACGCGTGAACGGCTGGATCGGCCATACCGTGGATGCATTCGCGCTGGTCGGCACGGTCGCCGGCATCGCGACCACGCTCGGCTATGGCGTGATGCAGATGAGCGCGGGCCTGCATACGGTCGTCGGCTGGGACACCGGCAGCAATCTGTTTCGCATCGGGCTCGTCGCGATCGTGGTGCTGCTCGCGGGCCTGTCGGCCGCGAGCGGCCTCGACAAAGGCGTGCGCCGGCTGTCCGAGCTGAACCTGCTGCTCGCGTTCCTGCTGCTCGCGTTCGTGGTCGTCGCGGGCCCGACGGCATTCCTGTTCCGCGCGCTTGGCGACAACATCGGCCAGTACCTGTCGAATCTCGTCGACCTGTCGTTTCGCACCTATGCGTATGCGTCGCCGCGCGAGGAAGGCTGGTTCGGCGGCTGGACGATCCTCTACTGGGCGTGGTGGATCTCGTGGTCGCCGTTCGTCGGCATGTTCATCGCGCGCATCTCGCGCGGCCGCACGATCCGCCAGTTCGTGATCGGCGTGCTGCTCGTGCCGACCGCGTTCAACCTCGTGTGGATGACCGTGTTCGGCAACAGCGCGATCTGGCTCGACACGCACGGCGCGGCCGGCGCACTCGCGCAAACGGCCACCAACGTCGATGCGCTGCTGTTCCGCTTCTTCGATTTCCTGCCGCTGTCGCAACTGCTGTCGATCGCCGCGATCGTGCTGATCGCGGTGTTCTTCGTCACGTCCGCCGATTCGGGCGCGTTCGTGATCGACCAGATCGCGACGCGCGGCAACGCGCATTCGCCCGTCTGGCAACGGCTGTTCTGGGCCGCGCTGCTCGGCGTGACGGCCGCGGTGCTGCTGGTCGCCGGCGGGCTCGGCGCATTGCAGGCGATGACGCTGATCGCCGCGCTGCCGGTCGCCATCATCATGCTCGCGCTCTGCTACGGGCTGTGGCGCGGGCTCGCGGCCGACCGCGCGCACTATTCGCAGGAGATCGCGCCTGCGGCGAGCTACTGGACCGGCCAGCACTGGCGCCACCGCCTGACGCACATCCTGCGGCAGACGACCGAGGCCGAGGCGCGCCAGTTCGTCGCCGGGACGGTCGAGCCCGCGCTGCGCAGGGTCGCCGACGAACTGCGCGCGAGCGGCGTCGATGCGCACGTGCAGCGCGACAGCGACGACGCCGTGCGGCTCACCGTGCCGACCGCCGAGCACCGCGATTTCGTGTACGGCGTGCGCGTGACGGTGAAATCCGCGGCCGCGTTCCTGATGCGCGAGGCGGCCGAGCCGGAAGCGGCCCGTGCGCACGTGTACGGGATCGTCACGTTCTTCGAGGATGGTCGGCTCGGCTACGACGTCGAATACCTGCGCGGCGACGAAGTGATCGCCGACGTGCTGCGCCAGTACGAACGCTACGTGTCGCTCGCGGCCGACAAGCGTACGCATCTGCTGAGCCGCGCGCCGGGGCACGCGACGGAGGCCGAATGAGCACGCACGCCGCAGCCCTTGCTGCGCCCCGCTGGCCGGCCGCGTTCGGCGGAGCCGCACGATGAGCGGGCTCCTGCAAAGCCGCGCCGCCGACCTCGTCGCGCTCGGCACGCTCGCCGTGCTTTATCTCGGCGGAGCCGGCATCGCGCTGTGGCGGATCCGGGCCGCGGCGCCGCGCGGCAAGGCCTACTGGATCGTCTGCATGGTGCTGCTGGCCGGCGGCGCCATCGCGATGGGCGGCAACCTGTCGCCCGTGCCGAACAGCGGTGAAATGCCGCCCGGCTTCGCGCTCGGCGTCGAAGCCGTCCTGCTCGGCCTCGCGCTGGTTGCCGGAGGTTGCGCGTGGCTGATGCTGCGCGCGCGGAAACGCTGACGCGTACATGTCGCGCGGCGCGGCTTCGTCAGTCAAGCGCGAACGGGGCAACACGCGGAGCCAACAGGCGGCCGACCCGCCTGCCCTGATCCGCTTTATCGCAACGCGTTACGCGGACGACGCGCGCGCCGTCACGAGCCAGCAGGCAGCGTCGAAACGCACCTCCGTGCCGTGCACGTAACGCTCGAACGCGACACGCACCGTCTCGACCACGCGCCGCCGTGTCGCATCGTCCGTCTCCAGCAGCGCGAGCCCTACCGGGCCCAGCCGCGCGATGTAGTCGTTCAGCGCTGGCTCGGGCAACGCGCACGCCATATCGACCGGCTCGATCGAAACGTCGGCCCAGCCGCTGTCCGACAGCACCGACGCGATCCGCTGCCGATCGCCGAACGCGAACTGCCCCGGCGCGCCGGGCCGGCGCGCGGGCAGGTTCGGCAGCAACGGCGCGGCGGCCCGCTCGGCCGTCGTCATGAACGGGTTGTCGGCCGCGCTGCGCCATGCGACGAACCGCATCTGCGCGTCCGGCCGCGCCGCGTGCCGCAGATTCGCGAAGGCCCGGACCGGGTCGTCGAAGAACATCACGCCGAGGCGCGACACGATCAGGTCGACGCTCGCGGGCTCGAATGCATGAGTCTGCACGTCCGCGCACACGAAGCGGGCGCGCAGGCCGATGTGTTCGGCGCGCGCCTGCGCGGCATCGATCATCCGGGCCGAGATGTCGATTCCCGTGCATTGCGCGTACGTACCGAGCCGGCGCGCGATCGCAAGCGTGACCGCGCCCGTGCCGCAGCCGACATCGAGCACGCTGCGCGCCGACGACGCGGCCGCCGCATCGGCAAGCAGCGCCTCGAACGGCTCAAACATCCGGTCGATCGGCGCCTGCGCATCGACCCATGCACGCCCTGACGGGCCATTCCACAGCGCGGATTGTTCGTCGTTGGGCCGGTTGGTTTCCATCGTCGATTCCCTTTCTGGTTCGTTGATCATGAAGCGCACTGTGCTGCTTCAAGCCGGCTTGAGGTCAAGGCCTCGGCCGCGAAACCCTGCGCGTAGACGAGCACTCCGCCGCGCCCCCGTTTTTTTCACATTTCTTACATTCGTGCTGCGTATCGTTGACGACTTTCCTACGGTGCCTCCCATGCGACGACTCCTCCCGCGTGCACTGCTCGCGCGCTGCGCCCCCCTTGTTGCCCTCGCCGCGCTGTCCGCGTGCTCGAATCACATCGATTCGCCGGCCGACCCGGCCAGTGCGTCGGTCAACGTCCAGGCCGCATGGGTCGAGATCGGCGACGCGAACCAGGCGATCGCGCGCGTCATCACGAACTACAGTCCCGCGTCGGCCGGCGATCCGCTGTGTCCGCAACTGACCGTCGACGGCAAGCTGTCGCGCATGACGCTGCGCGCCGGCGCCGCGACCCCGGCCCAGCGGCCGACCGCCAGCGACCCGGCCGATTCGAAGCCGTCGAGCTTCCCGGTCTCCGTCTGCGAAACGACGTTGCCGGCCGATGCACAGGCGGCGAGCGTCGCAGGCCGCACGCTGCCGCTGCCGAAGGCACAGCCGCAGCGCATCGCGATCATCGCCGACACCGGCTGCCGAATGAAGAAGGCCGACAACGCATGGCAGGCGTGCAACGACGCGACGGTCTGGCCGTTCGACACGATCGCGGCCAGCGTCGCGAAGCTGTCGCCCGACCTGGTGCTGCACGTCGGCGACTACCACTATCGCGAGAACGCATGCCCGCCGGACATCGCCGGCTGCAAGGACAGCCCATGGGGCTATGGCTGGGATACGTGGCAGGCCGACCTGTTCCGCCCGGCCGCACCGCTGCTCGCGAAGGCGCCGTGGGTCGTCGTGCGCGGCAACCACGAGGAATGCGCGCGCGCAGGCCAGGGCTGGTACCGCTTCCTCGATCCGCGCCCGTATTCGGCCGCCCGTTCGTGCGACGATCCGGCCAACGACACCAACGCGAACTATTCGGAACCCTATGCGGTGTCGCTCGGCGGCGGCTCGCAGGTGATCGTGTTCGACACCGCGAAGGTCGGCCGCACGCCGCTCAAGACGACCGACGCGCAATTCGGCATCTACCAGAAGCAGTTCCAGACGGTGGCCGCGCTCGCGTCGAAGGCCGGCATGACGACGACGATCTTCACGAACCATCATCCGATCCTCGCATTCGCGCCGATCGCCGGCAGCACGCCCGCACCGGGCAACCTCGCGCTGCAGTCGGTGATGGCGAGCCTCAACGCGCAGGCGTACTACCCGCCGGGCGTACACGTCGCGCTGCACGGTCACGTGCACGACTTCCAGGCGATCAACTTTTCGTCCGGGCACCCGGCGACGATCGTGTCCGGCAACGGCGGCGACAACCTCGACGTCGCACTGCCCGACCCGTTCCCGGCCGGCCTGACGCCGGCACCGGGCGCCGTGATCGAGCGGCTGTCGCACAACAACAGCTTCGGCTTCCTGATCATGGAACGCCGTGCGGCACCCGCGACGGGCTGGGTGTTCCGTGCGTATTCGGCGGCAGGCAAGCTGCTCGCGTCGTGCAACCAGTCGGGCACGACGCTTGCCTGCGACAAAACGGGGTTCATTGCGCCGTGAGTGAAGAGGTTCGAGATGCCGGCCGCGTTGCGCGCGGCCGGCAAACGCTGCACACGCTTGCCGCGGCCGTGCTCGCCGGCCTGGCGCTGGCGGCGCACGCCGCGCCGTCCGAAACGGTCCTGCTCCCCGGCGCGCCGCCGTCGCGCGTCGTCGACACGATCGGCAACGGCACGCCGCAGGTGACGGGCAAGATCGACGCGGCCACCGCGCGCTTCGCGCCCGATCCGACGCTCGTCGCGCTCGGCCGCCGGATCTTCTTCGACCCGCGGCTGTCCGAGCCGCGCGGCATGTCGTGCGCGGGCTGCCACGATCCGGGCCGCGCGTTCGCGCCGACGCTGTCGGCGGCTTCGCTCGCGGGGCCCGGCGTGCCGGAAGGCAGCCGGCCCGGGCGCTTCAGCCGGCGCAATGCGCCGTCGCTGCTTTATGTGCGCTACGTGCCGCGCCGCCACTTCTACCAGGACGACGATGCGCCCGCGCCGTCGCCGTTCGGCGGACTGTTCAGCGATGGCCGCGCGGATACGCTCGCCGAGCAGATCCGCGGGCCGCTGTTCGATCCGGACGAGATGAACAACCGGTCGCCGGCCGCGCTGCTGCGCAAGGTCAATGCGACCGAACTCGCGCCCGATCTCGCCGCGCGCTTCGGCGCGCCGGTGCGACGCGATCCCGAGCAACTCGTGCGCGCGCTGGGTTCGGCTGTCGAAGCCTATCTGCAAAGCGACGAGATGGCACCGTTCACGTCGCGCTTCGACGCGTTCCTGCGCACGCGCAAACCGCTCGCACCGGCCGAGATGCGCGGCCTCGCGCTGTTCCGGAATCCGGACAAGGGCAACTGCATGACCTGCCATACGCTGTCGGACACGTCGAGCCGCCCGGAGCGCTCGCTGTTCACCGATTTCGGTTATGACGCGATCGCCGTGCCACGCAACCGCGCGCTGCCTGCGAACCGCGATCCGCGCCATTTCGACAACGGGCTGTGCGACACCGCACGGCGGCTGCGCTGGCCCGAGCCGACGCAATGGTGCGGCTACCTGCGCACGCCGGGGCTGCGCAACGTCGCAGTCAAGCAGACCTTCATGCACAACGGCGTGTTCACGACGCTGCGCGACGCGGTCGCGTTCTACAACACGCGCTCGACCGACCCCGGCTTCTGGTATCACGGCGCCGGGACGTTCGACGACGTGCCGGCCGCCTATCGCGGCAACATCAACGTCAACTCGACGCCGATGAACCGCCGGCCCGGCACGCCGCCCGCGCTGACCGACGCGGAAATCGACGACATCGTCGCGTTCCTCGGCACGCTGACCGACGCGCGCTATACGGGCATCGCCGCGGCTGCCGCCCCTGCCGCCCGGATTGCCGGATCGCCGGACCGCCGAACCACCCCGCCGACGCGCTGACCCTGGCCGAACGGCCAGCCGCAAGCACGCCCGCTTGCAGCCGCCGCAAACACTGGTTATATTTACAGTACTGTATTTATGAACAGTGAGGTGCGCGATGGAACATCTGGTCCGTATCGTCAATGACACCGATCGCCAAGTGCTGGCGTGGCTTCGTGCCCAGGTCGGCGACGCCCGCGTCGAGCGCGCGGCGCGCCAGCTCGGGCATACGCGCAAGCCGTTTCCGTCGGCCGTCTGCCGGTATCTGGGCATGAGCGCGCCGGCCACGCTCCGCCAGGCGGAACGGCCGCGCGTCGCACGCGATTTCTCGGTCGGCGATCGTTACCTGTCGTTGATCCGCCAGCACCTCGCTTCGCACTCGGCAGGCCGCTGACACGGCAGCGGCCTGCCGGAGCGATCCCGCATGCGCGAGCACGGCCGGCAGCCGCCGTGCTTATGCGGCCGCCGCGGCATCGCGTATCAGGCGGCCGAGCGTTTCGAAAGCCGCCTCGTGCGCCGCATCGAACACGCGCGTGCACGCAAGCCGGATATAAGCGTCGAAGCGGTCGGAATTCGAGAAGATCGAACCGGGCGCGATCTTTACTCCATGCGCCAGCGCGGCATCGAACAGCGCATCGGAACGCACGCCTGCCGGCAACGCGATCCACAGCAGCATCCCGCCCCGCGGCTGGTTCATCCGCGTTCCGGCCGGAAAATGCCGTGCAATCGCGTCGATCGTCACATCGCGCTGCACGCGCAACTGTTCGCGAAACCGGCGCAGATGGCGATCGAACGCGCCCGAGCCGACGAATTCGGCGGCAACGGCCTGCAGCAACGCGGCATTGTGCCGGCTGTGCGCGAACTTCAGCATCTTCACGCGCGCATGCCAGCGCCCCGCACTCATCCAGCCGAGCCGCATCCCGGGGGCCAGCACCTTGTTGAACGACGGGCAGTAGATCACCGTGCCGTCGCGGTCCCATGCCTTGGCCGGCTTGACCGCCTGCGGCGCCTCGACGAGCTCGCGATACGGCTCGTCCTCGATCACGGCCACGCCGTGGCGCGAGCACAGCGCGACGAGCGCGGCCTTGCGTTCGTCGGGCATCACGCAGCCGAGCGGGTTCTGCAGGTTCGGTACGACGACCACGGCCCGAATGTCCGGATACGCGGTCAGCGCCACTTCGAGCGCCTCGATCGACAGGCCGGTCGTCGGGCTGGCCGGGATTTCCAGCGCGCGCAAACCGAGACTTTCGAGCAACTGGATCAAGCCGAAGAAGGCCGGCGATTCGATCGCGATCGTGTCGCCTGGGCGTGCCACCGCACGCAGCGCGAGATTCACCGCATCGACGCCGCCGCTCGTCGACATCACGTCGTCCGGCGACACGGCCACGCCGTACGACAGCGCGCGTTTGGCCATCGTCTGCCGGAATTCGGGCGAACCGCCGACGGGCCCCGCGTCGGTCAGCAGCGTCGGCTTGCGCCGCAGCAGCCGGATCGCCAGCGCCTGCAGGCGCTCGGTCGGATACAGCGCGGCCAGCGCGGACGCGCCGCCGAGATTCAACGCATCGGTTGCCGTATTCGCGCGGTCGATCACGCGCGACACACGTTCGTGCAGGCCCGCGAACGGCGGCTCGACGCTTAGCGGCGGCCCGTCGCTTTCCGGCAGCGTTTCGAGCACGGCCGACGCGCGGCGCCGCACGAAGTAGCCCGAGCGCGGCTTCGCCTCGCACCAGCCCGTATCCTCGAGCCGCCGGAATGCCTGGATCGCGGTCGACAGGCTCACGCCGTGCTGCGCCATGAATGCGCGCACCGACGGCATCCGGTCGCCGGGCGACAGCGTGCCGGCCGCGATGATGCGGCGGTAATGTTCGGCGAGCCGTTCGTAAAGTGGCTCGCCGTCCATCGGCAAAGGCATGCGGGATGCGTCGGCGAAAGGCGTCATGCGGGCCATCGTGCCCGCGCGACCAGGGGCGCGCCAGATACAGATTCGGGGAAAACCCACCGATACAGCGACGCAAAATCGGCACCTGCACCGCAACAGATTCCCGTCCCCTGAATCTGTCGTGCCCGCGCCTGTTTCCCTAACCTGACTGCACGCTGTCGCCTCGCCGTCGCGAGGCCGCGCAACCGGGAAAAGGGATCGCCATGCGGACGCAACATATCCGGCTCGACGCCGGGCAAAACCACTTTGCGTGGTTCGACAAGGGCAGCCAGGTGATCGTGCTGGACGGTGCGCTCGCGGTCACGCTGCGTCACGGCGGGCTCGACTGGCTACCCGACGCGCCGCATTACATTCGCCGCGTGCTCGACGAAGGCGAATGCCTGATGCTCGAGACGGCCGGTCACGTGGCGTTGTCGGCCGGCGGCGCCGGCGCGGTCAGCACGGCGGTTGTGGAGCCTGCCGGCCGCAGAGGCGTGCTCGCGGCGTGCCGCGCGATCCTGCGCCGGCTGTCCGGGCGGGTGCGCGGCGGCCACCCTGTGCGAGAGCATTCCTGATATCGCGACTCGCCGATTCGCGGAGGCGGCCACGCAGCTACCGCATCATCGCGGCGATGCGCGAACGCTCCGTTCCAGCCGCCCTCATCCGGCGGGGCCGCCTCGACAGCCGCGGCCTACCCGGCACGCGGCAACCACCGCGTCACCGCGCGTTCCTGCTCCTGCGACGCTCGCCCCACTCGAATATCGCCATCCCGGCCAGCATCGCGACGACGAACCCGATCCCCTTGGCCGACCCGAAGCCGATCGACACGATCGCGGGCCCCGGGCAGAACCCGGCAATCCCCCAGCCGATGCCGAACACGGCGCTTCCGGCGACCAGGCGCACGGTGATCGCCCGCAAGGCCGGCAACTGCATCGGCAAGCCGAGCCACGACCGCGTCCGGCGTTTCGCCCATGCGAACGCGAACACGGCAACGCCCGTCGCACCGGCCATCACGAACGCGAGCGACGGATCCCAGCGGCCCGCCAGGTCAAGAAAGCCGAGCACCTTCTGCGGATTGGCCATGCCCGACACGATGAGGCCGACGCCGAACAGCAGCCCCGCCAGAAACGCGAATCCTGCCTGCATGTCAGCCTCCCAGCACGTGCCGGCGCACGAATACGGTCACGAAGCCCGCGACCATGAAGGTCGCGGTCGCGACCACCGAACGCAGCGCGCCGCGCGACATCCCGCACACGCCGTGGCCGCTCGTGCATCCGCCCGCGTATCGTGTGCCGATCCCGACCAGCAGGCCGGCCGCCATCAACTCGGGCCACCTTGCGTCGATCTGCGGCGTAAGGCCGGCTCCGGCGACGCGCATCGCGAACGGTGCGGCGATCAGCCCGGCGACGAATGCGACGCGCCAGTCGCGCTCTCCGGAACCCACCGTGAACAGGCCGCCGACGATGCCGCTGATGCCGGCAATCCGGCCGTTGAACGCGACGAGCCACGCGGCCGCGAGCCCGATCAGCACGCCGCCGGCCAGCGACAGCCACGGTGTGAAATGAATCGCATCAAACTGCATCGCGCGTCCCCTTCGCGGCCGGGCCGCAGAACTGTTCGTACAGCACGCCCATCACCGCGATCGCGGCCGGGCTGTCGAGCGAATAGTGGATGTTCTTGCCTTCGCGGCGCGTGCGGACCAGCGCGCTGTCCCGCAACACACCGAGCTGCTGTGACAGCGTCGGCTGGCGGATGTCCAGCGTCGTCTCGAGATCGCCCACGCAGCGCTCGCCCTGCGACAGTTCGCAGAGCAGCAGCAGCCGGTCGGGATTCGACAGCACCTTGAGGAACGCACAGGCCGATTCGGCGGCGGCGCGCATCTGGTCGGGCTCGGGCAGCCCGGCGGGAAGATCGTCGTTCATCGGGGCGGGACAACAATTAAAGAATCGATATTATATCAATTTATATAATATCGATTCTTGCTGCTGCCCCATCGACATTCCTTCGTTCAGGCTTGCTCGCCCGCAATCCCGTCGGCGCTCGACGCACGCGCCGCATCGGCGCGAACCACGCCGAGCGCCAGCATGGCAATCGCCGCGATCACGCACGGCGCCGCGACGACGGCAAACGCGGTCGACAGCGGCACGCCCATCGCCAGCATCGCGCCCCCCGCCATCGAGCCGACGACCGACCCGCCGCGGCCGATCCCGTTCGCCCAGCTCACGCCCGTGGTCCGGCACTCGGTCGGATAGAACGCGGCCGACAGCGCGTTCGCCCCCACCTGCGAGCCCGACACGCAGAAACCGGCCGCAAACACGGCGAGCGCGGCGCCCCACGGCGACGCGGCAAACACGCCGATCGCCGCGACGAACACGCCGGCCGCCGCATAGCTGCAAGCCAGCACGCGGTGCGGATCGAAGCGGTCCATCAGCCAGCCGAGCACGATCGCGCCGAGCGTGCCGCCGACCTGGAACATCGCGGTCACGCGCGCGGCTGTCTGCAGCGTCGCGCCGGTCGTGCGCAGCAGCGTCGGCAGCCAGCTCGACAGCAGGTAGATCACGAGCAGGCTCATGAAGAACGCGAGCCACAGCAGCAGCGTGCCGCGCAGCAGGTCGGCGCCGAACAGGCGGCCGAGCGGCGACCCGGCCGGCTTGCCGGCGGGCGCGATGAACGATGCGTGCGCGAGATGCGGATCCGGCTCGATCCGGCCGAGCATCGCCGCGATCCGCTCGGGCGCCGCCCCGGTATTGACGAGATAGCGTACCGATTCCGGCAGCCGCCACGCGAGCATCGGCAGGAGCAGCAGCGGCGCGGCCCCGCCGACGACGAGCACCGCGCGCCAGCCGTGATGCTCGATCAGCGACGCGGCCGCGAGCCCGCCGAGCGCGGAGCCGATCGTGAAGCCGCAGAACATCGTCGTCACGAGCATCGAGCGGCGCCGCGCCGGACAGTATTCGGACGTCAGCGTGATCGCATTCGGCATCGCGCCGCCGAGCCCGAGCCCGGTCACGAAGCGCCACGCGATCAGCTCGGTCAAGCCGCCCGCGCTCGCCGACGCCGCACTCGCGATGCCGAAGCACGCCACGCACGCGAGCAGCAGGCGCTTGCGGCCGAACCGGTCGCCGAACGGCCCGAACGCGAGCGCGCCGGCCATTAGCCCGGCCAGCCCCGCGCCGAACACAGGCGCGAGCTGCGCAGGCGACAAGCCCCATTCCGCGCGGATGGCGGGCGCGATGAAACCGATCGACGCGGTATCGAACCCATCGATCGCGACGATCAGAAAGCACAGTACGACGATCGCGGCCTGAAACGGCGCAACGCGATGCCGGTCGATCCATTTGCTGACGTCGATGGACAGCGTATCGGCCATGATGGTGTCTCCTCCATGAAGGCGGTCGCGCGTCATGTCGTTGAAATGCGCGCCGCCTGAATCGGGCTGAAAGCGCGTGTTACGCGACGGGTTTCAGGCAATCCTCCGCGCGCCAGCCGTGCAGCCAGTCGAGCGCGTCGTAGAACTGCGCCTGCGTGCGTCCGGCCCAGAGCCCGTTGCGCACCTGCCGCTCGACATCCTTCGCGTGATAGATCCGCCCCATTTCTCGTGCCGAATACAGCACGCGCGCGGTGCGCGGAATCCGCACGCGTTCATACCGCGCGAATGCAGCCTCGAAATCGCCGTCGACCTGCGCGACTGCCGCACCGAGCGTCACCGCATCCTCGAGCGCCTGGCACGCGCCCTGCGCGAGGTATTGCGTCATCGGATGCGCGGCGTCACCGAGTACCGTCGCACGGCCCACGCTCCAGCGTTCGACCGGATCGCGGTCGGCGGTCGCCCAGCGCTTCCACGACGTCGGGCGGTCCAGCATCTGCTTCGGCAACGGATGGACGCCGTCGAAGTACGACAGCACTTCTTCCTTGCTGCCCTCGCGCACGCCCCAGGCCTCCTGCTCGCGGCTGTGGAACGTGACGACGAGGTTGTATTGCCGCCCGCCGCGCAGCGGATAGTGAACGAGATGGCAATGCGGACCGGCCCACACGACCGGCGCGTTGATCCGCAGATTCTTCGGCATGTTGTCGGTATCGACCACCGCGCGATACACGACGTGCCCCGTCACGCGATGCGCGTCGCCGATCAGCGCCTGACGGATCACGGACTTCACGCCATCGCAGCCGATCACCGCATCGGCGCGATGGCGTTCGCCGTACTGGTCGGTCACGGTCACGCCGTTGCCGTCCTGCTCGAACCCGCACACCTGCGTGCTCGTCCGGAATTCGATCAGCGGGTGATCCTTGACGGCCTCGTAGATCGACAGGTGAATGTCCGCGCGATGGATCACCGCATACGGATTGCCGAAGCGCTCGCGGTACGCGGCGCCCGTATCGATGCGCACCACTTCGTGCGCATCGACCGCATCCATCAGTTGCAGCCAGTCGGTGAACACCGCGCGGCCGCGTGCGGCCTCGCCCACGCCCAGCGCGTCGAGTGCGTTGAACGCATTCGCGGCGAGCTGGATCCCCGCGCCGATCTCGCCGATCTGCCCGGCCTGCTCGAGCAGCTTCACGCGGATGCCCTGACGCGCAAGCGCAAGCGCCGCCGCGAGCCCGCCGATACCGCCGCCGATCACGAGTACGCGCCGGCCGTTGTTGTTTGTCTCGCCCATGTCTGTCTCCTGCTTCGTGTTACGCGACGTAATCCGGTTGCCGCTGCGGCTGCGCAGCGTCGAAAGCCGGCTCGCGCCGTGCGTGTTCATAAACCGCGAGGCAACGCGGATACGCGCTCAGGTCGCAATCCATCCGCAACGCGTTCGCGACCTGCGGCACCAGGCACACGTCGGCCAGCGTCGGCGCGTCGCCGAAGCACCACGGGCCCTCGTCCGCACGAGCGAGCAACCGCTCGACGCCGGCCATCCCTTCCGCGATCCAGTGCCGGTACCACGCGGTCTTCTGCTGCGGCGTGACCTTCAGCTCGCTGTCGAGATAGCGCAGCACGCGCAGGTTGTTGACGGGATGGATGTCGCATGCGATCAGCGCCGCCAGTTCCAGCACGCGTGCACGACGACGCGGTTCAAGCGGAATCAGCCGCGGTTCCGGATGGATCTGGTCGAGGTAATCGAGGATCGCGAGCGACTGGCCGAGACGGAAATCGCCGTCGACCAGCGCGGGCACCGATGCCGACGGGTTCACCTGCGCGACGTAATCGGAGTCGCGATGCTCGCCGATGCGGATGTTCACGGGCAGCGTGTCGTACGGCAGCCCTTTCAGCGCGAGCGCGATGCGCGCCCGATAGGATGTCGAACTGTTGAAGAAGCTATGCAGTTGCACGATGTGACCTTTCGAGGAAAACGCGTCAGACCACGCGCACGGTCAGTTCGCCGAGCCGCTCGACGCCGACCTTCATCACGTCGCCCGCGACCACCGCGCCGACGCCCTCGGGCGTGCCCGTGAAGATCACGTCGCCCGGTTCGAGACGGAAGAACTTCGACAGGTCGGCAACCGTCTCCACAACCGACCAGATCAGGTGCGACACGTCGCTCTTCTGCTTCGTCGCGCCGTTGACGGTCAGCCACAGGCCGCCCTGCTCGAAATGGCCGGTTTCGCTCGCCGGATGCACGGGCCCGATCGGCGCCGAGCGGTCGAACGCCTTGCCGATCTCCCACGGCCGGCCCATCTCGCGCATCTTCATCTGCAGGTCGCGGCGCGTCATGTCGAGCCCGACCGCGTAGCCCCACACGTGCTCGAGCGCGCGCTCGAGCGGGATGTCCGCGCCGCCCTTGCCGATCACCGCGACGAGCTCGGCTTCGTAGTGGTAGTTCTGCGTCTGCGACGGATACGCGAGATCGAGCGTTTCGCCGTACGCGACCGGCACGATCGAATCGGCCGGCTTGCAGAAGAAGAATGGCGGCTCGCGATCGGGATCGAAGCCCATTTCGCGTGCATGGGCAGCGTAGTTGCGGCCGACGCAATAGACGCGGCGTACCGCGAACCGGGCGTCGCTGCCGGCGACGGGAAGCGCCACGGGGGCTTCGGGCGGGAAAACGAAAGTCATGAACGGCTCCAGCGTAGGCATGAAGAAAGGGACGCGCGCCGCGCGGCGGCGCACGAAAAACGAATCGATGAAGAAACCGGCCGGCGTCAGTCGCGCGCTTCGCGCAGCAGGTTCAGCGCGGACAGCACGGGCCGGTCGGAATAGCTGAACAGCACGCTGTCGGACGACGCCGACAGCCGCACGGGCGCCCACGACGGCGCGACGAAGATGTCGTGCGGCTCGAACGCGAACGCATCGACGCCGATGTGCGCGGTGCCGCTGCCTTCGACGACGCAGTAGATCGTCGCGTCGGTGCTGCGGTACGTGCGGCCGTCGAAACCGGCGGGCAGGAACTGCATGAAGGTCGCGATCGTCGGCATCGGCCAGCCGCCCGTAGCAGGGTTCACATAGCGCAGCTTCACGCCGTCCCACGCATCGAGCTCGCCGCCCCGGTACAGCGTGTCGAGCGCCTCGCGGGTACGCGCATACGGATAGCTGAACACCGGCGACGTCGGATCGCTCAAGCGATGCCGCACCGGCACCATGTTGTGACCGAAGCGCGCGAAGCTGTCGCCTTCCGGGCGGCTCACGGGCTGCACGGCTTCCGGGTAGTTCTCCGCGAAGCCCGCGTCGAGGCTCGCGACGAGCGGGATGTCGAGCCCGTCGAGCCACACGACCGGCTCACCGCCCTCTTCCTCCGACGGATTGCCGTGGTCGTGCCACGCCCACGACGGCGTGATGATGAAGTCGCCCGGATGCATCGTCGTGCGCTCGCCGTTCACCGCCGTCCACGCGCCGCGCCCTTCGACGATGAAGCGCAGCGCCGACTGCGTATGCCGATGGCTCGGCGCGATCTCGCCAGGCAGGATCAACTGCAGGCCCGCATACAGGCTCGGCGTCATGCTCGACTTGCCGGGCAGCCCCGGGTTCTCCAGCACCAGCACGCGGCGCACGGCCTCTTCCGCGCTGATCACGCTGCCGGCCTGCATCACGAGATCGCGCACCTGCGCGTACTTCCAGATCGCGGCCTGCGCGGCCGGCTGCGGGGATTTCGGCACGAGGTTGTGCAGCGATTCCCACAACGGCGCCAGGCGCTGCTCGGCGATCCGTGCGTAGTAGGCGGCGCGCGGCACGTCCGGATGGCGGGTCGTCATGATGTCTCCTTGGAGTCGGCCGATCGGCGTCGGCGCTGTGTCTGTCGGGTCAGGTCGGGAACCGTGTTGCAGTCCGTTAGCCGATTTATATTCGACGGAGCCATACCCGGTAAAATGGTCAAATCATCTGATTCATATGATTTTTGATATACCTTCTCGCGACGAGGCATGCGATGGACTGGACCCACCGGCTGCGATTGCGGCATTTGCAGGTACTGCTTAGCCTTGCCGGCACCGGCAATCTGAGCCAGTCGGCGGTGGCGCTTGCGACCACGCAGCCGGCGCTGTCGAAATGGCTGAAGGAACTGGAGGAGGATGTCGGTCTGCCGCTGTTCGAGCGGCATGCGCGCGGCCTGCGGCCGACGCCTTACGGCGAAGCGCTGATCGAGCACGCGCGTCGCGTCGAGGCACAGCTCGACATCGCGCGCGACGACATGGCGGCACTGCGCGAAGGCGGCAGCGGCCTCGTGACGATCGGCACGTCGGGCGTCGCGGCGGCCGACACGGTGCCGCTCGCCGTGTCGCAACTGCTGAAACGGATGCCGCGCGCGCAGGTGCGGCTCACCGAAAGCACGATGAACCAGTTGATGCCGCAGCTTGCGCGCAGCGAACTGGACATTGTCGTGGGCCGCTCGGGTTCGACATCCGTCGATCCGCATCTGCACGCCGAAGCGCTGTATGTCGATCCGGTCGTGTTCGTCGCGCGGCCCGGGCACGCGCTTGCCGGCGCGGCTTCGGTCGGCTGGGACGACGTGCTCGCCTATTCGTGGATCGTGTGGCCGTCGGGCACACCCGTGCACAACGCGCTGGAAACCGCGCTGACGGCCGCCGGCCGCGTGCGGCCGCCGCACTGCGTCGAATCGAATTCGTCGATCCTCAACCTCACGCTGCTGAACAACACCGACCTGCTCGGCGTCGCGTCGCACCGCGCCGCGCAGCGCTTCGCGCAACTGAACGCGATCCGCATCCTGCCGATGGCGCTCGAGGGCCAGGGCGCGGTGTCGATGTACTGGCACCCCGACAGCGCGAATCGCGCGGCCGTGGCCGCGACGATCGAGTGCCTGCGCGCCTGCGCGGCGCCTCAGGTGGGCGGATGGGAGAAAGTGAAAGTCAAGTGAATCGCGCGGCCCGGCATCGACCGGGCCGCTTCACTGCGACGCGTCACGCGCCGTCGCAGGACGCCGAGCCGCCCAGCATCAGCGTGCCGACCCGCGCGGGCACGAGCGGTGTGCGCGGCACCGGCGGCGTCCAGCCGAACAGCACCTGCGCGGCCACGCCGCATACGCGGCCCTGGCACGCGCCCATCCCGCAGCGCGACTGCAGCTTCGCAGCCGTCCAGCCGGGCGCCTGCGCGACCGCGTCGAAACGCACATCCTCGCAGCGGCACAGCAGCGTGTCGGGCCGCGCAAGCCGGCGGATCGGCTCGCGGATCGCGAAACGCTCGCGTACGGCATCTGCGAAAGCCTGCCAGTGCGCGCGACGAGCGACGAGCGCGGCCAACGGCGCCGTCTGCCCGGTCGCCGCATAACCGGCGATTTCGCCTTCGACCATCGCCAGCTCGCTGCCGCCGACGCCCGTACACTCGCCGGCCGCGAAGCACCCGTCTCGGCTCGTACGCTGGTGCGCGTCGACCGCCACCGCGCCGTTCTCGATCCGGCAACCGAGATGGCTCGGCAGCACGGTGTTCGGCACGAGGCCGAAGCCGCACGCGAGCCGGTCGCAGTCGACGTCGAACTCGCGATCCCCTTGGCGGATCCGCACGCGTTCGAGCCGCTTGTCGCCGAACGCTTCGACGACGTGCGCGTCCGGCCGATAGGCGGCCGTGACGAGCTTCGCGGCCTGCGCAAGCTTCGACGGCCAGCGCCACAGCCCCGCACCGAAGCCGGCCACATTGCCCCAGGCTGCCTGTTCGAGCACGTGCGACACCCGCGCGCCGGCCTGACGTGCCGTCGCCGCGCTCGCCAGCAGCAGCGGCCCGCTGCCCGCGATCACCGTGCGCTGCCCTCGCACGTCGAGGCCATACTTGATCAGCGCCTGCAAGCCGCCCGCACCCGTCACGCCCGGCAGCGTCCAGCCCGGGAACGGCAGCAGCAGCTCGCGTGCGCCGCAGCACAGAATCAGCGTCCGGAAATCGAGCAGCAGCCCGCGCTCGTCGTCCTCGAGCAGCAGCGTGCCCGGTTGCGTTTCGGCGACGATGCGCGTCGCTGCAAGGTGCGTGACGTTCGGCTGCCGTAGTACGGCGAGGCGTTCGGCGGCGGCCGAAACCGGCGTGGCCGCTGCGCCTTGCCGCCAGATCTGCCCGCCCGCGCGCGGGTTGTCGTCGACGATCGCAACCGTTGCACCGCTTTGCGCGGCGGCCCGCGCGGCCGACAGCCCGGCCGGGCCCGCACCGACGATCGCGACGTCGACACTCAGTCGTTCCTGTTTCATCTGATGCGCTCCACCTGCATCCCGTCGCGGCACAGCGTCTGGCAAGCCAGCCGGCGGCGGCCGTCGATCGTCATCCGGCACTCCTGGCAAATGCCCATTCCGCAAAACGGCGCACGCGCCGCCCCCGTGCACGACACGCGCGTCGTGTCGTCGCCGCTCGCCGCGACGGCGGCCGCGACGGTCGCGCCGTCGGCCACCGTCAGCGCGCGGCCGTCCAGATGAATGATCATGTCAGCGCTCCGGCTACGGGGGACGCGGTCAGGAAGCGTCCCGGCAAATACGGTTCGATATCGATGGGCGGCCGCTCGCCGGCCATCTGCGCGGCGACGAGCCGCGCGCTGCCCGGCGCGGTCGTCACGCCGAGCCCTTCATGCCCGACCGCGAGCCACACGCCCGGCCGCGCCGGGTGCTCGCCGAGCAGCGGCAGGCCGTCGGGGCTCGCGGAACGGAACCCTGTCCATGAGCGGATCCCGTTCAGGTCGGCCAGATCCGGCAGGTAGCCGACCGCGCGGCGCAGCATCCGCGCGAGCACCGGCGGCTCAACCCTGGCGTCCTCGGTGTCGAACTGGCGCGACGAGCCGATCAGCAACTGGCCGGTCGGCCTCGGCTGCACATTGAACGCGACCGACGTGCCGTCGCTCGCATGCGCGCTCGCCGCATAACCAAGCTCGACGAGTTGGTGCGACACGCGGCCCGGATAGCGGTCGGTGATCAGCAGATGGCCCTTTTTCGGGCGCAGCGGCAGCTCGGGCAGCAGCGTGCGGGCCGCGACACCGTTCGCGACGACCACGCGTTCCACGCGCAATGTGTCGCCGCTCGCGAGCGTCACGCTCGTGCCATCGACCGCAACGGCCCGGTCGCGGCGCAACGTGATGCGCGGGGCACGCTGCAGCAGCCAGTTCGCGGTGACGGGCGCGTAGAGGATCGCGTCGCCGGGAATCTTCAGCGCGCCGCCCAGGCCCGCGCGCAGCATCGGCTCCAGTTGCGCGAGCGTCGCCGCGTCGATCAGCTCGCCGGCCACGCCGTGCGCGGCAAGCGTCGCCTGCTTCGCGCGCGCGAGATCCATCTCGTGCGCGTCGGCCGCGAGCCACAGCGTGCCGCAGTTGCGGTACGCGCAGCCTTCCGGCATCTCGCCGCTCAACGCGCGCCACAGTTCGATCGAGTAATGGCTCAGCGCGAGCTCGGCCGCGTTGTCGTCCATCGCGACGAGGTGGCCCATCCCCGCACCGGTCGCGCCGCCGCTCGCGTCGTCGACGACGAGCACGCGCAGCCCGCGCTGCGCGAGTTCGTGCGCGCACGCCGCGCCGACGATGCCGGCGCCGATCACGACGACGTCGGTACTTGCGTTGCTCACGACACGATGCCCCAGCCGAACGGATCGTCTTCCTCGATCAGCAGCGTCGCTTCCGCGCTCAGGTGCGCGCTGCCGCGAATCGTCGGCACGATGCCGCCGTCGGCCTGCTCGTAGCTGGCCTGGAACACGCTGCCGATCACGCTCGCCTGTCGCCACACGGCGCCCGGCGCGAGCTTGCCGTCGGCCGCGAGGCACGCGAGCTTCGCGCTCGTGCCGGTGCCGCACGGCGAACGGTCGTATGCGAGGCCCGGGCACAGCACGAAGCTGCGGCTGTCGTGCTCGGAATCGTCGGCGAACAGCTCGATATGGTCGATCTCGCCGCCGTTCGCACCGGCGATGCCCGCGCGTTCGAGCCCTTCGCGCACCGCCGACGCATACGCGGTGAGCGCCGCGACGTTGTCGCCGGCGACGCGCTGCCCGTGGTCGCTGATCAGGAAGAACCAGTTGCCGCCCCACGCGATGTCGCCGTTCACGAGGCCGTAACCCGGCACATCGACCGCGACGCCCTTCGCGTGGCGATACGCGGGCACGTTGCGCACGCTGACCGACAGGTCGTCGTGCAGCGTCGCCTCGACGGTGCCGACAGGCGTTTCGATCCGATGCACGCCGGGCCGGATGCGCCCCATGTGATGCAGCGTGCGCACGACGCCGATCGTGCCGTGCCCGCACATCCCGAGATAGCCGCTATTGTTGAAGAAGATCACGCCGGCCGCCGCGTCGGGCGATACGGGTTCGCACAGCAGCGCGCCGACCAGCACGTCGCTGCCGCGCGGCTCGAGGATGCACGCGGTGCGGTAACGGTCGTGCTCGCGCGCGAGCACGTCGCGGCGCTCGGCCATCGTGCCGCTGCCGAGCGACGGAAAGCCGGACACGACGAGCCGAGTGGGTTCGCCGCCCGTGTGCGAATCGATGATCTGGATGCGCTTCATCATGAGCCGTCCGAAGTGGGGAAAGGAGCATAGCTTCCTCCGTCGCGCGTCCGTCCGCTTGTGGCTTTTCGATGAGGACGACGACGAAATCGGCATAGTGCGAGGCGCCCTTCGCGCCCCTGCCGGCCGCTGTGCCGATTTCGTCATTTTGCTCCGCGATACGACTCAAGCGTGATGGGCATTTGCGCGGCGATACTGGTTGCCACACCGACACACCTGTCGGCCGACCGATACGAACGTAGGAGATTTCAGTGAGCCGCAAAGCCATTCAGTGGACCGGGGTTTTCCCGGCCGTCAGCACCCAGTTCAAGCCGGACTTTTCCCTCGACATCGACGCCACGCACCGCGTGGTGAAGAACCTGGTGAACGACGGCGTGTCGGGCCTCGTGGTCTGCGGCACGGTCGGCGAAAACACGTCGCTGTCGACGAGCGAGAAGCTGCAGGTGATCGAGGCCGCGCGCGACGCGGCCGGCGGCAAGATTCCGGTGATCGCCGGCATCGCCGAATTCACGACCGAATTCGCGCGCAACACGGTGCGCGAAGCGCAGCGCGTCGGCGTCGACGGCGTGATGGTGATGCCCGCGCTGGTCTACTCGGCGAAGCCGCATGAAACCGCCGCGCACTTCCGCGCGGTCGCGACGAGCACCGACCTGCCGGTGATGGTCTACAACAACCCGCCGATCTACAAGAACGACGTGACGCCCGACGTGCTGATCGCGCTGCAGGACTGCGAGAACATCGTCTGCTTCAAGGATTCGTCGGGCGACACGCGCCGCTTCATCGACCTGCGCAACGCGGTCGGCGATCGCTTCGTGCTGTTCGCGGGCCTCGACGACGTCGTGGTCGAGAGCATCGCGGTCGGCGCCGAAGGCTGGGTGTCGGGCATGTCGAATGCGTTCCCGAAGGAAGGCGAGACGCTGTTCCGCCTCGCGAAGCAGAAACGCTTCGACGAAGCCCTCGCGCTGTACCGCTGGTTCATGCCGCTGCTGCACCTCGACGCGCGCCCCGACCTCGTGCAGTGCATCAAGCTGTGCGAAGAGCTGGTCGGCCGCGGCAGCGCGATCACGCGTCCGCCGCGCCTCGCGCTGCAGGGCGACACGCTCGCGGAAGTGAAGGCAATCGTCGCGAAGGCGCTCGAAACGCGCCCGGCGCTGCCCGACGTCGGTCTCTGATCGACTTCCCCTGCGGCGGGGCGCGGGCCTTCCGCCCTGCGCGCCGCCGTCTCCGGTCCGGCATGGCCTGCGGGCCCGTTCGCCCCGGCGCCAGCGTGCGCCGCTTGTGAACGGCCCGCGGCCCGCCCCGGTCGTTCGAACCGGGCGACGCCGGCCGGCAGGCGTGCGCGCGGCTCCGTCGGAGCGCGGCGCACTCGACGCCTGCACCGCCATTCCCTCAGGAGACAAGCCCATGCCAGGCCAAGGCAACGCTCACCCGTCTGTCCCGCTTTCCCGTACCGCGCACCCCGACGCGGGTCACGGCAAGTTCAAGAAACAGTTGTCGCTGACCGATCTCACGTTCATCGGTCTCGGCGCCATTTTCGGTTCGGGGTGGCTGTTCGCCGCGAGTCACGTGTCGACGATCGCGGGCCCGGCCGGCATCTTCTCGTGGCTGCTCGGCGGCTTCGCGGTGCTGCTGCTCGGCATCGTCTACTGCGAACTCGGCGCCGCGCTGCCGCGCGCGGGCGGCGTGGTCCGCTACCCGGTGTTCTCGCATGGCCCGCTGCTCGGCTACCTGATGGGCTTCATCACGCTGATCGCGTTCTCGAGCCTGATCGCGATCGAAGTCGTCGCCGCGCGCCAGTACGCGGCCGCGTGGTTTCCTGGCCTGACCGTAGAAGGATCGAGCGACCCGACGACGATCGGCTGGCTCGTGCAGGCAGCACTCCTCTGCTTCTTCTTTTACCTGAACTATTCGAGCGTGAAGACGTTCGCGAAGGCGAACAACATCATCAGCATCTTCAAGTTCATCGTGCCGCTCGCGGTGATCGGCGTGCTGTTCACGTTCTTCAAGCCCGCGAACCTGACCGTGCACGGCTTCGCGCCGTTCGGCATGCCGGGCATCGAGATGGCCGTGTCCGCCGGCGGCATCATCTTCGCGTACCTCGGGCTCACGCCGATCGTGTCGGTCGCGAGCGAGGTGCGCAATCCGCAGCGCACGATCCCGATCGCACTGATCCTGTCGATCCTGCTGTCGACGCTGATCTACGTGCTGCTGCAGCTCGCGTTCATCGGCAGCATCCCGACCGCGATGCTCGCCGGCGGCTGGCACGACATCAGCAAGGCGTTCACGCTGCCGTACCGCGACATCGCGCTCGCGCTCGGCGTCGGCTGGCTCGCGGTGATGGTCGTCGCCGACGCGATGATCTCGCCGAGCGGCTGCGGCAACATCTACATGAACGCGACGCCGCGCGTGGTCTACGGCTGGGCGAAGACGGGCACGTTCTTCAAGGTGTTCACGCGCGTCGACGAAGCGTCGGGCATTCCGCGCGCGGGCCTGTGGCTCACGTTCGGCCTCGCGATCTTCTGGACGATGCCGTTCCCGTCGTGGGAAGCGCTGATCAACATCGTGTCGGCCGCGCTGGTGCTGAGCTACGCGGTCGCGCCGGTATCGGTCGCCGCACTGCGCCGCACCGCGCCCGACCTGCCGCGGCCGTTCCGCGCGAGCGCGTTCGGCATCACCGGCCCCGCGTCGTTCGTGATCGCCGCGCTGATCGTCTACTGGTCGGGCTGGAGCACGGTGTCCTGGCTGCTCGGCCTGCAGATCGCGATGTTCGTCATCTATCTCGCGTGCCGCCGCTGGGTGCCGACCGCGCACCTGAGCCTCGCCGAACAGGTGCGCTCGTCCGCGTGGCTGATCGCGTTTTATGCGGCGATGATCGTGCTGTCGTATCTCGGCGGCTTCGGCGGCACCGGCCGGCTCGCGCATCCGTACGACACGGCCGTCGTCGCGGCTGTCGCGCTCGTCATCTACTACTGGGGCGCGAATACCGGCGTCCGTTCCGACAAGCTGCAGCTCGACGACGACGAGGATTGACGCACCCGTTCCCTTTCTCACCATCACTCCGGCCGGGCGCACCACGCCCGGCCCCTGTCTTTTCCGAGGAAAACCATGCAACTCACAGGTCAGCTCCTGATCGGCCAGTCCGCCGTCGCCGGACAGAACGGCACCCTCCACGCGATCGCCGCCGCGACCGGCGAGCCACTCGAACCCGCTTTCGGCGGCGCGAGCCTGCACGACCTGGAGACGGCCTGCGCGCTCGCCGACGACGCGTTCGACACGTATCGCGAAACGACGCTCGACGCGCGCGCCGCGTTTCTCGACGCGATCGGCCGGCACATCATGGCGCTCGGCGACGACCTGATCGAGCGCTGCGTCGCCGAAACGGGCCTGCCGCGCGCACGCGTCGAAGGCGAACGCGGCCGCACGGTCGGCCAGCTCGCGCTGTTCGCGTCGCTCGTGCGCGACGGCGGTTTTCTCGACGCGCGGATCGATCCGGCGCGCCCCGAGCGCAAGCCGCTGCCGCGCGTCGACCTGCGCCTGCGCAACGTCGCGGTCGGGCCCGTCGCCGTGTTCGGCGCGTCGAATTTCCCGCTCGCGTTCTCGGTCGCCGGCGGCGATACGGCCTCGGCGCTCGCGGCCGGCTGCCCGGTGATCGTCAAGGCGCATTCCGCGCATCCTGGCACGTCGGAACTCGTCGGCCGCGCGATCCAGCAGGCCGCACGCGAATGCGGAATGCCGGCCGGCGTGTTCTCGCTGCTGTTCGACGCGTCGCGCGAGATCGGCCAGGCGCTCGTCGCCGATCCGCGCATCAAGGCGGTCGGCTTCACCGGCTCGCGCCGCGGCGGCGTCGCGCTGATGCATATCGCGGCCGCGCGCCCCGAACCGATTCCGGTCTATGCGGAAATGAGCTCGATCAATCCGGTGCTGCTGCTTCCCGCCGCGCTCGACGCGCGTCACAACACCATCGCGCCGCAGTTCGTCGCGTCGCTCACGCTCGGCGCCGGCCAGTTCTGCACGAACCCGGGCCTCGTGCTCGCCGTCGACGGCCCCGCGCTGCGCGCGTTCGAAGCCGCGGCGGCCGATGCCGTGCGCGCGGCGGCCGCGCAGACGATGCTGACGCCGCACATCCACGCGAGCTACACACAAGGCGTCGCGGCGCTGCGCGGACACGATGCGGTCAAGCTGCTCGCGGAAGGCGCCGAAGGCGGCCGCCATCAGGCCCGCGCGGCGCTGTTCGCGACGTCGGCCGACGCGTTCATCGCGCACACCGAACTGCGCGAGGAAGTGTTCGGCCCCGCTTCGCTGATCGTGCGCTGCCCGGATGCCGACACGCTGCATCGCGTGCTGAAGTCGCTCGAAGGCCAGCTGACGATCGCCGCGCATCTCGCCGACGGCGACGCGTCGCTGTTCGCCGCGCTGCGCCCGACGCTCGAGCACAAGGCCGGCCGCATTCTCGTCAACGGCTTCGGCACCGGCGTCGAGGTCGGCCATGCGATGGTGCACGGCGGCCCGTTCCCGGCGACGTCCGACACGCGCACGACGTCCGTCGGCGCACGCGCGATCGAGCGTTTCCTGCGCCCCGTGTCGTACCAGGACCTGCCGGACGCGCTGTTGCCGGAAGCGATCCGCAACGGCAATCCGCTGAACGTGCCGCAGCGCATCGACGGCGTGCCCGCGCCGCGCGAGGTGAACCATGGCTGAGCAAACCGCCGAAGTCGTCCTGTCGCTCGACGAAGTCCATGCGCTCGCGCTGCGCGTGCTGACGCACAACGGGATGTCCGATGCGCATGCGCGGGCGATCGCCAAGGTCATCACGCAGGGCCAGCGCGACGAATGCCATTCGCACGGCGTGTACCGGCTGCTCGTCTGTGTGCGTTCGCTGCGCAAGGGCAAGGTCGATCCGCAAGCGGTGCCGACGCTGCGCCGGCTGTCGTCGTCGATCGTCGCGGTCGACGCGCATCGCGGCTTCTCGCTGCTGAGCTTCGAAACCGGGCTGCCCGTGCTCGTCGAGATGGCGAAACAGCACGGGATCGCCGCGATGGCGATCAACCACTGCTACCACTTCTCCGCGCTGTGGCCCGAGGTCGAGGCGATCGCGGCCGAGGGGCTGGTCGGCATCGCGATGAACCCGAGCCACAGCTGGGTCGCGCCGGAAGGCGGCCGCGAACCGGTGTTCGGCACGAACCCGATCGCGTTCGCATGGCCGCGCCCGGGCGGCGAGCCGTTCGTGTTCGATTTCGCGACGAGCGCGATCGCGCGCGGCGACATCGAGCTGCACGCGAAGCAAGGCAAGGCGATTCCGCCGCACTGGGCGATCGACGCCGACGGCCAGCCGACCACCGATCCGAAGGCCGCACTGCAGGGCGCGATGCGCACGTTCGGCGGCCACAAGGGCTCGGCGCTCGCGGCGATGGTCGAATTGCTCGGCGGCGCGCTGATCGGCGACATGACGAGCCGGGAATCGATGGATTTCGACGAAGGCGTCGGCGCGACGCCATGCCACGGCGAGCTCGTGATCGCGTTCGATCCGAAGGTGTTCCTCGGCGACGATCTCGACGCGGGGCTCGCGCGCGGCGAGCGGATGTTCGGGTCGATCGTCGCGCAGGGCGCGCGGCTGCCGTCGCAACGGCGCTTCGACGCCCGCGCGCGCAGCATCGCGAACGGCGTGCGGATTCCGCAGGCGCTTTACGACGAGATCCTGACGCTGCTCGACTGACTGACGCCGGCGTGCGGAGGCAGCGCACATGCGTCGTCGATAAATGTGCGATCCGGCCGCCTCCCGGACCCGCCGCGCGGGCGTCCCGCAACCGCCCGCGCGTTCCGCGCCGCGCTGCGCCCGCCGGACGCGCCGGCCGCCGGCCCCGCGGGCGCCACGCCCCCGGCGGCTGTGGGATAATCGCCCGGTTTGCCCAGGGCGCAGCTCAAGAGGTTGTTCGCACGGGCGCGAGAGAGGCCTTTATTCCCGTGCCTCCACCCTTTTTCGCGATATTTCTTCAGCAACCACAATGCCCACTTACCGTTCCAAAACCTCCACCGCCGGCCGCAACATGGCAGGTGCGCGCTCGCTGTGGCGCGCCACCGGCATGAAAGACGACGATTTCTCGAAGCCGATCATCGCGGTCGTCAACTCGTTCACCCAGTTCGTGCCCGGGCACGTGCACCTGAAGGATCTCGGCCAGCTCGTCGCGCGCGAGATCGAGGCTGCCGGCGGCGTCGCTAAGGAATTCAACACGATCGCGGTCGACGACGGCATCGCGATGGGCCACGACGGCATGCTCTATTCGCTGCCGAGCCGCGACATCATCGCCGACTCGGTCGAATACATGGTGAACGCGCACTGCGCGGACGCGATGGTGTGCATCTCGAACTGCGACAAGATCACGCCGGGGATGCTGATGGCCGCGATGCGCCTCAACATTCCGGTGATCTTCGTGTCGGGCGGCCCGATGGAAGCCGGCAAGACGCGCCTCGCGAACCCGGTCACCAAGACCGTCGAACTGAAGAAGCTCGACCTCGTCGACGCGATGGTGATCGCGGCCGACCAGTCGTATTCGGACGCCGACGTCGCCGAAGTCGAACGCTCGGCCTGCCCGACCTGCGGCTCGTGCTCGGGCATGTTCACCGCGAACTCGATGAACTGCCTGACCGAAGCGCTCGGCCTGTCGCTGCCCGGCAACGGCACGGTGGTCGCCACGCACGCCGATCGCGAGCAGCTGTTCAAGCGCGCCGGCCGCCGCATCGTCGAACTGACGCGCCAGCACTACGAGCAGGACGACGAACGCATACTGCCGCGCTCGGTCGGCTTCAAGGCGTTCGAGAACGCGATGACGCTCGACATCGCGATGGGCGGCTCGACCAACACGATCCTGCACCTGCTGGCGATCGCGCAGGAAGCCGGCATCGACTTCACGATGAAGGACATCGACCGCCTGTCGCGCACCGTGCCGCAACTGTGCAAGGTCGCGCCGAACACGAACAAGTACCACATCGAGGATGTGCACCGCGCAGGCGGCATCATGGCGATCCTCGGCGAGCTCGAGCGCGCCGGCAAGCTGCACACCGACGTGCCGACCATCCACGCGCCGACGCTGAAGGATGCGCTGGACCAGTGGGACATCGTGCGCACGCAGGACGACGCGGTCCGCACGTTCTACCTGGCCGGCCCGGCCGGCATCCCGACGCAGGTCGCGTTCAGCCAGAACACGCGCTGGCCGAGCCTCGACCTCGACCGCGCCGAAGGCTGCATCCGCTCGTACGAGCATGCGTTCTCGAAGGAAGGCGGCCTCGCCGTGCTGACGGGCAACATCGCGCTCGACGGCTGCGTGGTGAAGACGGCCGGCGTCGACGAAAGCATCCTCGTGTTCGAAGGCTCGGCTCACGTCACCGAATCGCAGGACGAAGCGGTCGAGAACATCCTGAACGACAAGGTCAAGGCGGGCGACGTGGTGATCGTGCGCTACGAAGGCCCGAAGGGCGGCCCCGGCATGCAGGAAATGCTCTACCCGACCAGCTACATCAAGTCGAAGGGGCTCGGCAAGGCATGCGCGCTGCTGACGGACGGCCGCTTCTCGGGCGGCACGTCGGGCCTGTCGATCGGTCACTGCTCGCCGGAAGCGGCAGCGGGCGGCGCGATCGGCCTCGTGCGCGACGGCGACAGGATCCGCATCGACATCCCGAACCGCACGATCGACGTGCTGGTGTCGGACGAGGAACTGGCGCGCCGCCGCGAAGAGCAGAACGCGAAGGGCTGGAAACCGGCGCAGCCGCGTCCGCGCAAGGTGTCCGCGGCGCTGAAGGCGTACGCAAAGCTGGTCATGTCGGCCGACAAGGGCGCGGTGCGCGATCTGTCGCTGCTCGACGACTGACGGGGCGGCCTACCGACGACGGGCAACCAGCGACGGACAGTCCGCTCGGGCTGCGGCGCCACACAACCGCCCGGCCGCCCGCTCGCCTGATCCAGAAGCCGCTCTCCGGAGCGGTTTTTTTTCGTCCTGCGCGCGGAGAAATCGCGGAACTGGCGCGGTCAGTGACGGTATTCGTCGGTACCGCCTCCGCCACCACCGTGGCTACCGCCGCCGTTTCCGCCGCCTTGCGGCCGCGCGTAACCACCGCCACCGCCGCCGCCCTGATGCACAGGCGGCATCGGACGGGCTTCACCGCCCGGCGCGGGGGGCGGGCGCAATACGGCCGGCGGCGGGCCCGCCGGCCGGGCATTGCCCGGCGCGGCCTGCATCGGCGCAGGCGCAGGTGCCGCCGGCGCCGGCATGCGGTTCGCTCCGTTCCAGCCGCCGCGCGTGGCCGACGGCTGCGCATCATGCGGCGCGGGCGCCGGGCCGCCCGGCGCGGCCTGCATCGGTGCAGGTGCAGGCGCCGCCGGCGCCGGCATGCGGTTCGCACCGTTCCAGCCGCCGCGCGTGGCCGACGGCCGCGCATCATGCTGCCCCGGCGCGGCCTGTATCGGCCCGCCCGGCTGCGGACGGCCCTGTCCCGGCGGGAACCCGCCGGGGCCGAGCCGCGGTTCCGCGCGATGCGCCCAACGATCGCGGTCGTGGTACCACGGGCGGTGCCGATAATAACGATCCCAGTACGCGCCGATCGCGAATCCGGTCACCGGGACCCCGATGATCGCGCCGTATTCGAGCAACGGCACGTAGTTGCCTTGGTACGGATACTCGAGCAACTGCGCATCGATCCAGCCGCGCACGCCCGGCAGCGCGACGTCGCACCACGAGTAGTCGCTCAGGCAGCCGAATACGTCCAGCGCCGTGTCGGGCGGGATCTCCGCGACCACCGGATAATCGGGCGCCGGCCCGGCGTACAGCTCGGCCGGCGAGTTCGTGTAGGCGCTGCTCTGCGCATCGGCGACGCCCGGCGCGGCCGCGAGGCCAAGCAGGACGACGCACAGACTTCGGACAATCGTGTTGCTCATGATGCTCTCCCGCGCGGCCCCGCCGCGCGCCCGTCAGTGCCGATGGCCGCCGCCCCAGTGGCCGCCGCCCCAATGCCCGCCGCCCCACGGACGATGCCAGTACCCGCCGCGCCCGCCCCAGTATCCGCCGCCCCAACGGCCCCAGAAGCCGATCGTGACGGGCGGCCCGTACCAGCCCGGGTAGTACGCGGGGTAGTAGTACGGATACGGCGGCGGCACATAGGCCGGCGCGACATACACCGGCACCGGCGCAACGACGTCGGCCGGCGTGTCGGGGGCCGGCGAAAGGGCCGCGCCGGGCGCGGCAGGTGCAACCGGGATCTCGCGCTGTGTTACCGTGGCGGGCGCCGGCGCGTAATAAGGCGCATACCCGTACGGGCTCGTGTAGTAGCAGCCGCCGAGCGTCAGCGCGGCCAGCGCGATGACGGCGGGCCTCGCGGCGGGAATCGGGTTCATCTCGTGCTCCGGCATAATCCGCGCGCCGCCGCCGGGCGCGCGCCTGACTCTAGCTTACGTCCCCTGCAGATTTCCGCGGGTATGATCGGTTACTTTTTGTTTCCTGCGCCGGGCGGTCCTGCGGGCATGCCGCATGCTGCCCGTTCTGCCGCGCCCGCGTTGAAGTTGGCGCAAATGCCCTCAACTTGAACGATGTCAGGCTGACCGGCGCGGACGGGCGTTCGCGGACACCCGGCAGCCGAGAACCGGCGGACTTCGGCCCGCCCCGACAGGAGCGCGGCTCACGCCGCCATCGACATGACTACGCCACGCCCCACTCCCCGGGCGGACACGCCGCTCGATCCGATCATCCAGTTGCTGGCACTCGCCGGCGAACAGGGTTATCTGACGCACGCCGACCTCGTCGACGCGCTGCCGCCCGAAAGCGACAGCCCCGACGCGCTGGACGTCGTGCGCGCCGCGCTCGCCGACATCGGCATCGCCGTGCTCGACGAGCCGGCCGCGCCTGCGCCGTTCGCCGGCACGGCGCCTGTCGAAGTCGATCGCGACACGCTCGACGAAGGCCGGGCCGTGCTCGGCGACCTCGCACGCGGCACGAGCGCATCGACCGATCCGCTCGCGCTCTACATGCGGCGCATGCAGGCAGTACCGCTGCTCACGCGCGAAGGCGAAATCGTGCTCGCCCGTGAAATCGAGACGGGCCGCCACCAGGTGCTGCACGCGCTCGCCGGCTGTCCGGCGGCGGTCGACGCGCTGCTTGCGCGTCACCGTGCAACGGTGGGTGCCGCCGGCGCAACCGGATCGCCCGATGACGACGACGGCGACACGCCCATGCCCATGCCCATGCCCGCCAGCTACGACGCGCTGCAGGCAGCCGTGTCAGCGCTGCGCGGCGCATTGCTTGCGCACGGCTGCCGTTCGGCCGAATACCGCGACGCGCGCAACCGCGTGGCCGCGCTGCTCGGCACGATCGCGTGGGTCGCGCCGGCCGTCGACGACGCAAGCCGCGTCGTGCGCGCGCTCGCGGCAGCCCCGCACGACGCCGCAGCGGGCGAAGCCGCCCGCTTCGACGCGGTCGCCCGGCGTGCCCTCGCGGCAGCGCTGACCGACGGCCAGCAGAAAGTGCACGGCGCGACCCGCGCGATGCTCGAGGCGAACCTGCGGCTCGTGCTGTCGATCGCGCGCAAGTACATGAACCGCGGCATCGACCTGTCCGATCTCGTGCAGGACGGCTGCCTCGGCCTGATGCGCGCGATCGAGAAATTCGAATACCGGCGCGGGTTCAAGTTCTCGACCTATGCGACCTGGTGGATCCGCCAGGCGGTCGCGCGCGCGGTCGCGGATCGGTCGCGCACGATCCGCGTGCCGGTGCACGTCGGCGACCAGTACCAGCGTGTACGGCGGCATGCGCTGCGCTTTCGCCAGCGCACCGGCCGCCAGGCGACGCCTGCCGAACTCGCGGCCGAAACCGGGCTCGACGAGGACAAGGTGCGCGCGGTGCTCGCGCTGCCCGCCGAGCCCGTCTCGCTCGACACGCCGCTGCCCGACGCGGACACCGGCCTCGTGGACCTGATCGAGGACCAGGCGTCGGCCAGCCCGTTCGAGCAACTGGCCGACACGCGCATGCGCGAATGCGTGACGTCGCTGCTGCGGTCGGTCACGCCGGCCGAGGCCGACGTGCTGCGCCGGCGGTTCGGCCTCGGCGGCGCCGAGCCCGATACGTACGACGCAATCGCGCAGGACGCCGGCATGTCGCGCGAACGCGTGCGGCAGATCGAGAAACGTGCGCTCGCCGCGCTGCGCACGGCCGCCGAGGCCGAGAACGCGCAGTCGTTTCTCGACGCGTAAGCGCGACGCACGGTCGTGCCCACATGCGGCACGACCGCGCGCTTCGCGCCTGTGCTACGTTTGCCATTGACGTGCGTCAAGTTTTGTTCGTCGCGTGTCGCGACAATGGTCAAGAGCCGACCGGCGCATCGCTCGCCGCGTCCATTCCGTTTGCGCTTCCCCGGGTCCCTCGCCATGCAGTCGACCGCCAGCCAAACGTACGAGGAAAACCGGCACATCGCGGCATGCCTGCGCGAGGCCGCGCAGTGGCTCGCCGATCAGGGCGCGAACCCGTACCGGGTCGCTGCGTACCGCGCGTCGGCCGCTACGATCGATGCGCTCGACCGCGACATCCGCACCTTGTTCGAAGCCGGTGGCGTCGACGCGCTGGGCGCGCTGCCCGACATCGGCACGGGCGTCGCGCAAGCGATCGCCGAACTGCTGGTGACGGGACGCTGGCGCCAGCTCGACCGGCTGCGCGGCGATACCGAGCGGATATCCGCATTCGAGGCCGTGCCGGGCATCGGCCACGCGCTCGCGCTGCGCATTCAAGACGCGCTGCACATCGACACGCTCGAGGAGCTCGAACGCGCGGCCCGCAACGGCCAGCTCGAAACGATCGCGGGCGTCGGCCCACGGCGCGCGGTCGGCATCCGCACCGCGCTCGACGACGTGCTGAGCCGCCGCAGGCGCTGGCAGGGGCACGTCCAGGACGCCGGCCCCGGCACGGAGCCGCCCGTCGAGCTGCTGCTCTACATCGATCGCCAGTACCGCCACAAAGCCGCCGCCGGCGTGCTGCCGATGCTCGTGCACCGACGCATGAACGCGGACGACTATGTGCCGCCGCCCGTGATGCACATGACGAAAGGCGGTTGGCATTTCACGGCGTTGTGCCAGCACGCCGCCGCGCGCACGCCGGAATCCGGCCACACGATGGACTGGGTTTCGCTCTACTTCTACGATGCCGTGCAGCGCGAACACCAGCGCACCGTCTTCACCGAAACGTTCGGCTCGCTCGTCGGCAAGCGCATCGTGCGCGGGCGCGAGATGGAGTGCCGCGTGTATTACGCGGGATGAGTCATGCGTCGGCAGCTTCGCTGACGTCGAATGCCGCATCGCGCCGGCCAACCGCTTACGCGCCGTCCGCCTTCGTGCGGCGCGCCGGATGACGATGCGCGGCAATGCGCAGCAGCTTCCGGAACGACGGGCATTCGAGATGGTTCTGCGCCGGACACACGGCCGCATGCCGCAGCGCATCGCGCACGGCGCCGAGACGGCGAATCGTGCGATCGAGTTCGTCGGCCTTGCCGTCGAGCTTCGCGCGATCGATCGCGGGCCGGCCGTCCGCGCCGACCATCGCGAGGATGTCGTCGAGCGAAAAGCCGGCCTCGCGGCCGAGCGCGATCAGCGCCAGGCGCTCCAGCACCGACTCGTCGTATTGCCGCCGCAGCCCGTGCCGGCCGGTCGGGACGATCAGCCCCTTTTCCTCGTAGTAGCGCAGCGTCGACGCGGGCAACCCCGTGCGCCGCGCGACGTCCGCAATGTCCAGACGGCTCATGCTTGACCTCAAGTGAACTTGAAGTTGCAAGATAGTCGCCCGACTCCGTAAAGACAAGCGCGGACCGCGTTGAAATCCGCATCGAGGCGCTCGTCGCGGCGCTCGGCTTCGCGCTGCGTCAGGCCTTCATCGTCCCGGTCCGCACGTAGCGCTCGTGCCACGACAGCGCTTCGGCGAGCAGGTGCGGCGTGTGCTTGCCGAAGCTTTCGCGCGACGCACGCTCGAAGTAATCCTCGAGCATCGGCCGGTAATCGGGGTGAGCGCAGGTCGCGATGATCTTGCGAGCGCGCTGCTTCGGCGACAGGCCGCGCAGGTCCGCGAGGCCCTGCTCGGTGACGACCACCGCGACGTCGTGCTCGGTATGGTCGACGTGGCTCGCCATCGGCACGATCCGCGAGATCGCGCCGCCCTTCGCGGTACTCGCCGACATGAAGCACGACAGGTAGCCGTTGCGCGCGAAGTCGCCCGAGCCGCCGATGCCGTTCTGGATCTTCGTGCCCATCACGTGCGTCGAGTTCACGTTGCCGTAGATGTCGGCCTCGATCATCCCGTTCATCGCGATGCAGCCGAGGCGGCGCACGAGTTCCGGATGGTTGCTGATCTCCTGCGGGCGCAGCACGATCTTCTCGCGGAACGTCGCGATCTCGTCTGCGAAGCGCTGCACGGCGGCCGGGCTCAACGACAGCGCGGTAGCCGACGCGAAGCCCAGCGTGCCGTCGTCGAGCAGGTCGAGCATGGCGTCCTGAATCACTTCGGTGTACGCGGTCAGGTTCGAGAAGCCGGCCGAGCTGAGTTCCGCGAGCACCGCGTTCGTGATGTTGCCGACGCCCGACTGCAGCGGCAGCAGGTTCTCCGGCAGGCGGCCGCGCTTGACTTCGTGGCGCAGGAAGTCGATCAGTTGCAGCGCGATCTGCTTCGACGTTTCGTCCGGCGCGGAGAACGCGTTGCTGCGATCGGGCGCGTCGGTCTCGACGATCGCGACGATCTTGTCGGCCGGGCAGCGCAGGTACGGCTCGCCGATCCGGTCGTCGCTCTTCGTCAGCGGAATCGGCTTGCGATGCGGCGGCAGCGCGGTGCCGTAATAGATGTCGTGCATCCCGTCGAGGCCGAGCGGCTGGCGCGAGTTGACCTCGAGGATCACGTGCTTCGCGCGTTCGAGCCACGTCTTGTTGTTGCCGATCGATGCGGACGGAATCAGCAGCCCGTCCTCGCGGATGCCCGCGACTTCGACGATCGCGACGTCGAGATCGCCGTACAGCCCGAACCATGCGTATTGCGCGACGTGACTCAGGTGGACGTCCTGGTAGTCGACTTCGCCGCTGTTGATCTTGTCGCGCAGCGTCGGGTCGGACTGGTACGGCAACCGCATCGAGATGCCGTTGGTGCGGGCGAGCGCGCCGTCGAGTTCCGGCGCGGTGGATGCGCCCGTCAGCACGTTGATCCGGAAGTCCTCGCCGCGCGCGTGCGCCGCGTCGATATGGGCGGCAAGCGCGGCCGGCACGGCCTTCGGATAACCCGAGCCGGTGAAGCCGCTCATGGCGACGGTCATGCCGGGACGGATCAGCGCGGCGGCTTCGTCGGCGGTGCGGACGAGCGAACGCAGGGCGGGAGCGAGGATGCGTGATGAAGACATGGCTGGTTTCTGACGCTTTGGTCTGTCGTTGATGTCGCGGGGGCGCTCCTGAGCGACATGAAGCCCTTGGGGCCGCAAGGAGCGGCCGGCACCACAGGCACGGTCGGAGTATCGCAGAGGCGACCGCCGCGAAATGTCCGCCGGATGCAAAAGATCCTTGCCGGATTTGCCGGGTATCGAACGACCGTTCTGTGACAGGCGATCCCAATGAACCGGATGCACGCGAAAGGTGCACGAAAGCATCGGGACGAATGACCGGTCGCCGATCGACAACCCTCGCGAATCAAACGCCGGATTTCGATTGCAATTTTCTGCGCATCGATCGGCAATTGCCGATACGTATGCAGCGCGGCCAATTGTCGCCCGATGCACCTTTTCCGAGCCTGACGCATGTCAAGGTCGCACGCGCCGCGCGCCGTCCGCCGGCATGCGCGAAAAGCGCCGCCGCACCGGCCTTCGAGGCCCGTCCGTCCTTGACAGCCGCGCGAAGCGAACCACACTGGAATACGGGCCCGGCCGCCGCGTTTGTGCGCCGTTTGCACACCCCTTTCGCACGCCCGTTTTTCGACCGGCCGCGCCCCGCTAGACGCGGTAACACTCCCGTATGTCAGGACATTGATCGAATAAAAAGCAACAAATTACAATTCCGTATATATTTCGCCGATGGACCAAAGAAAAACCGCCACACGATCCGAGCCCCCCCTGCCACGCACCTGGGATGCGCGGCTCGCGCGCTCGCTCGTCCGACCGCTTGTCGATACGCCGGTCACCCCGAATCACCTCACCACCCTTCGTCTGCTGATCGGCCTCGCCGGCGCCTGGTGCCTCGCGCACGGCGGCTTCGGCTGGAGCAACGCAGGCGCGTTCCTGATCGTGCTGTCGAACTTCGTCGACCACACCGACGGCGAGCTCGCGCGCATCAGCGGCAAGTCCAGCAAGATCGGTCACTTTTACGACCTCGCGGCCGATGCGCTCGTGACGATCGCGCTGTTCGTCAGCATGGGCCTCGGCATCGTCGCCCAGGGCGGCCAGATGGCCGCGCCGCCGGTGCTGCTCGGCGCGGTGGCCGGCGCGGCCGTCGCGCTGATCTTCTTCCTGCGCATGCGGATCGAATCGATCGCCGGCAAGGCCGGCACCAAACAGGCATTCGCCGGCGGCTTCGAAACCGAAGACGTGCTGTACCTGCTGCCGATCGTGACGCTCGTCGACGGCGTCGAGCCGTTCCTGCTCGCGGCGTCGATCGGCGCCCCGCTGTTTGCCGCCTGGGTCGTGATCGACTGGTGGCGCATCGTCCGGCGCGGCAACCTCCCGCAGAATTCAACCGAAATCCAGGCTTCCAAATGACTCCGAGCACGCGCGACGACTCCGTGCTGAGCCCGGCACGCCCCGCGCCTGTGCGCGCGGCCGCGTCCGACCCCGATCGCACCGTGGCCGACTGCGTCGGCCGTCTCGACCTCGACCGCCTCCGTGGCGACTACACGCGCCAGGGGTCGTTCCTGTACCTCGACGCCTTCCTGCCGGCCGACGCGCACGCGAAGCTCGCGGCCGCCGCCCGCGCGATGCAGGCCGGCCTGAACCGCAATTACCTGCCCGGCCACAAGCAGGGCGGCAGCGTGAGCCGCCACACGATCGACGAGCAGGCGCCGTACATCGCCGAGCTATATCGTTCGAAGGCGCTGATCGGCTTTCTCGAGAAGCTCACGGGCGACAAGCTGATGCTGTCGCCGGACGACGATCCGCACGCGTACGCGCTGTATTACTACACGAAGCCCGGCGACCACATCGGCTGGCACTACGACACGTCGTATTACGACGGCCGCCGCTACACGCTGCTGATCGGCGTGATCGACGAATCGTCGTGCCGGCTCGACTACGAACTGCACACGCGCAACCCGGACGTGCCCGACGAACCGGGCTCCGTGCAGATCGCCGACGGCGGCATCGTGCTGTTCGACGGCGACAAGCTGCGCCACCGCATCACGCCGCTCGGCCAGAACGAGATGCGCGTGTCGCTGACTTTCGAATACGTGACGAACCCCGGTATGCGGCCGTGGAAGCGCTTCATCTCGAACATGAAGGACGCGATCGCGTATTTCGGTTTCCGCCAGGTGTTCAAGCAACTGGCCACGCGACGCACGGCCGGGTCATGACACGCGCCGGCCTGATCCTGCTGTCCCTCGGGACCGCACTCTTCGTCGCACTCCTTGCATGGCAGGGCGTCGGCGCGGTCGCGTCGACGTTCCTCGCGGCCGGCTGGGGCCTCGCGCTCGTCGCGGCGTTCCACGTCGTGCCGCTCGTGATCGACGCGATCGCGATCTCCGTGATGTTCCGCCGCGGCCAGCCGGGCGCCGAGCTCGGCAACGCGCTGCGCGCGCGCTGGGTCGGCGAATCGGTCAACAGCCTGCTGCCCGCCGGGCAGATCGGCGGCCCCGTGCTGATGGTGCGCCACCTCGCGCAGCGCGGCACGCGGATGGCCGACGCGGCGGCCGCCGTCACCGTCGGCACGACGATGCAGGCGCTCGCGCAGATGGCGTTCGCGCTGATCGGCATCGCCGCGTTCAGCCTGTATGCGACGCACGAGTCGGTCGCGCACCTGCGCACGCCCGCGCTGATCGCCACCGGCGTGCTCGGCGCGCTCGCGGCGCTGTTCTACGTGGCGCAGCGGCGCGGGCTGTTCGGCCGCGGCCTGCGCCTCGCGTCGAAGCTGCTGGGCCCGCGCGACTGGTCGTCGCTCGCGACCCGCGCCGACGCGATCGACGACGCGGTCGGTGCGCTGTACCGCGATCGTGCGAGGGTCGCGAAGACCTTCGCATTGAGCCTCGCAGGCTGGATCGTCGGCACCGCGGAAGTGTGGCTCGCGCTGCACTTCCTCGGGCACCCGGTGAGCTGGCTCGACGCGCTGCTGCTCGAAAGCGTCGGCCAGGCGATCCGCGGCGCGGCCTTCGCGATCCCGGGCTCGCTCGGCGCGCAGGAAGGCGGTTACCTGCTGCTCGCGCCGCTGGTCGGACTGCCGCCCGACGCGGCGCTCGCGCTGTCGCTCGCAAAGCGCGCGCGCGAACTCGCGCTCGGCCTGCCCGGCCTGCTCTATCTGCATTTCAGTGAAAGAAACTGGCAGCGGCGCCATGCGCCGCAGCCGCTCGCCGACTGATCGTTCAGATCCGCCGGCTTTTTGGTTGGAGAACCCATGCGAGCCATCATTCTTGCGGCAGGCCTCGGCTTGCGCCTGCAACAACCGCCCGAGGCGCAGTTCCCGAAGTGCCTGCTGCGCTTCGACGACGTTTCGCTGCTCGAGCGCCATCTGCGTGTGCTCGATGCCGCCGGCGTCGACGAGATCGTGCTCGGGCTCGGCTTCCAGGCCGGGAAGGTCGAGCAGGAATTGAAGCGCCTCGGCCGCCAGGCCGAGATCGTGCTGAACGAGCGCTACGACCTCGGCAGCGTGCTGACCGTGCATACCGTCGCCGATGCGATGACGCGCGGCGGCGACGTGCTGCTGATGGACGCCGACGTGCTGTATGACGAGAGCATCCTGCACGCGCTGGTGGCCGATCCCGACAAGGCGGTCGATCGCCTGCTGATCGACCGCGACTTCGAGGCCGGCGACGAACCCGTCAAGCTGTGCGTGAAGAACGGCGTGCCGGTCGAGCTGCGCAAGCAGCTCGCGGTCGACCTCGACTACGACACGATCGGCGAATCGGTCGGCTTCTTCCGCTTCACCGAAGGCACCGCGCGCCGCCTCGCGGCGATCGTCGCGGGTTACGTCGACAGCTGCCGCTCGAACATGCCGCACGAAGAAGCCGTGCGCGACCTGCTGCTCGAAGGCGGCCATTCGTTCGACGTCGCCGACGTCACCGGCTCGCCGTGGATCGAGATCGACTTCCCGAACGACGTTGCACGCGCCACCCAAGAAATCCTTCCCCTGATTCAACGCACCACCGCAGGAGCCGCACGATGAACGCACGCGAACCCAACTTCACCGAATCGCGCAGCGCGCGCCTGCGCCGCATGCTCGTCAGCAGCGACCTCGAATTCCTGATGGAAGCGCACAACGGCCTGTCCGCGCGGATCGTCCGCGAGGCCGGCTTCAAGGGGATCTGGGCATCGGGCCTCGCGATCTCCGCGCAGTTCGGCGTGCGCGACAACAACGAGGCCAGCTGGACGCAGGTCGTCGACGTGCTCGAGTTCATGGCCGACGCGAGCGACCTGCCGATCCTGCTCGACGGCGACACCGGCTACGGCAACTTCAACAACGTGCGCCGCCTCGTGAAGAAGCTCGAACAGCGCGGCATCGCCGGCGTCTGCATCGAGGACAAGCAATTCCCGAAGACGAACAGCTTCATCGACGGCGAGCGCCAGCCGCTCGCCGAGATCGACGAGTTCTGCGGCAAGATCAAGGCCGGCAAGGATTCGCAGACCGATCCGGACTTCTCGATCGTCGCGCGCGTCGAGGCACTGATCGCGGGCTGGGGGATGGACGAGGCACTGCGCCGCGCGAACGCGTATGCGGAAGCCGGCGCCGACGCGATCCTGATCCACAGCAAGCTGTCGCGCCCGGACGAGATCCTGCAGTTCGCGCGCGAATGGAGCGGCAAGGCGCCGCTCGTGATCGTGCCGACCAAGTACTACAGCACGCCGACCGACGTGTTCCGCCAGGCCGGCATCAGCACCGTGATCTGGGCGAACCACCTGATCCGCGCATCGGCTTCCGCGATGCAGGCCGTCGCGCGCGAGATCCACGAGAACGAAACGCTGATCAACGTCGAGGATCGCGTCGCGTCGGTCAACGAGATCTTCCGCCTGCAGGACGCCGACGAATATTCGGCGGCCGAGCGCATCTACCTGTCGTCGTCGTCGCGCGCGTCGAATGCGGCGGTCGTGCTCGCCGCGAGCCGCGGCAAGGGGCTCGAAGCCGTCACCGAAGACAAACCCAAGGTCATGCTGCCGGTCGCCGGCAAGCCGCTGCTGCGCTGGCTCGTCGACGGCTTCAAGAAGCAAGGCGTGAACGACATCACCGTGGTCGGCGGCTATCGCGCCGACGCGATCGACACGTCGGGCATCAAGCTCGTCGTCAACGAGCGCCATGCGCAGACGGGCGAACTCGCGTCGCTCGCGTGCGCGGCGGAACGCCTGACGGGCGACACCGTGATCTCGTACGGCGACCTGCTGTTCCGCAGCTACATCCTGCGCGACCTCGCGGAGAGCGAGGCCGAATTCAGCGTCGTCGTCGATTCGTCGCTGACGGAGCCGACCAACCAGAGCGTGCGCGACTTCGCGCTCTGCTCGGCGGCGGACGATCGCGGCCTGTTCGGCCAGAAGACGTATCTGCAACGTGTATCGAGCGACGTCGCCACAGGCACGCCGCACGGCCGCTGGATCGGCCTGCTGAACGTGCGCGGCGCCGGCGTCGATCGCCTGAAGGCGATGCTCGCGACGCTGCAGGCGCGCGACGATTTCGACACGCTCGACATCCCGATGCTCCTCAACGAACTGATCGCCGCCGGCGAGAAGATCGAGGTGCAGTACGTGCACGGCCACTGGCGCGGCGTCAACGATCTCGAAGACTTCCGCCGCGCGGGCGACTTCGCGCACGGCCAGACGCCGCTGTCCGAACCGGGCGCGGGCAACGGGGGCGCGCAATGATCGAAGCGGCCCAGTTCGTCGAGGCCGCGCGCGAACGCGGCTTCGACTGGTACGCGGGCGTGCCCTGCTCGTACCTGACGCCGTTCATCAACTACGTGCTGCAGGACCCGACGCTGCACTACGTGTCGGCCGCGAACGAAGGCGACGCGGTCGCGCTGATCGCGGGCGCGACGCTCGGCGGCAAGCGCGGAATCTCGATGATGCAGAACTCGGGGCTCGGCAACGCGGTGAGCCCGCTGACGTCGCTGACCTGGACGTTCCGCCTGCCGCAACTGCTGATCGTCACGTGGCGCGGCCAGCCGGGCGTCGCCGACGAGCCGCAGCACGCGCTGATGGGCCCGATCACGCCCGCGATGCTGGACACGATGGAGATCCCGTGGGAGACGTTCCCGACCGACCCCGAACAGGTCGGCCCGGCGCTCGATCGCGCGATCGCGCACATGGACGCGACGGGCCGCCCGTACGCGCTCGTGATGCAGAAAGGCAGCGTCGCGCCGTATGAACTGAAGGCGAACCCGGCGGCGAAGCCGCGCGCGCATGTCGCCGCGCAAGCGTCGTCGCGCGCCGTGTCGGCCGACGCATGGCCGACCCGTCACGACGCGCTGCAGCGCGTGATCGCGCACACGCCGGTCGATTCGACCGTCGTGCTCGCGTCGACCGGTTTCTGCGGCCGCGAACTCTACGCCATCGACGATCGCCCGAACCAGCTGTACATGGTCGGCTCGATGGGCTGCGTGACGCCGCTCGCGCTCGGCCTCGCGCTCGCGCGCCCCGACCTGCGCGTGGTGGCCGTCGACGGCGACGGCGCTGCGCTGATGCGGATGGGCGTGTTCGCGACGCTCGGCACCTACGGCCCGGCCAACCTCACGCACGTGCTGCTCGACAACGGCGCGCACGAATCGACGGGCGGCCAGGCGACCGTGTCTCAGCATGTATCGTTCGCGGGCGTCGCGGCCGCATGCGGCTATGCGTCGGCGGTCGAAGGCGACACGCTCGACGTGCTCGATGCAACGCTGGCTGCGCCGGGCGACGGGGCACAGTTCGTGCGCGTTGCGATCCGCACCGGCGTGCCCGACGGCCTGCCCCGCCCGACCGTCACGCCGGTCGAGGTCAAGACCCGTCTGATGCGGCATATCGGCGCCGCGCAGGCCGAAGCCCACGCTGAAGGAGCCCTTTGATGCTGCTGCTGAACCCCGGCCCGGTAACGCTGAGCGAACGCGTGCGCCGCAGCCTGCTGCAACCCGACCTGTGCCATCGCGAAAGCGAATTCTTCGATCTGCAGGACGAAGCCCGTGCGCGCCTCGTCGCCGCCTACGAACTCGATCCGGCCGAATGGGCGGCCGTGCTGATGACGGGCTCGGGCACGGCCGCCGTCGAGAGCATGATCGCGGCGCTCGTGCCGCAGGACGGCAAGCTGCTCGTGATCGAGAACGGCGTGTACGGCGAGCGGATCGCGCAGATCGCGACGCGGTACGGGATCGCGCACGACGTGCTGAAGCATGAATGGATGCAGGCGCCCGATCTCGCGCAGATCGCCGCGCGCCTCGACGCGGGCGGCTACTCGCACGTCGCGGTGATCCATCACGAAACGACGACGGGCCGCCTGAACGACCTCGGCGCGATCGCCGAAGTCTGCCGTTCGCGCGGCGTGAGGCTGCTCGTCGACGGCGTCAGCAGCTTCGGCGCGGAAGCGATCGACTTCGCCGGCGGCGACATCGACGCGGTTGCCGCGACCGCGAACAAGTGCCTGCACGGCGTGCCGGGCGCGGCGTTCGTGATCGTGCGCCGCAGCGCGCTCGCGAAGGCGGCGAGCCGCACGTACTACCTCGACCTCGGCCGTCTCGCGAAGCTGCAGGACCAGCGCAACACGCCGTTCACGCCGTCGGTGCACGCGTATTACGCGCTCGTCGAGGCGCTGCGCGAGTTCGACGAAGCCGGCGGCTGGCGCGCGCGCCATGCGCGTTACAAGGCGCTCGCCGACCGGGCACAGGCCGGCCTCGCCGCGCGCGGAATGCCGCTGGTGCTGCCTGAAGGTGCGTCGTCGGTCGTGCTGCGCGCGTACCGGCTGCCTCAGGGCGTCACGTACGAGACGCTGCACGACGGCCTGAAGGCTCGCGGCTTCGTGATTTATGCGGGGCAAGGCGGGCTGTCGAAGGAGCTGTTCCGCATCTCGACGATGGGCGCGATCGAAGCGGCCGATGTCGACCGGTTGCTGGATGGTTTTACCGAGTTGACGCGGTAAGCGGCTGCCGCTTCGTCGACGAGAGGCCCGTGAGGGCCTTTTTTTTGTTCGCGGATTTCTGTGGATGTCGCTGAGCCACCCTCTGCGGCCATTCGATGCTACGTCAACTGAACGGCCGTTCCCGGGGATAGAACTGACGATCAGATGGTCGACGTCGCGTGAAACGTCAGCGCAGACTGCTGAAAAGCTGAGCGACCAGATCGCGCAGCCAGCGATTTCCCGCTTCGTGGTGATAGCGGGCGTGCCAGTGCTGCCGCACCGCAAATCCCGCTACCGGTATCGGACACGGATGCACCGACAGGTCATTCACCTTCGCCAGCGTCTCGCCGATATGCCGCGGCAGCGTGGCAATCAGGTCGGTGCTCTTGATGATGGCCCCGAGCCCGAGAAAACCCGGTAGCTCGAGCACGACGTCCCGCTCAACGTGTTCGCGCACAAGCGCCTGCTCCAGCAGTTGCGCCCCGGTCCCTGCCGAGATGGCGACGTGGCCTTCCGCGCGGTACTGCTTGAGCCCGAGCTTTCCGCGCCCGCGCGGATGATGCTTATTCATCAGACACACCCAGTCCTGCGTGTACAACTGCTGCTGGTAAATGCCGCCGCCGAGCCAGGGCACGTGACCGATCGCAAGGTCTGCCTCACCTGATTCCAGCGCGCGCTCGGTATTGCCGTCGATTCTGGCCGCTTCGAGGCGGATCCCGGGCGCCTGCGCGCGCACGTGCGCCAGCATGCGCGGAAGCAGCGTGATGTGGCTCGCGTCGGTCATGCAGATGCGGAACCGCCGCTTTGCGGTGGTGGGGTCGAATGCAATCTCCCACGCAGCGAAGCGCCGCAGTGATTCGAGAATCTCCCGGCACGGACCGATCAGCGCATCGGCTTGCGGCGTCGGCGCCATGCCGCCAGGCGTACGTATGAACAGCGGATCTTGCAGATGCTCCCGCAAACGCCCGAGCCAGATGCTGACCGTCGGCTGACTCTGCCCGAGCTGCTCCGCGACGCGCGTGACGCTGCGGACATCGTAGAGAAGATCGAAGAGCTGCAGCAGCTTCAGATCGGGGAGTTCTGCCGGGTTCATAGCAATATTGTCTGGTGCAATGACGTCATTGTATCCATTGCATTGCGGACATGAGTGCCCAATCGTATCTTGGTCTCCAGATCAAGGAGACGGCAGTGAAGATTGCGATTTTAGGTGCGGGTGCTCTGGGCTGTGCCATCGGCGCGGCGCTGACCGAAGGCGGCAACGAAGTCTGGCTGCTGAACCGCTCGGTGGCACATGTGGAGGCCATGCGGCGTGATGGTCTGTGCGTGGACGACGCGAATGGCTCGCGTCGTGTGAAGGTAAACGCGACGACGCGTGCCGCCGAAGCCGGCGCCGCCGATCTGGTGGTCGTGCTGGTCAAGTCATTTCATACCGATGCAGCGATGCGCGGCGCGCTGGACCTGATCGGACCCGACACGCTGGTCCTGTCGCTGCAGAATGGCCTTGGGCACGAAGATGTGCTCGCCGACATCGTCGGGCGCGAGCGCGTACTGGCCGGCAAGACGTACGTCGGCGGCGTGATGCGCAATCCAGGGCACATCGAGTCAGGCGTCGCTGGCAAGATGACCTATATCGGCGAACTCGATGGCCGGATAACCTCCCGCGTGACGGCGATCGCCGAAACCTTCAATGCCGCCGGACTGGCCACCACCGTCAGCGACAACATCGTCGGCACGATGTGGGACAAGCTGCTGGTCAATGTCGCAACCGGCGCGCTGACGGGCGCCACGGGCCTGACCTACGGCCAGCTTTACGACGAACCGCTTCTGAAAGCGGCCGCGCTCGCGGCGGTCGCCGAAGCGATCGCGGTCGCCCACGCCGCGGGTGTCACGCTCTCGACAACCGATCCTGAACGCCCGTGGAACCTGGCAGGCGAAGGACTTTCGTCAGCCTTCAAGACCTCGATGCTGCAAAGCCTCGAAAAAGGCTCCATCACCGAAATCGACTTTATCAACGGCGCGGTCGTGCGCTGGGGACAACGGCACGGCGTGCCGACGCCCGTCAACGCGACGCTGGTCGCGTGCATCAAGGGCATCGAGCGCGCGATGGCCGACCGACAACACAGGGAGACAACCGCATGAACGGCAGCAAGGCTTATCTGGAGCATGTCGCCATCTGGGTGAAGGACATCCACTGGCACATCCGCTTTTTCGAAGACGTTCTCGGCATGACGATGCGCGAGGTCGACGGCACCGTCGAGGAACCACGACAGTACTGGACGCTCGGCGGTTTGCAGTTCATCCATAACCCCCAGCATGACGCGCCTGAAGGTCGCCTCGGGCACCTGGGCGTGATGTGTGAAGACCTGGAGGCCGCGCTGGCTGCCGCGCAAAAGTATGACGTCAGCGAAATGCCGCAGGGACGCAACTGGTTGCGCCTCCCGGACGGCCTCGCCGTCGAACTGATCCAGGCAAAGCCCGCATCGTGCGTGGCGCGGGCACTGGACATCAATCCACGCTCGGAGGTTTGAGATGACGATCGTCGATAAATATTGGGACGATGCCCGCGAGGGCGACGAGTGCGTGAGCCCGAACTACACGGTAACGAAGGAACGCATTCTGGCCTACGCAGACCTGACAGGCGATCACACACCGGTTCATGTGGACGAGGAATACGCGAACGCGAGCCACTTCGGTTCGATCGTTGCACACGGTCTGTTTGGCCTGTCTATCGCCGATGGGCTCAAGACCCAGAGCGACTACCGCTTCCTGCCGGGCATGTCGCTCGGCTGGACGTGGGACTTCAACTTGCCCATCAAGGTCAACGACGTGCTGCACGTCAAGTTCCGCGTCGGCACGATGCGCGCGAGCAAGAGCCGTCCCGACTGGGGCATCGTGGTGCTGCCGTCAGAGCTGATCAATCAGGACGGCCAAGTCGTCCAGCATGGCGAGCATCGTCTGATGGTGCCGCGCCGACCGGGAGCATTCTGATGCAAGCACGTCCTCTCGAAGGTATTCGCGTCGTCGACTACAGCCATTTTCTGGCCGGTCCGTATGTTGGGCGTTGTCTCGCGGCGCTCGGCGCCGAAGTCATCAAGGTCGAGCGTCCCAGCAGCGGCGATGCGGGTCGTCAGCACGCCACGGTGCTCGACGACGAACAGAGCGGCTATTTTCTGCAGCTCAACATGGGCAAGCGTGGTGTCAGCGTCAACATGCGCGACCCGCGTGGGAAGGAGTTCATGCAGCGGCTGTGCGATTCGGCGGATGTGTTCGTCGAGAACTATCGGCCGGGTGCGCTGAACAAACTCGGGCTTGGTTATGACGAACTGTCCGCGCGCAATCCGAAACTGGTCTACTGCTCAATTTCGGCCTACGGCCATACGGGACCTGACGCGCATCGCGCCGGTTTCGGTCTGATTGCCGAAGCGAAGAGCGGCATCATGCAGATGATCGGCACTCCCGGCGAGCCGCCCCCGCTGATGCGCATTTCGCTCGGCGACATGTACACCGGTATTCACGCGGTGGCGGCGATCAATGCGGCGCTGCTCGGTCGCGTGAAGAGCGGCCGCGGCCAGCACATCGACATGGCGCTGTACGACACGCTGGTGTCGATGCACGAGTACGCCGTGCAGTGCTACACGATGCAAGGCACCGTGCCCGAGCAGACCGGTCACGACATGCCCACGTCGACACTCTATGGCGTGTTTCGTGCCGCCGACGGCGACCTCGTCATCGCGGCCCAGGTGGACGACGCGTGGAAGCGCTTCGCCGCCCTGATCGAGTCGCATGAAGGACCGGCCGGTTTCGGCACTGACACGCGCTATCACACCCTCGCGGGACGCAACGCGAACCGGTTGGACATTCTGTCCGTCGTGAAGCCCTGGGTGGCAAGCCGACCGGTCGCGCAGGTGCTCGAGCTGTTGGATGGCATCGATGTGCCTTGTGCGAAGGTGCAGCGCATCGACGAAGTGCTTGTCGATCCGCAGATCGTGGCGCGCGGCATGGTGGTCGAGCAGGAGCACCCGCGCTACGGCAAGTTGCGCCTGCCGAACCTGCCGTTCCGCTTCTCCGACTGCGACACGACGATCCGCGAGGTCGCTCCCGATCTCGGTCAGCACAACGCCGAAGTGGCGCAATCGCTGGGTTTCGGCGCTGCCGAGATCGACGCGATGCAGACTGAAGGTGTGCTGTATTCAAAAGTGAGGCCATGATGACTGACCAGTACGCGGTGATCGGCAACCCGATCGGCCATACGAAATCCCCACTGATCCACGGTCTCTTCGCGCAGGAGACACGGCAGGACATGTCTTATACGGCAATTGAAGGACCGTTGGAGCCGCAGGACGCGTTCGCCGCGACCGTGCGCGCGTTCATCGCAGCGGGCGGCAAAGGCATGAACGTGACCGCGCCGTTCAAGCTGAAGGCGTTCGCGATGGCCGACGAACGCAGCGAACGCGCGGCACTGGCCGGTGCCGCCAATGCGCTGAGCTTCAACGACGGCCGGATCGTCGCTGAGAATTTTGACGGTGTTGGTCTGGTGCGCGACATCGAGGTCAACCTGAACCTGCCGATGGCCGGCAGGCGCGTGCTGATCCTCGGCGCCGGTGGGGCGGTGCGTGGTGCATTGCTGCCATTCCTTGCCGCGCGACCTGCTGAACTGGTCGTCGCTAACCGGGACATTGCCAAGGTTCGGGCGCTGGTCGAACAAGTCGCTACGAGCGGTCCGCTGGCCGCTTGCGGGTACGGCGACCTCGAGGCGATGGGACAGTTCGACCTGGTGGTCAACGCGACGTCGGCCAGTCTTACCGGCGATCTGCCTCCTGTCCCACCGAGCGTTTTCAGTCCTTCAGGCACGGCTTACGAACTCGCCTATGGCAAGCGATTGACGCCCTTCCTGAGACTCGCGCGCAATGCGGGCGTGCTGGGTGTCGCGGACGGTGTCGGCATGCTGGTGGAGCAGGCGGCGGAAGCATTCGACTGGTGGCGAGGCGTGCGGCCCCAGACCCGTGCCGTGATCGACCGGCTCACGGTGCCGCTGGATTGAACGTGCAACGGAGTGACGAATGAAAAAGGTCCTGATGCTTCACGGTATCAACCACAATATGTTTGGCAAGCGCGACCCGGTGCAGTACGGAACGATCACTCTGGCCGAAATTGATGCCCGGCTGCAGGCTCTCGGCGCCGAGCTTGGCGTGCAGGTGGAATCATTCCAGACGAACAGTGAAGGGGCAATGTGCGAGCGCATTCACCGGGCCTTCGAGGAGCGCTGTGACGCCGTGCTGATCAACGCAGGGGCGTGGACACACTACAGCTACGGCATACGCGATGCGCTGGCTATTCTCATCTGCCCGGTCGTGGAATTGCACATGTCCAACATTCACGCCCGGGAACCGTTCCGACATCACTCGGTATTCGCCGAGATCGTCGATGGGCAAATCTGCGGCTTTGGGGTCGAGAGCTATCTGCTCGCCTTGCGAGCCGCAGTTGCTCAGAGCAAACACAAGTGAAGCAATCGGCGATCTGGCTCCGAACCAGAGTCAGCAATCCTTAGTGTGACGCTGTGTCCGGAATTACAGGGTCAACTCCAGTCGCTGTCCTGAGCGCCTGATCGCAAGGGCAATGTTCGGATGGGACGATGCGGCCGATTGATTTCCCAAACCAGCTGGAATTGATAGACGGCTCGAGGGTCGCTACCGGCATGTGCCGGACCTCGGCAGGCGCGCCACGACATCAACGGAAAAATGATGCTGACGTGTAACGCCGTGCTAACAGCCGGGTGCCTCCGGTCATCGGAAGCCCCGATGCTGCGTCACGCCAGCGGCGGGGATGCTCCCCGCGAGCTGCGCGTCACACCCTGGCGTTACCCGTCAAAGCGCGTTCGGCGCCGCCCTTCCGCCAAGCACCGCGGCGACGTTATCGAGCGCGGTAAAACCCATCTGGTCGCGCGGCTCGATCGTCGCGCTCGCGATGCTGTCGGTGCAGCTTCGGTTGCCGCGCGACGCGGCGTTCGGGCTGTTCTCGATCGCGCGCAGCGTCGGGCTGCTGGCCCACTGTATCGAACAACTGCGCGTGGGCAACGTGATCCGGCCGCGCAGCCGCTATACGGGGCCGACGCTCGACGAACGGCATCTGCGCCCCGAGGCCGAGCCGAAGACGACGGCACACTGCCGAAAGCCGGCATGATCGAGAAGAACCGGGTGTTCAAGATCGTGGATTGACCGCGGCCGGGCGTCGAACCGACGGACGGATCAGCGACCCGATGTGTACCCCGCCGATACGCCCCCTGAAACCGAAGCGTTTCACAACTGCAACATTTTCGATACCGGATCCGGCCCCGTGCCGACGGCGTTTCCGGATCCGCGTAGCGTGCGGGCCTTCTCCAGTGCGCCGTTGTCGCTGCGTCGGCACGAAATCGCACGGCGCTCGCGCAGGCGCAGCGTATCAGCCCTGAAACCAAACCGGCATTCGAATACCGCCGTCGGTCGGCGCATGCCCGCCTCCGCCCCACCAGGCGCGCCAGTCGCTGCATCTGGCCCGCTCCTTGCTGTTGCTCCGACGCAAACACAAACAGTCACAAGCAGTCGCACAAGCGACGAACAGCACACACAATCGGGGTGAGGTATGAACAAGACGGAGCGCTTGACGGCGGCAATGTGCGCGCGCGGCGGACTGCCGCATCGGTCGGACCGTCACCAGCCCGGCGGCGTGCTGTAATGCAGGCCGCCGCTACACAAGCCGCTGCCGCGAGCGGGGAGCCGAGCGCCGCGCACGGCTGGAATCTGCCGCACGGATCGGGTATCGAAGACGATCCGTTGCTCGGCTGCCTGCTCGTGCTGACGCGGCTGTTCGACCGGCCGGTGGGCGTCGACACGCTCGTGGCCGGCCTGCCGCTCGCCGGCCGGCGCCTCACCCCGGCCCTGTTCGTGCGGGCCGCGGCGCGCGCCGGTCTGTCGGCCAAACTGGCCCGGCGCGCGTTGCCCGACATCCCGGATGCGGTCCTGCCCGCGGTGCTGCTGCTCAACGACGGCCAGGCCTGCGTGCTGGTTCACCGCAATGCGGACGGCACCATGCAGGTGATCCTTCCTGAAACCGGTATCGGCGAGGAAGCCGTCGACGCGGCCGAACTCGCGCAACGCCACGCCGGCCACGTGCTGTTCGCGCGCCCGGCCCACCGATTCGATGCACGCGACACGGAAAGCGTCGTGCCGCGCCCGCGCCACTGGTTCTGGGGCGTGGTCGCGCAATCGTGGCCGATCTATGCGGAAGTGATGCTCGCGTCGACGCTGGTCAATCTTTTCGCGCTGGCGATGCCGCTGTTCACGATGAACGTCTACGATCGCGTCGTGCCGAACCGGGCGCTCGAGACGCTGTGGGCGCTGGCGGCCGGCATCGCGCTCGTGATCGTGTTCGACGTGGTGATGCGCACGTTGCGCGGCTATTTCATCGACGTGGCCGGCAAGAAGATCGACGTGATCCTGTCGGCAAACCTGTACGAGAAAGTACTCGGCATCCGGATGGCTGCGCGGCCGCCGTCCGTCGGCGGATTCGCTTCGCAGATCCAGGAATTCGAAGCCGTGCGGGAATTCCTCACGTCGGCGACCGCGGCGGCGCTGATCGACCTGCCGTTTTCGATCGTGTTCGTCGTGGCGATGTTCTGGGTCGGCGGCGGGCTCGGCTGGCTGCCGCTGCTGGCATTGCCGCTCGTGATCGGCGCGGGCGTGGCCGTGCAGGGGCCGCTCGCGCGGGCCGTGCAAGCCAGCCAGCGGCACGCGAGCCAGCGCCAGGCCCTGTTGATCGAAACGCTGGTCGGCCTCGAGACGATCAAGGTCAACGGTGCGGAAGGACCGATGCAGGCGCGCTGGGAGCAGATGCTCGGCGAGATCGCACGGCTCGGGCTCAAGTCGCGCCTGCTGTCGGGATGCGCGGTCAATTTCGCGATGTTCGCGCAGCAGGCGGCCTATCTCGCGGTGGTCCTGTGCGGCGTGTACATGATCGGCGACGACCGGCTCACGACCGGCGGACTGATCGCCTGCACGATCTTCACCGGCCGCGCGCTCGCGCCGATGGGCCAGGTCGCGTCGCTGCTGACCCGCTACCACCAGTCGCGCAGCGCGCTGGCGTCGATCGACGGCGTGATGAACCTGCCCGGCGAGCGTCCGGCCGAGCAGCGCTTCGTCCATCGGCCGGCGCTCAGCGGCGAGATCGAATTCCGTAACGTCAGCTTCGCGTACCCCGGCCAGAGCGGCGTCTCGCTCGAAGGCGTGTCGTTCCGCATCGCCGCGGGCGAGCGCGTCGGCATCATCGGGCGCGTCGGCTCGGGCAAGACCACGATCGAAAAACTCGTCCTCGGCCTCTACCCGCCTTCATCCGGCAACGTGCTGATCGACGGCGTCGAACTGCGTCAGTACGATCCTGCCGCGCTGCGGCGCGGGATCGGTCACGTGCCGCAGGACGTGATGCTGTTCAACGGCACCGTGCGCGACAACATCGTGCTGGGCGCGCCGGGCGCGGACGACGACGCCGTGTTGCGCGCCGCGCAGGTGGCCGGCGTCGCGGACTTCGTCAACCGTGTGCCGAACGGCTTCGACCTCGCGGTGGGCGAACGCGGCGAAGCGTTGTCCGGCGGGCAGCGCCAGGCCATCGCCATCGCCCGCGCGATGCTGCTGTCGCCGCCGGTGCTGTTGCTCGACGAGCCGAGCAGCGCGATGGACAACCGCTCCGAAGAGCTGTTCAAGGCCCGCCTGTCGGCCCAGCTCGCCGGCCGCACGCTGCTGCTGGTCACGCACCGTCCGTCGCTGCTCACGCTCGTCGACCGCCTGATCGTGATGGATCAGGGCCGCGTCGTCGCTGACGGCCCGAAGGACCAGGTCCTCGCGGCTCTTGCAGGGAGAAAGCTCCATGTCGCTGCTGGCTGAACCCGACGGCGCCGGCGCGCCGACGACGCAACGCATCGCCGCGCTCAACGCACTGCGCGGCCGCATCAGCGCCGCGCTGAAGCCGCGCGCCGACGATACCGCGTTCATGCGCGAACGCTGCGCGGCCGCGATGGAGGGGCCGCGCTACTTCACTCACTGGATTCTCTGGGCGACGCTCGCGTTCATCGTCATCGCCCTCCTGTGGGCCGCGTTCGCCGAAGTCGACGAAGTCACCGTCGGGGAAGGCAAGGTGATTCCGTCCAGCCGCGTGCAGGTGGTGCAGAACCTGGAGGGCGGGATCGTCTCGGAGATCATGGTGCGCGTCGGCCAGGTCGTCCAGAAAGGCCAGCCGCTGATGCGCATCGACGATACACGGTTCACGTCGTCGTACAAGGAAGGACAGGCGAAGGATGCCGCGCTCCTTGCCCGCATCGCGCGGCTGAGCGCCGAAGCGAACGGTGCCGCGTTCGTCGTGCCGGACCGCCTGGCACGCGCTAACCCGGGCCTGCTGGACGAGGAACGCTCGCTGTTCGAGTCGCGTCAGCGCGAATTGCAGGCCAATCTCGACGTGCTGAGGCAACAGGCCGAACAGCACCGGCAGGAACTCGCCGAAAAGCGCTCGCGCGAGGTGCAGTTGCAACACAGCTATGCGCTCGTCGCGAAGGAACTGGCGTTGACGAGCCCGCTGGTGGAAAAAGGCGCGGTATCGGACGTCGAGGTGCTGCGGCTCGAGCGGCAGGCGACCGACATGAAGGGCGACCTCGATGCGACGCGGCTCGCGATGCCGCGGCTGGAAGCCGCCTATCGCGAGGCGCGCCAGAAGATCGACGAAACGACCGCGCACTTTCGTGCCGACGCGATGAAGGAACTGAATCTCGCGCGCGCCGATCAGTCGGCGCTGAGTGCGGCCAACGTCGCGCTCGAGGATCGCGTCACGCGCACCCTGGTGCGCGCGCCGCTGAAAGGGATGATCAAGCAGATCAAGATCAACACCGTGGGCGGCGTGATCCAGCCGGGGATGGACTTGCTGGAAATCGTGCCGCTCGACGACACGCTGTTGATCGAAGCACGCGTGCGGCCGGCGGACATCGCGTTCCTGCATCCGGGGCAGGACGCGACGGTCAAGCTGTCCGCGTACGACTTCTCGATCTATGGCGGCTTTCCCGCCGTCGTCGAGGACATCAGCGCCGACACGATCGTGCCGGACCGTCCCGGCGAAAAACCGGACAGCTATTACCGCGTACTGGTTCGGACGCGGCAAAACAAGCCGAGCGGCCGCAGCCAGCCGGTCGCGATCGTGCCGGGCATGATCGCGACCGTCGACATCCGCACCGGGCGCCGTACCGTATTGCATTACCTGCTCAAGCCCGTCATCAAGACCAAGGAAATGGCGTTGCGCGAGCGTTGACACGAGAACCGGTTTGCAGTTCTTCGGGCATGCGCGGCATCGGGCGGCGCAGCGCCCGCATTAAAACATGACAGGACGGGGAGCACGACATGGCGACGACTTCAAATGGGACCGCGGTTTCCATCAGCAATACGCCGCAGGCAACGAACGACGTATTTACGTCGGCCCAGACCGGGCTCACCGACAATACGCTTACCACCGTCTACCTGAACGTGATGGCGAACGATCTCGGCGGCGCGGCCAAGACGCTCTATTCGCTCGACTCCGGCACTGAAACGACCGTCGCGCTCGAACAGACGGCGTTGCTGACGCAGGATACGGGCCGGGTGGAATCGGTGAGCACGGATTTCAGCGCGCACGGCGCGCACATCTGGATCACGTCCGACGGCAAGGTCGGGTATGACGCGAGCCATCTCGACGCATCGTGGTTGTCGAACAGCTTCAATACGCTCGGCTACGCGCAGGACAGCTTCACGTACGCGATCCGGCTGGGCAACGGTACGCTGAGCTGGGCGACCGCCTATGTCGACATTGCGCCGCCCGCTCCTGTCGTCGCGCTGGCGCACGACACGGGGATGTCGGCCGCCGACAACATCACGTCGGACGGTACGCTGTCGGTCGGCGCGGTGGCGCACGGCGCGACCGTTCAGTACAGCACCGACAACGGCGCGCACTGGAACGCGAGCTTCAGCGCCGTCGAAGGAACGAATACCGTGCTGGTGCGGCAGATCGACGTGACCGGCAATGCGTCGGCCGTGTCTTCGTGCTCGTTCACGCTGGATACGGCTGGCGGGACGGCGCCTCGAGTGGCGCTGGCGGTCGATTCGGGCAGTAGCGCGACGGATCACGTCACGAATGTCGGGGCGCTGAATGTCTCGGGCATTGAAACCGGTGCTACCGTGCAGTACAGCGTTGATAACGGTGCGCATTGGAGTACGAGCTTGAGTGCCGTCGAAGGCGTGAATAATG
>NZ_JBYSWZ010000005.1:411049-412332 GCF_058781685.1 Burkholderia sp. FW306-1C-G01B
GTGCAGGTTCGGCAGGTCGATGTCGCGGGTAATGCGTCGGCCCCGACCTCGTTCAGTTTCACGCTGGATACGTCGGCTGGGGCGCCGGGTGTTGCGTTGACTACCGACTCCGGTAGCAATGCCTCCGATCACATCACCAACGTCGGCACGCTGAACATCACTGGCATCGAAACCGGCGCCACCGTGCAGTACAGCGTTGATAACGGTGCGCATTGGAGTACGAGCTTGAGTGCCGTCGAAGGCGTGAATAATGTGCAGGTTCGGCAGGTCGATGTCGCGGGTAATGCGTCGGCCCCGACCTCGTTCAGTTTCACGCTGGATACGTCGGCCGCTGCGCCGGGTGTTGCGCTGACCACCGATTCCGGCAGCAGCGCTACTGATCACATCACCAACGTCGGCACGCTGAACCTCTCGGGCATCGAAACCGGCGCAACCGTTCAGTACAGCGTCGATAACGGTGCGCATTGGAACACAAGCTTCAGTGCCGTCGAAGGACTGAACAATGTGCAGGTTCGACAGATCGATGTCGCGGGCAACACGTCGTCGGCCACGTCGTTCAGCTTCACGCTCGATACCTCGGCCGCTGCGCCCGGTGTCGCGCTGACCACCGATTCCGGCAGCAGCGTCACTGATCACATCACCAATGTCGGTACGTTGAACGTCACTGGCATCGAGACCGGCGCAACCGTTCAGTACAGCATCGATAACGGTGCGCATTGGAGTACGAGTTTCAGTGCCATCGAAGGCGTGAACAATGTGCAAGTTCGCCAGATCGATGTCGCGGGCAACACGTCGTCGGCCACGTCGTTCAGCTTCACGCTCGATACCTCGGCTGCTGCGCCCGGTGTTGCGCTGACCACCGATTCGGGCAACAGCGCCACGGACCACATCACCAATATCGGCACGCTGAACGTCACTGGCATCGAGACCGGCGCAACCGTTCAGTACAGCATCGACAGCGGTGCACATTGGAGTACCAGCTTCAGCGCCGTCCAAGGCGTGAACAACGTGCAGGTTCGAGAGATCGACATCGCGGGCAACACGTCGTCGGCCACGTCGTTCAGTTTCACGCTCGATACCTCGGCCGCCGCGCCCAGCGTCGCATTGACCGCCGATTCCGGCAGCAGCGCCACCGACCACGTCACCAATGTCGGCACGCTGAATCTTACCGGCATTGAAACTGGCGCCACCGTCGAATATTCGATAGATGGTGGTCATACCTGGAACACCAGTTTCAACGCCGTCGAAGGCGTGAACGACGTGCAGGTTCGGCAAACCGATGT
>NZ_JBYSWZ010000006.1:0-366957 GCF_058781685.1 Burkholderia sp. FW306-1C-G01B
GCGGCGGCCGCGCCGCGCGGCGCGGCCGCCGCTGGCGTCGAACCCGCCGCCGGTGCGGCCACGACGGCCCGCACCGGCGCGCCGACGGCGGACGAAAGCACGTTGCTGGAGATCTGGCAGCGGATCTTCAAAAGAAACGACATCGCGGTCAGCGACAATTATTTCGACCTCGGCGGACACTCGATCATCGCGATCCAGCTGATGGCCAATGTCGAAAAAGCGTTCGATCGCCGGCTGCCCATTTCCTGTCTGTTCGAGAATCCGACCGTCGAGAAACTGGCGGCGGCATTGGCCGGGAAAGCGCCGGCCGCCCCCGCCGGCGGACTCGTGCCGATCCGGGACGGCGGTCCCGCCGCGCCGCTTTTCCTCCTTCCGGGCGCCGGCGGGAACGTGGTCTACTTCCACCCGCTCGCGAACCACCTGAGCGAAGCTCACGCGGTGCACGGCCTGGAAGCGCTCGGCCTCGACGGCTCCTGCCTGCCGCTCACCCGCGTGGAAGACATCGCGGCCCGTCATATCGAATCCATCTGGCCGCTGGTGGGCGCCGGTCCGTACTACCTGGCGGGCCACTCGTTCGGTGCGCAGGTGGCGCTCGAAATGAGCCGGCAGCTCGTCGCCAAGGGCGCGGTCGTCGAACTGCTGGCGATCTTCGACGCTTCCGCGCCCATCGACAGCCCGGCCGCAACCTACTGGCAAGACTGGGACGACACCGAATGGCTGGTCGCGATCGCCCACGAAATCGGCACCTTCCTCGGGGCCGACCTTCAGGTGACGCGAGAAGACCTCGTCCAGCTCGACCCCGACGGCCAGGCCGGCTTGATCCTCGCCAGAATCGGCGACCGTGGCAACTGGTTTGCGGATGCCGGATCCGACCGCCTGCGCGCCTATCTGCGTGTCTATCAGGCCAACTTCAAATCGCGCTACGCGCCGCAAGCCGACCCGCTTCCCGTGCCGATCGCCTTGTTCCGCAGCACCGAGCGGGATCCCGGCGACTACGATCCGTCGCCCGAGATCGCGCAGCTCCGCCTCGACCCGACCTGGGGGTGGTCCCGCTTCTCGGCGCTGCCCGTCGAGGTGATGGACGTACCCGGCGACCACCTGACCATGCTGCTCGACCCGCACGTCGCCATCCTCGCTACCCGCGTCAATCAGTTTCTGGAAAAAAAACGCTCATGAAATCAGCACAGACGATCGACAACGCTTTCGCCCGCAAGGTCTGCATCAATCTGGACCGGCGCCCCGACCGCTGGGAAGCGATGCAAAGAAAATTCGCCGAACAGAACATCCTCACGGTGGAACGACTGCCCGCCGTCGATGCAAGGCTGGTGACCGTGCCGCCATCCTTGAGCCATATGCGTCCGCAGGACTACGGCTGCACGATGAGCCATCTTGCCGCCGTGAAGCAGGCCAAGGCCGCGGGCGCGAGCGAAGTCCTGATCTTCGAAGACGACGCCTTCTTCGACCCCGACTTCGCCGCGCGCTTCCCCGAGTTCATCGCGCAAGTGCCGAATGACTGGCACATGCTGTTTCTGGGCGCCTATCACTTCACGCCCCCCATTCCCGTCGCGCCGAACATCGTCAAGGCCGTGGAGACGCTCACCGCGCACGCCTACGTCGTCAGGGACTCGCTTTACGACGCATTCATTGCGATCAACGAAAACCCGCCGGCGATCAACGACCGCAACAACCTCATGCTGCAGCAGAAGTTCAATTGCTACTGCTTCGAACCCAATCTGGTCGGACAGGAGTCCGGCTACTCCGACATCATGGACGAAGTCATGCCGGAAAAGCCGCTGACCTATTCCTTTCCGATTCCGGATGGCTGGTAACGCCTGCGGCCGGCGCGCGCTGCGATCCCTTGCGGTCCCTATCTCAACAGGCCATTGAAGCTCATGAAAACCATCACCGTTGACCTCGAAACGGAGTTCGTAAAGTCCGCGCTCGATTCGCTCCACCGGGACTGCAAGCTCGGCGAGGCAATTTCGCTGGCTTATGGGAAATGCGAATCGATCGACGACGTGATCGATCTGATTTTTCCGTTGATCACGAAGACACGGCGGGTTGATTACATCCTGATGTACAGCATAGAAAGGAATCCCCGCATCCTCCTGCAGTTTCTTCGACTGATCGAAGCGCGGTTGACACGGAACGATAGCTGGACAGTCGCGTCGGTCGAGGCTGCGTTGCGTAGCGTGGCCGATTCATCGGGCCTCGGTTGGGACCGTGCGCAGCGCTTGCTGAAGTGCTGCATCCTGTTTTCCGACTCGCCGCTGGAAATCGTGGAAAGCATCGCGTTCCTCGGCAAGCACGAAACCTCGTCGAGATTGAGATCAGCGGCACAAAACGTCGAACTCAGCCACCTGATCAACTGAACGATATTGGCGACTCATGGATTCCGCTCAAAGTAAATCGCCGCCGTGGCATTCGGCCGTCACCCTGATGTGGCGCAGTCATCCCTGGTTGACCCTGGGCACGGTCCTTACGGGCCTCGTCAGCGGCATTGCGTCGATCGTGGGCGTCGGATTGATCAGCAGGGTGCTGCATGACCAGGACGACCGACAGACGCTGCTGACGATATTCATTGCGGTGAACGTCATCGCGGTTTTCTGCAGGAGCAGCGCCGCCGTGATGCCCTCCTATGCCTGCATGAAAGTCATGACGAGACTGCGCGTCAATCTATGCAAAAGGATTCTGGCGACCCCACTGGATGAAATTGACAGACGCGGCGCCCCGAATATCCTGACCATGCTGACGCAGGACATTCCGCAGTTGAGCCAGACCCTGCTCACCATCCCGACGATCATCGTTCAGTCCGTCGTCCTGGTATGCAGCATCGCGTATCTCGCCTATCTGTCGTGGATCGTTTTCGCTTCGACAATCACCCTGACAATCGTTGGCCTGGCGCTTTATCTGTTTTTCTATCGAAAGGCGGTCAATTTCACGGAAAGAGTTCGCGATGAATTTGTCCAGTTCAATGAATATACCCATGGCCTCGTGTTCGGAATCAAGGAACTCAAGCTCAACAGGACCAGACGACGTTGGTTTACCAGGGCTGCGATCGAATTATCATCGAAGCGCGTGGCAGGATTCAATTACATAGAACGCTTCTGGTTCATGAGCGGCGACAGCATTGGCCAGATCACGGTAGCGGTCCTGCTCGGATTTTTGCTTTTCGGCGTACCTTCGTTCGGCGTCGTGGACCCCTCCGTACTCACGGCGAGCATTCTGGCCGTTCTCTACATGATGGGGCCTTTGACCATGCTGATCAGTATTCTGCCGATCGTGGCCGAAGGCAAAACCGCGCTCGCCCGGCTGGCGGAATTCGGTTTCTTGATCGATGACAGCGAGGATTCGCGCAAGGAACCGCCCCATCCGCGCACCAGGGAATCCTCGGCGAATCCATGGCAACTCATTGAGCTGAAAGATGTGACGATGAACTATCGTGACAACGATTCGTCGGTCGATTTCGTGCTCGGCCCCATCAATATGTCGATTCATGCCGGAGAGCTCGTCTATGTCATCGGTGGAAACGGCAGCGGCAAAAGCACGTTGGGCAAAGTCCTCAGCGGCCTCTATGTGCCTACCGAAGGCCATATTGCCCTTGATGGAAAAGTCGTTGACGACGATGCCAGGGAACGGTACCGCAATCTGTTTTCCGCCGTCTTTACCGATTTCCATTTGTTCAATCGCATCATAGGGCCGGACCGCGAAAATTCAAGCATCGAGCTTGCCCGCAAATATCTTGAAACACTGAAATTGGCGGACAAAATAGAGATTGATGGCAAGAATTACTCGACAACCCGGGCCTTATCGACAGGGCAACGCAAGCGATTGGCGTTGCTTTGCGCCTATATCGAGGATCGTCCGATTTACATCCTGGACGAATGGGCTGCCGATCAGGATCCGGTGTTCAAGAGATTTTTCTATGAAGTGCTGGTTCCCGATCTGAAATCCCGCGGGAAATGCGTCATTATCATTACCCACGACGATCAGTACTTCAAGCTCGCAGATCGGGTCATTCGCCTGGATAGCGGCCGCATCTTCTCCGATACGGCCATGTGTGCCGTCCGGGCCGAAGTTGCAGGATGAGCAGCGATCCGGATGCAGTGCGCGCGTTGCAGCTCCGCGCAGATCCGATCCGCCGCACCGTCCCGCGACCGAATGGCCGGCGTTCATCGATCCCGGGCAACTCGATCTGCAATCGCGACGCCGGCCGATCGCTCTTCGCATTATTTAAAGAATCGGCATCAATACCAAAATAATTCAATCAATCAGGGTCAACCGATTTTCCTTTCATCAAGCGGCATTCAGCCACTGCCGAGATCTCGCCGCGCGTCGACAGCGCGGCGAGCTCGCGAACGCCACCGCAATTCGCCTGTCCCGGCTATCCGTTACAGACGCGTTCGCCACCGGGTGTTTAAATCATGTCGGTAACCATGCGCACAAGCGCAGCTTCAACGTCTCACCAGGAATCCGTTCATGGAGTTCAGCAGATTGTTCGCACACGTCGGCGAAGCGATCTCAAGCAGCGGGAGCCGACGCTTTCCCCGAGTGATGTACAGCCTGATCTCTGCGGCCGTCCCCGTCGACGAGATCCGCATTTCGGAGCTCGCGGTCGACGCGACGCCTGACGGCGATCTCGCGGTGCGCAGCCTCGGCGCGGTCGGCGCGGCGCTCGCGAAGGCCGGCCCGGCAGCCGCCTGTTACGGGCCGCAGATGCCGCCGCGCTCGGGCGCGAGCTGCGTGCACGTCGATGACACGCTCGCGGGCCACGGCCCGACCCACGCGCTGCTCCATCGCTTCGTCCTCATGCAGGCTGCGATCGTGCCGCCGCGTTGCGCGCAGTTCCATCTCTTGACCCGCAAGCGGGGCCACTATTACCTGATCTCGCTGTATCGCACGAACACGTTCGACGACTTTTCGTCGCGGGAGCAGGCCGTCCTCAAGGAGCTCTCGCACGTGCTGTTTCCAATCGTCGAGACCCATGTCGCGGCGCTCGATTCGGCTCCGCCGCCCGCCCACGCGGCCGCCGCCGCGCCGCCGGCGACCCAATCGGGCCGGGAGCGCGTGGCGCGGCGGTTCGCCGACCGTCTGCGGCAAGCCGGCGTCAAGCTGTCGACGCGCGAGATCGAGGCATGCACGGCGCTGCTGGCCGGCGACACGGTGCCCGCCATCGCCGTGCGTTTCGCGCTGCGCGAAAGCACCGTCGAGACCTACCTGAAGCGGGCAGCCGTCAAGCTCGGCTTCGGCGGGCGCCATGGTCTCACGCGCTGGATGCTCGACGAGGCGGCAGGGGCCGCGGGCGAGGTCGCGACTGAAGCACGCCGAGACGGCACGAGAAGCGTGCGGCGCGACTGCGCGTCGCCATACATCGGCACCTGAAGCGTCGGCACCCGAAGGCTAGCGGTCCGAAAGCGCGTGCCGGTGCCGCGGCGCGCCAGGAGCTGCAGCCCGCGCGACGCCGACGCGGGCTGCGTGCAAAACAGCATCGGATAGCTGCCGCCGGCCACCACCTCGAGCCGCACGTCGGCAATCAGGCCGACGACGAAGGCCGAGCCGCCGCACCCGGTGACATCGTCGTCATCGCCCGCGACGAGAGCGCCGGCGCGCGCACGCGCGCCAGCAATCCCGGCACGCCGGCCGGCGGCGCTGGTTGCGCGTCGGGTATCGGCGCCCGCGCCCGGCGTGACGGCATCACGCCGCCGACGCGCACGGCACGTAATCGTCGATCATCCATTTCGTGAGCCCGTGCCGGCCGCTGATGCCGAGCTTCACCGCGGCGCGCTTGATGTACGTCTCGACCGTACTCTCCTTCACACCGAGCTCGCCGGCCAGTTCTCGCAGCATCTTGCCCGCGAGCAGGCCGAGGCACACTTCGCTTTCGCGCGCCGACAGCACGACCGCCGCGCGCGCAAGCCGCGATTCGAACTCCTGGCGCAGCGCCTCGACGGCGGGCATCGTCGTGCCTTCGAGGTCGCCGTGCCGGCGCGTCGACGCATGCCACTCGACGAGCGGCAGCAGCGTATCGGCGAAATTCTTCAGGAACGACATCTCGTGCAACGAGAAGTCGCAATGCGACGCTGTTCGATGCAGCGAGATCACGTAGCGGCGATTCGCCTTGCACGACACGAGATGGCACTGAAATCCCCCTTCCGGTCCACGCGGCGGCGCGACTTCGCGGTCATTGCCGCTCCGCATCAGCGGATTGATGTGAATGAGCTGCCGGTCGCAAGCGGCCACGATCCGGTTCAACAGCGAATGCGCTGCCGGCGGCCGCTCGCCATGCGCGGCCGGCCCGCTGCCGCGGCCGTCGTCACCCGGCGCGCCGAACGCGCCGAGCGATTGCACGTGGACGACTTCGCCCGCCGGCTCGTCGAGCGTCCATTCAGTCATCCGGGTGATCGCGAGCGGAATCGATTCGACCAGCAATGCATGCATGTCGGATGCGAACCGCTCACTGCCGGCGCTCGAAATCACCTTCCCGAGCTTCGAGAACATCGCGAACATCTGACTCTCCTTGTTTCCTTGTTGTGCGTGCTTGAGGACGGCGGCGCAACGCCGGCGCGGGCGCGCCGGCGCGGTTTGCGCGGCGCGCGTTTCGGCACGCGCCGTCATGCGTTCTCGCGTTGCGGTGCGCGCCGATGTGTTCGGCTCACGCGAAACGGCGGCGCGCCGTGCTCTGTTCAGTTCGATGCGAGATCGCCCCCGCGAGAAGCTGAAACGTCCATTTCAGTCATCGAGCGTTGCTGATTGAAAATGGGCTGCCGCCGGACGCGCTGAAGGCCTGAATCGGAAAACCCGGCGCCGGCCAGGAGCGGGTGCGTTCCCGATGAACTCAACGAAAAATCATGAACAAAAAGCGAGATGATCCTTTCCATTGAATTTGATCCATGAATATCCCAGCCGCGTATGATAGCGACGATTTAAAATATCTGCAGTTATCGTGGCATTCGTTTTCTTAAATCGCCCCGCTTGCAGACCAAAAATCGATCAACTTGCAAGCCGCTCATGAGCAAAATTATGGTAGATCAATATAAATCGATATTTATTTACCACGAAATTTTGTAATAGTCGCCCGGAAACCGCCTACCATGGATTTTCGTCCAACAGGTCTTGTTCGAGAGAAGAATCGGCGAATTTCATCACATCGCTCCCGCTCGCCACGCAGCCCCAAGCACTTTTCTCCGGATATTGTTTCGATTCGATCAACGATCGATTCAATCTGCGCGACGGAAAAGCATAATTATTTTGCTGCCTACTTGCGGCAGCGCCGTCGATTACACCTTCAGGCGATAAAAATCGCCGCAATCAACATATACAGCGCCGCCGATACGGGCGTTGCAAAATATCAACAAATCGCGAAATCATCGTCCGTCACAAAATATCCATATTGAATCGCACGTAATTTACCCACCCCACCGCTTGCCGCCCGACAGATAAATTGCTACGCTTTTCCGGCGAAATAAACGACAAACCGTCGCCCGATTTTGAACTACAAGCGGGTTTATTTAAAAAAATGAAACATGAAAATTAATATGCACGTTCAATCATCTTTTATCGATCGTCGCGGCTAGCGTTTCGTCACACGCTATTCAGTCGAATCTCCATATCCACCTGCCGGCAGGACAGGCCGAGACGGCCAGTTGCAAAAGTCGTCGGCGGTTTTTCGATTCCCTTCCAGACGTCCGTGATGACGCGCGGCCGCGCATTGTCAAACGCACCGTCCTCTTTTCAATCCCGGCCCGCCAACGCGCAACGCTTCCCGCGCGTCACGCCTGCTTGAATCACCACACTGGCCTCAACGCGTCATTTGTCGTCTTTCCAATCTGTCAAACAATTCCGAGAAATTGGAGCACACCATGAGTCACGACTTTCGAGACGAACCTGCGCCGCGTCGCGCCTTCCTGGCCAACATGGCGAAACTCGCGGCGGCCGGCGTCGTCACCGGCTGGACACCGGTCTACCAGATTGCGGCGCACGCGCTGACGGCCGGCGCGACACCGCCCGGCTTCCCGGCCGACATCCCGCTTTACAAGCAGGCATTCCAGAACTGGAGCGGCGAGATCGCCGTGCAGGACGTATGGACCGCCGCGCCACGCTCCGCCGACGACGTCGTTGCGACGGTCAACTGGGCCCGCGCGAACGGCTATCGGGTACGTCCGCGCGGCTACATGCACAACTGGTCGCCCCTGACGCTGGACCCAAGCGCCGGCGCCGCGAACCTCGTGCTGCTCGATACGACGAAGTCGTTGACGGCCGTCTCCGTCGACACGTCGGCGAGCCCGGCGCGCGTCACCGCGCAAACGGGCGTCTCGCTGGAGTCGCTGCTCGCGACGCTCGAGCAATCTGGCCTCGGCATGGTCGCCGTGCCTGCGCCGGGCGGCATCACGCTCGGCGGTGCGCTTGCGATCGACGCGCACGGCACCGCCGTACCGGCGGCCGGTGAAACCTTGCAACCGGGCCACACCTACGGCTCGCTAAGCAATCTCGTGGTCGCGCTGACCGCCATCGTGTTCGATCCGGCCCGGCAGCAATACGTGCTGCGCCGGTTCGAGCGCAGCGATCCCGAGATCGGCGCGCTCCTCGCGCACATCGGGATGGCGTTCGTCGTCGAAGTTACGCTGACGGCAGGCCCGAACCAGCGGCTGCGCTGCCAGAGCTTCGTCGACATTCCGTCTTCCGAACTATTTGCGCCGGCCGGCACGCCCGGCCGAACGATCGCGTCGTTTCTCGATCGAGCGGGCCGGATGGAAGCGATCTGGTTCCCGTTCACGACGTGCCCGTGGCTCAAGGTCTGGACGCCGACGCCCAGCAAGCCGTTCCTGTCGCGCACCGTCACGCAGCCGTACAACTATCCGTTCTCCGATTCGATCTCGCAGTCCATCTCGGATCTCGTCAAGCGGATCGTGATCAACGGCGAAGGCGCATTGACGCCGTTGTTCGGCCAGACGCAGCTGGCGATCACGACCGCCGGCCTCGCGCTCACGCTCAGCGGGGACATCTGGGGCTGGTCGCGCACCGTACTGCAGTACATTCGGCCGACGACGCTGCGCGTCACCGCGAACGGCTACGCGGTACTGGCGCGACGTGCCGACGTGCAACGCGTGATCAGCGAATTCGTGCAGTTCTATCAGAATCGCATCGACGCATACAAGGCGCGCGGCGAGTACCCGATCAACGGTCCCGTCGAGATCCGGGTCACCGGTCTCGACAAGCCGGCCGATGCCGGCGCCGGCGCGGTCGTTCCCACGCTGTCCGCGCTCAAGCCGCGCCCCGATCATCCGGAATGGGACATCGCCGTATGGTTCGATATCCTGACGTTACCGGGCACGCCTGGCGCCGATCGCTTCTATCGCGAGATCGAGCAATGGATGCTCGCGAACTACACCGGTTCGTATGCAACGCTGCGTCCCGAATGGTCGAAGGGCTGGGGCTATACCGACACGGCCGCCTGGCAGGATGGCACTATGCTCGCCACCACGATCCCGAACCTGCATCGTGAAGGCCAGCCGCCGTCGAGCAGCTGGGATGCGGCGCGCGCGACCCTCGAACGCTACGACCCGCACCGGATCTTCCGGTCGCCGCTGCTCGATCGGTTGATGCCGTAGCAATCCCTACGGAAGCCGGCGCGGCGCGCTGCCATGTGCGCAGCGCGCGAGAACTCTTTTGAACATGGCGGGAAGATTCCGGGCCCCTCTCGACCGGTTCAGGTATCTGTCGGTGCATCGTTTCCGCCCCTACCGGGGTTGCACCGATTCTTTCCGTACCTGTCTTCGCCTTCCCGCAGCAGGCGGACCATCAGCCGCCTCTTCTTCACTTCCTCCAAACCGGCAGCCCGAATTGCCTGAGCAGGCATCCGGGCCGCTCGCCGCAGCAGCACGCCCCCGCGCACCGCCATTTCCTGCCGAACCCGCTCACACACCGCCGACAAACGGCGATTCGTGACTGCGGAGTACAAGTTCTTATGCCGTTTTGTCCGTTTATCGGCCGCTCGCCACACACGATACTGCGCACCATCCGGCGCGTGGCGCCTCACTCGACAATTCGCACGAATATGAACCGATACCCAGGATTGAAGCGCGTCGCTCGACGGGCCGCGCTTGCGGCCGTTCCGATGGCCGCGCTCGTCGCGTTGTCCGGCTGCCAGTCGGACGACAAGGCGGCGGCCGCGACGCCGAGCGTGATCGTCAGCCCGCCCGTCGCCCGCGACGTCAACGACGTCGACGTCTATACCGGACGCTTCGAAGCCGTCGATACCGTCGACGTGCGCCCGCGGGTGAGCGGCTATCTCGACAAGGTAGCGTTCCAGGACGGTGCGAACGTTCGGAAGGGCGACCTTCTGTTCGTCATCGATCCGCGCCCGTATCAGACGGCCGTCACGGCCGCGCAAGGCGCCCTCGAACGCGCGCAGTCGCAACTGAAGCTGAGCCGGCAAGATTTCGAACGGGCCAGCGTCCTGATCAAGACCGACACGATCGCACAGAGCCTCTACGACCAACGCCGCCAGGCCGTGCAAAGCGCACAGGCTGAGGTAACGAGCGCACAAGGCGCGCTCGAGCGCGCACGGCTCGACCTGTCCTTCACGCGCATCGTCGCACCCATGTCCGGCCGCATCAGCCGCAAGCTCGTCAGCGAAGGCAACCTCGTGAAAGGCGGCGACAGCGACGCGACCGTGCTGACGACGATCGTGTCGCAGGATCCGATCGATATCTATTTCGACGTCGATGAAGAAAGCTACCTGCGCTACACGCGCGAAGCGCAGAAAAGCGGTAGCAATGCGTCGTCGCGGCGCGTTGCGATCGCACTGCCGGGCGACGCACAACCGTCGCTGACGGGCACGATGGATTTCGTCGACAACCGCCTCGACAACTCGACCGGCACGCTGCGGCAACGCGCGCGCGTCTCGAACCCGGACCGGCGCCTGAGCCCCGGCCAGTTCGGCCGCGTCTACCTGGCGAGCCGCGTCGCGCATCATGCGCTGCTGGTACCCGATTCGGCCGTCGCGACCGACGCGACGAATCGCGTGCTGTATTTCGTCGACGCGAAGGGCACCGTCGCGATCCGCCCGGTGACCCCCGGCCGCCTGCACGGCAACCTGCGCGAAATCGACGCCGGGCTGAACGCCGGCGACCGCGTGATCGTCGACGGCTTCCAGCGCGTGCAGGCCGGCGACAAGGTCAAGGCCGTGCCGCGCGCGATCGATGCAACGAATACAGCCACGTTGGCCCAGACAACCGACAAGGCCAGCGGCACGACCGGGAGCGCGCAATGAACCTCGGCCGCTTGTCCGTCCAGCAGCCGGTGCTCGCGATCGTCCTGTCGATCGTACTGACGATCGCCGGTGCGTTGGCCTATTTCTCGCTCGCGGTGTCCGAGTACCCGGACATCGCGCCGCCGACTGTCGTCATCCAGGCAACCTATCCCGGCGCGTCTGCGGAAACCGTGTCGCAAACGGTATCGACACCGATCGAGCTCGAAGTGAACGGTGTCGAGGACATGCTGTACATGTACAGTCAGGCGACGTCGGACGGCAGCCTCAACATCACCGCGACGTTCAAGCCAGGCACGGATGTCGACAAGGCGCAGGTGCTCGTGCAGAACCGCGTCGCGCTGGCGACGCCGCGCCTGCCGGAGCCGGTGCAGCGTAGCGGCGTGTCGGTGCGAAAATCGTCGCCGACGCAGCTCGGCACGATCTTCCTGTACTCGCCGGACCAGCGCTACGACCCGCTGTACGTGTCGAACTACGCAATCCGCAACGTCGCGGACGTGCTGAAGCGTATCGACGGCGTCGGCGACATCAACCCGCTCGGCGCGCGCGAATACTCGATGCGCATCTGGCTCGATCCCGAGCGCGTCGCGTCGTTCGGCCTGAGCCCGAGCGACCTGATCGCCGCGGTGCGCGCGCAAAACACTCAACTCGCGGGCGGCGTGGTCGCCCAGGCGCCGATCACGAACCAGGCGTTCCAGCCGAACCTGATCTTCGAAGGGCGGCTCAAGCGCCCCGAGGACTTCAGCAGCATCGTCGTCAAGCAAGGCAAGGACGGGCGGCTCGTGCGGCTGAAGGACGTCGCGCGCGTGGAAGTCGGCGCACTCGCATACGCGACCGACAGCTACATGCTGCGCCACCCGACGATCGCGCTGCAAGTGCTGCAGCAGCCCGGCGCGAACGCGGTCGCGACGATGGACGCGGTCGAGAAGAAGATGGCGGAACTGAGCAAGGACTTCCCCAAGGGCATCGTCTACAACATCGGCTACAACCCGACCGCGTTCATCGGCGACAGCATCCACGAACTGGTCAAGACCATCTACGAGGCCGTCGTGCTCGTCGTATTCGTCGTGCTGCTGTTCCTGCAGGGCTGGCGGCCGTCCATCATCCCGATCCTGTCGATTCCGGTGTCGCTCGTCGGCACATTCGCGGCAATGGCCGCGCTCGGTTATTCGATCAACAACCTGACGCTGTTCGGCCTCGTGCTCGCGGTGGGGATCGTCGTCGACAATGCGATCGTCGTCGTCGAGAACGTCGAGCGACACCTGTCGACCGGTGCAGGGCCGCGCGACGCGACATTGTTGACGATGAAGGAAGTCGGCGGCGCCCTGTTCGCGATCACGCTCGTGCTTTGCGCGGTGTTCGTGCCGACCTCGTTCATTCCCGGCATCTCGGGCCAGTTCTTCCGCCAGTTCGGCGTGACGATCGCCGTGTCGACAGCGATCTCGTTCTTCACATCGGTGACGCTCGCGCCTGCGCTATCGGCCATGATCCTGAAAGCGCATGCCGACGAACACGATTCGGCCGCGCCCGTGTCGCGGATTGCCGCGTTGTTCGCGCCTGCAATGCGCGTCGTGCAGCGCTTCGCGAACGCGTTCAATCGCGTGTTCCAGCGCCTGTCCGATGCGTATGGCAGGCTGGTCCGGAAAGTTGTGCGAATTATCCCTGCGATGGCCGCACTGTACGTCGTCCTGATCGCCGCGACCGGCTATCTGCTCGTATCGAGCCCGAAGGGCTTCATTCCGGCGCAGGATCGCGGCTACCTGGTCGTGCTCGTGCGGATGCCCGACGGTGCGACGCTCGAACGCACGAGCGCGGTCGCGCGCAAGATCGAGGACATCGCACTGTCAGTGCCGGGGGTCGCCCGCGTGCCGGTTTTTTCCGGCGTCAATGCGGCGACCGGCACGAATTCGTCGAACAGTGCCGGGTTGTTCCCGGTATTCAAGCCGTGGCCGGAACGCAAGACGCAGGGACTGACGATCGAGAAGATTGCAGCCGAGATGCGTCAACGGCTGGCAAGCGTCACGGAAGCGTCGATCGTCGTCGCGATGCCGCCGCCGGTGCAGGGCCTCGGCAGCACAGGCGGCTTCGCGATGCGACTCGAAGACCGCAACGGCCTCGGCACCGCCGCGCTCGCCAAGGCGACGCAGGAGCTCGTCGCCGCCGCCAACCGCACGCCCGGCATGGTCGGCGTCTATACGCCCTACTCCGCAACGAGCCCGCAGGTGCATGTCGAACTCGATCGCGAGAAGGCCGAGATGCTCGGCGTGCCGAGCCAGGAAATCAACGACGCGGTCGAAACGTATTTCGGCTCGACCTACGTCAACGACTTCAACATCGTCGGGCGCACCTATCGCGTCACCGCGCAGGCCGACCTGCCATTCCGCGTCGACGCATCCGATCTCGCTCGGCTGAAGGTGCGGAACCGCGACGGCGACATGGTGCCGATCGGCAGCGTGACACGCATCGACGATACGCTCGGCGTCGATCGCGCGCCGCGCTACAACCTGTACCCCGCCACGGAAATCAATGGCGATACGGCACCGGGCCTCGGCTCCGGCTTCGCGATCAAGACGATGGAGACGCTCGCCAGACAGGTGCTGCCGCCCGGCATCTCGTTCGAATGGACCGATCTGTCGTACCAGGAGACCACGGCCGGCAACACGGGGCTGCTCGTGTTTCCGCTGTGCGTGCTGCTCGTGTATCTGGTGCTCGCCGCGCAGTACGGCAGCTGGAGCCTGCCCGCATCGATCCTGCTGATCGTGCCGATGTGCCTGCTTGCCGCATCGCTCGGCGTGCGCGGGCTCGGCCAGGACGTGAACATCCTCACGCAGATCGGCTTCATCGTGCTGGTCGGGCTTGCCGCCAAGAACGCAATCCTGATCGTCGAGGTCGCGCGGCAGCTGGAAGCCGACGGCATCGAACTCGTCGACGCCATCGTCGAAGCGTGCGTGCAGCGGCTGCGCCCGATCGTGATGACGTCGCTTGCGTTCATTCTCGGCGTCCTGCCGCTCGTGATATCCGAAGGCGCCGGCGCAGAAATGCGGCAGGCGGTCGGCGCGGCCGTGTTCTTCGGCATGATCGGCGTGACGTTCTTCGGGCTGCTGTTTACGCCCGTCTTCTATGTAATGGTTCGCCGGCTCGCGATGCGCAAGACCGCTGTCGCGGCCGTCGCGACGGAGGTGGTGCAATGAAGTTCATTCGACTTGTGGCCGTGCTGTCCGCGGCGGCCGTCCTGACCGCGTGCACCAGCGCGCCGGTCGCCGACGTCACACCGCCGCCGCTGGCTTCGACGTATGCGAATGCGGATCTGTCGGCCGGCGGCCCGGCGGCCGACACCGTCGCATGGTGGCACGGTTTTCACGATCCGATTCTCGACCGGCTGGTCGACATGGCGCTCGCGAACAACCTTGACCTGAAGGCCGCGGTCGCGCGCATTGACGCGGCGCGCGCGGTACGGATCGGCGCGGCGTCGCAGTGGCTCCCGTCACTCGACCTGAATGCGAGCGCCGGCCGCCAGCGGCAATCGGCATCGCAAGCGTTCCCGACCGATACGCCGACGACCGGCAACGCGTTCGATCTCAATGCAAGCCTTGCATGGGACATCGATATCTTCGGGCGCATCCGTCAGGGTGTGTCGGCCGCCGACGCGGACATCGCGTCCGCGCAGAACGATGCGGCGGCCGTGCGGATCGCGACGATCGACGAGACCGTGCGTACCTACGTGACGGTGCGCGGCCTCGAGCAGCGCCTGGCACTGGTCGAGGCCAACGCGCTGAGCCAGCGCAGCACCGAGGAATCGACGCGGCGCCTGTTCGACGCGGGCGTCGTACCGATTGCCGACGTCGACCGCGCCGCCGCGCAGACGGAGACGACGCTGGCCGAACTGCCCTCGCTGCAACTGCAGCGACAGGCAGCGATCCACCGGCTGTCGATCATCAGCGCATCGACGGTGCAGGACACCTACGCGCAACTCGATCCGCCCGCGCCATGGCCGGCATGGTCGGCCCCCGCGCCGGGCATCGGCACGCCAGCCGATCTGCTGCGCCGGCGACCGGACGTCCGCGCAGCCGAGGCGCGCGTCGTCGCGGCCTATGCGCGGATCGGCGTGGCGGAGGCCGACTTGAAACCGCACTTGCAACTGATCGGCGTGATCGGTGCGGCAATCGATGGCTTCTCGGGCGCCACGCTCGCGCGTTCGCTGGCATGGATGGCCGGCGCCGGCGCCAGCGCGCCGCTGTTCGACGGCGGGCGGCGGCGAAGCGTGGTCGCGTTGCGCCGCGCAGAGGCCGATCAAGCGGTCGCCGCCTATCGCACGGCGGTGCTGACGGCAGTCAGCGACGTCGAGACGTCCGTCGCGGCGACCGCCCGCAATCACGGTCGCACCGAACGCCTCGAACGCGCGGTGGCGAATGCGCGCGGTGCGTATACGCAGATCAACCGGTCGTGGCGCAGCGGTGAATCGGCGTTCATCGATACGCTGGAAGTGCAGCGCTCGCTGCTCACGGCCGAGGATGCGCTCGCGCAGGCACGGACCGACGAAATGCTCAGCAGGGTCAGGCTGATGGGCGCGCTGGGGCAATAAGTGTATGCGGCAGGATCGATCGATGCCGCACATTGACCGGTATACGCAAAGGGCGACGGATTCGATCGAAGCCGAACCCGTCACCCTTTATTTCCTGCGTGACCGATCACGCACGGGCCATGCTCAGTCGATGTCGCCGACGCCCTTCAACTCCGCGCTGACGTAGTCGAGAAAGCTGACGATCCGCGACGATAGCGTCGCGTTGCGATAGAAGACTGCATGGATCGGCTGGCGGAATTCGATGGTGTCGTCGACGAGCAATTCGACGAGGCTGCCGTCGCGACGATGGGCGCCTGTCATGTAGTCTGCCAGGCACACGATACCGGTGCCGTTAAGCGCCAGCGTCAGCAGCGTCTCTCCGCTCGACGCCTGCAACGCCGGCTGAATTCGATACACGTCGCCGTCCGCGTTACGCAACGGCCAGTGGTTCAGCGCCTCCGGCTGCACGAAACCGAGCACGGTATGGTTCGCGAGGTCAGCCACGCCGGCAGGCACGCCGGCCTTCTCCAGATAGCCCGGGCTGGCGAGAATGCGTAACCGGCTGCCGCCGAGCTTACGCGCGTGCAGCGTCGAATCGCGCAACTCTCCGATCCGGATCGCGACATCAGTGCGCTGTTCGAGCAGGTCGATGATCTCGTCGCTGGTATGAAGTTCAACCTCGATCGCCGGATACGCGTCGCGAAACCCCGGCATCATCGGTGCGATCACATGCTGCATGAATGGCATCGCAGCATTGATCCGCAGACGGCCCGCCGGCATTTCGTGCTGCCGCGCGATTTGGTCCTCGGCAAACTCGACCGATGCAATGATGTCTCGCGCATAGTCGAGAAAAACGTTGCCCTCTTCCGTCAATTCCAGCCGGCGTGTCGTGCGTCTGATCAGCGTCGTATCCAGTTTATCTTCGAGACGCCGCAAAACGCGGCTCATCACAGAGGTCGGCTGATGCAATCGGTCCGCTGCACCGGTCAGCGAACCAATGTCCGCGATCGTCACGAACGCGAGCATTTCGTCTAGTGTGGTCTTCATGGGAGGAGAATCAGGCACCAATCGTAAACCACTACGATAGTGTGGCTTTGTTCCGCTGATAACCATAAATTGGAGCGAATCACATTTGATTTCCAGTCAACAAACTCGATGAAACCCGGATGTCCGAGGTGTATGGAGTTTGTGATCGACGTGCATGCCTTCGCGTTCCGCCAGGGCGTCCAGGCGGAGCTAGCCGTACCGACGACGCTCGTGCGCCAGCGCCACCAGACGCGGCGCCAGCAATTCGTTCTCGTGGTCCGGCTGCTTGTTGTCGTGCAATACGCGGCGAGAAAGCCCGGCGGGCCGGCGGCGCGGCGCTCGGAGATGTCGACCTTCTCCCGAATCGCCGCGACCGCCTCCCCTTTGACCTGCGGGCTCAGTGCTTTCCCTTGACGACTCCGGCTGGCCCTGTTTGCCGGGGCCAGGTCACTAGGCGTCCAGCCCCTTCTGTACGTACCGCGATAACGGGAGTGTCAGCAGCAGGATTGACGCCAAGGCGAGCAGCGCGGTTGGGACACCCGCAATGTCACCCAGACGGCCGAACAGGACCGGCGACAGAGCGCCACCGCCGATAGTGCCCGTATAGAACAACGCGAACGCCTGCTCGCGCTTGCCGGCACCCGCCAGCTCAGGCACGACCCCGTAGAGCACCGACGACGTCCCGTTCAGCGCGAGTCCCAGCAGCGGCAGAATCGCCATCATTGCGAAGAGTGGCGAGAACACCGCGACCACGATCAGCAGCGACGTGGCAGACTCCGTGAGCCACACTGTCTTCATCATCCCGATCCGCACGCCCAGATAGCCGCAGAACAGCTTTCCGAATGCACCGCCCACGAACAGCAACGTCAGCGCGAGACCGATACCGGCGGTGCCGGCACCCTTGCTTTTCAGCAGGAACGGCAGGAACGTCAGAAAGCCCATCCGCACGGCACTGTCGAGGGTGCCGGTCGCGAGCAGCGCGCGCAAGCCGCCGGACGAACCGCTGCCGATGGCCGCTTTCGGTATCGTCTCGCGCGCCGCATGCGGCGCGCCGCGCGACGGAATCAGCCACCACAGCAGGCCTGCCGAAACCACGCCAAGCACACCGATCAGCGTCGCGCCCGTGCGCCACGTCACGACCGTCAACAGAAGGCCGATCAGGCCTGGTATCAGCGTCTTGCCGATGTCGCCGGAGAAGTTGTACTGGGCCAGCGCCTCCTTCACGCCCCCGCCTGCCTCGTAAGAATCGGTGACCATCGAGGACGCGAGCGGGTGCTGCGTGCTCGCGCCCAGTCCGCCCAGTACCAGTGCGACCAGCAGCACCGCCAGCCCGGCGGCCTGACCGGCGATCAGGTAGGCAACGCCTGCGAGCGCGGTCCCCGCCACCAGCATGCGCTCCCGCCCCCATCGCCGCGCTGCCCGACTCGCGAGCAACTGAAAACCCGCCATCGTGCCGGAATAGAGCCCGCGTAATAGGCCGATCTGCGCGTAATTGATAGCGAACTGCACTTGCCAGATGGGCAGCAGCACGTAGATGACGTCCGTCAATCCGTCGTGTACGGCGTGCGCGACGCATGCGGCCACCAGCGAGCGGCGACGGGACGCATCGGGGTGATGCTGGGTCCCAAGAAAGGCTTCGCTTTTCAAATCGCTCATTTCGTCTATTGTTGTGCGGAATGTCGGTTGCAGTGCGCTGTAACTCGTGGGGGTGATCTGCTTGAACAATACTGCTGCTTGAACGGGTCGGGCGTCAGGTATGACGGACTCGAATGCGGTCGGACGGCATTGCAGTGACACCCAGGCGCCTCGCCTCCATCAGAGCATATCGATGAGCCCCGCCGAGACCGCCTTGACGACCGCCTGCACCTTGTTGGTCGCGCCAAGTTTCACGAGGATGTTGTTGATGTGAAAGGTCACCGTCCGCTCCGCGATGCTGAGGATCTGACCGATCTCGCATGCCGTCTTGCCTTCGGCGGTCCAGCACAGCACTTCGCGTTCCCGCGCCGTCAGGACGACGCTTGCCGCTGGCGCGAGCTTCGGCACCATGAAGCCGCTCATCAGCGAATGTGACAGGTTCGCGAGCCAGTGGGTCTGCAGCGTGAGCATGTCGATTTCGGCAGGCGTGAGGCGATCCGCATGGCGCGCGAGGCTCAGCAGGCCGAACGCGCCGCGCGCGGCCCAGCTCGACTGCGCGATGCCGACCGACAACCCGGCCTCGCGCGCATCTTCCCACAAAGGGGATGGCGCGACCTCGTCAACGTCCGGCCAGACGATCATGTTGGTGGTGAGGGCGCCATCGCGGACCGTCGAATCGATCTTGATATAGTCCTGCGCCTGATAGTGCGCCATCCAGCCGTCCGGATAGGTGTCGAAGATCGCGACGGCCGACTTCGACACGGGCAGCGGCACCCGGATTCCGTAACAGCAGTACTCGAAGCCCAGGCGCTTCGAATACGCGGCGATCCGCTGGAAGAGCTGCTGCTCGTTCTCCGCGTCGCTGAATTGATGGTAGGCGTCCTGCCAGCGCAGCTCCATTCGTTCTCCGGCTAACTCGCCCATCCGAGGCGAACATCCATCCCGACGCGGCAATAAGGTGCTCAAACGCGCCCTGCTCCTCTCCACCTACCCAGCCTTGCGAGACCCCGTCTCATGGGCTAATTGCACGCGCGAGATCCAGCAAGGGCAACGCCACACCAAGCGCTCATCGGCAATTATCGCCGAATCCGGCGCGGCGATCGCCAGGCCCGACTGCCTCACATAGATATTCCAGATATCTCGGCGAACGATATTTACCAGCCCATCACTTTCTTACAAAAAAAATGAAAAATCCTTTATTGGTATAAATTTTACGATACGGAAAGGATAGACGGCATCTCTCTGTCAAGATTATCGCGATTTTTTTATAACAAGCAGGTGGCTCATTATGCAGCGCTGCACAACCGTGCAGTTGACCATAAGGAGCTTAAAGTGTACGAACATTACGAAGGAAAATCCAAGTCGAACGTTGGCGAAGTCTCGCTTCCGGCATTCGTTGCCGAACGTGTCACACGCTATTATCGCGAACGCGTTCAAGGGAACTGGAACGGTGGCCATATTATGCGAGGACGTTTGCCTGGCCCCGACGCGTTGCATTTGTCGAGCAACGATTATTTGTCGATCGCCCGACACCCCGATATCCTCGAATCGATGTGCGCAAGCATAAAGTCGGAGGGCAATGGGATGCTGATGTCTGGCATATTTCTGCACGGTGCATGTCCGTTGCTTGAGCTCGAAGACAGGTTCGCCCGCTTCATGGGCTCGGAATCAGCCATTCTTTGTCAATCCGGCTATGCAGCGAATACCGGCTTGCTGCAGTCAATCGCTTCCGCCGAAACGCCCGTCTACCTCGACATGATGGCCCATATGTCGCTATGGGAAGGCGTGCAAAGCTCAGGCGCGAAAGCTGTCGCCTTTGCCCATAACGATGCTGACCATCTCGCGCGGCAAATCCGTCGTCATGGACCTGGCATCGTAGTCGTCGACTCGATCTACAGCACGAACGGCAGCGTTTGTCCGTTGGCCGACGTCGTCGACGTGGCAACAACGGCCGGCTGCGTGCTAGTCGTCGACGAATCCCATTCGCTCGGCACGCATGGGCCGGATGGCGCAGGGCTCGTCGTCGAGTTGGGGCTGACCGATCGTGTGCACTTCCGCACGGCGAGTCTCGCAAAAGCGTTCGCTGGCCGCGCGGGCGTGATCAGTTGCTCGAGCCGATTTCAGGAGTATTTCAAGTTCGAATCGCGTCCGGCGATCTTTAGCTCGACATTGCTTCCGCATGAAGCCGCCGCCTTGGAGGCCACGATCCTCGTGATCGAAAAGGAAGCGTGGCGGCGCACGCAGGTCGCAGAAAATGCACGGTACCTGCGCGAGCAACTCACGCGACTCGGTTATAACCTTAACGGGAGTGAAACTCAAATCATCGCACTCGAGTCCGGCACGGAGCAACGGACGATCAAACTACGCGACGCGCTCGAGTCGCATGGCATTTTCGGCTCGGTCTTCTGCGCGCCTGCCACGGCGAAAAACCGCGCGCTAATCCGGCTCTCCGTTCATGCGGCACTTACTCACGACGAGTTGCGGCGGATCGTCCAGGTCTGCGAAGCGATTCGCGATGAGGTCGAGCTCGATGACTGGCCGTCAACACAGCGGATGTACGCCAGCGCACGCGCGATCGACCGGATAGCGGCCATCAGGCAAGCAGTGTAAGCAACATGAACGCCTAAGCGTCAATCACATTGATGCGGGGGATTCACGCCAGTGAATCCCCTTTTTCATCTATCTGTCGATCAAGACGGTCGAGATAGTCGTCGTAGGAAACGACGGAACCCAGCTCGAGGCCAGGCGGATTCTTGATGACGCTGCACGTATAGACTTGCTGGCCTCGCACGACCGTCGCGGAATGCATGTACGGCTGCCACGACGTGCACCCGATCGGATAGTATCCCTCCGAATCCGGAAAGTAAGGCGCACGATGGCCATTGTCCAGCTCGGCGAGAAACGCGGCGGGCGCGCCGCGCTCGACGGCGATTTCGCGGGTCGCGCGCAGCGCATCCTCGGTGTGCACGAGAAGCAGATAAGGTGCGCCTGCACTATCGAGCATCACGAGCCCCGTCGGGCGCGTTGACAGGTAGTGCTCGACAATGCCGAGCTCGCGAAAGATCTCCGTCGCCTTCGCGGCGAATGCTGGATCAACCAGAAACCGGTACTCGGACAAGCCGAGCGCTTCGATGACCGTGCGTTGCGTCTGGTGCAGATACGCGCGCTTCAGCTCGTCGATCGCTTCATTGAGGACGGGAACGACGTGAACATCCTGTTTGCGAATGAACCGGTCAATGAGGCCTTCGTTGAAGCTCTTAACGGCCAGCTGTTCATTGGCCTTCCCGGTAAGAATGATCTTCTTGATGGCCGGATTGACGATGCGTCGGCAGACCTCCAGGCCGTTCATGCCCGGCATGTCATAGTCGACGACGACAACCGACGTCCTCTCGAATCGCCGCGCGTTGTGCATTTGGCGTCGGATCGCGTCGATCCGAATTGCGATCACCTCGTGGGCGTCACTCTGTTCCGTCCGATCGTGATAGCGGCAGAGGAAGTCTTCGGCGGCGAGCGGCTGGATCGCTTCGTCGTTGATAATGCTGATCGCGCGCTTTGCCGAATGGAAGAAGCGAAATGCCAATTGTGTGTCGAGCTGCAAGCTCAGATTGGCGAGAAAGGATGCACTGTCGTCAATGAAGCCGACCGTGGTCGGGAATGCGAAGGGTTCGATCATGATCATTAGGGCAACGGAAAGGTCAGTACAAACTGGGTGTACGCGTTCTTTGTCGACGTGCACTCGATCGTCCCACCGATTGCCCGCATGACATCGCGACAGAAGGCCAATCCGATCCCGGCACCGAGCGAGACATCATCGTTGATCACCGAAGAGGTGCAAAAACGCGTAAAGATGTGAGGCAGCGCGTCGGGCTCGATTCCTGACCCGTTGTCGCGAAACACAAGACGGTTCGCTCGCTCCGAGGGGTGGAGCCGAATCGAAATGTTGCCATTGTCGATGCCGCTCAACGAGCGCAGCGCATTTTTGATGAGATTGAACAGCACGTGTACTATCAGCGTCTCCGAACCTTGAAACTCGAAGTCGTCAACGAGATCACAGCGGATTTGGTCGCGCTCGACTCCGCGGAACGGGTAGCGATGCAGGGTCGTTTCAACACAGCGCGCGATTGAGCAGCGCTCGGCCCCTTGATTGAAGCCGCCGGTAAAACGCGCATTGACGAGTAACATGTCGATCACCGAATTCGACAGCAAAGCCTCTTGTTCGATCCGTTCAAGCACGCCGTGCATCGACGACAGATGCGCGAAGCGGATTTTCGGAATGTGAAGGCCGCTGCGCTGCGCGAGGTCGTAGCTGGCGAGAAGCTGAGGCAGAAAGCGGCTTAGTCCCGCTGCGCCGGCACGGATCGCCAGGAGCGGCGTGCGAAGCTCATGCGCGACGCTGCCCGCGGTGGCGACCATCGCGCGCTCTTGCTCGAATCGAATGCGTGCCGTGTCGTAGTTGGCTACGGCACCGATGATGATCGCGAACGCAAGGATAGCGAGATGCGCGAAATATGGCGTATCGAGATGAACCGGCGTCGTAGTTAGGCAATAGGCGACGACGGCCAAGCCGACGCCCGCGACGAAGCTAAGCAGCAGCATGAGCCAGTCAAGCAGCAGCACCGCCACGAACGCGGCGATCAAGCTGCTCTCGACCCAAACCTGCGAGCCATCATTTTTCAACAACATGAACGTGAAGAAAAATGGTAGCGCATAGAGAATAATGGCGTACCAATAGTAGGGCAGAAACCCGCGCACGGCAGCCGGCCAGCGATGATGAAACAAGACGGGCAGAAAGAGTATCGATCCGATGAGCCGCAGCGATAGGTTCTCGTAGCGTTGCGGAAAGACTTCGTGCCAGATGTAGTAATAGAGCGGGAAGCCGATAATGGCGACGATCGCGAACGGACGCAGGCGCCCCTCGACATATTGCATATTGCGCAATGCCGGTTCAAACGCTTTATGGATGCTGCGCTGCATCGAATTGCTTCGGCGCTGAACATGCATGCTGCTTCTCTCTCCAAATTTGTGTTTTTGATATGCCTTCAGCCCCATTCGTCCCTCGTCGAAATTTGAAGAATTCAGGCATTGGCAAATACACTAGCTTCCTGCAGTTCTCTCGCCAGCATGCTATCAGCAAAACCTCGCCACAAACGCCCCTCGCGGCTGATTGGTCTGGGCCGGCAGAGCTTCTGCTTTGGCCGACGAGTGTTGTTGCCGATTGATTTTAGAAGCCAGCGGCGCTTTTACCCTTCGACCCATTTTAGCGTGGGTATCTCGATGGCCTACAGGTTACGCCACGGTCCCGGCGAATGCCAAGCTGCGTGAGGATTAATTGACACACTCGTATTGACTCAGATCGGCAGCTTCGCGGCCAGGCTTGCCACATGTGGCCACGATGGCGCTACCCGGTCAGCTTCGTTTCCTTGTCCGCATGCTCGCCCGACAGGCAGGCGTCGCCGCGTTGCGCTTGCCAGTGCGCATGTCCGCGATCGTCTGCAGGCGCTCATGAGTATGCGAAGCTTCGCATATTGCAGAGGTTTTTTTGGTTAGCGGTCGCGGCAACACTCGAAGTCGCTGAAGGTCGATTCGGTCTGCGTGAAGTGCAGCATCATCAGTCGGATCGTCGCATCGTCCACATACACCAGCAGCGTGCAGGCCGGCGTCCGTTCCTCGAACCATCGATGATCGCTGCCAGTCGATCTGGCTCAACTCGCCCAAGCATGCCCGGCGCGCCCTCGGCTGGTAAACCTTGGATGGACGCTGCCGGCGCGGAATCCACAGGCCGGAAGCCATCACCAGCGTACGAATCGATCATTGCGCATCCAAAGACACTCGCCGTCACAAATGATAAACACATCGCCATTAATCAACGGCATTACAACAGCAGCGACAGCAACAATCAAGTCGAGTATTTAATAAATTAAATTATTGCCGTCGTTGTCGCTCCGCTCCACATCGCCCGTTCCGCTCGAGCGGCGCCCCGCCCCGCCGTGTCACCCGCCCCCTCTCCCCAAGCGCACTTCGCCAGCGCGATGTCACCGATGCCGCCCAATCGACCGACAAGATCATTTCATATTTCTCACCAAATCCCGACTTGATTAACATCGAAATAATAAAAAATTAATCCATCAGAAAATATCTTGTAATTACAAAAACGACCTTCTAGCATGCCCCTGCGGTTCGCGACATGTCTCATATCAAAGTTTGTCCTTGATGCATTCCTCGAAAATCACGCTTTTATTCATAATCTGGGGGATTACATGAAGAAACTGTCTCGTCTGCTGTCCATCACCGCGATTACCCTCGCCAGTCTCAGCGCTTTTGCCCAAGCCGGCGACCAGCCGGCCGCGGTCGACAGGGCGCTGCAACTGATTCAGCAGAACCCGTCCGCCTTCAGCCTGGCTACCGGCAGCGCCGCTCGCACCTTGAAGTTCGCGGCGCCGCAGGCGAGCGCGCCGACGGACGGCGACCAGTTCCAGGTACGCGACGTGATCGTCGATCCTGACGGCACCGAACACGTGCGCTTCGACCGCTTCTACGCGGGTCTGCCGGTGATCGGCGGCGACGTCGTCGTCCATTCGAACCAGGGGCAGCTGAAACAAGCGAGCCTGACCCAGCCCGCGCCGATCGATCTCGCCGGCAAGATCGGCAAGGTCGGCGACCGCTTCGTGGTGCGCAACGCGCCCGACGTGGGCGCGACCAGGGTCAAGCGCATCGCGGCCGCGCGTTTCAACTCGGACGTGCGCCGCATCGATGACGCGGAGCTCGTCGTGTTCGCGCGCGACGTCACGCCGACGCTGGCCTACGCGGTGCGCGTATACGGCAAGGCGACCGACGCGCACGGCGACGCCGTGCTGTACTACGTCGACGCGCGCACGGGCACCGTGCTCGACGCACAGGACCTGATCAAGACCGCCGCCGCGACCGGCACCGGCCGCTCGCTGTACTACGGCAACCTGACGCTGACCACCGACCAGACCGGCACGAACGCGTACCGGATGCTCGATCCGACCCGCGGCAGCGGCTCCGTCTACGACGGCCGCGGGCTGATCGCGGAGGACGTCGAGCAAGCGACCGACCTGCCGATCTTCACGAGCAGCACGAACGTGTGGGGCAACAGTTCGACCACCGACCGGCAAACCGTCGCCGCCGACATCGATTACGGCCTCGCGTTGACTTGGGACTACTACAGGACCACGCACAACCGTAACGGCATCTTCAACGACGGGCGCGGCGTGAAGAGTTTCGCGCACGTGGTGTTCGACACCGGCAGCGGCACGACCGGCGCGAACGCGGCATGGATGCCGTCGCACATCATGGTGTACGGCGACGGCCAGTCGGGCACGCGCCTGCCGAAGCCGGTCGTATCGGTCGACGTGGCCGGGCACGAGATGAGCCACGGCGTGACCGAGGCCACCGCCAACCTGAACTATTCGAGCGACGCGGGCGGCCTGAACGAATCGACGTCCGACATCTTCGGCACGCTCGTGAAGTTCTACGCGAACAATCCGAACGATCCCGGCAACTACGTGATCGGCGCACGCGTGGTGAGCGGCGGCCTGCGCAAGATGTACAAGCAGGACCTCGATGGCCGCTCGTTCAGCTGCTATCCGTCCGGCGGTTTCTCGTGGTCGAATCCGCGTCACGATCCGCACTTCACGTCGGGCGTGGGCAACCGCTTCTTCTACCTGCTGTCGGAAGGCCCGGCGGTGCCGTCGACCGACACCGGCCTGTCGAGGACGCAGCTGGTCTGCAACGGCGACACGACCTTCAGCGGCCTGGGCCGCGAGAAGGCCGGCAAGATCTGGTACCGGACGCTGACCGTGTACCTGAACGCCAACTCGAGCTACCCGAGCGCGCGGCGTGCGTCGATCCAGGCGGCGAACGACCTGTATGGCGCGAACTCGGCCGAGAGCGCAACGGTCGCGCGCGCGTGGAGTGCGGTCGGGGTGAATTGATCGCGCTTGGGTGGGCGTATTGAACGCCGGAAGGTCGCGTGGCGGTCCTTCGCTTCGGAGGAAAGCGAACCGATCGAGCTCACGCGGCGCTCGGGCATGAGAAAGGCAAGTGTCGATCGGCCGCCTGCGATTGCAGGCGGCCGATTGGCTTCGGACTCGGCCCGACGCTGATTGCGCTCGTCGCCGATCGCGTGTTCGGCCATCCGATGATGATCGCGGCCGCGCTCGCCATCGAAGTTGCGGTTGACGAAATTCGGCGCACAAGCCGAAATGGTGCACCGTCGAAGTCAACGCACCCAAAACGGGAAGCCATATGACGAAAAGCTTTCCATCAAACCCTATGCACGGATTCGAACAGGTTCAGTCCAAATTTGCATGCTGTTTGTGAGCGGAATTACGGCTGAATACTTTCGTGTCTGACCGTGCCCCTCGCTGTTGCCGGCGAGCCGCGACCAGGATGCCCGACGTGTCTCTACGCGTCGTGGTCGCAGGTGCCGGTGGGTCCTGATCGTCACGCGATCCGGATGAAAGCGATCACGCAAATGCAAGAGGGTGCAGCCATGGCATCGATTCCTGAACCGTCGCCGACCGGCGAAACCAACAAACGCAGCTGGCTCGAATCCCACGAGGCCGGCTATCACAAGACGCTCGGCAATCGACAGGTACAGATGATCGCGATCGGCGGTGCGATCGGCACGGGGCTTTTCCTCGGGGCCGGCGCGCGACTGCAGGCTGCGGGGCCGTCGCTCGCTATCGTCTACCTGGTGTGCGGCGTGTTTTCGTTCCTGATCCTGCGTGCGCTCGGCGAGCTGGTGATGCACCGGCCGAGCAGCGGCAGCTTCGTGTCGTACGCACGCGAATTCCTCGGCGAAAAAGCGTCTTTCGTCGCGGGCTGGATGTATTTCCTGAACTGGGCAATGACCGGCATCGTCGACATCACCGCGGTCGCGCTCTACATGCATTACTGGACGCCGTTCGCCGGTATTCCGCAATGGATCTTCGCGTTGATCGCGCTGTGCATCGTCGCCACCATGAATCTGATCGGCGTGAAGTGGTTCGCCGAAATGGAGTTCTGGTTTGCGTTGATCAAGGTCGCTGCGATCGTGCTGTTTCTCGGCATCGGTTCCGTGATCCTGGGCACCGGCGGACACGTCGCGGGCCATGACACGGGCATGCACCTGATCACCGACAACGGCGGTTTCTTCCCGCACGGACTGATGCCGGCGCTCGTGCTGGTGCAGGGCGTGGTGTTCGCGTTCGCGGGCGTCGAACTGGTCGGCACGGCCGCAGGCGAATGCAAGGATGCGCGCAAGGTGCTGCCGCGCGCGATCAACAGCGTGATTTGGCGCATTGCGATCTTTTACGTCGCGTCGGTCGTCCTGCTCGTCTGCCTGCTGCCCTGGAGCGCGTATAAGGCAGGGCAAAGCCCGTTCGTCACGTTCTTCGGCGCGCTCGGCGTTCCCGGTATCGGCTCGATGATGAATCTGGTGGTTCTGACGGCGGCGCTGTCGAGTCTCAACTCGGGGTTGTATTCGACCGGGCGCGTGCTGCGTTCGCTGTCGATGGGCGGCTCGGCGCCTGCGTTCCTCGGGCGGATGAGCGCGCAATCCGTGCCGTACGCGGGCATTCTCGTGACGGTCGCGATCTACGTGATCGGCGTGCTGCTCAACTATCTCGTGCCGTCGAGCGTGTTCGAGATCGTGCTGAACATCGCGTCGCTCGGCATCATCAGCACGTGGGGGTTCATCATCGTCTGCCAGATGAAATTCCGGGCGGCCGTCAAACGCGGCGAAGTGGGCGACGTGCCGTTCAGGATGCCCGGCGCGCCGGTGACATCGTGGCTCACGCTGCTGTTCCTGCTCGGCGTGCTGGTCCTGATGGCATTCGACTACCCGAACGGCACGTGGACGATCGCGTCGATTCCGCTGGTCGCACTGCTGCTCGTCGCCGGCTGGAAGTGGTTAAGCGGCCGCGCGCGCCGTGCGTCGCTCAAACCGACGATTCCGTCGGTCACGCTCACGCAGAGCGTCCTCGAAAAGGGCGACGACTAGGCGACGCCCGATAGCGGGTGGCGACGGGCCCGAGGGCGGCGGCCACCCCGCACGGCTCAGGGCAATCCCACGACACCGTTTGACGAAATGCTGGCGGGGGCGCAGGTTCGCCCGCGCGACTCGCAAGTCAAGACCTGGCTCGACACGCAGAATCCCGCGAGCCTCGCCCGGAAAGCCCACGACGGGGAGGACGTGTTCCGCGAGGCGGAACCCAAACTCGTCGGTGGAGCCCGGCACAGCGACTCCGCCCTCCCACGACACCAACATTTATTGTCCGCACTACACTGCACTTAGCCCCTGCCGCCGTTCAACGCCGCCATGTCCGCCACCGCCCTGCAATTCGCGCTGCTCGCCAAGCAGCAGGAAATCGCGTCGCTGCGCCGCGTGGCCGAACAGATCGAGCTGATCGACCTGCTCGGCCGCCTGATCCACGCGCTGCAGCGCGAGCGCGGCGCGACCAGCATCTATCTGGCGTCGCTCGGCAAGCGTTTTGTCGCGGAACGCGCGGCGGCACGCGACGAATCCGCACCGCTCGTCGCGCAGCTGCGCGAGCGCCTGGATCTGGAACTCGCGCCCGCGCGCGGCTCGACCTCGCGCCTGCTGTCGCTGATCGCATGGGTGCTGCTCGACCTGGAATCGCTGGATGCGCTGCGGGAACGGATCGACCGCATCGCGCTGTCCGCGCCGGACTCCGTCCAGGCGTTCAGCACCGTGATCGGGGGCCTGGTGGAGCTGATTTTCCAGCTCGCCGACAGCGCGGCGGATCCGTCGGTATCGCGCATGCTGATCGCGCTCGTCCACGTCGTCGAAGGCAAGGAGGAAGCGGGGCAGGAACGCGCCGTCGGCGCGCACATGTTCGCGGCGGGCGCGTTTTCGGCGGACCAGCAGCAGCGCCTGCTGTATCTGATCGCGGCGCAGGAGCGCAGTCTCGAAGTCTTTGCGAATTTCGCGAGCGCCGAGCAAAACGCATGGCGGGAGACGCGCATGACGGGGCCGCACGTGGCGGCGCTCGAGAAGCTGCGACGCATACTGTGCACGGCGCAGGCCGGCGACACGCTCGATGCGGGCCTGAGCGAAGCCTGGTTCGACGCCGCAAGCGCCCGCATCGACGATCTCTGGCACCTTCAGATCGCGCTGACGCTGCAGGTGCAGGAAACGTGCGACGCGCGGATCGACGACGCGCATCGGACGCTGCGCGACTCCGAGCGCCTGATGGCGCAATTGCGGAACAACCCGCCGCCGCATATCCAGGCGCTCGCCCATTTCTTCGCCGGCGATCCGCTGTCGGCGCGCGCGGCGGTTCACGAACTGCCGGAGCGCCTCTCCGGCGCCGATCCGTCGACGCTCGCCAGCCTCAAATCCCTGCTGGAATCGCAATCGGCGCGACTGGCCGGCGCGGAGGTCGAACTCGACGCCGCACGTCGCGCACTTTACGAACGCAAGCTCGTGCAGCGCGCGAAAAACACGCTGATGACGCGCTTCAAGCTGCGGGAGGACGAGGCGTACCGGATGCTGCAGAAAGCGTCGATGGACCGCAACCGGCCGCTTGCCGATATCGCGGAAGACGCGCTGACGTCGCCCGAGCGATTCGTCGACGAGCACGCGCAGCCCGCCGCGCGGCGACGTGCGCAGCGAAGCGCGCCGAAGGCACCGCGCGACGACGGCACGACCTGACCTGTCCGGAGCGCGCGCCGCGCCACGCACCGCGGTAGCGCCCACAGCGCGTGCAGGAGGCGCGAATTGCACCGCGCGAGTGCGATTCGCGGCGATCGGCTCGCGAGCGCTGCCCCCGGCATGTCGCGCCCGGCCTGCCTGCAGCGCGATTCCCCCGCCACTGGTATGAAAGTTGCGAACAACACATTCGTCGGGCTAATGGCGGCCTGACGGTCGCGCCATGTCGAACCATGGCGGACGATCACGTGGATAACAGCGTCCGCGCCGGGCACTCGCATGTCGAGCGAGTGCCCGGCGCGGTTTTTTTTGCCCGCCCAACCTTACGAGCGCACACCATGGCCTACCTCACGCCCAACGAGTTCGTCACCAAGATGGTCGACGCCGGCGAATCGAAACTGTCGATGTCGACCCGCGATACGCTGATCCGCGCGTACATGGCGGGCGCGATCCTCGCGCTCGCGGCCGCGTTCGCGGTCAGCATCACGATCAACACCGGCAACGCGCTGGTCGGTTCGCTGCTGTTTCCGGTCGGATTCTGCATGCTGTACCTGCTCGGCTTCGACCTGCTTACCGGCGTCTTCACGCTCGCGCCGCTCGCGGTGATCGACCGCCGGCCCGGCGCGACCTGGGGCGGCGTGTTCCGCAACTGGACGCTGGTGTTCTTCGGTAATTTCGCGGGCGCGCTGACGGTCGCGCTGTTCATGGCGATCATCTTCACGTTCGGTTTTTCGGAGGCGCCGAACGCGATCGGACAGAAGATCGGCGGCATCGGCGAAGCGCGCACGCTAGGCTATGCGGCGCATGGCGCCGCCGGCATGCTCACGCTGTTCGTGCGCGGCGTGATGTGCAACTGGATGGTGTCGACCGGCGTGGTCGCCGCGATGATGTCGACGTCCGTTCCCGGCAAGGTGATCGCGATGTGGATGCCGATCCTCGTGTTCTTCTACATGGGCTTCGAGCATTCGGTCGTGAACATGTTCCTGTTCCCGTCCGGCCTGATGCTCGGCGCCCACTTCACGATCGTCGACTATCTGCTGTGGAACGAGATCCCGACGGTGCTCGGCAACCTGGTCGGCGGGCTGCTGTTCGTCGGCGCGGCGCTGTACAGCACCCACTACAAGACCGCGCCGAAACGCGTGCCCGCTTCGCCGGTGGGTGTCGTCGCGCGCAAGGCCTGATCGACCCGGGCAAGCCGCAACAGTCCGCCCCGGTGCCGTGGTCGCGCACCGGGGCGGCATTCGTCATTCGACGTTGTCCGTCACGTCCGTCATCCGGATCATGTGCGGACGCACCGCGTCTTCGTCCGACGCGTCGCCCGTCGGCTCCGGATGGATCAGCGCTTCGAGCCGCGCCTTGGTCGCGATGAATTCCGGCGTGTTGAACTGCGAATAACCGCGCGGGCGCGGCACCGGCACCTCGATCAGCTCCTGCACGTTGCCCGGATTGGCCTTCAGCACGAGAATCCGGTCCGCGAGCAAAATCGCCTCGTCGAGATCGTGCGTGATGAACAGCACCGTCACGTCGATGTTGCGCCAGATGTCGAGCAGGTGCGCCTGCATCTTCGCGCGGGTCTGCGCATCGAGCGCGCCGAACGGTTCGTCCATCAGCAGGATGCGCGGCCGGTTCGCGAGCGCGCGGGCAATCGCGACGCGCTGCTTCATGCCGCCCGACAACTGGTGCGGATACACGTCCGCGAAGCGCGTGAGCCCGACGAGGTCGAGCCACTGCAGCGCCTCGCGCTCCGCCTCGCCGCTGCTGCTGCCGTTGCGCTTCAGGCCGAACATCACGTTCTTCTTCACGGTCAGCCACGGAAACAGCGTATAGCCCTGGAACACCATCCCGCGATCGGCGCCGGGGCCCTGCACGGGCTTGCCGTCGAGCAGCACGTCGCCGCTCGTCTGGGACTCGAGCCCGGCCAGGATGCGGATCAGCGTCGACTTGCCGCAACCGGACGGCCCGATCACGCAGACGAACTCGCGCCGGTGCGTGCGGAAGCTGATGTCGTCGAGCGCGACCACTTCGCCCTGCGGCGACCGGAAGCGCTTGCCGAGATGGCGCACGTCGAGGATCACGTCGCGCGCCTTCAGGCGTGCGAAGCGTTCGCTCACGGCGTCTGACTGAAGCAGGTAGTCGGGAAGGCTGTGCGGATTCTGCATGATCGTTTCTTCCGAAAGGATGCGGTAGGTCATCGTCTTCAGCCGTCACGCCTTCAGCGTGCGGTCCCATGGAAACAGCCGGCGGCCGAGCAGCGCGAGCACGATGTCGGTCCCGAGGCCGATGATCCCGATCATCAGGATCGCTGCATAGACGTTGTCGAAATGCTGGTAGCGCGCCTGCTGGCTGATGTACCACGTGATGCCCGAACTGGTGCCGACCAGCTCGGCGACGATCAGGTAGGTCCACGCCCAGCCGAGCAGGATCCGCTGGTCGCGATACAGGTCGGGCAGGATGCCCGGCACGACGACGTGCGCGATCAGCCCCGGCTTCTTCGTACCGAGCGTCAGCGCCGCCTCGAACAGCCCGTACTCGAGCTTGCGCGTGGTGTTCGCGACGATCAGCACCTGCTGGAAGAACGTCCCGATCACGATGATCGCGATCTTCGGCGCATCGTAGATGCCGAGGATCGCCACCATCAGCGCGCCGAACGCCGGTGCGGGCAGATAGCGGAAGAACTCGAAAAACGGCTCCTGCAGCCGCGCGAGCGCGCTGAAGGTGCCGCACACGATGCCGACCGGCACGCCGATCGCCGACGAGATCACGAAGCCCCAGAAGATGATGCGGATGCTGTGCCACAGGCTTTCATGAAGCCATACGCCGTCGCGCGATGCCGGCGGCGTCGTGAACGCCGTATAGAACGCGCGCAGCACCTGATGCGGCGCGGGCAGGTACACGGGGTTCGCGCGCTCGCCTTCGGGCACGGCCGCATGCGTCGCTCGCGCATGCGCGAGTTCGTCGTCGAACACGTCGCGGTCGATCTGCATGCCGGGCTGGAAATAATCGACGCTGCCGGGGTTCGTGATGCGCACCTGCGGATGCCAGACGAACGGCACGTAGCTGAGCACGCACCAGACGGCGAGCGGCAGCAGGAAGGACGCGACGCCGAGCGTCCACTTGCCGCGGGTCGACAGCTCGCGGCGCACCGCGAGCCAGTCGGTCGTATTGCGGGTCACTGACATGGTGAATCTCCGTATCGTGTTGCTTGCCGGTCGCGGGCGACCGGGCGTTCAGCGCGGCGCGCCGTTCGCACGGTAGGCACGCCAGCCGCCGAAGCGCGTGATGTCCACGGCGCCGTCGAGCGCGGCGGGTTCGCAGAGAAAGCCCTGCACCTGCGCGCCGTCCGCGAGCGTCAGCGTGCCGATGCCGAGCGGCGCGCCGATGCCGGCGACGAAGCCGCCGTAGGCCGCGACCGGCATCTCCCAGATCTCGACCGCGATCGCCGCGCCGTCCTCCGGCACGCGCACGAGGCCGGGCTTCGCGACGCCGCCCGACACGGCCTCGCTCAGCTCGTAGAGGCGGTAGGCGGGCGCGGTGGTCGTCGCGACGACGAAGCGCGCGCCGCGCTGCGTGAGCTGCCCGTTCAGCGGCTCGCCGCGCAGATGCGCGCCGACCACGGCCACGTGCACGACGCCCGCCGGCGCGGCGAGCGGGAGCGCGATCGCACCGGAACGCTTGTCGCGCACGGCGGCATGACGTTCGTTCGCACCTGCGTTTGCATGATCGTCTGCCTCTGCATTGGCGTTGCAAGCGCCCTCGCCCGCCACGGCATCGCCGTGCTGCGCAGCGCCCCACGCGTCGGCCAGATCGAGCAGCATCGCGTCATCGTGCGCGCGGCCGACGAACGTGATGCCGAACGGCAAACCCGCATGCGGCCCGGTTTCGCAGACGCCCGCCGGCACCGCGATCGCGGACAGGTCGAGCAGGTTCACGAAGTTCGTGTAATAGCCGAAGCGCGCGTTGACGCCGATCGGATCGGCTTCCAGTTCGTCGACGGTCGCGGTCGTCGCCGACGTCGGCATCACGATCGCGTCGATATCGTCCCAGGCGCGGGCCGCGTCGACGCGCAGCGCCGCGAGCCGGTCGAACGCCGCGAACGCGTCGGCGGCGCTGAACCGCGCCGCGCCGCCGACGATCTCGCGTATCACCGGATGCAGCGCGTCGGGCTGTTCCGCGAAGAACGCGCCGATCGCGGCGCGCCGCTCGGCGACCCACGGCCCTTCGTACAGCAGCCGCGCGGTCGCGAGGAACGCGCTGAAATCGATCTCGACGATTCGTGCGCCGGTCGCCCGCAGGCGTTCGACGGCCGTCTGCCACGCGGCCCGATACGACGCGTCGCCGAAGAACTCGAGCTGATCGGCGCGCGGCATGCCGAAGCGCATGCCGGCGAGCGGCCGAGCGTGCCGCGCATGACGGCCGCTCGCATCGAGCAACGGCTGCCACGCGCGGCCGTACGGATCGCCGTCCGTCACGCCGTGCGCAACGGCGAACACCGCGCGCGCGTCGCCCGGCGCATGCGCGAACACCGACACGCAGTCGAGCGACCGGCAGGCCGGCACCACGCCGAGCGTACTCAGCACGCCCTTGGTCGGCTTGAGCCCGACGAGCCCGTGAAACGCGGCCGGCACGCGGCCCGATCCGGCCGTGTCGGTGCCGAGCGCGAACGCGGCGACGCCGAGCGCGACGGCCACGGCCGATCCCGAACTCGATCCGCCCGACGCATAACGCGGATCGAGCGCATTGCGGCACGCGCCGTACGGCGAGCGCTGCCCGGACAGCCCCGTCGCGAACTGGTCGAGATTGGTCTTGCCGATCGGGATCGCGCCGGCGGCGATCAATCGCTCGACGACCGGCGCGCTGCGCGACGGCACATACGCGTAAGCAGGACACGCCGCCGTCGTCGGGATGCCGGCCAGGTCGATGTTGTCCTTGATCGCGAACGGCACGCCATACAGCGGCAGCGCGGCGATGTCGCGTCCGGCCAGCGCATCCGCGTAGCGCGTCATTTCGTCGTGCGTCAGCGGCCGGATCCACGCATGGTGCGGATCGCCCGCGTCGAAGTGCGCGGCGATCGCGTCGACGAGCGCATGCGGCGTCAGGCTGCCGGCCTCGTACCGCGCGCGCAGCGCGGCGATCGAGCGCAGCTCGGGTAGCGGATGACGATCGAAGGGCTTCATGCGACCTCCTCGGCCGCGCCGGCCTTCATCACCATCAGCCGCTGCCCGGCGACAACCGCCGCGCCCGGCACGCAATCGACCGTCTCGATCACGCCGTCTTCCATCGCCACCACGGACACCTCCATCTTCATCGATTCGAGAATCACGACGACCTGCCCCTCGGTCACCCGCGCACCGGTTTCGACCAGCACCTTCCATACGCTGCCCGACACGTCGGCGGTAATGCCGCGCTGTGCGTCGGCGAGCGTGTCGCCGGCCGCCGCCGTACCGGCACCGGCATCGCCCTGCCCGGCTTCGCCTGCAAATTCGGCGTGGCCGGCGGCCCGCCAGCGCTCGCGCTCGTCATCGAACGCGGCCTGCTGCATCGCCTTGAACGCGGCGATCGAGTCGGCTTCGTCGCGCAGGAAGCGGTTGTACGCGCCGAGATCGAACACGGATTCCTCGATCTTCAGCCCGGCACGGCCCGCGATGAAATCCGCGCGCAGTTCGGCCAGCTCGGCTTCGCCGACCTCGTAGAAACGGATTTCGTCGAAGAACCGCAGCAGCCACGGCTTGCCGGGCTCGAATGCGCGCGTCGTCCGGTGACGGTTCCACATCTGCACCGTGCGGCCGACGAACTGATAGCCGCCGGGCCCTTCCATCCCGTACACGCACAGGTACGCGCCGCCGATGCCGACCGCGTTCTCCGGCGTCCACGTGCGCGCCGGGTTGTACTTGGTCGTCACGAGCCGGTGCCGCGGATCGAGCGGCGTCGCGACCGGCGCGCCGAGATAGACGTCGCCGAGCCCCATCACCAGATAACGCGCGTCGAACACGATGCGCTTGACGTCGTCGATGCTGTCGAGGCCGTTGATCCGGCGGATGAACTCGATATTGCTCGGGCACCACGGCGCATCCGGCCGCACCGACTGCATGTAGCGCTCGATCGCGACGCGCGTCGACGGATCGTCCCACGACAGCGGCAGATGCACGATCCGGTTCGGCACGCGCATGTCGGCGACGTCGGGCAGCTCGCGCTCGGCCGCCTGCAGATGCGCGAGCAGCGCATCGAGCGGTAGCGCGTGCGCATCGAAATGCACCTGCAGCGAACGAATGCCGGGCGTGAGGTCGAGCATGCCGGGCAGCCGGTGCGCATCGAGCCAGCACATCAGCGCATGCACGCGAAAACGCAGGTTCAGGTCGAGCACGAGCGGGCCGTATTCGATCAGCACGTTGCGGTCGCCCGAGCGCCGGTAGACGACGCCGATGCCGTTGCCGGCCGAGGGATCGCGGTACAGCACGCAGTCGTCCGGCGCAGCCGTGTTCGACCAGGAAGCCGGTGCCGACGATGCGCGCTCGGGAGCCGCGGCCACGCGCGCGAACTGCACGGTGTCGCCCGGCCGCAACTGCCCGAGCTTCCACAGCTCGTCGCGCACGACCGTCACCGGGCACACGAAGCCGCCGAGGCTCGGCCCGTCGGGCCCGAGTATCACCGGCATGTCGCCGGTGAAATCGACCGCGCCGATCGCATACGCGTTGTCGTGGATGTTCGACGGATGCAGGCCCGCCTCGCCGCCGTCCGCGCGCGCCCATTGCGGCTTCGGGCCGATCAGCCGCACGCCCGTGCGGCTCGAGTTGTAATGGACCGTCCAGCGCGTGTCGTACAGCATCGCGATGTCGTCCGCGGTGAAGAAATCCGGCGCGCCGTGCGGGCCGTCGAGCACGCCTAGCGTCCATGCGTGCATCAGCGCGGGCCGGTCGGCTTCGGCCAGCGTCTTGCCGGCTTCGCCGCGCCCCGCATCCGCATGCAGGTGCAGCACGTCGCCCTTGCGCAGCGCGCGGCCCGCGTGGCCGCCGAACTGGCCGAGCGTGAAGGTCGCCTTGCTGCCCAGATAGTCGGGCACCTGCAGCCCGCCCTTCACCGCAAGACACGCGCGCACGCCGGCGCCCGTCACGCCGCCCAGCTTCAGCACCGCGCCGGGCGCCGCGTGCAGCACCTGCCAGAACGGTGCGGATGCGCCGTCGAGCGTCGCGGCGAGCGGCGCGCCGCCGAGCACGAACAGCGTGTCGGTGTTGAAGCGCAGCGTCGCGCCGACCATCGTGAACTCGAGGCCGGCGGCGTCATGCGGATTGCCGAGCAGCGCATTCGCGAGATCGAACGCGCGGTCGTCCATCGGCCCGGACGGCGGCACGCCGACGGCCCAGTAGCCGACGCGGCCCGGCGTCTGCTGCACGGTCGTCTGCACGCCGCCGTCGAGCACGTCGATCGTGTGCGGTGCGAATGCGAAACGCGACAGGAACGCGGTCGTTTGCGCACCGCGCGCGAACGTGTCGGAACCGGCGATCGCGCGCAGGTAGTCGAGATTGGTCTCGATCCCGTACAGCTCGGTGGCGGCCAGAGCGTCGCGCAATGCCGCGAGCGCATCGCGGCGCGTGTCGCCGCGCACGATCAGTTTCGCGAGCAGCGGATCGTAATGGGCGCTGACCTCGGTGCCCGCATCGATCCACGTATCGACGCGCACCGCGTCCGGAAACGCGACATGCGTGAGCACGCCCGCGCTCGGCCGGAACTGCTGGTGCGGGTCTTCCGCATAGAGCCGCACCTGGATGCTCGCGCCGCGCGGCGCGACGGCGAGCGTATCGAGCGGCGGCAGGTCGCCTTCGGCCTGCAGGATCATCCATTCGACGAGATCGATGCCGGTCACGGCTTCCGTCACGCAATGCTCGACCTGCAGCCGCGTATTCACCTCGAGAAAATAGCAGCGGCGCTCGCGCGCATCGAACACGAACTCGACCGTGCCGGCCGACGCATAGGCGACCGCGCGCGCGAGCCGCACCGCGCTCGCGTGCAGCGCGGCGCGCTCGCCGTCGGCGAGATCCGGCGCGGGCGTTTCCTCGATCACCTTCTGGTTGCGCCGCTGCACCGAGCAGTCGCGCTCGCCGAGCGCGATCACGCCGCCGCGCCCGTCGCCGAAGATCTGCACCTCGATGTGCCGCGCGTGCTCGACGAACTTCTCGAGATAGACGCCCGCATGCGCGAAGTTCGCGCTGCCGAGCCGCACGACGGATTCGAACGCCGCCGCGAGCTGCGCGGCGTCGCGGCACAGCGACATGCCGATGCCGCCGCCGCCCGCCGTGCTCTTCAGCATCACCGGATAGCCGATCGCATCGGCTTCGGCGAGCGCCGTCGCGACATCCGCGAGCAGCCCGGTGCCCGGCAGCAGCGCGACGTCGTGCTCGCGTGCCAGTTCGCGCGCGGTGTGCTTGAGGCCGAACGCGCGCATCTGCGCGCCGCTCGGCCCGATGAATCGCAGGCCGGCGGCCTCGCATGCGTCGGCGAACTCGGCGTTCTCCGACAGAAAGCCGTAGCCGGGATGCACCGCCTGCGCACCGGTCGCGCGCGCCGCAGCGAGGATCGCGGCGACGTTCAGGTAGCTGTCGGCCGCCGGCGCGGCGCCGACGCAGACGGCTTCGTCGGCGAGCGTCACGTGGCGCGCATCGCGATCGGCTTCCGAGTAGATCGCGACCGACGCGATGCCGAGCCGCTTCAGCGTGCGGATCACGCGGCAGGCGATTTCGCCGCGGTTCGCGACGAGGACTTTTGCGAATCTCATGTTGCCTCCCGCTGGGCCGCCCCGAGGCAGGCAACCGCCCTCTTGGAGGGCAGCGAAAAACAGTAAGCGTGGGGGTCGTTCATCATGCCTCCCAGATCGTCAGCCGCACCGGCGTCGGGTTGTAGCCGTTGCACGGGTTGTTGAGCTGCGGGCAGTTCGAGATCAGCACCGTGACGTCCATCTCCGCGCGCATCTCGACATACTTGCCGGGCGCGGAAATGCCGTCCTCGAACGTCAGCCCGCCGAGCGGCGTGACCGGCACGTTCATGAAGAAATTGACGTTGCCGACGAGATCGCGCTTGGTCAGCCGCGCGCCGGCGCCGCATGCGCAGTGCGCGATCGCGTTGAGGAAGCTGTCGCGGCAGTTGTGCATGTGGCGCTTGTCGAGCGCGTAGCGCACCGTGTTGCTCTCGGCCGCGCACGCGCCGCCGAGCGTGTCGTGGCGGCCGCAGGTGTCCGCAACGATCGTCACCATCGGATTGCCGAGACTGGACAGCAGCACGCTGCCCGCGCTCAGGTACAGGTTGCGCTGCTCGCGGATCGTGTCCTGCGCGCTATAGCGCTCGTCGGGCGCATCGGTGCGATAGAACAGCGTATCGACGGCCTGGTTGCCTTCGAGATCGAGGATGCGCAGCACCTGCCCGCGCTTCACGTCGTGCAGCCACGGTTCGCCGGCGTTCAGCGTGGTGTCGTAGATCGCGTGCCGCGGGTCGAGGCGGCTTTCGATGATCGGCATGTCGGGGCTCCTTACGCGAACAGTCGGTCGGTGTTGACGAAGCCGCGCGTGTTCTCCGCGCACGCGGTGCGGCACGGATCGTCGTCCGGCGCGGCGCCGTCGGCGGGATACGCGCGGTATGCGATCAGCTTCACGGGTTTCGGCGCATAGGCCGGCTGCGGATCGAGCGGATGCGGCGCGGTCGAGAACGCGGCGAGCGTATTCATCTCGAAGCGCAGGTCGAACGCGCTGCCGGCCGGCGAGTGGCCCGCGACGAAGTCGAACGACCCATCGTCGCGCGGCGCGAGCTTGCTGAAGAAATTGACGTTCGCGACGAGATCGCGCGCGGACAGTCCGTATTTCGCGAGTTCGAGCACGAGGCTGTCGCGGCCGTTGCGGATCATCGCGTTGCGATCGGCCTGATACGACGACGGGCCGTACTTGCGCGCGAACAGCCGCGCATCGCCGATGCCGCCGAGCGGATCGTGCCAGCCGAGCGTGTCGGCCGTGATCGATGCGATCACGCGGCCCATGTCCGTATACAGCGCGTGGCCGCGCGTCAGGTGCGCGGTGTGTTGCGCCTTCAGCGTATCGGCCATGTTGTAGCGTTCGAGCGGATCTTCGTGACGATGAAACACGGCGGACAGGTTCGCGCCGCCGTCGAGATCGACGACGCGCAGCGCGAGGCCGCGGCGCAGGATGCCGGACCAGTGGGTTCCGGCGGGAACGACCGTTTCCCACACGACGTGCGGCAACGGGGCAAGCGGGGCTTGGGGGCTCGGCGACATGGCGGCTCCTCGGATCGGTTGGACAAAAGGCGTGAGAGGGCGACCGAACGACATCGCGACCTCCCGGGCTTTTGTCCCTCCGTGGAGCCTCGCCGGATCCTCGCAACAAGGCAGGCGGCAAGACCGGATTGCTCTCGGACCAGGCATCGCACGGCGTGTGACGCCGCGCGACCGGAACCCTAGCGATCCTGAAGATGATGCAAATTGCTTCGCACCTCTCGGACGGTGAATAAGCGAGTTGCATGCCAGCGCGTGCATCCGGGCACGCGCGGCCCCGTTCGACGGGGCATGGGAGGGCGAACGGCACGCCATGCACGCGCATCGACCCGCCCTCCCGTTGGGCAGCGTGCGCACCACTCGAACGCGGCCGGCACCAGCGCGGGGCAGCGATACGCACGCGCACCGCGTGCGATCGCAATGGCACGGCCATTGCTGAATACGCACACCGTCACTCTGTCCACCGATCGCTCATGAACAAACTCGACCTGCTTCGGCGCGCGCTGGCCGCGCTCTTCTCCGCGCGTTTCATCGAACTGCAGCGTGCCGCGCGCGGTCGCTGAGCGGCGCGTTTCCGACACGCGTCAGCCGCCGGTTCACACCGCTGGCATGCTTCTCGCTCGCTCCGATGCCGAGAGGTGCGGCGGTGTCGCATCTTAGGGATGCTAGGGTTCCGGTTCGTCGAACGTCTGGTCCGAGAGCAGCCCGGCGTCGGTGCGTACGGTCGTCGGACCGCGCGCGCATGGCGCTACACGGCGGGACAAAAGCCCGGGAGATTGGCGATGGCGACGGCCGTCGCGCCTCTCCGTGGCCGGTCGTTCGTCCCGCATCCGCAGGAACCGGTCACGCGGCCGGATCGCGCATGGGCGCGACCCGTGCCGACGATCCCGATCCCGGTCTCCTGGAGAAAACGATGACCCGCCTCGCCTCGCCGTTCCGCCGCCTGCTGTCCTCCCGGCACCTCCGTTCCGTCCGCCATGCGCTCGCCGCCGTCGCCGTCACGACGTCGCTGTTCGCCGCGCCCGCCGCGCATGCGGCCCCGCCGCTGAAAATCGGCTACAGCGACTGGCCCGGCTGGGTCGCGTTCCAGGTCGCGCTCGACAAGGGCTGGTTCAAGGAAGCCGGCGTCGACGTCGATTTCGAATGGTTCGATTACTCGGCGTCGCTCGACGCGTTCTCCGCCGGCAAGCTCGACGCGGTCGCGGTCACCAACGGCGATGCGCTCGTCACGGGCGCATCCGGCGCGAAGAACGTGATGATCCTGCTCACCGACTATTCGGCGGGCAACGACATGATCATCGCGAAGCCGCCGCTGCGGACCGTCGAAGGCCTGAAGGGCAGGAAGGTCGGCGTCGAGCTCGGGCTCGTCGATCACCTGCTGCTCGAAACCGCGCTGCAGAAGCACGGGCTGAAGGACGGCGACGTCACGCTCGTCAACGCGAAGACCAACGAACTGCCGCAGGTGCTCGGCGCGTCGTCCGACATCGCGGCGGTCGCGGCGTGGCAGCCGAATGCCGGCGAGGCGCTGAAACGCGCGCCGGGTGCGCGCGCGATCTTCACGTCGGCGGATGCGCCGGGGCTGATCTACGACGCGATCACGGTGACGCCGACCAGCCTCGCCGCGCGCCGGGCCGACTGGGCGAAGGTCGTCAAGGTCTGGTATCGCTGCGTGGCCTACATCAACGATCCGAAGACGCAGGCCGACGCGGTGAAGATCATGTCTGCCCGCGTGGGCCTCACGCCGGCGCAATATCTGCCGCTGCTGAAGGGCACGCACCTGCTCGATGCCGCGGCAGCGAAGCAGGCGTTCCACAAGGGCGACGGCCTCGATTCGATCTACGGATCGACCCGCAACGCGAATGCATTCAACGTGCGCAACGCGGTCTACAAGCAGTCGCAGGATATCGACGCGTATATCGACCCGCGTCTCGTCGAATCGCACTGACGGCGGCGGGCGGGGGGCCGCCCGGAACGATGTCGTTTGTCGATATCGAGCGGCAGCCGCCGGGGTTCGAAAGATGTCGAGGATCCCGGCGGAAGCATGAAGGCGGTGTTCATGCTTGAAAGTGGCTTCCGGCTGAATGACGACACGCTTGTCGCGACGATTCAACGCCCAATGCTTGCGCGTCGACAACGGATTCACCGGATTGAATATCTGCGATACGGGTAACGATGGACACCGGCAAGTGCGCCGCGATCGGATGCCGCACCATCGCGGCATCCCTCTGTCGAGACTGACGCGGAGATCAATGCCCCTTCTTCGCCTGCTTCTTGACCGCTTCCTTGGCGTCACCGTATTTCTTCTGTACTTCGCCGGCTACCTGCTGGGCATCGCCTTTGATTTCCTGCTTCACGTTACCCGTGGCCCGGCCAATCACCTCGTTGACCTTGCCCTTTGCCTTTTTCGCGACACCCTTGACTTGATCCTTGTTCATGATGAATGCTCCGGTCACACCTGCTGGCTGGATAACCTGCCGCCCGTCGAGATCAGCGCGTTGACCGATGCACGCGATACGGCAGAATCTGAAAAAGCAGCAATCGCTCACCGCATTCCGCAGTCACGCTGACGCGTGCATGGCGGAAAACCGGCCGAGCCTCCTGCTGACGTGTCACTACATCGGCGGCGTGTTACCCAAATGAAGCGTGCCGCCCCATTGCGAATCCGCCATCGCAGGCCAATGGTCCTTGTCGAATCCGGAGGCGCTCTTCATCCGCTCTTCCGTTGCGTCGAGCCGGAAGCATTTCTCGTCGGTATCCAGGGTGAACGCTCCCCAAGGCACGGCAAAAAGTTTGTCGCCCATCCCGAGAAAGCCGCCACACGACAGCACGACGTACGCAATCCGGCCGCTGCATACGTCCAGCATGATGTCGATAACCTTTCCGATCTCCTTGCCATCGGACGATAGAACCTTGTCGCCAGTCAGCGTGGTGGCCGCCATGACGTTGGGGCCGGCCCCGCCTGTGCTGGTTGCGTGACCGATGATCCGGGCGCCGCTGCTATTGCTCGGCGGCTGATTGCCGGGAGAAACGAGTGTCATGACCTGCTCCTGCGTTCATTGCGAGAAATGCCGGCGAGCGTCGCCGGCCAACGTGACGGTGCGAAGCGCGCGCCGATCCGGCTCTGTTCCGGGCAAGCGCGCCGCGCGCTTCGCCTGCAATCGCCCGCCGTCATGCGGGCCGAAAGACATGCTCGATTCGAGTGTTTCGTGCTGGCATGCGCGCTCGTTGACGCGACATGCGTTCCAATCAGGCCAACTCACGCTACGCGCGACCAGCCGGGAAGTCGGTACGCTGCCGTACCCATGAGGGAACGGGTGTGAGGCGGGTCGCATCGCGTCGCCAGTGTGCCCTCGGCACGACTCACGGCTCGATTTGAATCGCGGTCAGGCCGTCGCCGCGCTGACGAAAAGGGGGGACCTTCCGAAGCCGGGTACGGCACCGTACCGACTTCGATCCAGACTGCGAACATCGTATGCCGTACGCTCGAAGTGCCTGTTTTAGCGCGTTCGATACGCACCGGTCCGAAAGCACCACCAGAATGGACGATATCGCGGGCATTAGCCGTCATGTTCGATTTCAAGGAATCGCGCCCCGCGAGACCACCACCGGCATCAGTGGGATCACGGCAATCGGCAGGCTTATCGACATCCGGGCAATGACTATCGTCGCGGCGACTACTACGACAATCAGGACTATGTGTATGCGCCACCACCCGTGGTCTATGCCCCTCAGTCGACGCCAGGCATCAACCTGTTCATACCGCTTCAGTTCCGATAGGGTGCGAGATCGCACGGGGCTTTGTCCGCTGGGTCGGATGGCAACGAAACCGGGAGAGGCCGCTGTTCGGGCTGTTTCGGTTTCTTTGCTTCGCGATTGTTGCGCAACCAGCCTTTTGTCATGGCCTTACCGAGGTTCTATTCTGTTCCGATTGTGCGACCGCGCGCGGAGGGCAACATGCATAAACCTGCGGAGCTTGCCGAAAAATTCTTTGGCATACCCTATGAATCATTGGACGAGCGCGCGAAGAATGTTGCACGTCTCATCTCGGAACGAAAGCACATAGCGAGAGACGCCACGAAAGAGCTGGATGCAACGGCGACGCGCGGCCAGCGCGCAGCAGATGCCGTTGCCGCCTTCGGCGGGTCGTGGATATTCATCACGTGCTTCATGGTCGTCATGGTCGTCTGGGTCAGCCTGAATTCGCTGATTCTGGCAACGTACAGCAAAGCCTTTGATCCTTACCCGTATATCTTGCTCAACCTGTTTCTCTCGATGCTGGCAGCTATCCAGGCACCCATTATCCTGATGGCGCAGAACCGGCAGTCATACAAGGATCGGGTCTCTGCCGAGCACGACTACGAAATCAATCTGAAGGCCGAACTCGAAATCATGTTGCTCCATGAAAAGCTGGACGGGTTGCGCGAGGAGCAATGGAATGAATTGCTGAACATGCAGAAGGAACAGATGGCGGCGCTGAAGAACCTGCTCGAGTCTGGCAGGACGTAAGCAACGGGGCATCAGGGTCGCCAGCTTCGCGAAACGACGCGATCGAATCACGACGACACGTGCCGGAAGGACGCTGACCGGCCATTTTCAAGTGATGACCGTAGCCGACTTACCATCCTTCCCGTTGCCCCGGCCTATGCGCCCCCTGGTCATCGGGATGCCAGGAACGATTCATGTGATCGCGGGACGTGTCGCCTCGATTCCATCCGCTTTCGTGACCACCGCCATACGCGCCGCCATACCGCCGTTTCGTGCTTCGCTGGATCGACCGGAGACGAATGACGGAATCATTCACCACTGATGTGAACCACGTCGATGTTCGTCAATAGCGCCGTGAAATATCGGCTCCGTATCGAGCGCGCGTGATTGCGCACACCTTGATGAGACATGTGCCGGCACTATAATTTTTGAAGGGTGATTCGCATTCGAACGGTCATTCCGAACTCGGCTGGAAAAAGGGGCATATTGCCGTCACCATCCCGTCCGGTCGTCGGATCGGTAAGGTATGATGGTTGACCCTCTCGCCGATTCCCGCTGCGCCCACATCGGCCGGATTCTCCATCGTCAGCCGAGCGCAAGCGTAGGAGCCATGCATGCAGGACAACCCGCCCCTTACCGAAAATCACCTGCTTGCCGCGCTGCCGGAAAACGAACGCGCGCACGTCGCTGCGCACCTGACGCTCGTCGAGATGCCGCTGGGAAAAGTGCTGTACGAGTCGGGCGGCCAGCTTCATCACGTCTATTTTCCGACCACGTCGATCGTTTCCCTGCTTTATGTGATGGAGGACGGCTCGTCCGCTGAAATCGCGATCGTCGGGCATGAAGGCATGATCGGCGTATCGCTGTTCATGGGCGGCGAGACGACACCGAGTCGGGCCGTCGTGCAAAGCGCGGGGCATGCCTACCGGCTCGACGCGAGCATCCTGAAAGAGGAATTCCGACGCGGCAACGCGATGCAGCGCCTGTTGTTGCGCTATACCCAGGCGCTGATCACGCAGATGGCTCAAACCGCGGTGTGCAACCGGCATCACTCGATCGATCAGCAACTGTGCCGCTGGCTGCTGCTCAGCCTCGACCGCCTGCCTTCGAACCAGCTGCGCATGACGCAGGAGTTGATCGCCAACATGCTGGGCGTGCGCCGATCGGGCGTGACGGAAGCGGCATTGAAGCTGCAGGACGCGGGCCTCATCCGCTACAACTACGGCCATATCGAGGTGCTGGACCGGCCGGGGCTCGAAAAACGCGTGTGCGAATGCTACAGCGTGGTCAAACTTGAATTCGATCGCCTGCTTCCCGATCTGAAGCGGCTCTAGCCGCTACCGCGCCGCGCAATTTGCGTTAACGGTGCTTGATGTGCGACGACTTCCGGTGATGCTTTCGGTGGGCCGGTCTGGAAATCATCCTGGTGACACCGCCGATCGACGGCGGATCGCTGGCGGGGAACGTCCCCTCCACCGCGTCGTCGACATTGCGCTCGCTCTTGCCGCCGTTCGTATGCTGCTCTCGATACCTGCTGCGCATAACCGCCTCCATGGAGCTGATGATCGGACCGGGCCGGCCCGGATTCGACTGTCCGGCGTGTGTACGGCACGCCAGCGTGTAAGGCCGTCGGTCACGACCAGCATAGACCCGATCCGGACACCCCGCCGGGCACGAGCGTGATTCGCCGCAAAACGCCGGACATCGCGCGACGAGCCCGCCGATGACGTCGAAATCAAGGTCGGGACCAGGGCAATCACGCGCGCATGACGCATCAGGGCGGTCGCCACTACGACCATCACCAGTATGGAAGCAAACGGCTATTGCGGTGGCGAGGAGGATGCCTATGGCGCGCCTCCGATGGTGTACGCACCGGTGCCGGACCTGTCGCTGTTCATACCACTGCGACTGCGTCGAGGCGCGAACCGAATCCGGCCGCCCCGTTTACCCGGCAGCCCGTCGACAGGGGCGATCCACACTGCTTCGCGATCCTGATGACGATGCTCGGGAGGATGTCTCGCGACATGCCGGGAGGGAGCCGCCCGATCGCCCCCTTGCGCGCTTTGTACGGTTTCGTACCGCATCGGCCGTTCGTCGCGTGTAGCGTCTCAAACATGCCGGCCATCCGAGGGGACGCGATCGGCAGGAATCGTTCCGCATCGGCGGACGAACGGCTGGATGCCACCGCACGGCAGGCATGTCAGCAGAATCACCGACGTGCCGGGCATGGATCTGGCGAGGACATCATGTTGCGAAGCATCCGCAGGTTGCATGGAGACACGGTTCGAGCGAAGGACGGCGATATCGGGCGCATCCATCAGGCTTACTTCGACGACGACAACTGGTGCATCCGTTACCTCGTCGTCGAGACGGGGGACTGGCTGCACGACAGGCAGGTACTGATCTCGCCGTATTCCGTCACGCATGCCGATCCCGAAACGCGCACGCTATACGTCAGCCTCACGCAACAGCAGGTGAGGGACAGCCCGAATCTGGACACGCACAAGCCGGTATCGCGCCAGCACGAGATCGAGTACCTGCGTTACTACAACTACCCGACTTACTGGGGCGGCCCGAACCTTTGGGGGATGGGCGCTTACCCGGCTTTCGATCCCGCGGGGCCGTCGCAGGATCCTGAAGCAGGCGACCCGCTTTTCTCGCACACCGCGCCGGCCAGCGCACCGGCGGATACGCATCTGCGCAGCACCGGCGAGGTCGACGGATATCGGCTCGAAGCCACGGACGGCCATATCGGTCACGTGTCCGACTTCATTTACGACGATCAAGCGTGGGTGATCCGCTATCTGGCGATCGACACGTCGAGCTGGTGGTCGACCGGCAAGGAAGTGCTGATCGCGACTCACTGGCTCGACCAGGTGGACTGGTCGACGAAAACGGTATCGACCACGCTCGCGCGCGATGCAATCCGCCGGAGCCCTCTATACGACGACTCGCAGCTCGTTCATCGAAGCTACGAAATCGAGTTGCATGAGTTCTACGGCAAGCACGGATATTGGAACGGAGACCGATAACGGAGACCGATAACGCAGCCCCGCGCAATCGGCAGCCAACGCAACCCGATCCCGTGCGGGATATGGCGTGACCGGACGCCAAGGAGCATCCGCATGACCTCAATCTGTTTCCCGTCGACCGAAGATTCGACACTCGATGCGCTCTGTGTCAATACGCTGCGCTTCCTGTCGATCGATGCCGTGCAGAAAGCGGCGAGCGGCCATCCGGGCTTGCCGCTCGGCGCCGCGCCGATGGCCTACGCGTTATGGACGCGCCATCTCAAGCATCACCCCGCCAATCCGGCATGGCTCGATCGCGATCGCTTCATCCTGTCGGCCGGACATGGTTCGATGCTGCTGTACAGCCTGCTTCACCTGACTGGCTACGATCTGGCACTCGACCAGATCGAGCGCTTCCGACAATCGGGCAGCCTCACGCCCGGTCATCCGGAGCGCGGCCTCACGCCGGGTGTCGAGACGACGACCGGCCCGCTCGGCCAGGGCTTCGCCAACGCCGTCGGCATGGCGATAGCGGAAGCGCAGCTCGCCGCGCGCTACAACCGTCCCGGCTTCGAGATCGTGGATCACCACACCTATGCACTCGTCAGCGATGGCGACCTGATGGAAGGCGTCGCAGCGGAGGCGGCATCGCTTGCCGGCCATCTCCAGCTCGGCAAGCTGATCTGCCTGTACGACGACAATCGAGTCACGCTGTCCGCCGGCACCGCGATCACCTTTACCGAAGATCGCGCGCGACGGTTCGACGCCTACGGATGGCATACCGAAACGGTCGACGACGGCAACGACCTGGCCGCCATCGACGCGGCGCTGGTCAATGCACGTGCCGAGCAGTTGCGTCCATCGTTGATCCTCGTGCGCACGCATCTCGGCTATGGCTCGCCCAACCGGCAAGACACGTACCAGGCACACGGATCGCCGCTCGGCGACGCCGAGGTGCGCCTGACCAAGCATAACCTCGGCTGGCCGCCCGACCCCGCGTTTCATATCCCCGCACCGGCGCTCGCGCATTTTCGTCGCGCGCTGACGGAGGGACGAGTACGGGAAGAGCACTGGAACGCGCGGTTCGCAGCCTATGCGCGCGCGTTTCCCGAGCTGGCGGAGATGCTGCTGAATACGGCGCGCGGCAAGCTGCCCGACAGGTGGGACCGCGATATCCCGGTCTTTCCGGCCGATCCGAAAGGCATGGCGACGCGAGTCGCATCCGGCAAGGTGCTGAATGCCCTCGCCTCCCGCGTACCTTCGCTGGTCGGCGGATCCGCCGATCTGAATCCATCCACCTTCACCGCACTGACCGGGCTCGGCGATTTCGAGGCCGCCGGCATGAACGCGCTTGACCGGCAGGGCTCCGAAGGCGGCGGCTGGAGCCGCAGCGGCCGCAATCTGCATTTCGGCGCGCGCGAGCATGCGATGGGCGCGATCCTGAACGGCCTGGCGACCCACGGCGGCATCCTGCCGTTCGGCGCGACCTTCCTGATCTTTTCCGACTACATGCGTCCGCCGATCCGGCTTGCCGCGTTGATGCGCCTGCAGGTGATCTATGTGTTCACGCACGACAGCCTCGCGGTCGGCGAGGACGGTGCGACGCATCAGCCGGTAGAGCAGCTCGCCGGCCTGCGCGCAATCCCGGGCCTGCTGGTGATTCGACCGGCGGATGCCAACGAGACAGCCGTCGCGTGGCGTGTGGCGCTCGAAGCCCGCGAGCGGCCGACCGCGCTGGTCCTGACTCGCCAGGACGTGCCGACCATCGATCGCCTCCGGTTCGCGCCGGCCGAAGGCTTGCAGCGCGGCGGCTACGTGCTGGCCGATGCCCCCGATGGACGCCCCACGCTGATCCTGATCGCGACGGGCTCGGAAGTCGGGCTCGCGCTGGCGGCGCACGCCGAGCTGCTCGCGCGCGGCGTGGCGGTTCGGGTCGTGTCGCTGCCCTGCTGGAGATTATTCGACGCTCAGCCGCAGCCGTATCAGGATGCCGTGCTGCCGCCGTCGGTCGGTGCGCGGCTGGCGATCGAAGCGGGCGTGTCGCAGGGCTGGCACCGCTATGTCGGCGATCGTGGCGACGTGCTCGGCGTCGCATGCTTCGGTGCGTCGTCCCCGGGCACCGAGCTGATGCGCGATTTCGGCTTCACCGTCGAGAACGTCTGCGACCGCGCGCTGAAACTGCACGCGTGATCCGCGGGCGGCCGGTGCGCATATCAGGCGCTCGGGCCGCCGCCGGCACGGCGCATACCGGCTTCGAGCACCGCGTCGACCATCGACTGCGCATCGGACACGATGCGCGCCATGTGATCCTCTCCGGCGAATCCCGGCGTGCCGTCGAGTAATCCGCCGACGAACCACTTGAACCCGACAGGCACATCGTGGACTTCGCGATCGCGCGCGCGGGCCACTTCGACCGATGTGCAGACAGATAATCGACGAGCACCGCGAGACAGTGATTTTTTTCGGCTCGCGGCGAACGTGATGCGACCGACGTATCGCCATCCCGTGACGCCCCTCGCCGACCGCCGCCGGTACGCGCCACCCTGCCAGGGACGATCGGCGCGATACTAGGCGATGAGTGCAGGGGCGTCGACGCCACATGGCGACCTGCGCTCGACGCGCGGCGAGCGCGACGTTATCCATGCAAGGGATTCAACGTGACCGAAACCATCGGATGCCTCATCTTCGGAGCCCTGCTGATTTTCATGGGACTCATCGGATCGTCGCTCGAGCGCCTGCCGCTTAGCGCGGCCATGGTGTATCTCGGGATCGGCTTTCTGATCGGACCGGCCGGTACCGGTTTCCTGTCGATGACATTGCCGGACGACGTCACGCGCTTGCGCATCGCCGCCGAAATCGGCTTGCTGATCTCGCTGTTCGCGATCGGCCTGAAGCTGCGTGTCCCGCCCGCCGATCCCCGCTGGATGCTGCCGCTGCGGCTTGGCGTCGTCGCGATGATCTTCACCGTCGCGTCGATCGCCGCGCTCGGCGTGCTGGTGTTGCATTTGAGTCTCGGCGTCGCGGTACTGCTGGGCGCGATGATCGCGCCGACGGACCCGGTACTTGCTCATGACGTCGGCGTGCGCGACGCGGGCGATGTCGAGCTGGTGCGTTTTTCGTTGTCCGGCGAAGGCGGGATCAATGACGGCACGGCCTACCCGTGCGCGGTGCTCGGCCTGCTTTTGTGCGGCTCCGGCACGACGTCGGCGCTTCACTGGAGCATGGTCGGCGGCATTGCATGGGGCATCGCATCCGGCGTGGGCACCGGCTGGCTGTTCGGCTTCGCCACCGCCCGGCTCGTCGCATTCCTGCGCAGCCGTCACGGACAGGCGCTCGGCTTCGAAGGGTTCTTCGCGCTGGGCCTGATCATGCTGTCGTACGGCGTGACGCTCGCCATTCATGGCTACGGGTTCCTGGCCGTATTCGCCGCGGGCGTCGCGATGCGGCGCGTCGAGCATCGAACGAGCGGCCGGAAGACGCCGAAGGAGACGGTCGGCGTCGTGGACAGCGAGGATGTCGAGGCCACCGCCACCGATCCCGACAAAGCCCATGCGTTCGTCGCGGAATCGGTCATGGGATTCACGATCGAGCTGGAACACATCGCCGAAGCCGTGCTGATCCTGCTGATCGGCGCGCTCGTCTCCCGCTATTGGGCCGATATGCTCACCTGGACGGGCGCGGCCGTGGTCGCGACACTGCTGTTCGTCATCCGGCCGGCCGCCATCCAGCTCGCGCTGATCGGGTCCCGCGCGTCGCACCGCCAGCGCCGGTTGATCAGCTGGTTCGGCATTCGCGGCGTGGGCTCCCTGTATTACCTGATGCTCGCGCTCGAGCAAGGGCCGCGCGCGGAACTGTTGCCGCTGGTTCCGTGGGTACTGGCCATCATCGCCGTGTCGATCGTGCTGCACGGCATTTCAGCGGCGCCGCTCATGCGTCGTTATGCGTGAGATCCATCGCGGGCGCAGTGGCACGATGCGTGCCTCGGTCGAACGGTTTGGCGCGATGCCACCCCCGACACGCAAGGTGCCGGGCGGCCGTCTTTCCATGAACCTGCAGCATCGATGATGTCCCGCGTCACAGCCTGCCCAGCAGCATCAGGATGAGCAACACGACCAATACCAAGCCCAGTAATCCGCTTGGTCCATAACCCCAGCCGTTGCTGTAGCGCCAGGTCGGGATCACCCCGACCATCAACAGCACGACAACGATCAGTAGAAGAAGTCCCAATGACATGTTGTCTCTCCTCAATCAATCCGGCCGGCCATGTCGCGATGCGTCCGCACCGATGGCCGCCGAATGCAATCGAACCGATGTTTCCGTCGATACGCTCCCGTGCGCTCACGCCTCGACGCGCGCACGCGCCGTTCGTCGCCTGTCGCGTCGAATTGGCGGTTCCGCATCTCGAATGCCGGAGTAGCCGGGACGTCAGTCGTCCTGCTCCTTCATGCAGGACGCGTGCTCGATGCACCCGGTTCGGAACGTGCATCGGCTCTTTCGATATCAAGGTAGACGGACGCGGGCGTGGAGTCTGTCCGGCAACGTACCGGACGCACGCGGGCCCTCGCGGACATCGCCGCACATCACCTGCCTGCCGATCTGGAGTGACGCCAACCGCCACTGCACGGCATCGTACCGACTTCCCCCTTTCGCTCGCCCATTCTGTGTCGGCACGCATTCGCGGCAGTGGTCGATATCGATACGCAGTACGCTCCAGATCAGGAGGATCTATGAAACATCATTCAGGCACAACACTTGATCAACGCGATCAGGCTACTTGGCAAAAGCAACGGGAAGATCTCGCCCGCGCCGACATCGAACGGTCCGAAAAGCGCATCCGCGACGCCGCCGGCATCAACTCCAATGCGAGCAAGTGGCGTTATTCGCGTCCCGACAATCGGGCGAGATAAGCGGCGCGCGGCGCAACGCGCCTCACGGCCTCCACGAGGCCAGGCCGGCGTTCAGCCGCCATATCGCGAACGGTGCGTGGCCAGTGGGCTAGCTCGTCACGTTGTGCAGCACGTTGCCGCCCGCCACAATCGCCGACGACCACGAGAACGGGGTTACCTGGAACATTGCCGCAGATATGCGACGGACTCCGCGGCAAAATAGGACGAACAGCACCGCGCCACCGATCGACCTGTCAACGGGCCGATGATCGCGGGTGCTGCGTGAAATGTTCGCCACCCTGCTTTTTCGTGAGGATCCCGGTTCAGTGGAGATGTCCTCCGAACAGCCCGAGCAACCCGATGACGATCAGGTAGATCGCAACGATGTAATTCAACAGACGCGGCACCACCAGAATCAGAATGCCGGCAATCAGCGAAACCAGCGGGCCCGCGCTCGTGAGAATGTTCATACGCCCTCCGCAAGATTGAAAACAACACACGAATACAAAACCGCCCGGCCTCCGCCGCTGATTACGGCGACCTGAGCCGGGTGACCTTCGTGCCTTCGAGCGTCACGCCGGCCATTCACCCGTTGTGCGTCAGCCCGATCGAACCGGTCGTGGTGCTGTCTTACCCTACGGTACTGCCGCCGACGCGCAGCGAGCCTTCACCCTACCGGCCGCCGACGAAAAGACCGGCCGCGATGACTGATGGGAATACCAGCACGTTGCGTGCCTTGCCGGCGAGTTCGCACGAGTCTTTGGCTGTCGTGTAAAGGCGAGCAAGGGTCGATGCGACGCCTGCATCAATGGTGCGACGTTCGTCGATCTGGTGGCCACGGGCGTCGGATGCGTCGCCGGTCAGACCGATAGCCAGGAACGATCCCGGCGTACATCCCATAGAAATATTCGTCACACCATGATTCGCCCCAGGTGGTTCGTGAATACCCTGATGCCGTACATGGGCGAATACGGGACGAAAGCGTCCCAAGCGTGTAAAAAAGACAATATGTACAACCCATCTTCGCGGCGATTCGCGTACGGCATCGTACCGACTTCCGTCACGATGGCGCGCAGTGTGTCTTCGGGCACCCTGATTTTCCGGCGCTAAAGCGCCCGATACGAAGCTTCGATGGTTCCGGGTTTCGTACCGGTGAAACAGGCGACCAATGTCAAGGAGCAGTGTCATGAACAGGGATCAGGTGAGAGGCCGCATCGCGGAAGCAAAAGGCAAACTGAGGGAAGTGGTCGGCAAGGTCATCGGAAATCGAGTGACCAGAATGCAGGGCAAGGTCCAGCAGGTCGTCGGAAAGACACAAGCGTCGTTCGGCGACGCGAAAGAGCAATTCAAGAAGCGGCCGTAGGGTATTCGCGCGAACCGCTCCGAAGCGCCGCGCGATCGAGCAAGGTGCCGCGGACTCGCCGGGTGTTGATGGCGCACGTACGCGTCCGGCGAGATCCGTTTCCCAGCCGACCGTCACGATCCTTCATTGGGTCGGGTGTCGTCGCCGTGCGCGGCGGCAAGTGGTTTGTGCTGCTCTGCTCCCACGCCGGGAAAGAACGCATCCCACGCATCCCGGACACCTTTCGCTGCGGTCGCATCCGCGGCAATCGTCTCCTGGTCGGCCGACTTGGCCGGATCGGAGCGCAAGCCTCGCCAATGCGTAAAGGTGAGCACCGGCTTTTCCGCCCATTCGCCGGCGCCAAACTTCGCAAATGCCGTGTCTCCGCTCACCAGTCGCACCTCATACCATCCGTCGCGAACAGGCGCATATCGGTTCAGCGTAAACCATCGTGTAGATTGGATTTTCATCATTGCCTCCATTGCCTCACTTGTCCATGGAGCGTTGTACGCGACAAAACTCCCGTCTCGTCCGGTCGACGCGTGCGCGCTTCTTAATAATCGGCGCACCGATTCAGCCACAGCCGGCCTGCGGCCGTCATATTGATCGAACCGCCGGTGCGCGACTCGTATGCGAGCCCGTGATTCAACAGTTCATTGGCTATGGCGCGTGGTATATCGGCTTGGGAATCCGGAATTCGATCAAGCGATTTGAGGGTCTCGACGACCTCGGGTGAAAGTGGGATGCACATGGCGGCCTCCTCGGTATCGAGTTCATCCTGAACCGGACGACACGCGCGGGTCTGTACGGTATCGACTATTTGGAAGTCTCACTCTTCAGAAACCGCATTGCAGCCGGGCCATTTTCCCGCATCGAAAATATGATTCGGTATCCGATGTTTTGATTGCGTAGCCGGTATCGGACGCGCACACTACAGATACATGCCCGTCTTTTTCGAAGCATCGGCGCCCTTGAATCCTTCGGCGCCAACGATTGCTCTGTCAGGAGCAAATCATGACCATCCCCACTCTCGAATATCGCGGACGTGAACTGCGTGTCTATTCGCAAATCCTGTTCCCGCCGTTCGGCGATCCCCACGCCCCCGGTCCGAAGCGCTTCGGTTCGATCGTGCGCATCGATACGATCCCGGCGACCTCGGCAACGGCGCCGCGTTACTCGACCATTTTCGAGCATGGCGCTCCGCAGACGGCGGCGCTGGCACTCGACCTGGCGATGCAATTCGGCAAGGACATCGTGGACGGCAAGATCGCTCCCGCAGCGATCTGATTCGTCCGCCGCATCCGGCTCGACGCCGCGTCTCGCGACGCGAGCACACCTCACTCCGGAGGATCCATGAAATATCATTCAGCCACCTCGATCGATCGGCGCGATGACGCGACCCGGCAAAAGCAGCGGGACGATCTGGCCCGTGCCGACGTCGAACGCGCCGAGAAGCGCATCCGCCAGAATGCCGGCATCAATTCCAATGCGAGCAAGTGGCGTTATTCGCGTCCAGACAATCGGGCGAGATGAGCGGCAGATGCACCGAGCACTGTTGCACGTCGGTCGCGCATGACAGGCCACCGGCGTGCCGGGATCACGCATACCGGCGCAGGCGCATCGAGAAATCGGCGATCGCCTTGATGCCGCTCTGCTCCGCGCAACGGCACCAATCCTGCAACTGAACCAGCAATTGCTCGTGCGACGCGTGCGACCACGTCCATAGCTCGAGCAATGTCTCGTACATATCCACGTACACGCGTATTCGCCGGTTCGCATTGGGGCTCGTCAGCGCCCGCAGATCGGGCTTGTCCCGATGGCCCCAGGCCTGGCGCAGCCAGCGTTTCATGCCGAGTGCGAACGCGCGCTTGTCGTCGCGGCTCATGTCCTTGATGCGGCGCAGCTCCCGCCGGCAGGCGGGCTCGAGCATGCGCGCATAGGCGGCCAACACTGCATGCCGGTTGCGGATGACCGCTTGCAGCGTCGCGTCGTCGGCCACTGCCTTGTTCGGGAGCAGCCGCGGCTTCGTCGCGACTCGCCGAATCGTCGCGAGTCTCAACGTCGCCAGCAGGCGGATGTACAGCCAGCCGATGTCGAACTCGAACCAGCGGTTCGACAGCCTGGCGGACGTCACGTATGCGTGGTGATTGTTATGCAGCTCTTCTCCGCCGATCAGGATGCCCAGCGGGAATAGGTTGGTGCTCGCATCGGGCGTCGCGAAATTCCGGTAACCGCTGAAGTGGCCGCAACCGTTGACCACGCCGCCGGCCCAGAACGGAATCCACATCATCTGGACCGCCCACGCCGCCACACCGGGCAGCCCGAACAGCCCGACGTCGAGCACGGCCAGCAGCCCGACGCCGAGATTCGGATAGCGGGCATACACGTGGCGTTCGAGCCAGTCGTCCGGCGTGCCCGATCCGTATCGGCGCAACGTTTCCTCGTTCCGCACTTCCGCGCGGTACAGTTCCGCGCCGCGCAGCAGCACGGTCGCGAGGCCGCGGGTGCGCGGGCTATGCGGATCTTCCGGGGTCTCGCTTCTTGCGTGATGCTTGCGATGCACCGCGACCCACTGCGTGGTCTGCATGCCGGTCGTCAACCACAGCCAGAACCGGAAGAAGTGACTGACGCACGGGTGCAGTTCCAGCGCCCGGTGCGCCTGGCAGCGATGCAGGTACACCGTCACGCTGATGATCGTGACATGCGTGAGCGCGAGCACGACCCACGCAAGCTGCCACCAGGACAGCCTCAGCTCACCGTTCAGGAGAAATGCCGACATACCGGTCGCGCTCCGGGTCACGCTCGTATCCGCACGCGCTTCGTCGTGACGGCGCGTGCGCGTGCCGATTCCCTGCCCTTCGGCCGGCCTATTTCCCGACCTGATTGCCGACCACCCCGCCGACGGCCGCGCCGCCCACCGTGCCCAGCGCACTGCCGCCCGTCAGGACCGCACCGGCGACGCCGCCGACACCCGCCCCGATCACCGTATCCGTTCCGCGGCGAGACATACCGCCGCAACCCGCCAGCACGACAATCGCCATCGTGACTATCGCCATCTCGACTGCCACTGAATGTAGCTTTCTCATGATCATCTCCTCGGGTTGCCGCTGCGCCGTCCGATCCGGCCCGACGCATGGAAGCCCATGCGCTGACGTCTCGATGGAATTCGAAACATCGGTTCATGATCGGACGTAATTCGCGCGCAGTCCGTCCGCTAACGTACCGGCCCGAGCGCCAGCCTGCCGCCTCACGGCAGCACCGCCTGCGCGGCCCCCAGCGTCACGACCACGCTGTGACGCCGACCGTCGTCCACGAGCCGCACCGCCGCTTCGCCGGTGGCGAGCCGCACGCCATCCACGACGAGGCGCGACACGCCGCCGCTGACGTCGTCCGGATTCTCGACGACGATGTCGTAGTGCGACGCCCCGTGGCGCAGCGTTGCCCTGAAGCCCGGCCAGGATCGCGGGATGCACGGTTGAATGGACAGCATGTCGCCATGCCTGCGCAGGCCGAGCAAGCCTTCGACGCCCGCGCGATACAGCCAGCCCGCCGAGCCGGTGTACCAGGTCCATCCGCCGCGACCGACATGCGGCGCGACCGAATAGACGTCGGCCGCGACCACGTACGGCTCCACCCGATAGCGATTCGCGCCGCTGCGCGTGCGACTGCGATTGACCGGATTGAGCAGCGCGAACAGCTTCGCGGCGCGATCGCCGTCGCCCATTTGCGCGAACGCGAGCACCGACCACGTGGCCGCATGCGTATACTGGCCGCCGTTTTCCCGGATGCCCGGCGGATAACCCTTGATATAGCCGGGATCGACCGGCGAACGATCGAACGGCGGCGCGAACAGCAGCGCCAGGCCATCGTCGCGGCGGATCAGCCGCGCGTCCAGCGCGTCCATCGCCTGCGCGGCGCGCGCCGGGTCCGCCGCGCCCGACAGCACGCTCCACGACTGCGCGATCGCGTCGATCGAACATTCGGCGTTGCCGGCCGAGCCGAGCGGCGTACCGTCGTCGAAGTAGCCGCGCCGATACCACTCGCCATCCCATCCCGCATCGGCGAGCGCGTCGCGCAACGCGCCGGCGCGCGTCGACCAGCGCGCCGCCAGTTCGCCCAAGCCGCGCGCCGTGGCGAGCGGCGCGAACGCCGTGAGCGTCGCATGCAGGAACCACCCGAGCCACACGCTTTCGCCCCGCCCGGCCTCGCCGACCCGGTTCATGCCGTCGTTCCAGTCGCCGGTGCCGATCAGCGGCAGGCCATGCTCGCCGAAATGCGCCAGACTGGACTCCAACCCGCGCGCGCAATGCTCGAACAGCGAGGCGCTCGTTTCCGAGATGCGCGGAATGAAGAACGCGTCCTGCTCGTCGGCGCCCAGCGCCCGCCCGTCGATGAACGGGATCGACGCATCGAGAATCGCCCGGTCGCCGCTGACGTCGACGTAGTGCGCAGCCGCATGGGCGAGCCAGACGCGATCGTCGGAGATTCGCGTGCGTACGCCGCTGCCGCTTTCCGACAGCCACCAGTGCTGCATGTCGCCCTCCGGAAACTGGCGCGCCGCCGCCCGCAGCAGATGCTCGCGCGTCAGCGCCGGGCGGGCGGCCGCGAGCGCCATGCCGTCCTGCAGCTGGTCGCGAAAGCCGTACGCGCCGCTGGCCTGATAGAAGCCCGCACGCGCCCAGATCCGGCACGACAGCGTCTGGTACAGCAGCCAGCGGTTCAGCATCAGATCCATCGCGCGGTCCGGCGTCTCGACCTGGAGCGCGCCGAGCGTCTCGTCCCAGAACGCCGTCACGGCGGCGAATATCGCGTCGAGATCCGCCTGACGGTATTGCGCGATCAACTGTCGCGCCGTTGCCGCATCGGCGCCTTCGCCGAGCAGCAAGACGATTTCGACGCTACCGCCGGGTTCGAGACCGACCGTGGTCTGCAACGCGGCACACGGGTCGAGCCCGGCGCCGACGCGGCCCGACAGCGGCGACGCGCCGACGCGGCCCGGGAAACCGGCGGGATCGCCCAGGACGCCATTGCGGCCGATGAACTCGCGCCGGTCCGCGCTCCAGGAAGTTTGCAGGCCGCACAGATCGGCGAACGCCACCCTGCCGCGATACGCCTGGCTCCAGTCGTTGCGGGCAAACAGCGCGCCGGTGGGCGGATCGATCTCGCTCGCGGTGTGCGGCGCCGCGACGCTGCGCGACGCGCCCAGCGCCCACTCCGCATAGGTTGCGACGGACAGCCGGCGGGGCCGGTCCGACAGGTTGCGCAAGGTCAGGCGGGAAATCTTGACGGGATCGGCCAGCGGCACGAACTGCAGCAATTCGACGGCGACCTCGGCGGCGGTATGCGCAAACCGGCTGTAGCCCTGGCCGTGACTCGCGACGAAAGCGGTCGCACCCGGCGCGTCGTCGCCGATCGAGTTCGCCTGCGGCCCCCAGCGCATGCCGGTCTCGTCGTCGCGGACATAGAACACCTCGCCGGGCGGATCGGTGACCGGGTCGTTCGACCATGGCGTCAGCGGATGCTCGCGGCTGTTCGTCACCCAGGTATAGCCGCCCCCTTCCGCCGAGCTCAGGAAGCCGCACGACGGGTTCGCGACGACGTTGACCCACGGCATCGGCGTGCATTGACCGGGCTGCAGGGTCACCACGTATTCGCGGCCGCCGCGCGCGAAACCGCCGATGCCGTTGAAGTATTCGAGACCGGCGCCGGCCTGCGCCCCCTTCGGCGGCAGTAACGCGGGCAGCGGCAGCGGCGGGCGCGCGGCATCCGCGCGGGCGGGCAGCGGTGAACCCGCGAGCCGTCGCAACTGGTCCACCAGCCGGCCGTTGCGCGCGGCGAGCACGGCTCGCGCGACCGACGGAAACAGCGCGCGCGCCGCCGCCGCCATCAGGTCGTCGCGCAGCACGAAAATACTGCCGCGCCCGGCTTCGCCCGGCTGCTGCCGGGCCCGCACCAGCCCCTCGAGCGCCGCCTGCAAATCCTGCACATACGACGCCGCGCGCTCGTTGACGATGACCAGGTCGACCTCGAGCCGCTTCGTCCGCCAATACTCGTGCGCGCGGATCAGCTGCCGCACCATGGCGATGTGCTCGATGTCGTCGATCCGCACCAGCAGGATCGGCAGATCCCCCGATACGCCGTGCGTCCATAGCGGCGACGCGCCCACGCCGCCCGCCGCCGACACCGCCGCCGCATGGCGCAGCAGTGCGGCGGAACCCGGCCGCATCGACGCATCGCTGTAGAGCATGTATCCGGCCAGCTGCTGGAACAACGCGGCCTCGTCGAGGCTCACCGCGCTATGCCGCAGTTGCACCTGCGCCTGGGTCCACGCGAGCATCGCCGCACGCGCGAACGATTCGCCGTCGCGATGCTTGTCGACCAGGTCGAGCAGCTGCGCGCGCGAATCCGCGACGATGGTCCAGTAGGCGATGCTCGCCTTCGCGCCCGGCTCGATGCGCAGCCGCCGCCGCAACGTGAACGCCGCGTCCAGCACCGCGCCTTCGCAAGCGCCCAGCGCACGCCGTTCGGTCAGCGCGAGCGGCAGTCGAACGCCGCGCCCGCGCCCGATGAAGCGCAATCGATCGGTGTCGAATTCTTCCGCGCCGACGGTTTCGCCGGCGGTCACCGCCAGATGGGCGGCCCAGACCTCCGCCTCGTTCGGCGCGCGCTTGCGCCGCGTCGCCAGAATCGCGCCGGACGCCGGCACGTACTCGGTCTCGATGAACAGTTTCGAGAACGCGGGATGGGCGTGATCGGCGGCGGGCGGCGCGAGCACGATTTCCGCGTAGGACGTGAATTCGATCACGCGGGCCCGGGCGCCCGCATTGGCCACCGACACCCGCCGCACCTCCGCGTCGTCCTCGGCGGATACCACCACCTCGAGCGACGTCGTCAAGGTGCCGTCGCGCCGCACGAACTCGGCGCGATCCTCGGTGAACGTCACTTCGTAGCTGTCCGGCACCGCGCCGGTGGGCTGCCATGCGGCCGACCAGACGTCGCCGCTGTCGACGTCGCGCAGATACAGATAGCTGCCCCAATCGTCGCGCGTCGCGTCTTCCCGCCAACGCGTGACGGCCAGATCGTCGCGGCGGCTGTAGCCGGAACCCGCGGCCGTGAGCATCACGGCGTAGCGGCCGTTGGACAGTAGATGCGTGACGGGCGCGGGATCGTCCGCCGACAGCACGCGCCGCGCGACGCCGGCATCGATGCCATGCATTCTGCCGGCCGGGCTCGCGTCGCCCCGCGGCCGCCCGGCCGCGACCCGGCCCGGTACCCGCTCCTGCAACAGCAGCTCGGTGGCGCGGACGGCCGGCTCGCCGTGGAAGAACGCGCGAATGCGCCCGCCCAGCAGCGCATTGGCGATCGACACGATCGACATGCCCTGGTGATGCGCCATGAACGCGCGCACGATGGCCACCGGCATGCCTTCCGGCACGCGCGCGGGCGTGTAGTCGAGCGCTTCGTAGAAGCCGAAGCGCCCGCACGCGCCGGCCGCGCGCAGCCGCTCGAAGTTGCGTGCGGCGGCGTCCGGCGCGACCATCGCCGCGAGTGCGGTCGCATAGGGCGCGACCACCAGGTTCTGGTCGAGATCGCGCTTGAGCCCCAACTCCGGCACGCCGAAGCTCGAATACTGATAGGTCAGCTCGATGTCGCGCGTGTTGTACGCCGATTCCGACATGCCCCACGGCAGGCGCAGCCCGTCGCCATAGGCGATCTGCCGCCGCACCACCAGGTGATTGGTACGCGCGAGCAGGCTGCTGTCCGGCGCGCGCATCACCAGCGACGGCATCAGGTATTCGAACATCGATCCCGACCACGAGATCAGCGCCGCGCCGTGCCCGATCGGCGTCGCCAGGCGGCCGAGCCGGAACCAGTGCCGCGCCGGGATATCGCCCTTCGCGATCGCGACGAAACTCGCCAGGCGAGCCTCCGACGCCAGCAGATCGTAGTTGCCCGGATCGAGCCGTCCGTCGGCCACCGCATAACCGATCGACAGCAGATTGCGCACCGGGTCGAGCAGAAAGCCGAACTCCATCGCATAGGCCATCTGCAACGCGGTATCGGCCAGCGCATGAAGACGCTTGTTCAACACGTCCGCTTCGTCCGGCGTGCGCGTTGCGTCGCGGCAATGCCCTTGCACCGCGTGCTCCAGCGCCTGCGCCCAGAACAGCACGTCGTCGACGTCGCCGCCCCGCACCCGGCCGACCTCGTCCATCAGCGCGCGCGCGACATCGGCGACCGTCGCGGCGAGGACCGTAATCGCGGGCCATTCCGGCGCGGCGCGGCCGTCCGGTGCGCCGTCGTCCCCGGCCGGCGCGGCGAGCGCCTCCTCCAGCTCGGTCGCGGCTCGCTCGAATTCGCCGTGCAAGGCCGTCCGGGCGTCGCCTTCCCGGCACACGGCGTTGTGCAACAGCGCGAGCGTATCGCCGATCCCTTCATACGCGGCCTGCCGCCCCACGCCGGCGGGCTGATTCGCCCACGCGCGGCAACCGTTGCCGAGCGCGATCAGGTGGCCGGCGAGATTGCCGCTGTCGACCGACGACACATACCGCGGCTCGAGCGGCCGCAGGTCGCGCGTGTCGTACCAGTTATAGAAATGGCCGCGATAGCGCGACATCAGCCGCATCGTCGCAAGGGTCGCCTCCAGCCGCGACACCGCGTCCAGCGTGCCGAGCCAGCCGAACTCGCGGGCGCTGACGGCGGACAACAGGTACAGCCCGATATTGGTGGGCGAAGTCCGGTGCGCGCCAACGGGCTTCGGGTCCTCCTGGAAATTGTCCAGCGGCAGCATCTGATCGTCGGCCGTCACGAAGGTCTCGAAATAACGCCAGGTCCGGCGCGCGTCGCGCCGCAGCTGGCGCGCATCGTGCGGCGCCACCGCCAGCTCGCCAGCCGGCCGCGGTGCGCGGCTCAGCCAGTAGGCGATCGCGGGCGCCGCGAGCCAGACCAGCGCGAACGGAGCGGCCAGCCAGCCCGCATGACGATCGAAGCGCCAGCCCGCCAGCAGGCTGGCGGCCGCGGCAAGCAGCGCGAGCGTCACGCCGCCGCGCATTTGCAGATAGGTGAGCGCGAGGGTCCGCCGGTCGCGCGCGCCGGCTTCGGCCGCCGTGGTCCATTCGAGCAGATGGCGACGGCTGATCCCCACGCGAAACAGCGTGCGCGCGATCGCGTCGCCCATCGACCATGTCTGCTGCGGCAGCATGACGATCGACAGGCCGAACCGCGTCAACGCGAACTGCAGCTCCGTCGACCACGCATGGAGCACGCTGCGCGTGGTCATCTTCACATGCGTGCGCCGCCAGCGTGGCACCAGCCCGCTCAACACGGGCAACAGGAACGGCAGCGCGATCGTCACCAGCACGAACGCGCTCCACGCGAGCGACACGGGCAGCGGCAGCACCCATCCGGCCAGCAGCGCGACCAGCATGGCGGGCGCAGTGAGCGTGCGGCGCAGGTTGTCCAGCATCTTCCAGCGGCCGACCGCCGTCAGCGGTTCGCGGCCGAATATCAACCACGGCAGGAGTTGCCAGTCGCCGCGCGCCCATCGGTGCAGGCGTCCCGCCGCGACGTCGTAGCGGGACGGCGATGCTTCGACGACCTCGATATCCGACGCCAGCCCGGCCCGCGCGAATATGCCTTCGAACAGATCGTGACTGAGCACCGTGTTCTCCGGCACGCGGCCGGCGAGCACCGCCTCGAACGCATCGACGTCGTAGATGCCCTTGCCCGCATACGAGCCTTCGTCGAACAGGTCCTGATAGACATCCGATACGGCCGACACGTAAGGATCGATGCCGTGCGCGCTCGACGACACGCGCTGGAACAGCGAGCCCTCGTCGCCGCTCGCGAGGGACGAAGTCACGCGCGGCTGGAGCACGCCGTAGCCCTCGACGATGCGCCGGCTCGCCGAGTCGAATACCGGCCGGTTGAGCGGGTGCGCCATCTTGCCGACCAGGCGGCGCACCGTATCGCGCAGCAGCCGCGTATCGGCATCGAGCGTGATCACGTAGCGCACGTCCGGCGGCACGTGCGGCGGCCGGCCTTCCGGTGCGATGAACGACGTGTCCGACGCCCCGCGCAGCAAGCGGTTCAGCTCGTGCAGCTTGCCGCGCTTGCGCTCCCAACCCATCCAGCACCGTTCGCCGTCGTTCCACACGCGCTTGCGGTGCAGCAGCAGAAAACGCTCGCCTTCGCCCGGCGCCGCCGGATAGAGGCCATTCAACCGGTCGATGCCCGCCGCCGCGGACGCCAGCAGCCCGTCGTCGCTGTCGGCGTGCGGAGTGGGCGCGTCCACCCAGTCGGAGAGCAATGCGAAGTACAGCGCGCCGTTGGGGCTCGCCAGATGATGAATTTCCAGTTGCTCGATCTGCTCGGCGAGCGCCGCTTCCGTCGTCAGCAGCACCGGCACGGCGACCATCGTGCGCAGGCCCGGCGGGATGCCGTCGAGCAGCGCGAGGCCGGGCAGGATGCTTGCGCCGATATCCCTCATTACCGCGCGATTGACGAGCGCGAGCGCGGCATCGAGCGCGGGCAGCAGGCCGGCCAGACCGAGCCAGATCAGCCAGTGGCCGGGCGGTTCGACGCGCGCGAGCCACGCCATCATGCCCGCCAGCAGCAGTGCGGCGATCAGCCCGGTACGGCCGAGATAACCGCCGAGACCGGCGTGGCGGGTCAGGCGCCGCAACCACAGCGCAACGGGCGGCCGATAGCCGATCTCGGCTTCGAGCGCGGCGCGGCCGTCGGCCAGCAGGTAGTAACCGGGGTCGGTCTCGCGGCCCGGTACCGCGCCGGCGGCCGGTGCGCGGGCTGCCGCATCGGCGACGACGCGCCGCGCAATCTCGAGCTCGCTGACCGGCGCGCCGCGCGCAAGCGCTTCGACCGCGTCGCGATACAGGTTGCGCGTGGGGAAATCCATCTCCGCGAAGCCCGGGTGGCTGCGCAGCACCTGATCGACCAGGCTGATGCGCTCGAACAGATCGGTCCAGTCCACCTCCGAAATCAGCCGCATGCTGGTGATCACGTTGCGCACGGTCAGGCTGGCGGCGCCCTGCTGATGGTTGACGGACGCAACGATCTGGTCCGGCGTCGCGCCGCGCGCCGCCAGGTGCCGATGCAGCCACGCCAGTGCCGGCGCGACGGCCGGATCGGGATCATGCAGCCGCTGAATCAGCTGCACCGCGAACGCATCGTGCAATACGGCCTGCTCATAACGGGCGACGAGCGGCGCCGTCTCCAGCCGCGCCTGCCCGCCTTCGCCGAGCAGGCGATCCGCGAGCGCGTCGGCATCGAGCCGCGCGCGCCGGTCGTCGATGATCTGATCCGCGAGCCGCCGCAGGTTTTCGATCAGCACGATCCGCAGCGTGATCGCCACCGCCCACAGTTCGCCGATCGTCAGCGGTTCCACGGCCTGATAGGCCAGCATGAAACGGCATAGCGCATCGGGATCGAAACGACTGTCGGTATGGGCTACGAATGACCAGTTGATCCCGAACACGCGCGGATAACCGGCGAACGGGCCGTTGCTCAGTTTGGGCAGTTGCCGGTAATAGCGAGGGGAAAGATCGTCGCGGATCTGCCGCACCTGTTCCGCGACAAGATAGTAGTTGTCGAGCAGCCACTCCGCCGCGGGCGTGATTTCTTCTCCGCGCGCGTCCGCGGCCACCGTGTTCCGGTAGGCCTTCAGCAGATGATCCGCGTTGTCCTTCAGCCGTGCGGCCAGCGAGGGGCCCGACGCCGCACCGGGCAACACCTTCTGCGCGCGAGCCAGGCTGCCCGCGTGCTGCGCGAGTCGCTCGTCGCCGAAGAACTCCTCGCGAATCGGCCGGGCATTGCTCCATGGCGAGGTCCGGCGTCGCGAAACACGCGCGACATGAATCTTCAACAGACGTCCTCCCAGATGGCCGCACCGCTCGGCCACGCGTGCCCGGGCCGTCAAACCGCTTCCGACAGCGATGTCGCGACGGGTTCGCCACGCAAGCCGCCGTGCTGCGCGGACCGGTCGGCGGCGTGCTCGCACGCCATCGACACGAACGCATCGCGAGTCGTATGCAGCGCGCCCGCCGTCCGATCGATGTCGTGCACGATGCGCTTCGGCAGGCACAGCTCGATCCGCACGGAACTCGACGTCACCTGGGTCAGGTCGATGTCGAAGAAGCGCCAGATCCCGTCGCCGGCATCGACCGCCGACGCCTGCAATACCGACATGTCCGTGGTCGGCGGCGGAACGAGACGCGCGGACCGGTCATAACGGGCCATGACCCGTTGCGCGACGGCCGCCTGCAGCTCGCCATACGAGTCGCCCTCCACGTCGACTTCGGGAAAATCCGCAAGCGCGCCGCGATAGCGGGGATTCCCGTGCCGCGTGATATAGATCGGATATTTCATGAACCGCTCCAGACAGAAGAATGCGACGAACGTCATCGTGCATCGCGACGGCCCGATGAGTCGGTACGCTGAAGAACAGTCTTCGGAGCAGGTTTCGTGGTGACTTGCCCGCCTTGCACGCACCGGAGCCCCGCGAATGCAACGCGATCGATCCACGTACGGCACCGTACCGATGATTTGCACGGTAATCGAGCGCGTTGCTCGCATCAGGCGCGCCGGCCTCCTCTGTTGCCGGCACGCCCGGGACGCCCCGGGATGCGGCGCGTTTCATCACACATGCGCCAGGTCGTTGCCATCGAAGCGGGGCGTCACCGTGAATCCCGTCACACTCGTTCGATCTGCCGCGCTCATCCTCGCGGCATTGCCGTCGGCGCGTGGGGCTGTCTGTATCTCGCCCCCTACGCGTCATCGTCGTGGTCCTCGTCGCGCTCGTGCTGTCCACGCGGGTCGCCAACGTCCGGCATAAGTTCGCAATCCTTCTGATTGGAAAGCTGCAGAGCGACTTGCCGGAACCAATCGCGGGGCGTATGGTTTATTTCTCTGTCGCCCTTTTTTCGGGAGATATCAAAATGGCTGCCATGCAATCCGCGGCCACGCCCCTCTCCGACGAGGAAGCCCGGCGCCAGTTGCGCCGCGCCGTCATAGCCAGCACGATCGGCACCACGATCGAATGGTATGACTTTTTCCTCTACAGCACGGTCACCGGCCTGGTCTTCGCAAAGCTGTATTTCCCGCAGTCCCACCCTCTCGTCGGCACGCTGCAGGCATTCCTGATCTATGCCGTCGGCTTTGTCGCGCGGCCGGTCGGCGCCGCGATCTTCGGCCATTACGGCGACCGCATCGGACGCAAGGCCACCCTGATCGTGACCCTGCTGCTGATGGGGCTCGCCACGTTCGCCGTGGCCTTCGTCCCGACTTACGCGACGATCGGCATCTGGGGCGCCGTTTTCCTCACGGTGCTGCGCTTCATCCAGGGCGTCGGCGTCGGCGGCGAATGGGGCGGCTCGGTCCTGATGTCGATGGAGTGGGCGCGCACCAATGCGCATCGCGGCTTCGTCGCGTCGTGGCCGCAGTTCGGCGTGCCGGCGGGATTGTTCCTCGCCAACCTCGCCGTGCTCGCCATGAGCTGGTTGTCCGGCAGCGGTTTCCTCGCGTGGGGCTGGCGCGTGCCGTTTTTCCTCAGCATCCTGCTGGTCGCGATCGGGCTCTATATCCGCCTGAATATTCTCGAGACGCCGATCTTCGCGAAGCTGCTGGCCGAGCGCCGGATCGAGAAGACGCCGATGCTCGAAGTGCTGCGCAAGCAGCCGAGGGATATCGTGCTGTCGGCGTTTGCGCGGATGGCCGAGCAGGCGCCGTTCTATATCTTTACGGCGTTCGTGTTCACTTACGGGATCACGGCGCTCGGCGTCACGCGCGAACTGTTGCTGACGGCGGTGCTGGTTGCATCCGTGGTCGAATTCGTCACCATCCCGCTGTTCGGGCACGTGTCGGATCTGATCGGACGGCGGCGGATGTACATGATCGGTGCGGCTGCCGTCGGTGTGTTCGGATTCCTCTACTTCGCGATGGTCGACAGCCGGAATCCGGTATGGATCTTCGCGGCCATCGTGCTGTCGCTGGTCCCGCATTCGATGATGTACGGGCCGCAGGCTGCGTTGATTGCCGAGTCGTTTACCGGGCGGTTGCGATACAGCGGTGCGTCGATGGGTTATCAGCTCGCTTCGGTCATCGCAGGCGGCCCGGCACCGCTGATCGCGACGGCGCTGTTTGCCTACTACCATTCGGGGTATGCGATCGCGGTGTACGTGCTGGTATGTGCGGTGCTGAGCCTGGTCGCCGCATCGAAGCTCGGCGACTACACGAACAAGGATATTTCGCGGGAATACGACGAAGCGCGGGATCTGGGGGATCATGGGCACGCGCCGCCGGTGACCTGACGGGTTGGCCGGCGATCGCGCCATCGACGATGCATAGGGCGACGAGGCGGCTGCCGGCCCGATTTCCGCACCCGGTCTCGGTTCAGGACCATCCATGCGCGCGCTCGGAAAACGCGACGACTTCTCGATGACGGGCAGTCGAGCTCACACCCGTTCCGCCGCGCGCCATTCACTTCTTGTTGTCCGCGCGAACGGCGCCCAGCGCTTCGAGCAACGGCCGGAGCGCATCGAGTTCCGCGCCGAAGCCGGCCCAGTCCCCCGCCTTCATCCGCTCGATCGCGCGGTCGTAATGGGCCAGCGCTTCGCGGGCGCGCGCATCCGCCGCGCCGCGGGCCGGCGCCGCCACCGGCCCCGGCCCCGTCTCCTTGAAGAGCGCTGCGAGTGCTTCGCTCAGGTTTTCCTCCATCACGACGCGATCGCCGTAGGCCGCAATCACCCGCTTCAGCTCGGGCAATTGGCCCGACGCCGCACGCAGATAAAGCGGCGACACGTAAAGAATCGAATTCTCGATCGGCACGACCACGAGATGGCCGCGGATCACGCGTGAGCCCATCTGGTTCCACAGCGAGATCTGCTGCGAGATTTCCGTGCTCTGCTGGATGCGCGCCTCGATCTGGTACGGCCCATAGATCAGCTTGTCCTTGGGGAACGCGTAGACGATCAGCTTGCCGTACCCGGGCGGATCGCAACGCGCGGCCAGCCACGCGATCATGTTCTCGCGCTGGCTCGGCACCATCGGCAGCATCAGCACGAAGCCGGCCTGCGCATCGCCGGGCAGCCTCATGATCGTGTAGTACGGCGCCATCTGCGCGTTCGCTGCGTCGCCCCCGTCGATATCGCCCAGCGCGCGAGGAAACTGCCAGAGGTCCTCGCGGTTATAGAACACTTCCGGCGCATCCATGTGATAGGCGCGGTAGAGGTTCGCCTGGATCAGGAACAGATCCTCGGGGTAGCGGATATGCTGTCGAAGATCCGGCGGCATCGCGTCGAGCGGCTTGAACATGCCGGGGAAGATGCGCGCGTAAGTCCGCACCAGCGGATCGGAAGGATCGCTGACGTAGAAGTCGACCGTGCCGTGGTACGCGTCGACCACCACTTTCACTGCGTTGCGAATGTAGTTGGCGCCGTCGCCGACACCGGGCGGCGCATACGGAAACCAGCGGCTGGTCGTATAGGCGTCCTGCATCCAGAACAGGCGTCCGTTGCTTGCCACGACATACGGGTCGTGGTCGAGCGCGAGAAACGGCGCAATCGTGCGTATCCGGTCCCGGATGTTGCGGTGAAACAGGATCCTGCTGTCGTCCGTGATGTAGTGCGTCAGCAGGATGTTGGGATCGCTGAACTGCCATGCGAAGAGGCTGCGCCGCGCCGCGCCGCCGATCGCGACACCGTCGCGCCCGCTGTAGGACGTGTAGACGTTGCTGTCGCCCTTCGGGTAGTCGAATTCGGGCACGCTGCCCTTCACGATCGCATAACCCTGCCCGCCTTCGCCGAAGTAGATGCGCGGTTCGTGGATCGCCGGCCCGCCGTCCGCGGCAGGCGGAATGTCGCGCAGATAGAGCGACGGCAGGCCTTCCGTGGATTTCTCGGTGACCGGCGACATCACGACGCCGTTGCCGTGGGTAAACAGCAGATGCAGGTTCACCCAGGTTCGGGCGTTCTCCGGCAGCATCGTCTGCTCCAGTTCGCGCGCCGACAGCATGACCTGCCGGTAGCCGGAGTCGAGCCGGTAGCGATCGATATCCACGGAGAAGAACTTGTAGTACGTCCTGATCTCCTGCAACTGCGCATAGGTATCCATCAGCGGCTGCACATCCCACAGCCGGATGTTGTCGACGGTCGCGCGATTGGCCTGCAGCGCCGCGAGATTCAGGCCCTGCCCGGCCGCAAACGGCTTGACCTCGATCTGCGCAAGACCGTAAGCCAGCCTCGTCAACGCGATGTTGTGCTGGATATAGGGCGTCTCGAGCTGCAGCTCGCTCGGCTTGACGTAGAAGCGCTGGAACAGCGCGGGATAGACGATACCGAGCGCAAACGAAGTACCGAACACCAGCAGCACCGCAGCGGCCGGCAGCCGATAGCCGGGCCGGCGCAGGTTGACCAGCATCGCAACGGCCGACGCAACGGCGAGGCCGACGAGCAGCCACAGCACCGGCAGCATCACGTGGACGTCCGTATAGCCGGCGCCGACCACGACACCGTTGTTGTCGTAGAGCAGCAGAAAGCGTTCGAGCCACCAGGACCAGGCTTTCAGCAGGAAGAACAGCGCCAGCAGCGCCGAACCGTGAACGGCGGCAGCCGACGAAAGCCCCTTCGGCGGGCGCAGCATGATGTCGCCGCGCAGCCAGTAGACGCTGCCTGCGACGATCGCGCAGCAGACGACCACTTGCAGCAGCAGGTTCTTCAGTACGATCCAGACGGGCAGCGCGAACAGATAGAAACCGATGTCCTTGCCGAAGATCGGATCGCGCACGCCGAACGGCACCCGATGCAGAAAGCGCAGCGCAACATCCCAGCTCGACATCGCACCGGCGGCGATCGCAAGCCCGAGGAAGACGGCACCCGCGGCGATGACCGCGCGCCATGGAACGCGCGATGCGACCTCCGCTGCGAGCGCCCGAAGGACATCCTCCGCACGCGTCGACGAAGCTTCCTCTACCTGCCAGACATCGACGGACCTTGCAAAACGATGCGCGAGCAACCCCGACGCACCGATCGCGGCCGCCGACACGGCGAGCACCGCGACGAACAGCAGCACCCTCGCGGACAGGATCGTCCAGAACACGCCGGCATAGCCGATCGACGAGAACCAAAGCCAGTCGACCAGGATACCGGTGATGCGCCCGGTGACGATCAGGCACGCGACGACGACCGCAGCCATGATCCCATAGCGCCTCAGGCGCGAGACGGACGTTGCTTGCGAGCGCATCGAGGCTCCTTTGCCGGGCCGTCATGCGAGGCCGGCTGCGGCCGGATCGGGGTGTGCCGCCAATCCGTCGGTCGGGATCGCGGCCGGCCGCATGTCTGAATGCTACGCTCGTTGCCGGCACGTCGCCATCCAACGGCATGCGCGACGTCACTTGCGGGCGATCGATCGCAGTGCACTGCACTGCAGCAAATCCGATCGCTCCCACTCGCGGGACGCGATGCGAAGCCGGGTGAGCACACGGTCGACGGGGCGTTTGCACACCATCCGGGTCACGCTCACAATGAGTGCTCGGGTGGCTTGCCGCACCGGAACGGACGGAGGGCGAAATGGACGATCCCCATGATCTTCAGCGTTTTGTCGACGCACAGGATTCGGTGTATGCGCAGGTATGCGACGAGCTGAAGAACGGACACAAGCGAAGCCACTGGATGTGGTTCGTGTTTCCGCAGATCGAAGGGCTTGGCGACAGCGCGATGGCGCAACGGTATGCGATCACGACACTGGCCGAAGCCGTCGCGTATCTTCAGCATCCGCTGCTCGGCGAAAGGCTGCGGGAATGCACACGGCTGGTCAATCAGGTCGAAGGCAGTTCGATCCAGACGATTTTCGGGTATCCGGATTACCTGAAATTCCGGTCGTCGGTCACGTTGTTCGCGCATGCGACTGCCGATAACGCGGTGTTCGTGGAGGCGCTCGAGAAATATTTCGGCGGTGAGGCCGATCACAGCACGCTCGCGAGAATCTAGGCGGGGGCGGGCCGAATAAACCTCCACGTCAAGACGGGTCGTTGGTCTTCCGCCCACGTGTATCCGTTGAGGAGATTCGACATGTCCTGATGCGTTGATTTCAGGCAACGCGTCGAACAACGATGGCCCGGGATCAACCGACAGACCCCGGGCCACGGATTTCCCGCTGTACCCGGCATCACCACCATTGCCAGGCACCACCGGTTGCTCGACGCGTCGCGAACTACATCAGAACTGATACCCCGCGCCCACCACCGCGCCGAAGTCCGACCGGCTGTTGCCCGTCACCGACGCCTTGACGACCCAGCGATTGCTCTCCGTCACGTACGAGTAGCCGGCGGCAAACCCCTGCTGACCGTGATAGTTCGCGGTCGCCGCCGACACCATCGAGCGGCCCGCACCCGTCGGCTGCGGCAGGCCGGCCACCGCCATCGCCGACGCGACGCCGCCGTACATGTCCTTCTTCAGGTCGTTGAACGAGTTGTACACCTGCCCGATGCGCTGGTCGGTGTAGCTCTTCGCCTGCGTCGAAGCGGCCGTGAGGTTGTCGTTCAACTGCTGCACGTTCACCGCGTCGGTCGGCGCCGTTCCGGCCGCGACGTTCGTGATCTGGCGCTCGCTGCCCTTCGCGCCGACCGAGAACGAATTGTCGCGATCGGCGACGGAGCCCTGGCCGACCGCCACCGCGTTCTTGCCGGTCGCGGTCGCCGTCGATCCGATCGAACCCGCATCGGCACGCGCGATCCACGTCGTGTTCGCATCGGTCGCCGCCGTGCGGATCCTGTCGTTGGCCGCCACGCTCTTCATCGCGTTGTTGAACTGGCCGACGTTGACCGCATCGTTGTCGTTCACGCCCGCCGCGACACCGGTCAGCGTGCGGTCGCCCGCCGTGCCGGAGAAGTTCACGCTGGTGCCGCCCGAGTCCTTCCCGACCGTGATCGCGCCGTTCGGGTCCTGCTGCTGCACGAGGCCGGCCTTGCCGTTCGCGATGTTGGTCACGCTGCCCTGCAGGTTCGAGATATCGGTCGTGTTCTTCGACACCTGCTGGTTGGTCGCATAGAGCTGCGAGCCGTTCACCGCATCCGTGCTGGTGGCACTGAGCGTGCCGGCCTGCACGTTGGTGATGCGCGTGCCGCCGGCGCCGCCGAGCGTGATCGTGCTCTTCGAGCTGTCGTCGTACTGCACCGCGAGTGCGCCGAGCTGGTTGAGATTCGACTGCACGTCCTTCAGTTGCTTCACGTTCACCGCGTCGGTATCGCTGGTGCCCGCCGCGACGTTCTTGAGCACGACGGCCGAGTTCGTGTCGCCGCCGACGAGAGAAACCGAATTCAGCCGGTTGCCGTTCGCGTCGACATCGTATTTGACGACGTTCTTCACCGCCTCGCCGGTCTGATTGGACACCTGCGTGATCTGCTGTTCGAGAGCGGATTTCACGCCCGACAGCTGGCCGCCGTTCACCGCGTCGGTACTGCCCGCGGCGACGTTGCCGTCGGCCACGTTCGTCAGCTTCGTCGGAGCACCGCCGCGCGCCGCGCTGTAGGCACCGAGTTTCGGGTCGAACTGCAGCGCGTCCTGCTGCAGCCCGGCAATCGCGGCCGTATTGCCGGCGATGTTCGTTTCGGCATTGCCGAGGCGCGTTTCGTGATTCTCGAGCGTCGTCGTGTTGCTGCCGACGCGGCCGTCGAGGTTCGTGAGCGCGTCGCCGACATTGTTGAACGAGCCGCCGCCAACCTTGTAGGCCGGCGCGGTGATCGAGCCGTCCGGGTTCGCCGTGGCGCCGCCGCCGAGCGCGGCCGCGGTGCCGTCGATCGCGCGGCGCAACTGCGCACCGTTCACCGCGTCCGTGCTGCCGGACGCCACGTTGCCTTCCGCGACGTTGGTCACGCGCACCGGGCTGCCGCCGTTGCCCGCGCCGAGCGAAACCTGCCGCTTGCTCGCATCGTCGTACTTCACGGCCAGCGCATCGAGCTGGCTCGTGCCGTCGTGAATCGCTGCGGTCAACTGATCGACGTTGACCGCGTCGGTTCCGTTCTTGCCGGCCGCGACGTTGCTGATGAGTTGCGGGCCGTTGCCGCCGTGGCTCGCATCGTACGCGCCGAGGCCCGCGTTCCACTGGAGCGCATCCTGCTGGAGCGCGGCGATGTTGCCCGTGTTCGTCGTCACCTGGTTGCCGACGGTCGCGATCGACTGATTGAGCGTGTCGGTCGCCTTGCCGAGCTGGCCGACGTTCACCGCGTCGCCCGCGGCAATGCCGTCCGCGACGTTGTGCAGGCCGACCGGCGCCTGCGCGCCCTTCCCGCCGAGCGTGACGCCGCCGTGCGCGTCGTCGTCGTACTGCACGGCGTTCTTCGTCGCAGCGCCGATCTGGCTGGTGATCGACGTGCTCAGGTTGCCGAGCGTCGTGCTGAGGCTGTTCGTCACGCTCGTGCTGAGCGATGCGAGGCCGCCGTTCAGTTGGCCGACGTTGACGGCGTCGTGCATGTCCTTGCCGTCCGCGACGTTGTGCAGCGTGGTGCCGTTGGTGCCGGCGAACGTCACCGAATCGAACCCGCTCGCGCCGTCGTACTTCACGTTGCGCGTATCGGCCGCCTGCAGGTTGCCGATGTTCGAGGCGGCCGTGCTCAGCGACGTGTTGATGCCGGAGACGCTGTTCTGCAGGTTCGCGATGTTCGAAGCTGCCGTCGAAATGGACGTTTGCAGCGGCGCGACGCTGCCCTTCAACTGGCCGACGTTCACCGCGTCGGTATCGGCCACGCCGGCCGCGACGCCGCCGATCGTGGTGCCGTTGCTGCCGTCGAGCGCGATCGCCGCATGCGAATCGTCCGTGTATTTCACGACGTTCTGCGTTGCCGACACGATGCTCGTGCTGAGGCTGTTGCCCACATTGGTCACACGCTGGTCGACGTTCGTGATTGAAGTCGACAACGAATTGCCGACCGACGTCACGCGTGCGTCGACGTTGCCGATGCCCGTGCTGAGCGTGCTGTTCACGTTCTTCAACTGCTGGACGTTGACGGCGTCCGTATCGGCCGCGCCTGCCGCGACGTTCCTGAGCTGGCGTTCGTTGCCGAGCGCGCCGAACGACACCGCGCCGCCGACCGGCGCGGCCGTGCCGCCGAATACCGGCGTGCCGCCGTTGTTCGCGCCGACGCTGCCCGAGCCGATCGCCACCTGGTTGTTGTCGTTCGTCTGCGCGCCCGCACCGATCGCCACGGATTGCGTGCCGCCGGCGCGCGTCTGCGTCGCCGCGTCGTACGCGGCGCCGTTCGATACGCCGTCGCTCGACGTCGGGTTGGCGCCGCCGATCGCGATCGAGCGATCGCCGCTGGCCAGCGCCGAGTGGCCGAGCGCGATCGAGCTCGTGCCGTGCGCATCGGCGACGTTGCCGAGCGCCATCGAGAAATCGCCGATTGCGGCCGACTGGCGGCCGACCGCGAGCGACGTATTGCCTTGCGCGACCGCCACCGTGCCGATCGCCGTGGCCGAGTTCGCCAGCGCCTGCGAGCCGACGCCGATCGCAATCGCGCCGCCGCTGCCGCTGCCGCCCTTGCTGCTCGCATTCGACTGGTCGCCGATCGCGATACCGCTGGCACCGGCCTTCGCATTCGTGCCCTGCGTAACGTTCGTGGTGCTCACCGCGACGAAACTCCCGCTTTTCGTCGCCACGCAAAGCGGGTTGGTCCCGTCGATGCACTGGCCGTTCAGCGCGTTGTCCGGGTTGCCGCGGTCGACGAAATTGTCCGCGTGCGCGACGCCCGCGATCAGCACACCTGCACCCGTGAACATGGCGGCGGCAAGCGCCGAAATCTGATTCCTCTTCATGCTGTTCTGCTCCGTTTTGTAGCGTCTGGTTTGAATATGGACTACTTACTTTTATTGACAGCTTCGACTTCGACTGCGATTGCGACTTCAGTGCGGAACCTGTTCCCGATGCCCGGCCCGGGCGTGTCGAACGCGACACGCACCGACCGCTCAAATCGACAGGGCGTCCGATAGCCTGGGCACGCCGTCTCTTTGCGGCCCGTTCCGTTAATCCGTTACCTACATTAGGAATACGTAGTGTTATTTATGGACGAGCTCTCCCCCGACTGAATCCGGAGATTCAACCCGTCTTTATAACTACCCCGAATCCGACGTCGCGCCGACCGCGACCAACCTCGTCTCTTTTATTTCATCTCCGGCAACCGGATTTCCGCTTCGATGCTCGGGACATCCGCTCAGACATGCATCGACTGATGCTTCGGACTCGAATCGCGCAACGTCCGTCGCGGTTCGCCGAGCCTTCGGTTGTTCCGTGCTATCCGGCGCTCAAAGTTCGGACGAATTATGAGACACGATCGAAGATTATCAAAGGCGACATTGTTTATAGATTGCAAAATTCAATATATTCAATGAGTTACTTAAAATATCGCCGTCTCGCAAACGATTGCGCCTCATTGCGATTAATGGAAATGTTTTTTGCGGCAGATAAATACTTTGCCGAAGCGGATTTGAATTAAATGCAATCGAACGACTCGCGACCGCGGAGTCGACTCGACCGAGCCATTACGTGCCGGACACACATGGAGTCCGCGCACTTTGACGAACATCAACATGGCGACACTGCAGGCGAAAACCGCAGCACATCCTTAAAATGCGTAAAACGACATGACGCGAATATCGACGAGCCATCTGGCGGGATTCGAAATATGCTCCTACAATTCCGCTCGCATCGATACCGGCGGCCGCGACCATTCACGACGCGACCACGGCAATCCTCCGCGCCTTTACCGGCTCAGCGATCAAAACAACGAACGCCGGGTATTGCGCCGAGCGGTTGCCTAACGCGCAGTCCGGCCCAATCCGATTGTCGATGCGAGCGTGCGATGCGTTTTGCGCGTCGTCATAGAGCGGCTTCCGACGATTCCCCGCACCGGGCAGGCCACCCGCGGGATCACAGCCAGCCGCCTTTCCAGAACAGGTGCACGATGCCCCCATCGATCTCCGCATTGAGCGACGCCCATCTCCTGATCGTCGACGATCAGCCCGACCAGCTGCGTTTGCTGATCGACATCCTGCGCAGCACCGGCTGCCGGATCAGCATCGCATTCGACGGGGCGCAGGCGTGCGAGCGCGCGCAGGCGCTGATACCCGACCTGATCCTGATGGATGTCCGCATGCCGCGCATGGACGGTTTTACCGCGTGCCGGCTGCTGGCCGCCGATCCGCTGACGAGCGCGATTCCGGTCATCTTCCTGACCGTGGCAAGTGAATTGCACGAGCGCCTAGAGGGGCTCGAAATCGGCGGCGTCGACTACGTGGTGAAGCCGTTCGAGCCTGCCGAAGTGCTCGCGCGAATTCGCGTGCAGCTCGCACGGACCCGGCGTGAGCGGCCTGTCGACACGGAGAGTCCGTTACCGGACGGCAAGGACGACGACATCATCGTGCGCGCGGCCATTCGCCACCTGTCGCGCACATTGAACGATCCGCCGACGGTCGAGCAACTGGCGCGCGCGGTCGGCACGCATGAAAAGCGGCTGTCACGCGCGTTTCGCGACAATCTCGGCCAGACGGTGTTCGAGTATCTGCGGCACGAGCGGCTGCGGATCGCGCAGGACCTGCTGGATTCGACGTCGCTCAGCATCGCCAGCATCGCGAAGGAAATCGGCTTTTCCACGCCGGCGAACTTCGCGACCGCCTTCCGCGAACGTTTCGGCATCACGCCGACCGAATGGCGGCGCCAGCGCCACGCGGGCCGGCGCGCGGCGACCCGCGAACCGCAACGCGGCGCATAGGCCGGGGCGGCGCGAGCGCGATTACCAGTTGTATTTCGCGCTGGCCAGCACGGTCCGCTCGTTGCCGAACACGCACACCGTGTACGACGTGCAGCCGCTGACGTAACGCCGGTCGAACAGGTTCGCGACGTTCAGCGCGAACCGCCAGTGGCGCATCTCGTAGTGCATCGCCAGGTCGTACAGCGTCGTGCTCGGCACCGTCAGCGAGTTGTCGGGTGCACCGGCCGACGCGCTCTGGTAGCGCACGCCGGCGCCGATCCCGAGGCCCGACAGCGCGCCCGTATGCCAGGTCCAGTCGGCCCACATCGACGCCATCTGCCGCGGCAGCGGCACGGACACCGGCCAGTGGTTCAACGACGCGTCGTTCGCCTGCACGTTCTTGACGTCCTGATACATATACGACGCGACGACCGACAACTCGCGGGTCACCTTGCCGACCGCGCTCAGCTCGATGCCGCGCGAGCGCACCTTGCCGGTCTGCACGGATGTCGTGCCGGTGGGATCGAGATTCAGCGGTGCCGGGGTCACGACGTTGGTCTGGTCGATCTGATAAATGGCCGCGTTCAGCATCAGGTTCTGGCCGGGCGGTTGCCAGCGCAGCCCGGCTTCCGTCTGCGTGCCGCGCGTCGGCTTCGGCAAGCCGCCGCCGGCCATCCGCACGCCGATGACCGGATCGAACGACGTCGAATAACCCACATACGGCGACAGCCCCGCATCGCCCTGATAGGTGAGCCCGACGCGCCCGGAGAACGCACTGACGTCCTGCCGCGTCTGCGTACCGGCCGTCCGGTTGTCGAACCGCGCATTCACGCGGTCCTCGCGGCCGCCGAGCGTCAGCGTCCAGCGCTGCCAGCGGATCTGGTCCTGCGCGTACACGCCGACCGCGTTCATCGCCGTGTACTGGTCGACGTGGCCGAGCGACGTCGGGCCGGAGAAGATCGCGGCCGTCACGGGCCGATAGACGGGGTGGTACAGGTTCAGCGACGGCGCCAGCGCGAGCCACACGCTGTTGGTCGTCGTCTGCCGGTCGAACTGCAGGCCGAACAGCAGCGTGTGTTCGAACGGCCCCGTGCCGAAGCGCGCCTGCGCGCGGTTGTCGATATCGAGCCGGCTGTAGTTGAGCTGGAACAGCCCCGCGAAACGCATCATGTTGGTCGTGCTGCGGGGCGCCAGGCCGATGCCGAACACCGTCGCGTCGTCGAGCGACAGGTGCGACCAGCGCACGTCCTGGTGCAGCGTCCAGATCGCATTCACGCGATGCTCCAGCGCGTAGCCGAGCGACCATTGCTTCTTCCGGTAGTCGTTGAACGCAGGGTCGCCCATGTAGATGTCCTGCGACAGGCGACCGTTCGGGTTCGGCAGCACCGTGCCCGACGCGGGCAGGAAGTTCGACGAGATGTCGCCGCTGTCCTGCAGGAACGACGCGGAGAACGTCAGCGACGTATCGGCGTTCGGCCGCCATCGGAACGACGGCGCCAGCGCGACGCGCCGGTCGCCGTTCGGGCCGGTCACCGCATTGCCGTCGCGCGCAACGCCGACGAAGCGATACGCATACCGGCCGTCCGGGTCGAGCCGGTCGCCGACGTCGAACATGAACTGCTTGCGCGCATCGTTGCCGATCTGCACGCCGGCTTCGCGCACGCGCTCGCCGTCGGCGAGTTTCGTGTGCGCGTCGACGATCGCGCCGGGCTCGCCCGCGCCGTACAGCACCGACGTCGGCCCGCGCAGCACCGCGATCGAGTCGATCGTGTACGGGTCGACGCGCCAGTTCGCGATCACGGCCGTATTCGGCGTCGGCACGCCGTCGACGTACAGCGTCGGCGTGAAGCCGCGCAGCGCCGCATACCAGTCGGTCCGGCTGTCGGCGCCGAACGTCGCGAAACCCGGCACGTAGCGCAGCGCCTGGTTCAGGTCGGCCGCGCCGGTCATCTCGATCTGTTGCGCGGTCACGATGTTGGTCGTCTGCGGGATCTCGGCCACCGGCGTGTCGGTCTTCGTGCCGGCCGTGGTGCGCAGCCCGACGAGCCCGACGGACGATCCGCCGGCCGTTCCTGTCACGCCGATCGGCGGCAGCACGGCCGCTGCCGTGCCGGCCTGCTGCGGCGCCGCTGCGTTCGACGCCTGCGCGTGCGCACCGCCCGCTGCGGCCACGCACAACGCTCCCCCGGCGGCGATCGCCCATGCGCGCCGCACCGCCCCTGTCTCCGTCAACATTGTTTCAATACTCCATCATGCTGTCTCGGCCCGTTCGGCCCCGGCGACGAGCGGTGCGTCGCCGGCGGCCGTCCTGTGTTGTCGTGCTCGTGATGTCGGTTGCGCGCGGGTCGACATGCACCGGCCTGCACTGACCAATGGCGCCGTTCGCGAGCGCAGCGATCATACCGGTCGAACGTGGCGCGGTCTTTAAAAAAATAAACGGGCGTTCGAAAGTACGCACGCTTCGAGTCATGCCGTCGCCGATCGCGGCATGACGTCATGCGAGGCCGTATATCGCGAACGTTCCGAGCCAATTGAAAATGCGCATCGAAACCGATCCGCCGTCACGCGCCGGCACCTGGAATGCCGCGCAGCCGAAAGCGTAACGGGCCCGTTCGACGGAGAACATGCCAAACGGGCGGCGGGTGCGCCACGCCATCGCCGGCGTGGCGTGCATGCCGGCCGGATCACATCGACGAAGTCGGCGCGACGGATTTCAGCGCCGTGAATGCGGCGCTGCAGTCGTGCCGCGTGGACGTGCCCGGCGTGCCGGTGACCGTCACGTCGTTCGCGTTCGACGTGACGACCGAGCCGGAGAGCGTGACCTTTCCGCCGCCGAATTTCGCGCTGCCGACGTCGTGAAAGTCCTGGACCGCGATGTTCGCGAAATCCGGATACAACGTGCCGGTCGATGTGCTGTAGAACCTACCGCGTGTCGCGCGAATCCATCGTCAAGGACTGCGATCCTGCTCGTCATCGTGTCATTCTCCGGTTTTTTCATACGTCGAGCGACGCCGGCGTTGCTGCGCCGGCATGAAGTCGTATCGGCCCGCGAACCGACATGAGATACACAGAACATCGCTAGTTGTCAGTTGTATGACAACACTAAAAATAGTGCACCTCCATCGATCCGCACACGTGAAGCGCCTCCTGCTCGCGGAGCCGGCGACGATAATATCTCTCAAACGTATCAATCGCCACTTATTCTCATTTTTATTAGCATGTTAAGCAATTGACCTGTAGCAATCACTATCCGATCGACGAGTTGTTTCGTGACAACTTTTTATTCCGAAACAGTGACGCGCCCGCTACACTCCGCTTCATTATGCGATGACTGACTTCTACCGCGCTCAAGATGACGCTCGGCGGTCGGTCGCCCACAGCAGCCAGAGCGCCGCGGGGGCCCGCGTCGGTTCGCTGATTTTCATGCGTATCTCCGGCAATCGAGGATCCGCCATTCGTCCTAGCGCCGCGACGCGCGCCGATGGCCAGTTTCCCTATGAGCCGAGGCGGCATCGTCCGGATTCCTGGCGCTCTATCCGGCCTCGTATCGAGGCCTGAAATTTAGGCGCTTAAAAATTTGAAGCCGACGGCCCCATGCCCGACGGGGTCCATCGCATGGAGGATGACGACGAACAGACGATGAACCCCGCCGACCGAACGACGGCGAGAATCGTTTGCGGATTGCCCGAATCGGACGCAGAGAACGAATGAATTGCCCGATTTAAAAATGCGTTGGAACAGGCTGAAACGCGCCGGTCCGGCAAGACGCGTCGCATGACGCGACATCGCTCATTCGATTCGCATCACGAATCTTTCGAAATGCAAACCAGTCAATCATCTCCATCGGACCATCGATCGGCGATCGGTCGCTCGCGACAACCGCAACGCCCCCCCCCGACTCCCCTTAGAACTTCCACAACAGATTCGCGTACAGCGCATGGTCGCTGAGACTTCCGCCGAGCTGGCCGCTATACGACAACCCGAGCGACAGGTTCTTCGTGACGGCCGCATCGACGCTCCGCACTGCCGGGAGCCCGGCGAACACCGACGCTCCAAACCCCGTCGCCGGAGCCGGTTCCCCGGCGCTGGATCGGCGCGGCTTCCTGAAACTCACGATGGCCGCGGGCGGCTGCCTCGCACTGGGTATCGCGCCGAAACAAGCCCGGGCCGACGCCAACCGCCCCGTTCCGAGCTCGCCACCTCAAGCATTCCTGATCATCTCGCCGGACAACACGGTGACGGTTGCCGTGAACCGGACGGAATCCGGCCAGGGCGTCAGCACGGCGCTGCCGATGGCGCTGGCCGACGAACTGGATGCCGACTGGCGCAACATGCGCACCGTGCTCGCGCCGGCCGGCGAGCCGTACAAGGATCCGGTGACGGGGATTCAGATGACGGGCGGCACGCTGTTCGGCCTCGCGATGACGAAGCCGGGCTTCGTGATCGACGTCGAGCATGGCGCGGCCCGCAACGCCGGTTTCGCCGACTATCCGCCCGTGCGCATGCAGGAGGCGCCGCCGGCGCAATGCCGGCAACGGGGCCTTCAGGGTTAGCAGTAGGGGGCAGCCGATGAGGGCGGTGGACTACGGCTTGCTCCATGGCCGACCATGGGTCCGGGTTGCATTGACGCCGCTATGGTCGACCTGTCTCGCGGCGCCGCCTGGGGAGGGAGCCTCCATGAAGCCTGTTGCCGTGCCGGCCGGCGCGTGTGTCGGGGCCGGCACGCAAAACCTTTAGCTGCACTGGCGAAGCCGCACGTGCCCGCCGCTCACGGTGCGATGCTGACGAACGTCGGCAGCAGCACGCGATAGACGTGAATCATCGCCGGCCCGAGCAGCACCAGCATCAGCGCGGGAAAGATGCAGAAGATCAGCGGGAACAGCAGCTTCAGCGCGATCTTCGCCGCACGCTCTTCCGCGCGCATCCGCCGCCGCGTGCGCAGCATGTCCGACAGCACGCGCAGCGATTCGCTGATGCTCGTGCCGAAGCGATCGGCCTGGATCAGCATCGCGCAGAACGACTCGATGTCCTCGACGCCGGTGCGCAGCGCGAAATTGCGCAGCGCCGTCTCCTTCGTGAAGCCGGAGCGCATCTCGAGCAGCAGCAGGTCGAGTTCGTTCGCGACCACGTCGCTGCGAAACCGCAGTTCCTCGCTCACCCGCATCAGCGCCGCGTCGAGCCCGAGCCCCGCTTCGACGCACACCGTCAGCAGGTCGAGCGCGTCCGGAAAATCCTCGAAGATCGTCCGCTGTCGCACCTTGACCCGCTGCGACAGCACGATGTTCGGGATGTAGTAGCCGATTCCGGCGAGCGCCACGAGGATGGCCGACAACAGCGCGCGCTCGTCGCCGAGCTTGGTCGTGACCAACCCCAGCAGCGCCGCGCACGGCAACGCGAGCGCCAGCACCGTCTTCGCGGTGAAATACAGCGCGGCCGCGCTCTGGTTGCGCCATCCGGCATTCATGAGCCGGATGCGCAACGGCGAATTCTCCCAGCCCTCCTTCGGCACCGACAGCTTCGAGATCGGGGTGGACAGATCGACCAGCTTCGCGACCCAGCGCGACGCCAGGTCGTCCCCGTCGCCCGGGCCCGCGACGGCACCCGCACCGGCCCCGCCGGCCTGCTGGAGCCGGCGCTGGATGCTGCGCGGCGCGAACAGCAGCATCGCGACGAGCACGCCGCCGGCCACGAATACGAACAAGCCGCCCAGCATCACGACCTGGACCACGTTCAGATTTTGCATGACAGCCTCGCAAACGGTTCGTTATTCGACTCGCGCGTCAGACGCGAATGCGGACAATGCGGCGGATCCAGAACAGGCCGAAGAGCATCGACACCAGCATCCCGCCGACCATCCTGATCCCTGCCGGATCCTCCCAGAGCACCGACAGGAACTCGCGGTTCAGCAGCGCCATCGCCGCGGCGGTGCCGAACGGCAGCAGCCCGAGAATCCACGCCGACAGCCGCCCTTCCGCCGACAGCACGCGCACCTTGTCGAACAGCTTGAAGCGCTCGCGGATCAGCGCGGCGATGCTGTCGAGCAGCTCGGCCAGGTTGCCGCCCGTCTCGCGCTGGATCAGCACCGCGATCACGAAGTAGCGCAGGTCCTGCACCGGCACGCGCGTCGCGAGGTTCATCAGCGCGTCGTGCAGCGACACGCCGTAGTTGACTTCGTCGAACGTGATCCGGAACTCGCCGCCCATCGGATCGGGAAACTCTTCGCCGACCATCCCGAGCGTGCCCGTGAACGAATGACCGGAGCGCAGCGCGCGCGCGATCATGTCGCAGATGTCCGGCAACTGCCGCTCGAGCTTGAGCATCCGGCGCGCACGGCGGCGCATCACGTACATCGTCGGCAGGCACGCGGCAAACAGCGTGCCTGGCAGCGCGGCCAGTTGCGGCAACGTGGCGAGGCTCAGCGCGAGCCAAGTGAACGCCGCGAACACAGCGCTGAGCACGATCAGCTTCGGCAGCGTCCAGTCGAGGCCCGATTGCTGGATCACGAGATCGAGCGAGTGCACGCGCGGCAAGCGCAACAGCAGCCGGTCGAACGGCTTCGAATCGTCGAGCATCCGCTTCTTCAGGATCGACAGCCGCTCCTGCTGCACGTTGCCGCCGGCCGACATCGCGCGAATGCGCGCTTCGATCCGGCGCGCGGCGGCGCCGTGCCGCGCGTTCCACCATTGATAGGCGCCTTCGATCGCGAGCACGACCGCGACGAAGGTGAGAATCACAAAACCGTAAAAGATCGTGTTCATGAAGCCTCCCCGAATGCAAGCGCCGACAGGCCGTCAGTTCGTCTCGTAACGCTGGGACGGGTCGTACAGCGAATCCGGCAGGTTGATGCCGAATGCCTGCAGCCGCTCCACGAACTTCGGCCGTACGCCGGTCGCGCAGAAGTGGCCGCGTACCGTGCCGTCGCGATCCACGCCGGTGCGCTTGAACGTGAAGATCTCCTGCATGTTGATGATGTCGCCTTCCATCCCGGTCAGCTCCTGGATGCTGACGATCTTGCGCTTGCCGTCCGTCAGCCGCGCCGCCTGCACGACCACCGAGATCGCCGACGCGATCTGCTGGCGCATCGTCTTCGGCGGCAGCGACAGGCCGGAGACGCTGATCATGTTCTCGAGCCGCGTCAGCGCATCGCGCGGCGTGTTCGCGTGGATCGTCGCGAGCGAGCCTTCGTGGCCGGTGTTCATCGCGTTGAGCATGTCGAGCGCTTCGGCGCCGCGCACTTCGCCGAGGATGATCCGGTCCGGCCGCATCCGCAGTGCGTTGCGCACCAGCGTGCGCTGCGTGATCTCGCCCTTGCCCTCGATGTTCGGCGGGCGCGTCTCGAGCCGCAGCACGTGCGGCTGCTGGAGCTGCAGCTCGGCGGCGTCCTCGATCGTCACGATCCGCTCGTTGCGCGGAATGTAGCCGGACAGGATGTTGAGCAGCGTCGTCTTGCCGCTGCCCGTGCCGCCCGACACGAGCACGTTCACCTTCGCGCGCGACAGCGCGTCGAGCAAATCGGCCATCGGCGGCGTCAGGCTCTGGTAGCGCACCAGGTCGTCCATCTTCAGCGGGTTGACCGCGAAGCGCCGGATCGACATCAGCGGCCCGTCGATCGCCGACGGCGGGATGATCGCGTTCACGCGCGAGCCGTCCGGCAGCCGCGCATCGACCATCGGGCTCGATTCGTCGATGCGGCGCCCGACACGCGACACGATCTTCTCGATCACCTTCATCAGGTGCGCGTCGTCGTAGAACGTCACGTCGGTCAGTTCGAGCTGGCCGAAGCGTTCGACATAAACCTGCCGGTACGTGTTCACGAGGATGTCGGAGATGCTCGGGTCGCGCAGCAGCGCCTCGAGCGGGCCGAAGCCGAACATCTCGTCGTACACGTCGATCGCGAGCTGCCGCCGCTCGATGTCGTTCGCTGGCGTCCGCTCGTCGTCGAGGATGCGCGAGATCAGCGAGGAGATTTCCTGGCGGACCTGCTCCTGCGGCATCCGCGACAGGCGCTCCAGCTCGACGCGTTCGAGCACGGTCTGGTGAATTTCGCGGCGCAGCTTCTGGTATGCGTCGCGTACCGACGAATGCGCCGGGCCGGCCGGCTCGCTGCCCGCCGCCATCGGCTGGGCCCGGTGCAAGGACATCTGTTCGCGCAATGACATGACGGTTCCCCGAGAGATTTACATGGACTTGAGCTTCGGCGTGGCCTTGCGGCCAAACAGCCGGGACATCAGCGGTTCGCTGCGCGTCGCGCTGCGTCCGGCGCGCACTTCGCCTTCGACGACTTGCTTCGCGCAGCCCTGCAATGCACGCGCGACTGCGGTACCGCGCGCGAGCCGCGATACCGGATGCCCCTGGTTGATCGCTTCGAGCACGGTGTCGGCGTCGTCGGGAATCATGCAGGCGGCCTGCAGGCCGAGCACTTCCTCGAGCGCGGTGCGGGTCCGGTCGCTCGCGCGCGTCGCGCGGTTCACGATCAGACGCATCTGATCGGTCGAGTAGCCGAGCGACACGAGGATCTCCAGCAGCCGGCGGCCGGCGCGCACGTGCGGCATCGCGGGCTGCAGCACGATCTGGATCTGGTCGCTGCGATCGAGCGCGACCATCGACAGCGGATTGATGCCGACGCCGATGTCGAAGATCACGAAGTCGTAGCGCGGCGCGGCGACGCCGAGAATCCACTCGAGCGCGTCCTCGCGCATCTCGGCGGCCTTGACCGGGTCGCCCGCGCCCGCGAGCACGTGGAAGTTCTCGGTCACGTGCGCGACGCTCGCGTCGAGGAACGCGCTGTCGAGCCGCTCGATCTGCGCGCAAAGCTGCGGCAGCGTCGACGGCGGGGTTTCGTCGCTGACCAGGAACGCCGCGTCGGCGAACTGCTGGTTCAGGTCGATCAGCAGCACGCGGCGCTTGAAGCCTTCGGCGATCTCGAACGCGACGTTGCTGGCGACGAAGCTCGTGCCGGCGCCGCCCTTGCACGACATGAACGACACGATCCGCGTATCGTCGGTGTCGCTCCGCGTGCTTTGCGCGGCGGCACGCTCGAGCGCGTTGCCGAGCGCCTGCCGATCGAGCGGCCACTGCAGCACGTCTCGTGCGCCCGCGCGCATCGCGTCCAGCAGCAGTTGCGGGGACGCGTCAGCCGTCACGAGGATGCAGGTCAGGCCCGCGTGAGCGCGGCAGATTCGCTCGATCGCCGACAGTTCCGACGGGTCGAACGACGAGCCGTCGACCAGCAGGATGTCGAACGCGTCGAGCCCGTCGGTGCGATGCTCGATCTGCGAAGGGCGGCCGGTTGCGCGCGTTGCGCGATAGCGTCCGCAGTCGGTGACGAGTCGCGCGATCTGCGTGAGCCGCGCGGTATCGTCGGAAGCTACGAGGATATTGATCATGTCGTGTGCCTCGTCTGTTCGATTAATTGCAGGCAGTGCCGCCGGTCGCGGAAGTCAGGCTTTCGCGCGGCAGCGTTGTCGTGAACGGCGGCATCTTGATCGTCACGTTCACGAACGGGATCATCGTCTTGACCGTGACGTTCTTGACGCTCACGGTCACGAACGAGCAGGTGGTCACGTCGCAGCTCGCCGGCGAGTAGTCCACCGACACGTTCGCGCTCGACAGCAGCGGCAGCAGCTTCGTCACGCGCTTCGCGACGCCGGCGGCATCCACGTCGCAGACCACCGCCGTGCGCGCGCCGAGACGCACGGCCTCGCTCGCGGTGTTCCAGTAAAACAGCACGCGGCCGAATTCGAAGATGCCGATCAGCAGCATGATCAGCACCGACGCGATGAGCGCGAACTCGACGATCGTCGAACCGCGCTCGCCGCGCCGGCGCGACAGCGGAAAATGGCGCGCATTCATGACACTTGCCTCATCACGGTGACGATGTTGCCGAAGGTGATCGACTTCAGCCCCGGGTACGCGGGGATCGGTTGGTACTGGTAGCCCTTGATCTTCACTTCGACGACGTTGATGCTGCCCGTCGCCGTGCCGCTCGCCGCGTTGTTGTCCGCGTCGTAGGTCGGCAGGTTCGAGAACTGCGCCGGGTCGGACGCATCGCCGCAGCCGGTCGTATGCGACGCATCGCAGATGGTCACCATCGACGTGGTGAGCCCCGGCACCAGCTCGGTGCCGGCCGAGCCGCACGTCGTGCTGCCGTACACGACGAGACACTGCGCCGCCGCCACCGGATACGCGCTGTCGGTCGGCAGCCAGATCGACAGGTAGCGCGCCGCGTCGCGCGTCGCCTTGGTCAGCGTCTCGTACTGGTAGATCGCGCGGCCGAACTCGGCCACGCCGGTCGCGAGCATGATCATCGGCATCAGTACGAGCGCGAACTCGACGGCGGCCACGCCACGGGTGCGCGAACGGCGAAACGGGGACCTTTTCATGATCGCCTCTCCCTATTGAACGAGCATCGGCACCTGGACCCCGGACGCGCTGCCGTCGCCAGGCAACCCGTGCGTCGCGCACGGACTGTTGCCGGACACCGACGAGCCGAGGTATTCGAGGTGCGCCACGACACCGCCTTTGCCGGGGCTGAACGGCAACGGATCGAGCATCAGCACGCAATCCCATTGCGTGATGTGCACCTTGCCGCTGCTGCCGCTCAGCGCCGAACAGTCGCCTTCCGGCGCGAGCGCGACACGGCGGTCGCCGCCAAAGGTCTGGTAGTTGCTCGCCGTCGCGGTGCCGTTGGTTGAGATCCCGCTGCCCGCCGGCGGCGCGCCGTCGCCCTGGTAGGACTTGAAGGTCGTGCGGTCGGTCACGAACTGCGTGTATGCGTCGCCCTTGATGCCCGGCGTTCCGGGCGGCCCGTAGTTCGGGCCGACATACGCGTAGCCGGTGAAGTCGGGCTGGCCGCTGGACCCGTTCGCGCCGCTCGTATAGATGCCGAAGCGCGTATTCCAGGCGCGCAGCGACGCCGACTTCAGGCCGGTGCTGCCGAGGTCGGGCGGGCTCTTGATATTGCAGGTATTGCCCGACAGCTCGCCCGCGATGGTCGTTTCGTTCGTCGAGCCGTCGAGCGCCGCCCAGCCGAAGTTGCCGGGCCCGTAGGTCGAACCGGACGGCGACGTGATCCAGTCGCCGACGTTGTAGGGCGGCGCGCCCGTCGCGCGGCACACGAACACCGGGATCGCGCAGGTGGTCTGCCCGCCGCCGACCGTCGCGATCGCGCTCGCCGACACTTCGGCCGCGTTCGCGAGCTTGGTGCCCGGCAGCACGTTCAGCACCTCGATGAACCAGTGTGCAATGTTGCTCAGCGACGCGACGCACTTCACGTACTTGATGTTCGCCGGCGTCGTGACCGAGTTCTTCGTCAGGAACGGATTGGACAGCGAGTCGCTGAACGTGATGTTCGAATTCGTCAGCATCTGCACCGACTGGTTCTGGAAGAACACGAAATTCAGGTGGCCGGCAGCGATGCCGTTCGCCTCGGCGACCGACAGGCTGATGGCCGAAGTCAGGTCGCGCGCAGCCGACAGCGCGCACGCATCGGCGCTGTTCTGCAGTTCGCTGCGCGTGACGTACAGCTTGCCGAGGTCCAGCGCGAGACCGACGAACCCGATCATCACCGCCAGTGCGAGACCGACGATGATCGCGACGGCGCCGCGCTGGCGATGGAGGCCGCGACGCGTGACTTTCGGATAGCGAGCTGCGCTGGACATGGCGTTCTCCCTGAGCGTGCCGTTGTTATTGGGTCGCCTTGCCGATGCCGATCACGAACGCATTGGCAGGCGGCTGGATCTGCTTGAACGACTTGTCGTAGTTGTCGAGCGCAGCCGCGGCGGCGCCGCCGTCGATGCCCGACGCCGACGCCGATGCCGCGTGTTCGGCGGCATGCGGGTCGATGATCTGGGCCTGCATCACGGTGCGGACCGAATCGCCGAAGCGGCTGTCCCACACCGGGGTCGACGACATGCAGCCGGCAAGCGCGAACGCGAGCGGTGCGGCGAGCGCCGCGCGGCGCACGAATACGAGGTAGGCGGATTTCATGGAGCTTCCCCTTGGATAGCTTCAACGATCGGTGGAATGGGGTTCCGAGCGCGCAACCTGCGCCCGGGCAACCGCGGGCACTCGTTGCTTCGGTCGCGCCGCCGGCTGGGCCGGCGTGCCGGGGCCGGCTGCCGCGAGGCGCGCGGCGGCGGCTTCGATACGCGCGACCCGGGCTGCATTTGCCGCGTTTGCCGCGTCTGGCTGCGGCGCGGTGGCCGCTACCGGTGCGGGCGTCTTCTGTGGCTCGGCCGGCACCGGCGGCTGTGCGTCCGTGCCCTGCGGCGCGCGCGGCGCGGGCAGTGCGGCGGCCGCAGCGGCGGGCGCTTCCGATTGCGGTGCAGGTGCAGGTGCCTGAGCCGGTGCCTGGGCCGGTGCCTCCTGAGGTGCAGCAGCCGCGCCGCTCGCGGGTTGCGCGCCCGGCTTGCGGACCCCGCGGCGGCCTTCCATGTTGCCCGTCGCGTACACGTCGAGTTCGTGCGGCTTCGAGAAGCTGTCGGTCGGCAGCGGCACGTCCGCGGTCTGCAGCGGCTTCACGAGGTGCGGCGTGATCAGGAAGATCAGCTCGGTGCGATCCTGCTGGAACGACGTGCTGCGGAACAGCGCGCCGAGCACCGGCACTTCGCCGACGCCCGGGATCGCCTTCAGCGCGCCGCTCGCGTTGTCCTTGATCAGCCCGCCGATCGCGAACGATTCGCCGTCGCTCATCTGGACCGTCGTCGAAGCACGCCGCGTCGTGATCAGCGGCAGGATCGACGTGCCGCCGATGTTGGACGCACTCAGCGTGACGCCCGTCTGCGACAGCTCCGATACTTCCGGTGCGACCTTCAGGCTGATCCGGCCGTTCGCCAGCACCGTCGGCGTGAACTTCAGCGCGACGCCGAACTCCTCTTCCTGCAGCGTGATCGACGAGATGCCGTTGCCGCTGCTCTGCGGGATCGGGATGAAGATCTTGCCGCCGGCGAGGAACGTCGCTTCCTGGCCGCTGATCGTCACGAGATTCGGCTCCGCGAGGATCTTGACGAGGTTGTCGGTGTTCTGCGCGTCGGCCGCGATGCTGAACGGCTTGTTGTTCGCCTTGTTGAAGATGGCCCCGCTCGCGACGCCCGCGAGCAGGTTGCTGACCAGCGCGCCGCTCCACGAACCGAACCCGCCCTGGATGTTGAACGCGCTGCCCATCTGGTTGATCAGCGTCTTCGACACCTCGGCCACCTTCACCTCGAGCATCACCTGCTGAGGCGACGTGACGCTCAGCATGTTCAGCACGCCGCCGCCCTGCTTGCCGCCCCCGGCGGGGTCGCCGGCGCTGTCGCCGTACGCGCGTGCGATCTGCATGGCCTGCTGCGCGGCCTGCGAGTTCGACACGCTGCCCGCCAGCACGATCGTGCCGGCGGCTGTCGACACATGGATGTCGCGTTCTCCCGGCAGCAGTTGCTGCAGCGATACCTGCAGGCCGGCGGCATCCGCTCCGACCGCGACGTCGATCACGCGGCATGCGCCGCTCTTGCCCTGCACGATCATGTTGGTCGTGCCGACCGACAGCCCGAGGATGTACAGCGTCTGCGGCGACACCATCGTCGCCTGCGCGACGGCCGGGTTGCCGATCGTCCGATTGCGGACCGGCTCCGGCATCGGCACCAGCAGCGACTTGCCGAGCGGCACGCTGACGCTGGTCGACTCGCGCACGGCACCGACGCAGTTCGGCCCGCGCAGCGGCCCCGCCGCAGCGGCGGCCGCGGCGACCGGCGCCGGCGCCATGCTGATCGTCATCTGCACGGGCCCCTTGCCGACCGCGGCCGGCGCGCTGGCGCCGCCCTTCGTCAGCACGCCCGCCTCGATGCCTTCCTGGGCCAGTGCGCCATAAACGGTCAGCCATCCCGAACAAAGGATCGCGGCCATCATCGTGCCCCGTGCCACGCGCGTCCGCAGTGGGCCGGTACCTGTGCATTGCGGTTTGAGCTTCATTTTGTCTGATCCCCCGAGAGACCGGCGCCGTGCCGGTTGTCGACTTCCGAGGCCGCTGTGTCCTGCTGGCGGCCGATCTGTTTATCTGGCTGTGTTGATCTGCTTCAGAAACATTCGACGCTGCCCTTCACGCCCGCCAGCACGCCGACGCAGTCGCGCCGTGCTGCCGGCGCCGCGTGCGACGCGGTGTGCACGCGCACCGTCCGCACTTGTGCGGGAGCGGGAAGCGGCGGCAAATCGGGTACGGGCAGCTTGCCGAGCAGCGTCATCTTGGTCGCGCCATCCGTGTTCATCGTCTTCTGGTCGACCTGGTTGCGCAGCACGAGCGACAGCGTGCCGACGCTGCGCGCGAGGTCGAGCCGTTCGGCCTGCTCGGGCGTGACTTCCAGCGTGACCGCGTTGACGACCTTCGGTGCGGTGTCGTCGCGGCTGACCTGCTGCGCGACGGCGAGCACGAGGATGTGCTCGAGCACGATCTTGGAGATGCTCTGGCCGTCGGTCTTGCCCTGCTGCTCCTGCGTGTTGACGATCACGTCGACGTAGGTGCCCGGCAGCGCGAAGCCCGCAACGCCGACCACGTCGTTCACGCGCACCGTGATCGCGCGGCTGCCGTCGGCGATCACCGCGGACAGCCCGCCCTTCGTGCCGAGCGGCGCCAGCTTCGACTCGATCACCGGCTCGCCGCGCGCGAGGCTGGTGCGCACCACCCGCCCTTCGAGCACCTTCGTATCGGTGAACGCGCCGGGCGGCACGCTGCTCGACGGCCAGCTCACCATGTGGATCTGGTTCGCCCCGAGCGGCTCGCCCAGGTTCAGGTCGGCGGCCGCTACCGCGACGGGCGTGACCGAGTTCGTGGATGTCTGCACCAGCCAGTGGGACGCGAACACGACCGCGGCAAGACCCGCGACCATCGCGACGGCCAGCATCATGAGCGCTCGACTGTTTTTCATGGCAATGCTCCTCGACGATTCGTGAAAGAAACGGCTCAACCGGTGATGAACGTACGTCCGCCTCGCTCGATGGGCGGCGGATGGCTGCCGTCCCGTTCGGGTGCTGCGCCGAAATAGCTCGCCCATGCGTCGTACAGTGCGTCGTGCGTCACCTCGAGCGGATCGCCGCGGTAACGCGCGCCGGCGGCCACGAGGCGCAACAGGTCCGCCGGAAAGCACGCGAGAAACGCCTTGCCGGTCGGCAGATGCAGCCGGTGCAGCAGGAACTCGAACGCATCGTGCGCCGATACGAGACCGAGCGATGCGCAGGCCGCGTCGTACACGGCACGGTAGTCGTCGATCGACAACGCGCCGACGTGAAGCTTCGAGCCGAGGCGACGCATGAACGCGTCGTCGCAGAACTGCTCCGGCGCGAGGTTGCTCGAGAACACCGGCCACACGTCGAACGGCAGCACGAAGCGGTTGCCGGATTCGAGCGTCAGGAAATCGACGCCGCGATCGAGCGGGCGCAGCCAGCGATTGAGCAGGTCGCGCGGCTCGACGCGCTGGCGGCCGAGATCGTCGACGACATACATGCCCATGTTCGCCTTCATGTGCGGCGGCGCCTGGTAGAAGCCGGCCGCCTCGTCGCGGCGCAGATCGAGCTCGTCGAGCGTCAGTTCGCCGCCGGACGTCACGACCGGCCGCTTGCACAGGCGCCAGCGGCGATCGACCGACTGGCCGCCGGATTGCGGTTCCGCGTCGACATGCACGAGCGGGTCGTAGATCTGGATCACTTCACCGGCCGCGCAGATCGCGTGCGGCACCGGCACGCGGCCGTGCATCAGCGCGCCGAGCCGCTCGGCGAGGAAGGTCTTGCCGCTGCCGGCCGGGCCGTAGATCAGCAGCGGACGGCCCGCGTTCAGCGCCGCGGCCGCCGCGTCGAGGACCGACGTGTCGATCACGAAGCCTTCGAACGCGGCCCACACATCGCCCTGGCCGATGTGCAGCTTGCGCACCGAATGCGCGCTCACGCATTCGAGATACGCGTCGAGCGTGACCGGCGCGGGCCCGCTGTAGCCGCTGCGCGCGCGTTCCTCGAACGCGAGCACGCGGCCCGCGTCGGTCAGGCGGAACGTCACGTCGAGATCGGTCGCGCCGCGATGGGTGAGCTCGACGAGATGCTCGCGCACCAGGAACGCGAAGACATCGTCGAGCACCGCGAGCGGCAGGCAGTGCCGCTCGACCAGGTCGCCGTACGACGGGCGGCCGAGCATCAGCGTCGACTTCAGCACGAGCCCGGCGACGAACGTCATGCTCAGCCCGGTTTCGTCGAGCGAGCGCGGCGCCGCCGGCAACTGCGCGCCCGGCTTCGTATTGGCCTCCCGCGACGGCAACGGATCGGGCAGTTTGGATACCTGCGCGTCGCGTCTCGGTTCGGTGTGGTTCGTGTTCATGATGGTTCCATCCTCGTTGCGGGCTCGTCGCGCTATGCGCACGACGCGAACAGCATGCCCAGCGTGCCGGCCGCGATCGCCACGCCGTACGGCAGCGTGCCGACCGACGCGATCTCCGCGGGGCCGTCGGCTGCCCCTGCGCGCGCCCCTTGCGAACGGCGCGCGATCAGCGCGCGGACGTTCGCCCACATCTGGCGCATCCGCCCGCGCAACAGCGCGAACGCGATGGCGCCGATCCCGCCGGCCACGAAGGTGGCCAGCACGATGTAAAACGTCATTTCCGCACCGACCCATGCGCCGATCGCGAGCATCAGCTTCACGTCGCCGGCCGCCATCCCGCGCAACAGGTAGAACGGCAGCAGCAGGCCGAAGCCGGTCGCTGCTCCCGCGAGCCATCCGAGTGCGCCTGCCAGGACGCCGTGCAGCATGCACTGGGCCACCAGCGCACCGACGAGGCCGACCGCGACGAGGCGGTTCGGAATGCGGCGGGCCGCGATGTCCGTGCTTGCCGCGGCGACCGCGAGCAGCGTCACGCACAACGGAACCGGGTAAGGCGGCGCAACGAGTAACATGGCGAACCTCGCGGAGCGAATCGATGGATCAGGAAACCATGGCCAGCGCGGTGGTCACGGCCGCCGTCACGGCTGTTGCGATCACCTCGTACGTATCGGCCAGCGAGCCTCTCAGCGTGACGACGCTGCCCAGAACCGCGACGGCGAACATCGCCCCGAGCAACGCATATTCGATCGACGTCACGCCCTGCTCGTCGCCGATCCAGCGGCGACATACGGCACGCACCCTGGCTTGCATGATGGTCTCCAGTTCCGGTTGATCAGATGACCGGGACGGCTCGAGCACTGCACCAGCCGAGCCGTCCGCGGTACGGTCCATCAGAGGCCTGCCACCGCCGAATCCAGGTCGGCCGCGATCGTGCTGAACACGGTCTTGAGGTCCTTCCCGATCGTCGACAGCGCGAGGATGATGCCTACCGCGATCAGTGCGGCGATCAGGCCGTATTCGATGGCGGTCACGCCGTCTTCATCGCGGACGAAGCGGCTGGCTTGTTGAACGAACTTGGACATGGTTATCTCCTTGCGTGATGACTTTCAAAGCCCTCGCGTACCGGCTGGATCGATCGATCTGGCATCGATACGTCGAGGAAAGTTGTTAATGCCGTGTGGTGCCGGCGAACGATTCGGACGAGCCGCCCGCCGTACCGTCCATCAAAGACCTGCTACCGCCGAGTCCAGATCCGCGGCGATCGTGCTGAACACGGTCTTCAGATCCGTACCGACCGTCGCCAACGCGGCGACGATGCCGATCGCGATCAGTGCGGCGATCAGGCCGTATTCAATGGCCGTCACGCCGCGCTGATCCCGAGTGAACCAGGCGATCTTTTCGATGACTCTTGACATGAGTACTCTCCTTTCGGACTGCTATTAAATTCCCTTCGTCGATCATGACGTCGGGGACGGGCACCACCGGCACTACAAGAAAATCGAAACGTGACGCTCAGCTGCGGGGACAGGGATGCGCACACCTGTCCGTGAGAACGGATTTCAGTGAGAAGGAACGCGAGAGATGCGCGTACGGTTCGATCAGCCGGATAAACCGGGCTGGACGATCGACCTGAACGGCGTGACTGCCGTTCGACGCATGGAATCCAGTTGAACGGGAGACAAACTCCCGGCGGTGCGGTAATTCGTTTTCAACGCGGCCAGCCGGCCGCGAAGTGCTGTGGTCTTTCATTTTTATTCCCCATGTGCTGCGATGCCGATCTTCTTGTTGCCCTGACGCTATCGGGTCTCATCGGTCGATCGGCGACGATTCTCGCGGTTCATCGACCTGGAGCTGCGTGTTCCCCGACGCGCTCCGGCCCTCTTCTCCGCAGGTGATTCCGAAGCCGGTTCCGTCTGTTCCCGGAACAGCCCGGTCGTCACTTCGCCGACTGCCGTGCCAACGCTGACGCAAAGAGCAGGCCACCTCGAGCGAAATCCAGGCGTATCAAGGGTTCCGGCGATCCACGGGTTCTCGCGCCAATGGTGCGACGAACGAAATGTTTCAACTTTGATATATGCATTCCCGCGAGCGAGGTACGCCGGAACGCTCGCCGCCGCGCTGCACAAAGGATCCAAAATTTTTTCTCGGGATTTTCCCGGACGCGGGCAGCCGGTTGCATTTCATGGGATCGGAGGGACGCGACACCGCTCAAAAACACGGAATGTTTCAAGCCAGCAACATGAAACCCGACCGGGTCGTTTTCTCATACCAAAAAACGCGGTTTTCACGCCTGTCACTGATTAATCGGGATCCCGGCTTCCAGTGCGCGGTTTGCAACATGCGATTTTTTCTTCAACAATGCATTCACCGGACAACGCCATTCAGAGCGATTCGATCCGGTGGCACGACAACATGAAACGGCTGCGACAGACCAAGCAGCCTCCACCACAAACGGGGCATCATGTACACAGCCAATCGTGGAACGCGCGATCGCGCAATACGCTGTGCTCAATGGTTGACAGCGGACCGGATCGTTCCGTACAGCTGCATCATGCTGATGCTCTTCGCCGCGCTGCTCGCCGTCTGGGGCATCGTGACGGACGGCTTCACGTCGAATGCCACCGCCCGCCCGGGCGCCGACTTCTCGGTCTTCTGGACCGCATCGAACCTCGTATTGCAAGGCCATGCCGCAGCGGCCTACGACTCTTCGTCATTCCTGCAGGCCGAGTTCGCGCACTTCGGTGCGTATCTGCAGCACCGGCCGCTTCCCTGGCTCTATCCGCCGACGATGTTGCTGTTCATCGCGCCCGTTGCCCTTGTGCCTTTCCTGCCCGCATATTTCCTCTTTTTCGCGGGCAGTCTTTTATGCTACGCGTTCGCCGTCTCGCGGTTGTCGGGATTGCGCGCGCATCTTCCGCACCCGCGCGCCGCGGCGCTCGTCGCGGCCGCGTATTCGGCGGTGTGCATGTCCGCGCTGTTCGGCCAGAACAGCATCCTGACCGCCGGCATCGCCGCGCTCGCGCTGCATCTGCTCGGCAAGCGTCCGGTTGCGGCCGGCGTGCTGATCGGGCTGCTCGCGATCAAGCCGCAACTCGCCGTCGTGTTCCCGTTCGTGCTGATCGCGGCGCGGGCGTGGCGCACGTTCGCGGCGGCGGCGATCAGCGCAACGCTGTTCGCGGCGGCCGGCATCGCGCTGGCCGGGCCCGGCGCGATGCACGGCTTGAGCCACGCCATGTCGACGGTACGCGACCAGCATTTCATGCTCGCGTCGTACTGGCTCGCGTCGCCGACACCGTTCGCCGCGTTGCGGCTCGCGGGTGCGCCGGTGGCTGCCGCGCTGGCCGCGCAAGCGGCGGTCGCGCTGCTGGCGATCGCCGCGGCCGTCGACGTGTGGCGCCGCACGCGCGACATGCGCCTGCGCGCCGCGGTGCTGGCCGTCGCCACGCTGCTTACGACGCCGTATCTGTGGAACTACGAACTGACCTGGCTCGGCATTGCGATCTTCTGCCTGATCGCACACGGCCTCGACGAAGGCTGGCTTCCCGGCGACCAGGGCATCCTCGTGCTCGCGTGGCTGCTGCCGATCTTCGAGATGTTCAACCGGCTGATGAAGCTGCCACAGATCGGGCCGGTCGTGCTGCTCGCGGTGCTGTTCGTCGTCGTGCGCCGCACGGCGCTCGCGTCACGGAGCAAGCAATGAAAGCGCCTTCGTTCGCCCGCCAAGCGCATTCCGCCGTCGATCTGCATCCGGAACTCCCGATCGCAGGCCCGCGCCGCTATCCGCACTGGCTCAATCGCGATCGCGTGCGCCTCTATGCGGCCGCCGTGCTGCTGACGGAACTGCTGTTCATCGTCATCTACGTGACCCGCGTGCTCCTGTCGCACAACGGTGCACTGGAACAGTTGTCGCAGGATTTCTCGCCGATCTGGAGCGCCGCGCGGCTCGCCGCGCACGGGCACGGTGCCGACGCGTGGCATTTCCCCGCGCTGTTCGCGGTCCAGAAGCTGGCAGTCCCGACGATGACGCTCGCGGACGGCGCGCTGCCGTGGCTCTATCCGCCGACGATGCTGCTGCTCGTGCTGCCGCTCGGCTGGCTGCCGTACATGCTGGCACTCGTGCTGTGGCTCGGCGTCACGTATGTGATGTTCGCCGCGACGATCCGCGCGACCGTGCAGCGCGATGCCGCGTGGCTGTGCGCGCTCGCGTTCCCCGGCGCGTTTCTCACCGTGATCGTCGGTCAAACCAGCCTCTTTACCGCGATGCTCGCGGGCATCGGCCTGCTCGCGCTGAACCGCCGCCCCATCTGCGCCGGGATCTGCTTCGGCTTGCTGACGATGAAGCCGCAGCTCGCGGTGCTGTTCCCGCTCGCGCTGCTGTGCGCGGGCCAGTGGCGCGCGCTGGCCGCGTGGGCCGCGACGATCGCCGGCTGCGCCGCGCTCGCGACGCTCGCGTTCGGTGTCGGCCCGTGGGTCACGTTCGCGCATGTGATCGGCAACGTCTACGCGATCGTCGGCACCGGTCACGCCAAGCTCGCCCGCATGCCGACCGTGTTCGCGCTCGCGACGATGGCCGGCTGGCCCGCGATCGTCGCGCGCGGCCTTCAGCTGCTGTCGGCCGCGGCCGCCGCGATCGCCGTCGTCTACGCGTGGCGCGGCGCATGTTCCTATGCGCTGCGCGCCGCGACCCTCGCATGCGCATGCCTGCTCGTCAGCCCTTATCTGTACGACTACGACCTGACCTGGTACGGCATCGTGATCGCGTGGTACGCGCGCTATGCATGGACGCACGGCTGGCGGCGCTTCGATCGCGAATGGCTGATGCTGCTGTGGACGATGCCGCTCGCGGGCCTCGCGGTCGTCTCGCATCTGTCGTTCCAGTTCATGCCGCTCGTGACGCTCGCATCGCTCGCGCTGCTCGTCAGCCGGATCGCGCAGGAAAGACACGACGTGCCGTCAATGCCCGACGCACGCGACGACTCGACCGAGACCGGCTTCGCACATCCGGTTCGACCGCACCACCGCCCGGCGCTCGGAATGCGCCGCACCGGCCGCCCGACGCTCGGCGCCGGCCGGTGAAGCGACATCACAAGGGGAATCATCATGCGGGAACCACTCTACACGCCGCTCGTTTCGCTGGTCGTGCCGTTCTATAACGAAGGCGAGGCCGTCGAGCGCTTCTTCGACGTCGTGATTCCGCTGCTGACGGCCATCGACGCGATCCGCTTCGAGATCGTCTGCGTGAACGACGGCAGCCGCGACGACACGCTCGAACGCCTGATCCGGATCAGCACCGGCGAGCGGCGCGTGCGCGTGATCGATCTCACCCGCAACTTCGGCAAGGAAGCGGCGCTGACGGCCGGCCTCGACGAAGCCGCCGGCGACGCGGTGATCCCGCTCGACGCCGACCTGCAGGATCCGCCGAGCCTGATTCCGGTGATGATCGAACACTGGCGCGCCGGCGCGGAAGTCGTCGCGGCGAAGCGCAGCAACCGCGCATGCGATTCGTTCGCGAAGCGCACCGCGGCCGCGATCTACTACCGCGTGCACAACCTGCTGTCGGATGTGAAGCTGCCGGAGAACGTCGGCGATTTCCGGCTGATGGACCGCAAGGTCGTGAACGCGCTGCGCAACCTGCCCGAGCGGCATCGCTTTATGAAGGGGCTGTTCGCGTGGGTCGGCTTCAAGACCGTGATCGTCGAATATCAGCGCGACCCGCGTAGCGCCGGGCACTCGAAGTTCTCCGGCTGGAAGCTGTGGAATTTCGCGCTGGAAGGGATCACCAGCTTCAGCACGGTGCCGCTGCGCAGCTGGACCTACATCGGCGTCGGCATCGCCGCGCTCGCGTTCCTGTACGGCTCGTTCATCATCTTCCGCACGCTGCTGTTCGGCAATCCGGTGCTCGGTTACGCGTCGCTGATCTCGGTCACGCTGTTCATCGGCGGCATCGAACTGATCGGGATCGGTGTCATCGGCGAATACATCGGGCGGATCTACGACGAGTCGAAACAACGGCCCGTCTACCTGATCCGCCGCCGCTACCAGGCGCACGGCAAGGTGATCGAACTTCCGGTCGCGCGCGATGCGCGCCGCCAGATCGCACGTCGGCGCGTGCAGTTGCCGAACCGTGCGCGGATCGACGTACGCTGAACGCGCGCAGACGGCCATGATCGACCTGCTCCATGCCGAGCGCACGCGGCTCGTGCGCTTCGGCTTGTCCGGGCTCGGCTCGACCGCGCTCCATACGCTGGTCGCGTCCGCGCTGTTCGCGCTGTTCGATGCGACGCTGGTCGCCGCGAACGCGGTCGCGTTTCTCTGCGCGACGGCGTTCTCGTATCTCGCGAATACGCTGTGGAGCTTCTCGTCGACGGTACGCACGCGCAACGCGCTGCGTTTTCTCGTCGTTACGCTGGCCGGCTTCATCGAAACGCTGCTGCTCGCGCGTGCCGCCGAAATGCTCGACGTGTCGCGCGCGATGAGCATCGTCGCGATCGCACTGCTGATCCCGCCGACGACGTTCGTGCTGCATCGGCTCTGGACCTACCGGTAAGCATTGGATAGCCGGCCGCCCGGCGGCCCGATAGCAGTCGCGAATCGCGCCCTTCCCGCTCCCGAAACGTCATGCCGCCGGCCGGCAGGACCTGAAGCTGTTCATCGACGATGCGCCCGAACCGGCCGCGTCGTTCGCCGGCAACGGCAACGACGACGTCAGGCAGTTCACGCTGAACTCGAAAGGCGGCAAGATCCGGATCGACGCATCGGCCAACGGCAGGAAGTCCGCGACCGATGCGCGCCTCGCGCCGCTGTTCGCGGGCGATCAAGTGTGGCTCGGCTGGCTCGGCGCCGAGGACGGCGCCGACCGCGACTACAACGACGGGATCGTCATTCTTCAGTGGCCGATCACCTGAGCGGCGCCGCGTTCGCACGCGCGCCGTACCGCGCTCAGGTACGCGGCAGCCCCGGCGGATTAGTCCGCGACCGGTCGATCGCTTCGGCATCGAGGCTCCAGCGGCCGAGCACTTTCCGGTAGCTGCCGTTCGCGATCAGCGCATTGATCGCGAGCGTCAGCGGCTCGGCGAGGCCGCTGCCCTTGCGCGTGGTGATCGCGATGTCCGCGGTGCGCGGCCAGCCGCCGCTCACGGTGCCGATGAGCTTCGCATCGCCGCGCAGCGACGCCTGGTACGCGAGCATCGAATTCACGCTGAAGATCGTGTCGACACGGCCCGACTGCAGCGCGACCCAGCGCTCCGCCGCATCGGCGTAGTACTGGATCTCGACCGGCGCGAGGCCGCGCGCGACGTTCTGCCGGTTCCATTCGAGCAGGATCTTTTCCTGGTTCGTGCCCGAATCGGTCACGACGCGCAGCCCGGCCACGTCCTTCGGCTCGCGGATCGCGGCAATCCGGCTGCTGGTCTTCACGTAAAAGCCGAGCTGATCCTTCCGGTAGGTCGAGAAGTCGAACTTCTCCTTGCGCTGCTCGGTGACCGTCACGTTCGAGATCACCGCGTCGACCTTGCCGGACTGCAGCGCGAGCGGCCAGTCGGCCCACGCGAGCGGCACGATCTTCAGCTTGCGCCCGACGCTGTCCGCGATGAGCTGCGCGAGATCGGGATCGAAGCCGACCACCGTCCGCGCATCGGTCGCATACGTGCTGAGCGGCGGCAGGTTCGGCGCGATGCCGATCGTCAGCGCGTTCGCTTCGGCAAACCTGAAGCCGCCCGGCAATGCCTGCTCGACCGCCGGGTTCGCGGTGCCGCGCTGCCGGCCGGGTTGCTCGGGGCTCAGGTCGAACGTCGCGGCCTGCGCGGCGAAGCTGCCGCCGATCAGCACCGCGGCCAGCATGCGAACGACACGCGCAACGGGGAATGCTGTTCTTGTCATGTTTTCCGGATTCCTTCCTGTTCGATGACGCATGGGGCGAACGCAAGCGCGGGCAGCGCGATGGTCGGCGCTGGAATACGTCGGTGCGCCGCGCTGCGTTCCCGGCACGCTCAAGCGGGCGTCGCTTCGAGTTCGGCTGCGGCAGTGCGCCGAGGCGCCGGCTGCGCGACAGGCGACGGGCGATTCGCCTGCGACGATTCGCCCGCATACAGCGCCTTCGGATCGAACACACGTGCCTGCAGCGGCGTGAACGCGCGGAAATTCCACAGGCTGCGCGCGACGAACACACGCTGCACCCAGCGAAACGCGCGGTCGTTCTCGTCGTATTGCGGATCGAAGCGGTCGCGCGAATGCAACGTGAAATGGTTGTTGATCAGCACCAGCTTGCCCGGCGACACCTGCACCCCGAACGACACCTCGCGCACCGCGCGATACAGGTTCGCCAGCGCTTCCTGCGCGCGCGTGTTGACCGCCAGCACCATGTCCGGATAGAACGCGACCGTCACGCGCGGCGCGTCGAGCGGCCCCGACAGCACGGCGCTCAGGTCGGTGTTGTCGCGCGGCGTCGGCGTGGCGCCGCGCCACCGGTACGGCACGCGGATGATGTAGTGCTCGCCGTAGAGCTGCGCGATATCGTCCGGCGACAGCAATTGCAGCGCACGGCGCGCATCCGCGAGCCGCGTATACGGGCCGCCGCCGGCTTCGCTGCGCACGCCGAGCAGCAGCAGCGCGAACGGCGACGTGTCGCCTTCCGGCATGTGCGCCTGCGCGGCGTTCTCGATATGGAAATCCAGCTCGACCTCGGAGCCGAGGCCCGTGTATTCGCGCGCGGTCGTCTTGTGCGGCGTCAGGTTGTTCACGAGCTCGCGGCCTTCGTGCGCGATCGAATACGGCTCGCCGGCCAGCGTGCTCAGCGCGACCAGCACGTTCTCGCTCAGCACGCCAGCCTTGAACGAGCGGCCGGTTTCCTCGAACCTCGGGCTGCCGTTCACGTCGTCGTCGATCGGCAGGTTGTCGATCTCGATCGACCCGTGCGCGTCCGCGGTCGGCGCCTTCGCGCGGTCGAACGCGTCGACGATCCGGTCGGGAAATGCGTTGTAGGCGAGCTTGCGTACTGCGCTGATATAGCCGGCGCCGCCAGCGGGATCGTAGGCCAGCGCGCCGAGCGTCTTCCGGATGTGACCGGACTCCACTGCCGTCAAGACGATGCGTTCATCTGCGAGATAGGTCATAGGTCTCTCGTATAAAGATCTTGGGTCGAAGAGCGGTATGGCACCACCGCTGCGCTTTGCCTTCCTCGGTGCGAAGCGCTCGACAAGACTAGAAGACCGTCGTTGCATTGCGAAATGATATTAAATCGATTGCAAACAAAAATTGTCGATATAAGTTCAGCAACGCGGCTAGCGTCGGGCCGCATCGATTGCGCCGGTCTTTAACACTAATTCTTGTTAAAAAATCGCTGGTTATTATTTGTATTCGCTGGCGGGTCGATGCTAGTTTTCTGTCGGATTCGACGATGCGGCCGGCTCTCGACCGGCAGCCGCCCCATCACCCGCCACACGGAAAACCGCCAGATGAACCGATACCCACTGCTGCGCTGCTTGTTCGGATACTTCGGATACTTCGGATACGCCGGATGCGACGCTTCGTCGCCGACGGGCCGCCTCGCGACCTACGCGGCACGGGGGCAGCGATGAGCGAACGCGCTCCGGCGCTCGACTGCGCGCTAACCGCCGCCGCGCCGCCGCACCGCACGTCGCTGCGCGCGATCTTCCCGGCCATCGCGGCCGCGAGCCTCGGCTTCGCGATCGTCCAGCTCGACGTGACCGTCGTCAACGTCGCGATTCCTAGCCTCGGCCACTCATTCGGATCGAGCGTCCACGGGCTGCAGTGGATCGTCGACGCGTACACGCTGTCGTTCGCCGCGCTGCTGCTGACGTCCGGCACGCTGGCCGACCGCTTCGGCAGCCGCCGGCTGTTCGCGTACGGCCTCGCGCTGTTCCTGCTCGCGTCGCTCGGCTGCGCGCTCGCGCCGTCGCTCGCGGCGCTGATCGCCGCGCGTGTCGCGCAGGGCGTCGGCGCGGCGATGATCCTGCCCACGTCGCTCGCGCTCATCACGCATGCTTGCGCGAACGACGCCGCCGCGCGCGTGAAGGCCGTCGCATGGTGGAGCGCGACCGGCGGCGCGATCAGCGCGGCCGGGCCGACGCTCGGCGGGCTGCTGATCGATTCGCTCGGCTGGCGCGCGATCTTCTTCATCAACCTGCCGATCTGCGCGGCCGGGCTGTGGCTCACGCTGCGCCGCGTGCAGGATTCGGCCGCCGCGCGCACGCGGCTGTTCGATCCGGCCGGGCAGATCGTCGCGGTGCTCGTGCTCGGTCTGCTGACGGGCGGCATCATCCGGGCCGGCGCGCACGGGCCGGGCGACCCGTATGCGGCCGGCGCGCTGATCGCATCGGTCGTGCTCGGCGCGCTGTTTGTCGCGATCGAGCGGCGCGTGGCGGCACCGATGCTGCAGCTCGCGTTCTTCAGGATCGCGCGCGTACCGGGCGTTCTCGCGATCGGTGCGATCACGAACGCCGCGTTCTACGGGCTGATCTTCTCGCTCAGCCTCTATTTCCAGAACGCGCGCGGCTTCACCGCGACCGAATCGGGGCTCGCGCTCGCGCCGCTCACGATCATCATGCTCGCCAACATCGCGAGTGCGCGCCTCGCCGTCCGCTACGGATTCCGCGCGACCGTCATCGTCGGCCTTGCCGTATCGCTCGCGGGCTACGTGTGGCTGTGGCAAACGCTCGCCGCGCACACGCCATACGCGCTGCTGGTGCCGGGGCTCGCGGCGATGGCGATCGGCGGCGGCATCGCGATTCCCGCGCTGACGTCGACGATGCTCGGCAGTGTCGACGCTGGCCGCTCGGCCACCGCGTCCGCGATCCTCAATACCGCGCGCCAGGTGGGTGCCGCCGTCGGCGTCGCGGCGCTCGGCGCGCTGGTCGCGGGCCAGCGCGCAGCGATCGTGGCCGGCACGTCGCGCGCGTTTGCCGTCGCGGCCGCGCTCGTCGCCGTCTGCATCGTGCTGGCCGCGCGCTGGCCCGGCGGCGCACCGGATGCCGTCGCGCGGGCCTGAGCACGTGCCGCCCGACTCCCTTCAACCGATCCCATAGCCGAGCGAGGAATCCATGCAGCATCGCTTCATCGATACCGTCCTGATCGTCGACGGTGCGTCGACGGCCGCCTATCTGGCGCCCGCGTTTCGCGCGTACGGCATCCGTTGCGCGCACGTGGTCAGCGACCCCGATTTGCCGGAAATCTACCGGAACCAGTTCGTCCCGTCCGACTACGTCCGCCAGGTCCAGCATCGCGGCGACATCGACGCGACGCTCGCGCAACTGAGCGACCTGCGGATCGGCGCGGTGCTGCACGGCCTCGACGCGGCGCTCGAACTCGCCGACACGCTGGCCGAACGGCTCGACGTGCCGTATCGCAATCCGCTCGCGACGTCGGCCGCGCGGCGCGACAAATTCGTGATGAACGAGCGCATCCGCCAGGCCGGCCTGCGCGCACCGGCGCATTTTCACAGCACGTCGGTCGACGAAGCGCTCGCGTGGGCGCGCGCGCACGGCACGCTGCCGCTCGTGGTGAAGCCGGCTCGCAGCGCAGGCGTGGCAGGCGTGAAGATCTGCCGGACGCTCGCGCAGGTCGAGGCCGCCGCGCGCGACGTGCTGGCCACCCGTTCGCTGTATAACCAGCCGAACGACGACATCGTGATCCAGAGCTATTCCGAGGGGCAGGAATACATCGTCGATTCGGTGTCGTTCGAGGGCCGCCATCGCGTGGTCAGCCTGTGGGAAGTGCATCGCGACCGCACGCACGCGCCGCGGCTCGACAAGATGCTGGTGCTGAACCATGCCGACCCGCGCTACGCGCCGCTGCTCGACTACGCGGCCGACGTGCTCGACGCGCTCGAAGTACGCTTCGGGCCGACCCATCTCGAACTGTTCGACACGGCCGACGGCCCGACGATCGTCGAGCTGAACGCGCGGCTGCACGGCAGTCTCGATCCACGCTTGACGAGCGCGGTCAGCGGCGAAAATCACGTGTCGGCCGCCGTCGAAGCCGTGCTGCATCCGGAGCGGCTGTTCGGCGAAGCAGCCGCGCCGACGGATTTTCGCGGCTACTGCGGGCACGTGCTGCTGCTGTCGTCGCGCAACGGCGTGCTCGCGCAGGACTTCACATGGCAAGCGATCCAGGCGCTGCCGTCGTTCGTCGGGCTCAAGCAGTGGATCAAGGTGGGCGACACGCTGCGCGTGACCACCGACCTGCAGACGGCGCTCGGCACGGTCGGCCTCTACAGCCCGACGTTCGAGCGGCTGCTCGACGATTGCCGGCGCATCCGCGAAATCGAGGCCGATTTCTTCGCGGACGAACGCGCTGTCGCGCCGGCATAGCGTTATTGGCACCGCGCGCTCGCGCTCCGGCTCTCCGGCACTAGCGTGCGAGCAGCGCACCCGCCTGCCGGCCCAGCACCGCGCGCAATGCATCGAGTTCGGGCAGCGCGGGCACTTCCTCGGGCGTGACGAGGTAGGTCGTCACGCTGTCGAGATCGTCGAACGCGTGCGTGCGCAGTTCCTTGCGCGCCACGTGCTCGGTCGTGATCCGCTTCGGCAGGATCGCAACGCCCATGCCGGCCGCCACGCATCCGAGGATCGCGCCGAACGTGCCGAACGACGACACCGATTCGATCGCGAAGCCGCGCGCCTTCAGCCAGTGCTCGGCGACCGCCCGATACGGGCAGCCGTCGCGAAACGCCAGCAGCCGCACCGTGTTGTCGGCCAGCAATTGCCGGCGCGTGACCGTGACCGCGCTCGCCAGCACCATGTCCTCGGCAAACGCAGGCTCGTAACGCAGCCCCGGCCGGACGACCGCGCGTGCGGTGAGCGCGGCGTCGATCCGGCCGCGCAGCAGCGCGTCGGCCAGTTCCGGCTCGCTGCCGATCTGCACCGCGAGGCCCAGCGCCGGATCGTGCGCCTTCAATGCGGCGGCGAGCGCAGGCAGCCGCGTGGCCGCCGTGCTTTCCATCGAACCGAGCCGGAAGCTGCGCGCGACCGGCGTCTCGCGCACCACCTGCGTCGCTTCGTCGACGAGCCGCAGGATCCGGTCGCAATACGGGATCAGCCGGCGCCCGGCGTCGTTCAGCACCAGCCGCTTGCCGTGCCGGTCGAACAGCGGCGCGTCGAGCGACTCTTCGAGCTGGCGCAGCCGCGCGGTCACGTTCGACTGCGTGCAGCCGAGCCGTTCGGCTGCGCGCAACGCGCTGCCTTCCTGCACGACGGCCCGGAAGGTTTCGAGCAGAGGTATGTTCATATCACTTTCTCTTGTTACTGATCCAGTTTATATCATTTTACTTCGCACATCATCGGGATTAGCCTGACGGATATCCCGACCCGGCCGGCCCGCTTACGAGGAATCCGCATGCCATCCGCTGTCTGTTCCGGCTTCACCTCCGCTCGCCGTCGGCGCGCGGCTCGCCCGTGCGCGCGCTGATCGCCGCGCTGGTGCGGCGCGGCCCGACCGTGCTCGCGTGCGGCGTCGGCCTCGGGCTGCTGGTGCCGCCGCTCGCGGATATGGCGCGGCCGCTGATGCCAGTCACTGTGTTCCTGTTCGTACTCGGTACGCTGCTGCGCGTCGAGCCCAGCGCCGTGCGCGCGGTCGCGCGGCGGCCGGCCGTGTCGCTGCTGCTGCCTGCAGTGACGATGATCGTGTGCCCGGTCGCGCTCGGCATCGCGACGCGGCTCGCGGGCATGCCGTACGACTGGGTCGTCGCGCTGGTGATCGCGTACTGCGCGCCGCCGTCGAGCGGCACGTCGACGATCGCGCGGATGCTGTCGCTCGACGCGAGCGTCGCGCTCGTCGCGACCCTTGCATCGATGGCGTTCGTTCCGCTTACCGCGCCGCTGCTGACAGCCTGGTTCAGCCACGATGCGGCCGTGTCGATCTCGCCCGTGACGCTCGCATTGCGGCTTGCGCTGCTGATCGGCAGCGCCGAAGGCGTCGCGCTGCTCGTGCGGCGGTTTGCCGGTGCCCGGCTCGATCGCTATGCGACACCCATCGACGCGATCGTCGTCGTCGCGCTGCTGGTATTCGCGCTCGGCACGATGGCCGGCATGCAGCAGTCGATCATCGACGCGCCGCACCGCGCGTTGACCTCGATCGCACTCGCGTTCGCCGTCAACGCCGGCTTCCAGATCGTCGCGTACGGTCTCACGCCCGGCGACGTCCGCACGCGGCTCAATGTCGCGCTGATCGTCGCCAATCGCAACGTCGGCCTGATGTGGGCCGCGCTCGGGCTCGCGGCCACGCCGACCATGGCGCTCGTGTTCACGTGTGCTCAATTGCCTATCTACACGCTGCCGCGCGTCGTCCAGCACCTGCTGCCGCGCCTCGAAGCGCAGCGCCTGCGCAGGCGCGCACGCTAGCCGGCACCGCCCCGCTCTCCCGTCCTCGATCAAGGATCCAGCATGAAGCGACTCATCGTGATCGGCGCACGCGCCACCGGCAGCAGCCTCGCGCTCGTGCGCGCCGCGCTCGCGCGCCAGGTGGCCGTGACCGTCGTCACCGCGCCCGGCCATCGTCTCGCCGGCGCGTTTCCCGACGGTGTCGAGACGATCAACCTCGAACCCGACGCCGGCCAGCTCGCCGGCTGGCTGCGCGCGCGTTTTCCGGACGAGATCGACACGCTGCGCGTGACGACCGCTCACGACACCTATGCGCGCACCGCCGCGTGGGTCGCCGACGCGCTCGGCCTGCCCGGCCCCGATGCGCGGCACGTCGCGCACGCGGTGTCGAAGTCGAACCAGAAGGCATTGCTCGCCGCGCACGGCATCCCGGCCGCGCAATTCGTCACGGGCACGCTGGGCGCGCCGGCGGCACTCGCCGCCGCGGCCGACCCGTTGCGTTTTCCGGTCGTCGTCAAGCCGTCGGAGGGATCGGCGAGTGACGGCGTCCGACGCTGCGAGACTATCGCCGAAGTGCGCGCGCAGCTCGACGCGCTCGCCGCCGCGCGAGTCGATGCGCAGTCGCTCGCGATCGAGCGCGTCGTCGTCGAGGAATTCCTGAGCGGCAGCGAATACTGCGTCGAGTATTTCGACGGCCGCTACATCGGCGCGCTGCGCAAGCTGAAGCGGCATGGCGCCGGCTTTCTCGAACGCGGCTATACGTCCGAACTCGATCTCGATGCCGACACGCTGCGCGCGCTGATCGACGTCGGCACGCGCGCGACCGCGGCCGCCGGGCTCACGTGGGGGCCCGTGCATCTCGACTGCATCGTGCACGACGGCGTGCCGCACGTGATCGAACTGAATCCGCGCATCGCGGGCAGCTTCATTTGCGACATCGTGCGCGACGGCTATGGCTTCAACGTGGTCGACGCGTTGCTCGACAAGCTCGACGGACGGACGGTGACGATTCCCGAACTGTTCGAGCCGCACGCGTATGCGCGCGCCGAATTCCTGCTCGACAGCGATCCGGGCGCGTGGCGTTTCGCGCAGGCCGGCGAGATCGACGACGGCAAGGTCGCGATCAGCTACGGGCCGCAAGTGCTGCCCGATCGCGAACGGCGTGCGTTTCTTTATGTGCGTGTCGCGTTGCCTGTCGCGGATGATGCGGCGGAGAAGCCGGGTTCGTCGACCGATAGCCGCGACGTCGCGCAGCCGACGCCGACCGGATAGCGCGTCGGACAGCGTGTCGTGACGGGAACGGCGCGTGCCCTCCCGTCGCGGCGACGGCGTTCCCTGCCGGCGGCGTGCAGCCGGTTCATCAGCCGTGTGGTCGAGCACCTGAACGAGCTGCCGGGCACGACGCTCAGCGCGTCGAGCGATACGTTGCTGGATCGGCGGGTGCGACGGTCTGAGTCGCGCTCATCTTTTTGCCGAACCCGGTTCGCGCACCTCATGCCCGCTGTTCCAGCTCCGCCACGTCCGCGTTGTCGCGGGCCCGCCGGACCGGCAGCCGCACACAGAACGTCGTGCCGCGCCCGGGTTCGCTCGTCACGTCGATTGTGCCGCGATGGCGCTCGACGATGCCGTGCGATACCGACAAGCCAAGCCCGGTCCCCTGCCCGACCGGCTTCGTCGTGAAGAACGGATCGAAGATCCGCCGGACGACGTCGGGCGTCATGCCCGTTCCGGTATCGCTGATCGCGATCGACACCTGCTCGCCATCGCTCGACGTGCGGATCGTGATCACGCCGCGCTCGGGAATCGCCTGCGCCGCGTTGACCAGCAGGTTCATGAACACCTGGTTCAACTGCGACGGCAGGCATTCGACCTGCGGCAGGTCGCCGTAATCGCGCACGATGTCGGCCTTGTACTTCAGTTCGTTATGGACGACGTTGAGCGTGCTCTCGAGGCCCGCATGGAGATCGACCACGCTCCACTCGTCGCTGACCGGGCGCGAGAAATCGCGCAGGTCCTGCACGATGCGCCGCACCCGCACCGCGCCATCGATCGATTCGTCGATCAGCGTCACGATCTCGTCGCGGACGTAGTCCAGATCCACGGCGCGGCCCATCGCCGTCAGCGCGTCGCGCGCGGCCGGGTCGAGCTGCGGCAGCGCCGCTTCATGCGCCGCGACCACATCGAGCAGGCTTCGCACCCATGTCTTCAACGTATTGAGGTTCGCACTGACGAAGCCGATCGGATTGTTGATCTCGTGCGCGACGCCCGCCGCGAGCTGGCCGATCGACGCGAGCTTTTCCGACTGCAGCAACTGCACGTGGGTTTCCTCGAGCACATGCAGAAGGCGCCGCTGCTCTTCCTTCTCCTGTTCGAGCCGTGCCTGCGCGGCCTTGCGCTCGTCGATCTCGGTCGCCATGTTCTCGCGCGTGCGCTGCAGCATCTCCGTCGTCTGCTCGTAGCGGTGCAACGCACGTTCGAGTTCCGCGGTACGCATTCGCACGAGCCGCTCGAGCGTGTCGGCCATCCCGCGCAGAAAGGTTGTGCGCGCATCGAAGCGGCTGAGCAGCAGCGTGACGATCAGCGTCGCCATCGTAAACAGCGCGACGGTCGTTGCGAGCCACGGCGCGTCGATCCCGTTCGCCGCGCCGCATCGCGCATCCGGCGCGAAATGGGCCGCCGCCATCCCCGTATAGTGCATGCCCGTGATGGCAATGCCCATGATGCAGGCCGCGCCGACGCGTTGCGCGGTCGCATGACGCGCCTGCCGCACGCGCAGCGCCTGCGCGATCCATAGCGCGGCAGTCGACGCGATCACCGCGATGCCGATCGATGCGGCGAACAGCGCGGGATCGTAGCGAATGCCGGGCTGCATGTGCATCGCGGCCATCCCCGTGTAATGCATGCCGGCAATCCCGCCGCCCATCAGCGCACCGCCCGCGAACAGCCGCCGCCAGCCCAGCCGTGCGCGCGTGACGACGTTCAGCGCGAAATACGACACGAGCACGGCAATCGCCAGCGACGCGCCGGTATCCGGCAGCGCATAGCCGAGCGGGATCGGCAGCGAAAACGCGAGCATGCCGACGAAATGCATCGACCAGATCCCGGTTCCCATCGCGGCCGCGCCGCCGCCCAGCCACGCACGCTTGAGCTTCGGGTTGTCGAGCAGCGAAATGAACGCGGCCAGGTCGAGCGTCGTATACGAGGCCAGCGTCGCGATCGCAAGCGATAGCAGGACGAGCGGGAGGTCATAGGTGCCGTGCATGATCGAGCGACCGAATCGGTGTGAAGGCGTTGCCGCCGCGCGATCGAGCGCGCGCAGCGTCCATCAGGCCATGTATCCTGCGTCAGCCGGGCGGCGCGCCTGCGTTGTGCGCCTGCGTCGACGCCGCCGCGCCGGCCAGAACGAGGATGTCGAACGGCGTCCCTTCCCGCGTCTCGAAACGGCGCACGAGCTCGATCTGGTGCGCCGACATCACGCTGCCCTTCGTCATCAACAGCACGCCGCGATGCGTGCGCAGATCGTCGGCGAGCTGCATCCCTTCGCGCAGCTGCGCGGACTTGATCTCCGCGACGGACGCCGCGATACCGAGACTCGCCGGGTCACGCATCAGCTCGATGCAACGTTCGACGATCTGCGGGTCGTATCGCACGCTGGCCTGCGAGCGCAACGCATCGAGCGCCTGTTCGACCGAATGCGGCACACCGATTTCGCCATTGCGCAGCCCTTCGAAATCGCGTGCGATCGCAACGATCCGCGAGCCGAGCGGAATCGCGTCGCCGGTCAGCCCGTCCGGCGTGCCGCGTCCGTTGAAGCGCTCGTACTGGTGCAGCACGATCGATGCGACCTTGTGCAATTGCGCGACCGGCGTCAGCACCATCTGCGCGCGCAGCGGATGCTGCTGGAACAGCCGGTGTTCGTCCGTCGTCATCCGCGCGAGCGGCTTGTGCAGCAATTCGTCGGGCAGCGACAACTTGCCGATGCCGTGCAGCAGCCCCGCGAAATAGACGTCCTGCGCGTGCAGCTCGCTCATCCCCGACGCCAGCGCGAGCCGGCGCGCGATCTCGCCCACGCGCATCGCGTGTCCGCCGGCGGTCCCGCAACGCAGCTCGATCATGCTCGCGCAGACCTGGACCATTGCCGTGAAACTGCTTTTCAGGTCGCGTTGCGCCGCTTCGAGGAACATCACGGTCTGGCCGAGTTCCTCGGTGCGTGCGCGCACCTGCGTTTCGAGTTCCGTGTTGAAACGGCGCAGCGCCTCGTTCTGCGCTTCCGTCAGCGCGGTCAGCCGGGCCGCTTCGCGGCGCAAGCGCCGCTGCTCCAGCGCCTGTTCGAGGGTCATCAGCAGATCGTGATCGTCCCACGGCTTGTTCAGGTAGCGATACACGCCGCCTTCGTTGACGGCCTGCACGACCGATGCGATATCCGCATAGCCGGTCAGCAGGATGCGCATCGTGTCCGGGTACAGTGCCCGCGCGCGGGCCAGAAATTCCGCACCGCTCATGCGCGGCATCCGCATGTCGGACACGATCAGGTCGACCTCGGTCGACGCCAGTATCTCGAGCGCGGCCTCGCCGCTGTCGGCGGTCAGGATGTCGTAGCCCGCGGGTCGGAACACGCGCTTGAGCGCCGACAGCACGTTCGGCTCGTCGTCGACCAGCAGGATCGACGGTGCACGGCACGCGTCGTCGGATGCCGTTGCCGCTTCGGGCGTTTCAGGCAGTGCGTCGTTCGGCCCGTTTGTTGCGGATGTCGTCATAATTGGCCTCGGATCAATTATTCACACAATATCTCTCTGCAACATCGGCTTGTACGGCGCTTTCCTATATCGGGGGAAACGCTAATACGTCCTTTCGTGAACGCGAATGAAGAACGTCAAAAACATGAGTCGGTTGCACAACTGCCGTCGAGACCCATTCCGGTTCTTGCCAACCAGGCGTTTCGTGCATGGTCGACGTAACACGCCGGCGCGCCATCGCACTGCGGTGGGCGAACCATCGCCGCCATTTACGCGTCTTCGCTGCGGTGTTATAACGCGGTGTCGGAAAAGGCAGACTTGGTTTGGTAAGCCCAAGTCCTTTCGTTAGCGAAAGCTCTGGTCTTTGCCCCGTGCATGAGATCCCCACGACGAACATCCGACGCCGACCAGGCGTCCAAACGTTCGTCCGTGTGGCGCTCAACCTGAGAAACGCCCCGGTCGAACATCGACACAGGAGTGGTTCATGCACGAGCACCATCAGGATATTTACGACGTCGTGATTGCCGGGGCTGGCCCCGTCGGTCTGTTTCTCGCCTGCGAGCTTCGCCTGTTCAAGCTGTCGGTCCTCGTGCTCGAGCGCGCCGAAACACCGCACTCTTCGTTAAAGCGCCTGCCGTTCGGCATGCGCGGCCTTTCGGCCCCCACCCTCGAAACGCTTGACAGGCGCGGGCTGCTGGACGAGGTAATCGAGGCCGGGCGTGCCGACCCTATCGCGGACAAGACTGCGACGATCGCGCACTGGAGGCAGCAGCCGCGCCGGCCCGCCGGTCATTTCGCCGGCATTCCGTTCCATCACGACGACATCGATCCCTCGAAGTGGCCGTATCGCCTGTCAGGCTCGGCCGACACCAGCATGGCAGTGGCAGTGGAGACACTCGAAACGGTCCTGGCTCGTCGAGCCGGCGCGACGGGATGCGAGATCCGGCGAGGCCTGAGCGCCGACGCATTCCACGAGTCGGATGGAGCGGTGACCGTTCATGCGGGTGGGAACACTTTTCGCGGGCGCTGGCTCGTCGGCTGCGACGGCGGCCGCAGTGCGATCCGCAAAGCCGGCTGCTTTGATTTCGTCGGTACTGGTCCGGAGTTCACCGGCTACTCCGTCGAAGTCGACATGGCTGAGCCGGACGCACTTCCCGCCGGCCGACACTACACATCGACGGGCATGTACACCTATGCGCGACCCGGCACGATTGCGATGGTGGAATTCGACGGCGGCGCGTTTCACCGCCTTCACCCCGTCACGCTGGAGCATGTGCAGGCGGTGCTGCGCCGCGTGTCCGGCACTGAAATCACGCTGACCAGGCTCAGGCAGGCTTCCACGTGGACGGATCGTGCCTTCCAGGCAACGACCTATCGGAACGGACGAGTGCTGCTCGCGGGCGATGCGGCGCACATCCACTCTCCTTTGGGCGGTCAAGGGCTCAATCTTGGACTCGGAGACGCGATGAACCTCGGCTGGAAGCTGGCAGCCACCATCCGTGGCGATGCGCCGGCCGGTCTGCTCGACAGCTATCAACAAGAGCGGCATCCGATAGGGGCACGCGTTCTCGATTGGTCGCGTGCGCAAGTCGCTCTTATGCGACCTACCCCCGGCACGCGCGCGCTGGAAGCGATCGTTCGCGATCTCATCGAGACCCGGGATGGCGCAACGTATTTCGCCGAGCGCGTCTGGGGTGTTTCGCTTCGCTACGATCTTGGCAGCCCTCATCCGCTGGTGGGCCGCAGCGTACCCGATTTCGAACTGGTCGACGGAACCAAGGCAGGCCGCCTGTTGCGCGACGGGCGGGGACTCCTGCTGGACTTCGATTCAGGCGCATCGCTTCAGGCGCTTGCGAACCGTTGGCGCGAGCGCCTCGCCTATGTCGCAGCCGACGCCAAGGATCGGTTAGGTGTGCGCGCTATATTGGTGCGTCCCGACGGGATCGTCGCGTGGGCATGCGAAGCCGCTCCCGACCATGAAGAAGTCGCCCACGCCATCTCGCGATGGTTTGGCTAAACCTGGCGTGCAGGTGATTCGCCTCGTCGATAGCAACGTCAGATAACCTTTTGGCATGCTTATCTCTCTTTCAGTGGGCGCATTCGGACAACCGCCCTATGGGTGTGCGGTAACCGGTTCTAATTCGACGCAACGGGCCTGAACGGCAACGGACGCCTGCTCGCGTCCTGACGATCGATCATCCAGCCTGGATAACAACTAGGCAGCGCACTCACGGCTTCAAGACGCGCAAGCTCGTCCTCGGTGAGAACGACATCGACCGCGCCGAGATTGTCTTCGAGCTGTTCGACCCGTTTGGCGCCGATAATGACGCTCGTGACATGCGGCCTGGCGAGCAGCCAGGCGAGCGCTATCCGGGCGACCGAGATACCGCGCGCGTCGGCGATGGCGCGCATCTCCGCAACGCACGGCCAGGCCCGATCAAGATCGACCGGCGGAAAATCGAAATGGCTGCGCCGCGAACCTTCTTCGGCTGGTGCCCCGGGACCAAACTTCCCGGAAAGCAAGCCGCCCGCGAGGGGCGACCAGACAAGCAGCCCCATCTGCTCGTCGATCACGAGCGGCACCAGTTCGCGCTCCACGTCGCGTCCGGCGATCGAATAGTAGGCCTGCAGCGTTTCGAAGCGCGTGGCATGAAGCGCCGCACTCAGTCCGAGCGCTTTACCGATCTTGCCTGCGCGCCAATTCGACACGCCGACATAACGAACCAGCCCCTGCCGCGTAAGGTCGTCCAGGGCCCGCAGCGTTTCTTCGATTGGCGTGACAGAATCGCTGGCGTGTATCTGGTAAAGATCTATATGGTCGACCTGGAGCCGTTCCAGGCTTCTCTGCACCGAATCCATGATGTGACCGCGCGACGCCCCCTGATCGTTGGGTTTCGGGCCCATCACGCCGGCTGTCTTCGTCGCCAGCACGATTTCGTTGCGTGGTACTCCGATGTCTTTCAGTGCCTGTCCGACGAGTCGTTCGGACTGGCCAAAGGAATAAATGTCGGCGGTGTCGATGAAATTGATTCCCGCGGCAAGCGCGCGGGCAATCAACCGGTTCGCGTCGTCCTGACCGACTGCGCCGATCGCCTTCCACATGCCCGCGTCGGCATTGCCACCCAGCGTCATCGTGCCGAGGCACAGCTCCGAGACATACAGGCCGGTGCGGCCGAGTTGCTTGTATTTCATGGCCATTCCTTTCAAGAGTGGCTGGATGACAGGTGGCGGCGTCCGTTTCGTCGCGTCGCGCGCGCCAGGATTTCAGTTGCGTTGAGCGTGTCCGGACCGAAACTGTCCGGCGATCATCGCGACGCGTGCGCCGTAGCGGCGCGCCGTCTCGAGATCCCCTGGCGACATCTCGTCAGGCGACGCATCGGCAGGCGTCTGCGCCATCGGCGCGATATAGGAGCCCATGCGATTCAGGTCGTCACGCATCGAAGCTTTCACGTTCGCCGGCTTGATATCCATGCTGACCCAGATGCCGCCGTGCTGCCCGGCGAGCAGAAAGAAGTATTCGAGCGTATTGAGCTTGTCGCCGTTGATACTCGCGCTGTTGGTAAAGCCGCCGAAAATCTTGTTTTGCCACCCGCCTTCGAACCAGGCTTTCGAGGACGCGTCCGCGAATTTCTTGAACTGCCAGCTGGGGCCGCCCATGTAGGTCGGCGAGCCGAACAGGATCGCATCCGCGCCGGCCAGCGCATCCCACGCATCCTCGGCAAGGTTTCCGTCGGTGTCGATTGCGACGAGTACGGCGCCGGCGCCTTCGGCGACGGCTGTTGCCATACGCTCGGTATGCCCATAGCCGGAGTGGTAGACCACGACCGTTTTGATCGCAGAGGTATGTTGTGTCATGGCTGCTCCCTTTCGTTCAAGTTGTCCTCCGTGGACGACATGGGAAGCCACTCTACTGAGTCGTAACTGAGTTATAAATGATGACAAATTGAACGTTCCGTTACTCCCTGGGTGAACAATGCAAAACCTCGACGCGCTTTTGATCTTTGCCCGTGTCGCCGAAATGACGAGCTTCACGCGTGCGGCCGAAAGCCTTGGAATTCAGAAGGGGCGTGTGTCGATGGTGATCCGCGGACTCGAGCGGGATGTCGGCGTGGCGCTGTTGCATCGGACCACGCGGAGCGTGCAGCTTACTGAAGACGGACGCGCCTTTTATCTGCGCGCACGGGACCTGCTGGCCGAAGTACAGGAGTTGCAATCGATGTTCTCGGGTCATGGCACACCGCTGCGGGGCAGGTTGCGCGTCGACATGCCCACCGAGTTGGCACGAAGCGTCGTGGTTCCCGCCCTGCCGCAACTGATGGCGGCACATCCGGAGTTGGAACTGGAACTTTCCAGCACCGATCGGCGTGTCGATCTCGTCCAGGAAGGGTTCGATTGCGTGATCCGTCTGGGTCCGATCGTCGACGAGACGCTGATTGCCCGACCGCTGGGCAAGCTGCGCATGACCAATGCGGCGAGCCCGAGCTATCTGGCACGGTACGGCATACCGCATACGCTCGACGATCTGCGCAGCCAGGGGCATCGGATGGTTCACTACACGCTGACACTCGGCGCCCGGCATGCCGGATGGGAATACCCGGACGGCGACGGCTATGCGTCGCTTCCGTTGCCGAGCGCGATGCAGGTCAACAGTGTGCAGACCTATCATGCCGCCGGGCTTGCGGGCATCGGGTTGATCCAGGCGGGATATTCGGCGCTCGCGCATCACATCGAAAGCGGCGCGCTGGTGGAGGTTCTGCCCGACTTGCGTCCCGAGCCCCTCGCCGCATCGCTCGTCGTGGCCCATCGGCGCAACCTGTCGCCACGCGTCCGGGCTTTCATGGATTGGATCGAGGGGGTATTGGAGCCGTATTTCGATTAACCGTCAGGTGTAGCGGCTCAACGGGGCAGAAAATGGCCGAACGCGGAAGTACGGGTTCGGCCCGGCAGCGAGGTATTCGCACGACAGCCGAACTCCGATAGCCGCCCCATGGACCACATTCAGAAGAAGATTTCGGCAAGATGCGCAGCTACGGTCAACACCAATACGTGGTTGGCAGATGGCCGTCGTGAGGTGGTCGCTGCTCTTCGATCCGTCGCGCCGGCATTACGCTTGACGCGGTGTTTCAACGGGTGGTGTGCCGTCATGAAATAGCGCTTTCAGCTGTGAACGCAGCTCCGGCGAATCGGCATGCTTGTGAACCGCGACCGCATGCTGTACGGCCGCCTCGAGCAACTCGTTTTCGGAATCCGCGGATAGCGCAACGGAACAATTCATTTCGCTCGGGAATTCCCGGCAATCGATGTATTTGCGCGTCATGATGTCCTTCCTCATACGACAGTAGTCATGGGTCTTGCGTGGATGACCGCGCGGGATGCCGCGCGAAGCATATAGGCACGATTGCGCCTCCTTGTCGCGGACGAAATGACTTTGAAAGTATAGGTCGCGTGCAATGAATTCGCGGCAACGCATCGAAATTCACGACGTTCCGCGGGCGTCGCCCGCACGCCGTGCCGCAGGTGCCGTCTGCGGCCGGGAATGAAGCAGGGATGTAATCAACGGCCGACTACATGACTGACGAAATCCGCACACGAAAGTCCACGGTCCGGGCGGAAGCGACGTTTGAATGGCAGTCCGAAAGTGCGGGTCGATGGCCGTAGATGGCCGGGTGGCGTGCAGCGCTGGCTGGTACAGCGTGGCATCGTCGCTCCGGCGAAGTCCGTGCGAAAGGAGCGGATGCTGGAAAACCTGGCCGTCTTCGACTTCGAATTGTCCGAGGAATACATGCAGGCCATCGCCACGCTGGAGGCCGGCACGAGCAGTTTCTTCTCCCATCGCGATCCGGCGATCGTGAAGTGGATGAGCGAACGGAAACTCGGCCTCTGATGCGCAATCGCGGCGGCCGTCTGGCCAGTCAACCGTAATTTCGATTGGGTAGACTGCAGGGTCTCATCCTTGACCTTCTCACCGATTTTATGGCTACTGCACCGTCGGACAACGCCTCTTCCGAGTTCATTCCGGCCGACGTGAGGCAGACCGTCGTCACCCAAACATTGCCGTCCGCGCAGATCGGTATCAGTCGGCTGAAGACGGCACGAAGAAATATGGGCCGGACCGCGCCCTATGACCTCGAAGATGCCGATCTCGTCGTGTTGCAATTGCGCGCTTTCGGCGAACAGGAATTGTGGCTTGACGGACGTGCTGCTCGCTTCGTCCCCTACAACGCAGGGACCGTGACGATTCACGACCTCGACCGCAGGTGGGTGGCGGATCTGAAAGGGGCGTTCGACTGTCTCCACTTCCATCTGCCTCGCCGAACGCTGGAGGAAACGGCCGATGAAATCGGCGGCCGGCGACGACCGCAGCTTTATTTGCCGCCGCACTTGAGCGCAACCGACCCGATCGTCCATCACCTCGGACAATCATTGCTGCCCGCGTTGGCGCAGCCCGAGCATGCGTCGCAACTCTTCATCGATCATGTCGCGCTCGCTTTCCAGACGCATATCGCACGTCAGTACGGCGGTATCGGCGAGCGGCGGGAAAGGCAGACCGGCAAACTCACGCCGTGGCAGGAGCGTCAGGCAAAAGGACTCCTGTTCGAACACCTCAACGGAAAAATTTCGCTTGTCGATGTGGCGAAAGCCTGCGGTCTGTCTCGCAGTCATTTCGTCAAGGCCTTTCATCAGACCACGGGACTGCCTCCGCATCGCTGGCTGATCAATCAACGCGTAGAGCTGGCAAAAAAGTACATGCGCACGTCCCCCATGCCTCTGAACATGATCTCGGATTTGTGTGGCTTTGCGGACCAGAGCCATTTCACGAGGACATTCATGCGCCTGACCGGTGTCACACCTCGTCAGTGGCGTGCGGACAATCGTTGATTTAAGCACCGCGATACTAACTACTTCCGCGTCGCAATCGCTTTGTCCCGTGCCGCCTGCATTGCGCACGCTCCCTCGATAATCGCCGCCCTGTTCCGCTTCACTCCCCTGACGCGACATCAATCTCGCGGACGATTTACCGATAGAACCAAAAGTTACCGTTCGTTGCAAAGATGCCCAAAATAGTAGGCTGAAGCGACGCTATTCTTCGGTTACCCACAATAACACCCATGGGGGGTGACAATGAATAAGCTCTTTAAAAGTGCCCTTTGCGCTGCAATCGTGCCGTTCGTTCTTGCCGGCTGCGGCGGCGGAGACGACGGCGGCAGCGTGCAGAACGGCACGCTGCATGTCGCGATGACCGACGCACCGTCGTGCGGCTTCGATCATGTGTTCGTCACCGTGTCGCAGGTGCGCGTAAACGCCAGTTCGAACGCGGGCGACAACGACTCAGGCTGGTCGACGATCACGCTGCCGGCACCGCAGAAGATCGACCTGTTGTCGCTGACCAACGGCGCACTCGCCGATCTCGGCCAGACCGCGCTGCCGGCCGGCCAGTACCAGCAGGTCCGCCTCGTGCTCGCGCAGAACCAGGGCAACACGCTCGCGAACTCGGTCGTGCCGACGGGCGGCAGCGAGCAGGCGCTCGCGACGCCGAGCGCGACGCAAAGCGGCTACAAGATCATCTCGCCGTTCACGGTCCAACCGAACACGCTCGTCGACCTCGTGCTCGATTTCAATGCGTGCAAATCGATCGTGCAGCGCGGCAACGGCACCTATGCGCTCAAGCCGGTCGTGACGGCAACGCCGACGGTCGTGAGCGGCGCGATTTCCGGCTACGTCGCACAGGCCGAAGCGGGCGCAACGGTCTATGCCGAGCAGCGTGGCAAGGTCGTGCGCGGCACGGTGGCCGATAGCAGCGGCAAGTTCGTGCTGTCGCCGCTGATCCAGAGCTCGACGCAGGGCAATTACGACGTCGTGATCGTGCAGAACAACGTCGCGTCGGGTGTCGTCCGCTCGGTGCCGGTTGTCGTGAACACGAGCACGGCCGTGTCGACGTCGAACCTGCCGATCACGCTGCCTGCTTCGACGATGAGCACGGTCAGCGGCACGGTGACGGCGAGCGCGAACGCGCTGGTGCGCGCACTGCAGACGATCGATGCAAACGCATACGAGATCACGTCGATCAACGCAAACCTGGACACGGGCGCGTACGCGCTGTCGGTGCCGACGGCCGCGCCGATCGTCGGCACGTACTCCGGTTCGCTGCCGGTCACGCTGGCTGCGACGCCGGCGTCGGCGGGCCAATATACGATCGAAGCGGACGCAGCGTCGGGCGCAACGCAATCGACGAACGTCAATGCAACGACTAGCCAAACGAACGTCAATTTCAATTTCTGACGGTTCAACGGCATAACGGAAAGGGCCGAACGGCCCTTTCCCCTCAAACGGGAGAACGAAGTGAAAAAAGGGGTTATCGCGTTGCTTGCTGCGGCGAGCATGATCGGTGCACTCAGCGGGTGCGTGGCTTACGTTCCCGGTCCGCCGGTAGTGGTCGCGCCGCAAGGTGGTCCGGGGAACGGTTTCTGCCCGCCCGGACAAGCGAAGAAAGGCAATTGCTGATACGAGGCCCGCACAACGCGGGCCTTTCTTTTATCCGCTGTGCGCCGATGGACCGGATCAGAGCCGCAGATAAACTCGGGAAGCCAAAGCAGCTTTACGTCTGACCGATGACTATCCTGTTACCCGATACACTGCAAGCCACTCGCGATTAATGCGGCAGTACCTGCGGCCTCTCCGACAAGGCTCGGCGCACAAACCTACGCCAATACCTAAGCTCACCCTTTTGGGGATCGGCCGGTACCGCCGCCGGCTGCCGACGTCTGCGAGAGGCGACCTCCGCCCCACTCCGGACTCTCGACCCAGTACGAAATCAGCGGCTGCAAGCAAGTGCGGATTCAATCCGTCCATGCCCCATTCGTATTTGTCGACGCCGCGTCACTTCCTATCGTCCCGGGCAGCGGCGGTCTCGTGCGTTTGCGGCAATTCTTGTGGACCGTCAGTCCCCGGGGGGGCGTACCGTCACATCGCCGACGACCACTCCTCTAAGCCCCTCCCGTAGCGCCGCGACATTCTCTACGCCGTTCAACTGCTCGAACTCCCGCTGCGCTTCCCGCCATAGCGGGGCCGCTTTTTTGTGCAGGCGCCGTCCTTCTTCGGTGAGCTCGACAACGCGGCTTCGACCGTCCGTGGGCGAGGGCTTGATCGCGACGAAGCCGTCGCGCTCAAGGAAGCCAACCATCTTCCCCATCGCCGTCCGTTCGATATCGAGCCGTTCGGCAAGGGCGTTGACCGCGGCACTTCCCACCTCGTCCAGTGCGGCCAGGGTGAGGAATTGCGTAATGCGCAGGCCCGCCGGCTCGAGATGGCTATCGTAGAGGCGGGATATCTGCCTGCTCGCCTTCCTCACTGCGAAGCAGTTGCATTGATCGATTCCAAGCGGCTGGTCGAACGGCAACATCTGGTTCCACTCCTCATTTCTTTTGATTGCCGGAATGCTACGCGCACGCGCGAAGGTACGGCGGTATCTTTCGATGAAAGTCGACACTGAAAACGTTGGCGCCCCGGCAATCTGCGCGCCTCAAGTCTCGCCCCCGTAGCCGACTCTCGTCATCTGCGGCGTTTAAAGCCCTTCCGGCGGAGTAATGTAGCCCGGCACCTCAGCCGCTAGCGTACTCTTTAGCACCGCTGTACCCTCGTCGGCCATAACCTCGCTCTTGCCGGCGGCGAGAGCATCATAGGTCCGCCGCACAACATCCTCGGGGCTGGCTTTAGGCACGTCAATGCCATTGGTCAGGTCGGTATCCACGAATCCGACGTGCAGGCCGAGAACCTGAATGCCACGCTCATGCAGATGAAAGCGAAGCTGGTTCGTATAACTCCATGCTGCTGCCTTTGACGCCGCATACGGCGTCAGATACGGCCGCGGAAGCCACACGATGTCGGAAAGCACGTTGATGATCGCCGCATGCCGCTTGGCCGCCAATATCTGCTCGAAGGCCTGCGTGACGCGCACTACGCCGTAGTAGTTGGTATCGAACATGCGAGTGGATTGCGCTTCGACGTCGGCCGCCATGGGCCCGTCGATCAGCGCAGCTATGCCCGCATTGTTGATCAGCAGAGTCGTATCCGCCGCCTGTTTCGCAGCTGCAGCGATCGACGCCGTATCCGTAACATCGATCTTGACCGGCACAATGCCCGGCTCTTCAAAGCCATTCGTGTTGCGCATGCCCGCGTACACTTTCGTCGCCCCGCGACGACGTGCCTCTCGTGCAAAAGCCAGGCCCAGGCCGCGATTGGCGCCGGTGATAAAGACGGTGGCGTTCTTGATTTCCATGACAAGCTCCTTTTTTAAAGCCGCGCGCTCCGGGGAGATGCATCTTCCTCCGCTGGCCTGCGGGCGCCTGGTTCAAAGAAAAAGGTTTTCCGGAAGCTGCTTTGAAAGTGCCATCCGCAGATGGGCAGCGAGAGTCAGCACAGCGTCAAGCGGGCTCATCCGTACGCTAACGCGCGGCACTGATCCGTCGGAGTTGTGGTCGACGACGACGACCGCACTCAGGTTCTCGCCGCTCGTCAGAACGGCCTCGTACTCGAGAAAGAGCCGCGAACCGACAGCCTGAACAAATGTGGGCGTCTGCGAGGCGTAGAACGTTCCGACGGTGTTGACTGCCAGCCGGATTTCGTCGCGCCCTGATACGGGGCCACGCAACACCGAACTGACCAACTCTGCATCAGTTGTTAGATCGTCCAGAAACGGGTGACGCTCGTCTTGAGTGTGTGCCATTTTCAAACCTCGACTCGTTTGGGGTCGTGCTCACGCGAATACGGCTCGATTCTGAGTAATGAACTGCTGGACCGAGAGTGGCGGCTTTCCGGTAATTTTCTCGATGACATCGTTGGTACCCGCGAATACGCCGTCACGGTAGTTCTGAGCAACCTCGACCAGATGCTGCGTGAGGAACGGTGGAAATTTGTAGAGATTTTCCATCTTGATCCGAAACTCCTCGATGGAACTTGGCTCGTATTCGATCCGGGCACCGAGAGCCTCACTCATCGCCGCGGCGATCTCGGTATGGTTCATCTCGACGGGACCATGGAGCGCATAGATCTTGCCCTCGTGGCCTTCGGGGTTGGCCAGGACATGGGCGATAACCCGCCCCTGATCATCAGTGGCGATGGGTGCGTGACGGCCATTGCCAAAGGGAAATTCAATCTTTTTCCGGGCCCAGATCTCCTTCGCAAAATGCGGATAGACGAGCCAATCGGCAAAGAACGTGGGGCGCAGATGTGTAGTCGGAACGCCCGACCAGTCGAAGACCCGCTCGGAAACCCAGTGATCCTGGGCCGCGTGGCTTTTCGACTCCCGGCGCGCGGAAATCTGCGACATGTTGACGATCGCCTTGACGTCCGCCTCCTTTGCGGCCTGCGCGAAATAAGCTGCAGCCCCGATGATTCCTGGCGCGATCGGATGGAGAAAATAGGCCGATCGGATTCCTTCCATCGCTGCACGGATGTCATTGATGTCGGTGAAGTCTCCAACGGCGATATCGACTCCGCGCTGCCTCAGGGCGGCTGCCCGATCGTCGTCCGTGCGCACATATGCGCGCACGCGCCTGCCCATCTTGAGCAATTCGTCGATAGCGATACCTCCGGTCCGTCCGGTTGCACCGCTCACAAGTATTTCGGCCTGGTTCATGGCTTGGCTCCATTTGGAAATAAGAGCATATGCTCTCTTGCAGCCAAGATAGGAGCATATGCTTCAATTGTCAAGGCATTCTTTTCTTGTCTGCGCTGGACGCGACGATGTCGCGCCCCCTGGGAACGCTATGCTTTATCGGGCCGAAGGCATTGGGGGGACGGATCGACGGGCTGTCTGGCTACCGCCATGCCCCGAAGTTGCGGGCAAAGCACGTGAGCCTCGCGCACGGCGACAGCCGAACGTCCGCCATGGCCGACGACGCAACGCACATCGTTCACGGTCGAACGGCGGTTCACAGGGGCGGAGCGGACGCACGAATATCCACGTGGCGGCCTGGATGAATGGCGCTTCATGACCTGGAAGCATCACCGTCATATAGAATGGTGCGCTTTGCCCGTACTCCTATGTGGTTCAAAAATCTTCAGCTTCATCGTCTTCCGGCACCTTGGGCCGTTACCCCCGATCAGATGGAAAAATGGCTGGCGCCCCACGCGTTTCAGCCGGGCAGCAGCGTCGAGATGCAGAGCGTCGGATGGGCGTCGCCGCGTGACGACGGCGCGCTTGTGTATTCGATCAACCGGCAGATGCTGCTGCTGTTCCGTGCCGAAAAGAAGCTGCTCCCGGCGTCGGTCGTCAATCAGGTGACCAAGGCCCGGGCGCTTGAAGTCGAGGAGCAGCAGGGCTTCAAGGTGGGGCGAAAACAGCTGCGCGAACTCAAGGAGCAGGTTACCGACGAACTGCTGCCTCGCGCGTTCACCATTCGCCGCGATACCCGCGTGTGGATCGATACGGTGAACGGCTGGCTCGTCATCGATGCGGCTGCACAGGCTCTTGCCGACGACGTTCGCGGCCTGCTCGTCAAATCGATCGATCAGTTGCCGCTCGCCGGCGTTCATGTGGCGCTTTCGCCGGTCGCCGCGATGACGGATTGGCTGCTGTCCGGCGAGGCGCCGGGCGGATTCACCGTGGACCAGGACGCCGAGTTGCGCTCGAGCGGCGAAGGCGGCGCCACGGTGCGATACGTCGGCCACGCGCTGGAAGCGAACGACATGCGCCGGCACATCGAGGCCGGCAAACAATGCATGCGCCTCGCGATGACCTGGGATGACCGGATCTCCTTCGTGCTGACACCGTCGCTGACGATCAAGCGTGTCACGCCGCTCGACGTGATCAAGGAGGCGACGGATCCCACCGCGCAGAACGACGATGAACGCTTCGACTCGGATGTCACGCTGATGACAGGTGAATTGGGGCGGATGCTGACCAGTCTCGTCGATATCCTGGGTGGCGATCAGCACGACTCGATTCATAAGGCGGCGGCAGCCTGAACTCCGTCGGCGGTCGAGGATCATCGCGCCGCGACGGCGAGGCTTCGCGCTGACGCGACATTTCGAGGAGGACCGTCGCCGCGCTGGCGGCGGGTCGCGGCTGGGCGCTCGCGACTCGGAGCGGCCCTTCTCGTCAAACTTCCAGATCCATCGACCGCGCCACCTTAGCGCCACCTCCGGCCATCAATCGCGAAACTTTGCCGTCGTCAATGTCGAGCACACTTTGATGACGTCTGGAGACGGTGGTTGCATCAACCGCTCCTGTTCGATGACGATCTCCCGGTCTTTGATATGCCCATGTTCATGGAGAAAGTACGCCAGAGGGCCAGCAGCCGTTCGTGCCGCTGATGCCTCACTGATGCCTCACTGATGCCAGATCGTGGCGCGAACATACGCGCCGCGCTCGCAACCGAGATCGAAGGCGCCTGCGGGAACATAGGTGTTTCTTTACCTCTTTCGCGACCGATAGAGTGTGGGCCAGTCACCGGGCCCAACACCACCACAGGTATTCTGCTGCGACGCAGCCGAAATCTGAAATGCCTGACCATCCCAGATCCATTCGGCCCGAAAACCGCAATCAGCCAGCCCGCGACCCTTGGCAAAAGTCGATAGGACGCCAGTAGCAGGGTCAAAGCTCGGTTCGAACAGTGAGGAGTCTAAAACTTCCCCCGCAGGATCTCTCAGCTTGATGGGCTCCGGTGCTCCTCCACCAATGCGCGGCGCGATAAACACGTCCGATGATCCTTGGTAGGTTCCCTGAATGCATGGGAGAAAAACCAACGCCTTCTGTGTGTTGAGCGCATACGCCGCTTCTTCGAGATACTTTGACGCATTGTTCTCGCAACTACTGGCGTCCCGGATATGTTTCGTGCGCGTGATCAGGCTCTTTTCCTCTTGATCGGGCAACTGCGAAACGATCTTCCGTGTCGGTACGACCGGTAGTGACGGTGCGAGTGTGACTCGGGAGGCCGGTGCAGGGCCCTTGCGGATCAGTGCGGTAACACCCCCGATTCGTCCCTGTCGATCATCGATGCGCAACAGCGCGGCGACCATGCAATCGAGAGGAATATAAGCGCTTGCTTCCGAACCGACTTGAAGCTTTGTGCCATTGCGAAGCCGGGATACGAAGGCTGCCACGGCCGCCGGCCGCGTTGCCGACAAAGTCGCCACATTATTGGCGTAGTCGACACGCCAGGCCGACTCGTCCAGCCGCAGTGGCTCTCCATCGACACGCAGGTCACCGAGATCGATGCTGTCGTTGGTTACGACATTTAGCCGTGCTTCGAGCGAGCTGCTTGGCCCGGCCGCGCGAATGAAGCGCAAGTCTGCGCTGGATTCGCCACCGTCTGCGAAACCCTTCGCCTCGCAGGTCAAGCTCAACGCCGTAGCCAGACGGCTCAATGAGCGTCCGCGAAAAACACTAAACTTCGATACACCGGCTGAGCGATTTCATCAATTCGTTGCATTGACGGGTTGAATCCGCAAACATACAACAGTCGCTCGCGCGACGTCAGCTTCGTCCGACTATCGAACGCGCGCGCTTTTGATCCAACGCATCCTTCGTTTTGGCGCACCTCGCTACCCACTCATGCTGCTTCCGTTAACGCGAGGTAAGCCCTTGTGAGATACTGCATTGGAGGCCTTTGCCGCTGTAAGCAGCTTCTATTGTCATGAAGAAAAATGGAACATCTGTCTGAAACACTCGATATACAAACGATACGCGTTCCCGCAGGAACGATTGCATTGAGGGACGACAGAATTGGCCGTAGATGGTCTGTCGACCTACCGCACTTTTTGATCGGCCGCTATCCCGTCACTCAGGCGCAATATGCTGCGGTAACCGGACAATGGCCATCGTCATATGTCGCCGCGCAATGTCCAGTAGTCAACGTATCCTGGATTGATGCCGCCCAGTTCTGCAACATGCTTTCAAAGGCGGCCGGCCTTCTCGACTGTTATGAATTTCATGGCGATGGAACGGGGGCTTCTCTTGTCCCAGAAAGTAACGGCTATCGCCTGCCCACCGAAGCTGAATGGGAGTACGCTTGCCGCGCCGGAACAAATGGTCCGAGATACGGCAAACTCGGCGATATAGCCTGGTATAGAGAAAACTCGGGGGGGCACACGCATGAGGTGGGTCAAAAGCAAGCAAATGACTGGGGGCTTTTCGACACGCTAGGAAACGTTTGGGAGTGGTGCGCCGATCTATACGACCCAGAAGTCTATGGTTCGTATCGCGTGTTTCGTGGCGGTGGTTGGGCTGATGCCGAACGAGGCTGCCTTGCTACGAATCGACGTCGTAGCCATCCGACATTTGCAATCGATGATCTTGGCTTTCGGGTTGCCCGATCGCTTGACGCTCGTGATGGGTAATCGCGAGCACATCCGGCTTTGTCGACCAGCAGTGTTGGACGAATCTGGGGCTTGCCCGACAGCGGGCTGTTGAAGCACATCAAGTAGCAACGCGACCGAGGGAACATCCGTTATCTAAGTGCGGATTCAGGCGCTCAGCCATTGGCATGTGAGCCGGTAAAATCAGTCCGTCAACAGGTGATCGATATATGCGGCCAATGCCAGCCGCACGTTCCGATGATCGTTTGCCGACATGCAGATGAAAAATTCCCGGCAAGCCCACTCGTTGGTCAGTCGAATAGGCCGTCAGCCCATAATCTGCGCGCCGGGCACATGAGCAATCAACCACAGACGCGCCGCTCTTACGGCAAGATGGAGTGGCCTGCGTTGCTGCGCAAGCTGGACCGCATCGACCCTTCTTGTCGCCGCTGAAAACGCGAAAGCCCGGTGCAACGCCGGGGTTACGTAAACGGGCCGATGCAATCGCTATCAGGCCGACGATGCCGCCGACGCGTTGCTGCCCGCGCGGCGACGGTACAGCCTGAGCGTCGCGCACAAGCTGCAGAGCGCAGCGAAGCTCAGCCAGTAGCCTGGTGCGGCCTTGTCATGCAGGACCTGAATCAGATACGTCGATACCGCCGGCGTAAAGCCGCCGAACAGCGCCGTCGCGAGACTGAACGCCAGCGAGAAGCCCGCGACGCGCACTTCGACCGGCATCACTTCGGTGAGCGCGGCGACCATCGCGCCGTTATACATACCGAAGAAGAACGAGAACCACAGCAGAACGATCAGCATGCGCGCGAAGCTCGGTGCATCGGAGAGCCAGGACAGCGCCGGATAAGACGTGAAGATCGCCAGCATGGAAATGGCGAGCAGCAGCGGCTTGCGGCCGATGCGGTCGGAAATCATGCCACCGATCGGCAGCCAGACGAAATTCGATGCAGCCACAAGCAGCGTGACCATCAGGCTGTCGGAGGTGGACAGCTTCAGCACCGACTTCCCGAAGGTCGGCGTATAGACGGTGATGAGATAGAAGGTGGTGGTGGTCATCGCCGTCAGCAGCATGCCGCCGATGACGGTGCGCCAGTTGCCGAGCAGTATCGCAAAAATCTCGCGCGCCTGCGGATGATGCCGCCGCGCTTCGAACGCTGCGGTCTCCTGCAGCGAACGGCGCAACATGAACAGGAACGGCACGATCGCGCAGCCGATGAAAAACGGCACGCGCCAGCCCCATGCACCGATCTGCTGCGCGGACAGCCACTGGTTCAGCCCGTAACCGATGGCCGCCGCCAGGACGATGGCGACCTGCTGGCTCGCCGACTGCCAACTCGTGTAAAAGCCCTTGTTATCGGGCGTCGCCATTTCCGCGAGATAGACAGACACGCCGCCCAGTTCCGCGCCCGCCGAGAAGCCCTGCAACAGACGCCCGAGCAGCACGAGCGCCGGCGCGAGCAGGCCGATCGTCGCGTACCCAGGCACGCAGGCAATCAGAATGGTGCCGCTCGCCATGATCGACAGCGTAACGATCAGCCCGGTGCGCCGTCCGACCTTGTCGATATACGCGCCGAGAAAGATCGCACCGAGCGGACGCATCAGAAAGCCCGCGCCGAACACCGCGAAGGCGAGCATCAGCGAGGCGAACTCGCTGGTGGACGGGAAAAAGATCTTCGAGATCGATGTCGCGTAGAAGCCGAACAGAAAGAAATCGAACTGTTCGATGAAATTGCCGCTGGTCACGCGCAACACGGCGGCGGCCCTCGTCATGGGCGAAACGCCGGAGGTAGCGGCGATCGATTCTGTGCGGTTCATTGCGTCTCCTGCTTCTTATCTATAGTGATGGGCGCCCAAGGCGCCCTAGTGACTGCTAATCCGAACTGAGGCTCAGTGTGTTGCGTTGCCGCTTCTCTATCGACGATTTGAGCAACGCCGCCGAGCGGAAGATGCCGTGCGCGAACTTGCCGTAAGGCAGCGTGGCGAACAGCGCCATCACGATGCCAAGATGAATCGCGAGCAGCGACGGCATCGCCAAGGTCGTGCGGAGCGCGAGCAGCGCGAGACCGGATGCGCTCGTCAGAAGCAGGAGCGCGATGAAGCCGCGGTCCATCGGACGCTGACGGGCATCGCCCCGCTCCGGAACGCGTTTCAGGTTCAGCCACAGCAGTCCCGCCGCCCCCGCAATCAGCCCAATGCCGCCCGCGGTTCCCAGCAGCACCGGCACGCTCAGAAACGGATACGGCGCTTCCAGACCAAATGCATAGTGATAGAGCGTCGCAACTGCGGTTGCTGCAAAGCACAGCATGAAGCCGTAGAACGTCAGGTGATGGAAACGACGCCGCGCCAGTGTGAAGGCATCGCTCTCTTCGTTGCAGCCGTCGCCGTGGCCGCCGTCCAGGTACTTGAGCGTCAGCGCGTTCTTGGCCGCTTCCGCGACGGCTGGCGCGCTCGCCGTTCCTGCCGACACGTCGCGCCAGAAACGCGTGACGCCCACGCCGAGCGCGAGAATGGCGAACAGGAAAACGATGCCAAACATCGCCGCGAGCAGGTTGTGCGGGAAGATCGCGTAGAAGTTCGCTGGCGCGACATCGCCCGACAAGCCGCCGTGTAATGCCGTACCGAGCAGCAGAAACAGCGCGAGTCCGGCCGCCAGTGCCACCGACAAAGTCAGGCCGTTGCGTTTGTACAGCGCGCCGAACGACGCGGGAAACGCGTATTCGGTGTAGGTTTCGAGCCGGACTTCGGCCATCGCTTTCGGCACGTTCACGCCGAATTCGTGCGGCGGCGCGTATTGGCACGCGTGATAGCACGCGCCGCAGTTGTGGCAGAGATTCGCCAGATAGTTGACGTCCGACTTGCCGAATTCCAGGCGGCGCGTCATGGCCGGGAACACGGCGCAGAAGCCTTCGCAGTAGCGGCAGGCGTTGCAGATCTGCATCTGTCGTGCCACTTCGGTTTCGCCGGCGCTCATCGGCACAATGGGGATCACGCGCGCCGTGCTGCCGTGCGACGTTTTTTTCGTATCGACCGATAACGCCGTGCGCATGCGTTCGGGCGCGAGCGGGTCAGACTGCTGCACTGGTTGCCTCCGTCGTTTTGAGTACGGCGCGCGCGGCCTGCGTCCCGGCGATGCGCCCGAAGGCCGTGCCGATCGACATGCCGACGCCCGCTGTATAGCCCTTACCGAGCACGTTGCCGGCCATCATTTCGCCGGCCACGAACAGGTTCTCACTGGCTTTGCCGCCAAAGTGAACCTGCGCACGGTCATTGGTCTTTAGTCCGAGATACGTGAACGTGATGCCTGGCCGCAACGCATAACCGTAAAACGGCGGCGTCTCGATGCGGCGCGCCCAGTGCGTCTTGGGCGGCGCGAGACCTTCGGTGTGGCAGTCGTCGAGCGCGGTGTGGTCGAAGGTACCGTCGCGGCATGAGTCGTTATAGCGCGCGAGCGTTTCCATGAAGCGCGCTTCCGGCAGCCCGAGCTTGCGCGCGAGTTCCGGCAGCGTATCGGCCTTTTCGCCCGGAAACACCGGCGGCATGAAGCGGCCGATTGCTTTCGAGTCGATGATCGAATAGCCGATCTGCCCCGGTTGATGCGCAACGAGCCGTCCCCAGATTGCATAGCGCTTCGGCCAGAAATCCTCGCCTTCGTCGTAAAAGCGCTCGGCGTCACGATTCACCACGACGCCCAGAGACACGCAGTCGATGCGCGTGCAGATGCCGCCGTCATACAGCGGCGCGCGTGCATCGATGGCGACGCAGTGTGACTGCGACGGGTCGCCGATCATGTCCGCACCGGCGTCGGTCATATGCTTGATGAGCACGCCCTTGTTGAAGCGCGTGCCGCGAATCAGGAAGTTGTCGGCGGGCCATTCGCCGCGCTCGTTTTGCCCCCACGCTTCGCGCAGCCATTCGCGATTTGATTCAAAGCCGCCTGCCGCCAGCACGCAGGCGCGCGCCTCAAAGCGCTGGCTGCCGCTGCGCGCCGCGATGAAGAGGCTGCCGTCAAGTTCAAGCGAATCGACGGGTGTTTCATAGCGGATATCGACGCCGAGCGCTTCGGCGCTGCGGTAATACGCGTTGACGAGCGCCTTGCCGCCACCCATGAAGAACGCGTTGGTGCGGGCCACGTGCAGCGCGCCGGACAGCGGCGGCTGGAAGCGTACGCCGTGCTTCTGCATCCACGGCCGGCACGACGACGACGCGCGGATCGTCAGCCGCGCGAGATGCTCATTCGTGATGCCGCCGGTGACTTTCAACAGGTCCTGCCAAAATTCCTCTTCCGGATAGGCATCGACGAGAACGTCCTGCGGCGCATCGTGCATGCAGCGCAGATTGCGCGTGTGTTGCGAGTTGCCGCCGCGCCATTCGCGCGGCGCGGATTCGAGAAGCAGGACCGAGGCGCCCGCTTCGCGCGCCATCAATGCGGCACACAGCGCGGCATTGCCTCCTCCGATTACGAGCACATCGACCATCAGACTTGTCTCCTTTTGGACAAATCGTAAAGGTCTCGTGCCCGCGTCGCTACCAGCCAGCCGTCAAGGGGTCTTCACTTTTTGTGAAGGCCGAGGCTCCCGCAGCCGCGCACCGGGCCAGCGCCCCTCCTGCACCAGTTGACGGGCGACATCGGCGAGCACCACGCGCGCAGCGAGACCGGCGGGAGACAGTTCGTCGTCGGAGATGCTGGCGAGCATGTTGTGCCGTGTGGCGTATTTATCCGCGACGGGCACGCTCGTCAGTATCACGTTCTCGGGCCTTGCGAGCGCCGCGCCAGGCTGTATGGTCGCGCCGATGCCGGTGCGGACGAAGTCCATCAGGAGTGCAAGGCCGTCGACTTCGGCGACGATGTTCGGCTCGTATTCGGCGCGCCTGAACGCTGATAACAGCAGCGAACGCAGCCCATGCGTGCCGCTGGGAAGAACGAGCGGAAGCCTGCCGAGATTTTTCAGCCGGACGGATGCGCTCGTCGGCATGCCATCGAGATCGCCCGCGCCGATCAGGAACAGCCGCTCGTCCAGCAGCGGCAGCACGCTCCAGCGTTGTGCGGACTCCTCGCGGAACAGCACGGCGAGATCGATCTGACGCGCGCTCAGCATGGATGCAAGATAGCCGGAGAGACTTTCGACCATGTGCAGCCGCACATCGGGATAGCGCGAGCGCATGGCCTGCATGAATGCGACACCTAGCACGCTCGCCGTGCTCGGCGCCATGCCGACGCTGACATGGCCCGACAGACGGGCTGAGCGTGCAGCGAGCGCGGCATCGTCGATATGACGCAGCGCGAGTTGCGCCTGACGCCAGAACGCCAAACCTGCGTCGGTTGGAACGACGCCGCCCGAGGTGCGTTGCAGCAGACGTGTGGACAGTTCACCTTCGAGACGGCTGATCTGCTGACTCAATGCCGAGGTCACCACGCCGAGTTCCAGCGCTGCCTTGCCCATGCTTCCGTGTTCCACGGCGCTGAGAAAATAGCGTAGTTGTCTGAGTTCCATTCCGCGATCAGTCAGGAGGAGTAAGCGGGTATTTTGACAGAACGTCGTCGGACCATCCTCGGCATAGGCGCCGCAACGCGTCCCCTATAGCGTCTGCGACCGGCGTGAAAACGGACTCTCGAATGACCTTCCAACGGCCCGGTTGAATCCGCCACCCTCAACAGCCGTTCAGGCTCCCTCTACCGCAACGACCGCTTCCAAGCCGCACCCGCCGCTCGCCTGACCGAGTTGGCCAGATAGGCGTCCTGCGAATATCCTGCGCTATCAACCACGCCTGAAATCGCAAAGGCTTCGTCTTGATCGTGTATCGTTTGTCAATAAAGTTGAGCGGCATATGTGAATAAAATCAATGGCTTGAAAAACATTCTGCCATGATTGCTCGCTTCATTTTGCCATACAAGTTGAGCAAAATCCGCTGAATTGACACGAAATACGAGCACTCGCTAATAGGCTTGATTCTTCCCAAGATGTGGCGGTCTATCGATCGATTTTCGTCAAGATAGGCCGAGCACTATAGCGGAAGTGGCCTCCCACGCCACCTCCGCTCACAACTCTAGTCGGCGGGACTAGCATTGACGGGAGCCATCATCAAATGCGTCAGGGCTTCCGCCACTTGTCCGGCTTCCCGGCACGCCGCAGCCTGCTCGGACACCAATGAAGCAGCTGGTCGGCCGGCCTTGCCAACCACGCATTTCCTGGCCTCCGGATAGCGCTCGCGAACCCACTTCGACAGTTTCTGGCGACAGGGATAGCCCAATCTCCTGAGGATGAAGGCGAAGCAGCGCCCGTGGTTGACGTAATGCCCGAGTGCTACTTTCATTCTTCGGAGTACATCGGCATTACGCGAACATACCCCCGCCGCAGATCGCCGCTCTTCTCGAGTTCGTTACACCACGCCTTCAGAGAATTCTTCGTCAAATAACCCAACGGGCGAATGGTCGCCTTGCTTCGCCCCCCGAGTTGCAGATACAACTCGACCGCCCGAACGCGTTCTTGGTATGAATACATGGACTACCTCCAAAGTAGTCCACGATTTTGTCCGCATCCCCGGTGGGTTAAGACTCGGTGAAAATCAACACTCTAGCCACTGCGGAAGGCGAGCGTCACAGCAGATCACAACGCAGCCTTTTCGGCAGCCTACGCTTATAGAGTGGTTGGAGCAGCACCTCACACTCCCGCAATAGCCCCTTCGTCGTCCGAGCGAGTCCCGTCCTTGTGATGTCCGCCGGCATCATCGACCGAAACATCCGCGGACGACGGCGCGAGCACGTTTTCCCATTTCGCGACGGCGGCCGAGGCGACCGCATTACCCAGCACATTGGTCGCCGTGCGCCCCATGTCCAGGAAATGATCAACGCCGATGATAAGGAGCAGCCCGGCCTCGGGGATATTGAACTGGCCCAGTGTCGCGGCGATGACGACCAAGGAGGCGCGCGGCACCCCGGCCATGCCTTTGCTGGTCAGCATCAGGATGGCAAGCATCGACAACTGCTGCACGAACGACAGATGAACGCCATACGCCTGCGCAATGAACAGCGTGGCAAATGTGCAGTACATCATCGTGCCGTCGAGATTGAACGAATAGCCGATCGGCAAAACGAAGCTCGCGATACGTTCGGGGACACCGAAACGGACCAGTTGTTCCAGCATCTTCGGATAAACGGACTCGCTGCTGGCCGTACTGAAGCCGATCAGCATCGGCACGCGCATGAAACGCACAAGCGAAAATACCCTGCGCCCGAACAACACGCCACCGGCCAATACCATCAGAAGCCATAGCACGATCAGGCTTCCGTAGAATTCGCCCATGAACCGGCCAAAGGTTACGAGAACCGACACGCCGCGCGTCGTCACGACGTTCGCGATCGCACCGAACACCGCGAAAGGCGCGAGCGCCATCACATAGCCGGTCACTTTCAGCATGACGTGAGCGACCTGGTCGAGCATGCGAACGACGAGTTGCGCCTTGTCGCCCAGCGTCGTAAGCCCGACGCTGAAGAAGGCGGCGAACACCACGATCTGCAGGATTTCGTTGTTCGCCATCGCCCCCACAATGCTGCTGGGCACTAGATGCACCACGAATTCCTTGGGCGACAGCCCGCTCGTGCTCAACCCGGTCGAGGCGTTGATCGCGGGCAACGGCAGGTTGAGCGCGCTGCCGGGCTTCAACCAGTTGGCGATCAGCGCGCCCAGCGCGAGCGAGATGAACGACGCGAAGAGAAACCAGCCCAGCGTCCTGATCCCGATGCGGCCCACCGCGCGCACATCGCCGATCTTCGTCACACCGATGACGAGTGAGCAGAACACGAGCGGCGCGATGATCATCTTGACCAGGCGCAGAAACACGTCGGCGAGAAGCGAGAAATAGCCGCCGACCTGGTTGGCTGCATCCGCGTTGGGCAGCATCGCGTGACAGGCAACGCCGATCGCGATGCCGAGCACCATCCCGACAACAATGCGTGCAGCAAGAGGAAATCTCATGATTGTCTCCAAGCGTATCTTTGACAAACGACATTGACGAGAGGCGTCACGCGCCAAGCCGCAGGTAAGCCATATGCGCGACGGCCGCGTCCTGCAGGGCGATGCCGACTGCCTTGTAGATCACGATGTCGGGGGCGTCCCGTGCGCGCTGCTCGTCGGCGCCGATGACGGTCGAAAGGTCCACCATCGTCCTGCTGTCGATCACGGCACGCGACGGGCGCAGCAGGTCACCCGTTTCGAACGGCGTCTGCTGCATCCAGTCCACGACGATGCGCGAGGCCGCGAGCAACGACGCGTCGTCGAGTTCGCGTTGATCGGGACGCGTCGCGCCGATACTCGCGACGAATGCACCCGGTCGTAGCCACTCGCCGCGTATGACCGGTTCGGATGCACGCGTTGCGACGACAACGATGTCGGCCGCGGCGCACGCTTCGGCATCGACCACCGATACGTTGAGACCGAACCGATGCCCGAGGCTGTCGGCAAGTGCATGCGCGGATACGGCATCGCGGCTGTGAATCATCACTGCGCGCAATCCGGCTCGTCCGGCCAAGGCCTCGGCATGAGCCCGCGCCTGCACGCCACTGCCGAACAGTCCGAGGCGTCGGCTCCCCGGACGCGCCAGATGTCGGGCCGCAAGCGCGGTGGTCGCGGCCGTGCGCACGCCCGTGATCGCATCGCCCTCGAGCATCGCGAGGAGCCCGCCATCGACGAGCGAAAACAGCGCGATGTAAAAGCGGAACTGGCCGTCGATCGTCGTGTACATCTTTATCGCCGCGACCTTGGCCAGGCCCAGCATTGCGCTCATTGCGCTGAACTTCACGTCGGACAAGCCGATGCGTGCGCGAGGCTGAACGGCCGCTGTGCCGTTCTGCAGGTCAAGATAGGCATCGCGAATGGCGTCCGATGCGAGGCGCACGTCGAGCACTGCCGCGATCTGGTCGTTGGTAAAGATCTTCATTGCTGCGGCTCCAGCATCATGCTTTCGACTGCGCCGCTGATCCAGCAGCCCGCGTCGGCGTTGTCGGGGTCTCGCATTTCGACCCGGATGCTGGACGGCTTGCCCATCGCGTACCCTTGATGCACGGTCATGCCCGACGCGCCGTGCGCGAGCAGGCCGTAGTGCAACGCACCGTAGAGGGTCGCGGCCGCGGCGATACCCGTCGCCGCATCTTCCGGATACCCGGACGAGCGCGGAAACTGGCGCGCGTGCACCTCGAGAGGTTGTGTACGCTCGACCGCAAACGGATAAAGGCCCGTCGATTCGAGCTGGTCACATAGCGCCTGCACCTTTTCGAAGGACGGCGTCAGTGCATGAAGTCGCTGCACCGAGCGAATCGGTATCAGCGTCTTGGTCCGGCTCGTCGTGGCGTTGACGATGCCGAGAGCATCCAGATCGTCAGCATCGATGCGCAGCACATCGCATATCGCGGCGTGCAGCCGCGCGTCTTCGATCGATTGCACGATGCCTTTGGGCTGGCTCACTTCGATGGATTGCGTGCTTTCGTCAAAGCGAGCGTCGACGATGCCGCTCAACGTCTCGAGCGTCGCGACGCGGGATGTCCAGCGGCCAAGCCGCCGCAGAAGCCACAATGCGCCGAGCGTCGCATGACCGCACATCTCCATCTCGTGCTGGGGGACGAAGAAGCGCAGACGATACGTGCTGCCCGTATCACGCGGTGCGCACACGAATGCGCTTTCGTGACCGTAGCGCGCGGCGATCGCCATCATCTCGTCCGCCGACAGCGAATCCGCATCCAGTACGACGGGCGCGGGGTTGCCGCCGCCCTGCCCTGCGGGAAAGACGCGCACGAAATGCATGCCACCGTGCGGGGGTAACCGGGATGTGGCATTGGGGGAATGAGGCAACAAGGACGGGACATTCTCGACCGACATGAACTGGCTCCAGCGTGTAAGTGACGCCAGCATGCCGAACGGGAACCAAAGTTTCGCCGCCTATTGGGCCACGACAAGCACACAACCGGGCCAATCGGGCGTCCGGCCCACCGCGCGGGAGTCCGCGCACACCCGTGTTTTCCCTGAGAACCGGGCTTGGCTGGCTGCGTGAGTGCCCGGCTACGTGCACGGAAGGTTGTACCGCTATACTGGGACATCCCATTGATACAGCGGTCCACAAGGCCCGCTATGGCCAGTCGCTACCCACCGCATGGAGCGCCCAAGGGTAAATTCGTGAAGCACTATCCGACCGCCAATACCCACTTGTCCGAAAATCGCATTGCCGATGTTCGGCAGGTTTCGATCGGCGATTACCGCACGCAGCCCCACGAACATGACGAGTACATGTTCTTGCTGCCGCGCACCGGCCAACTGATCCTGAACGTCGAATCGAACGCCTCGCCCTTGCGCCTGGCGCCCAAGTCGTTTGTCGTGGTGCCGCCGCAGCGCCTGCACGATACGCACGGCTATCGGAAGGAGCAGGAACACGTCGCCGTCTATGTGGCGAGTGATTTCGTCGCGTTCTGCGAGCGCAAGGCGCAAAGAAGCCTGTCGTGCGCGAAGATTGCCATCCGGTCCGCGCCGTTGGCGCTGCTCAACGCGGTGCGTCTCGCCACCGACACCGGTCAGCACGACGTCGGCGAACTCGCGGCCTATCGGCGGGAACTGACTAACAAGACGTTGGCGGCCACGTGCGTCGAAGCGGGACTGATCGCGGGCCATCTGCCGTTGACACCCATCGACGCGCGCCGTGAACTCGTGAAAGACATTCGGGGATTTCTCGACGCGACACTCGATCAATCGATGGGGCTCGATCGCATTGCCTACGAGTTCGGTCTGTCACGGCGCACGTTGACGCGCCTGTTTCGCGACGTCACTGGCGAATCCATCGTCGACTATCAATCGCGGCAGCGTGTGCATCACGCCACGCAGCTATTGCAATCACCCGGCATGACGGTCGTTATGGCGGCGGCAGCGGTCGGTCTCGATTCACCGTCCTATCTCGCCCGCCTGTTCCGGAAGCACGGATTGGCGCTACCGCGATCCTTCAAGGCGTAACCTCGAAGTGCACATGCCCGAAGCGCCGATGGCGACGCGGCATCCCCGGATCTTCTGAAGGCTGAAATGTGCCAGCCTCAGTACTCGGGCGCGAGGAGGACGTATCGTCAGTCTAGAATTTGCCATCTATTTCCCTGACCTGCCTTATTTCTTCGGGCCATTTCAATCTTGGATAACGGCCCCGGTTGAATCCGCAATCGACCCGGAGCTGCCGGTCGCGGATGCAAGGTAGCTTGCCAGGAAGCCGCCGTCCGACACTGCTCGTCGGCAACGCACACTCACGCCCAATCTGCTCTTTCGCCAAGTTCGATTCGACGCCCGAATTCAGTCGTTCGACTCCTGGGATTCAACGGCCTAAGAACACTGTAAACCGGTGATTGCATGGGCCGGGAAGCGAGAGGGCCGCGATCTTTTGGGCCAGCGGAATGTCCGTTTCCGCACTGCATGGCGGACATCGGTATCATTGCGCCAGATGCATACTGGTAAAGGATGCGATATGAAACACGCTGGCCCCGACGCGCTTGATCGACTCGAAAGTGTGTTGCGTCGATTGCGCGAGATACCGAAACTGACTGAAAGGTCGCGAGGAGTATTTTATTGCAGCAGTAAAGCATTCCTTCATTTTCACGAAGATCCGACCGGGCTCTACGCCGATTTGCGCCGGACCGAATGGTTCGAGCGATTCCCGATGAATTCGAGGACAGAGAAAGATGAGTTTTTGCGTCTGGTTAGTCTTGCAGTGGCGAAACCGGGGGAGCGTTGAATTCTCAGTCGTTAACCGACCGCATCAACCGGAGCACGCGGTGGCGACTGCACGTCTGTCCCGATGCGCGCAAATCCACCGTGACTTTGCAGTAGCGTCTTTGCCTTCCCGCAACAGCCCTGATTTGCGGTCGAGCAGCTTGGGCGCTTTGGCACGCAGCCTCAATCAGCAGGACGCCAGCGATTTCGCACAATCCTGCCCCTCATGAATCAATTCCCGCGCGACGTCGGACAAAACGCCATGACGCTCGATCGTCGAGAAGCCGGCATCGAGCCGGGCATGGTACAGCCCGAGCATCTCCTTGATCGTGGCCCGATCGGCGTCAGATAGCACCGCACGCTCAAGAATGCGCGTAAACGCAACCAATAGGCGTTGTATGACAAACGTCGCGTGATAGATCGCAAGCATGTCGCGGGCATCCCGACGCAGCGGAGACGCATACTTTGTTTCCGGGCTGTTGTGAACGAGTTCCTCGCGCAGATTGATGCCATATAGGTAGGTATGCGCCGCCTCGTGAACCAGCTTGTCGAGCAGGAAGATCCAGCTCAGGTCGATCTCCCCGTTCACGAGAATCATCGATTGAAGCTTGTCACCCGTTAGCGATAACGCACGCTCGCTGGTCGCACCGGCGGATTCAAAAAAGACGATCGAGCCGGCGAGGATCTCGATCTCCGCGGCGAGTTCCGCATAAGCGGCTTCAAGCACCCGAACGCCGTGTGTCATGGCCGCTTCCGCGAGTTGCTCCTTTTCCCGGGGCAGAGGCCGCAAGACAATCTCCGTATAGGAGGTGCCGCCCGAGATTTCGTCCAGCACCTCACGCAGCAACTCGCGATCGATGCGCGACGCCGGCGTGAATCGAGGCAGCGTTTCGTATCGGTCGCGCGCCATGACCATGAGCAGGCGCGACGCTTCCGGCAACTTGTTCAGCTCCGCCAAGCGGATCACATAGTGGTAAGCGAAGCTGTGAAATCCATTGAATCCGGCGGGCTGCAAGGCTGCGAAGTGCGCGTGGACGCTGTCGGGAAACAGCGCCGGCGCGTGGGCCGTGAGCTGTTCGAGCAGATCCTCGTACGCGGACTTCAGTTGGGATTTGAACCCCGTCGACAGCGACGAAGCCACACCCGCCAGCGGAAGAAAGGGATAGGTCATGACAGTGATTGAAGGTCGAACAGTTCTCGATTGGTTTGGAGATAGTGGGGCAAGCCACTATCTCCGGAATTGAGCATGAGCCTCAACGGCCTGGAAAAGACGATGCAGAGGAGTGCAAGCACGAAAAGTTCGCTGCCGTAGATGATGACGGCGTCGGGCGACAGTGTCTTGAGGGCCACGCCCGATATCCAGATGCCGAAAGGAGCGGCAGCGGTGCAAAGAAACATCAGGCTCGATTCCATGCCGGTGCGGTGTCCTTCCGGAATCGCCATCGCCCGCTTCGAATTGACGGTAACGTTGAACGTCGTCAACCCGACACCCAATGCGAAACCCAGCACGCACCAGGTGACGAGATGGTGCGTGCAACCGAACGCAAAAATGGAGGCGCCGATCATTCCGATGCCGACGCTCGAAATTGCATGATCGGAAGCGATGCGCCGGGCTTGCTGGATCAGCAAGGCAGAAGCCCCCAATACGCCCGCGCCCAATGATAGCTCGATGCAGGCCACGTTCAGCATCGTGCCGCCCTCCGCGAGAACCTTGGCTGGCAACAGGAAGAATACGAACGGGACGAACAGCATGTTGGCGAGCAGCGACGCCGCCGCGATCGCCCGCTCGGCTCGAATGCCGAGTACCCGTTGCATCCCGTGGCGCAGGTCCCGGAAGAACGACGGTGCCGGCCCGGCACGCGTTCGCACGGGCTGCACCGCACTGAACGACATGTGGAAGACGAGCGAGGCCACGACGCCGAGACAACTGCTCGCGGCACTCAGCCAGAGCGCGGACTCGCCTCCGAACGCCCCGATCATGAAGCCCGCCAGCGTCGGGCCGAACAGGATGTTCAGGATGAAACCCGATGCCTTCAGGCGCAAGCCGCTGCGAACCTCGTCGGCATCGGGCGAAATCTCGGGTATCAGCGGGGTGCTCAGCGGCATCAGGGCCGCCACGGCGATGCTCGAGGTCACGCTGGCGATGACGATAACGACGACAAGCCAATTCGCGTGGGTGGCGTGAAGCGTACGTGCGCCGCCGACGACCGGGATCACCGATGCAAGTGCGAGCAGCGATGCACCCAGCAACACGGTACTCTTGCGGATTCGCTCGGCGACAACGCCCACGAATGGAAGGAACAGCAAGGTCGTCGCCCACGTCGCGATCAGCGTCAGCGTGAGCGCCGACGGGCTTGCGATGTCCTTCAGCAAAAGCCACGTGGCATAGAACTGCAGGATGCGCGACGAAACCGTCACGGCCGCGTCGGCGAACACATAAGTCACGATCAGTTGCCATCGGGTCGAGGGCATCATGCTATTCGCTCTTCTGAAACTCGTCGGCAACGGATTTGAAAATGGCTGCCGCGTTGAACGCCCGTGCGTTCCCGGCAAAAACCTGCACCTGAATGAATACCTCGCGAATTTGTTCGATCGGTATGCCGAGGTGCAGGGCGGCGCCAAGTTGAAAACGCAACTGATTCTCGCAGCCGCCCATGGCGCTGATTACCCCGAGCGTGACGAGGTGCCGTGTCTTCAGATCAAGGCCGGGTCGGCGATACGCGTATCCGTAAATGTCGGAAGCCAGTTTATCGACGAGATCGGGAAATACCGGCCGAACGGTCTCGTTGGCCAGCCGGACGCCGTCTGGATTGAACATCTGAAGCAGGTCGCCGTTCTGTTCGATGGGGCTCATCGGTCGCCTCGGTCCGATATGGCGGATCCCGGGATCCGCCGTCGACAATTCACTACGCTGCCGTCACTTCAGGGCAGTGGTAATCGCGTGGACGATTTTGCTTTGTGCACCTTTCATGATCATCTTGTTTTCGATCTTCATCTGAAGCTCCATGTATGGAAAATTAAGGAGATCCGAAAGAAATGTTCGGAATCCATGCAGTTCTTCTCGAACCGCGGAGTAATGCTTGCAGGTAAACAAATTTAGGTAAAGCAAAAAAATATTAGATGAATTGCCGGGAATTTGATGAATTCAATCGTATGCGATCCATCAGCGACGCCCCTCAGAGTGAGATGGCGAGGCGCGTGAGATGTGGCAGGAACGTGGGTCAGCGGAGATCGGCGGGCATCATCCAGGGCAACAGCGCGTCGTAGTCGTCGACGCTCTTTGCCAGCGGCAGACGCTGGAACAGCCAAGTGAGGTAGCGGTAGGGATCAATGCGATTCGCGCGGCACGTCTCGACCAACGAGTAAAGGTTCGCGCTCGCCTCGACGCCATGAACGGTGTCGGCGAACAACCACGAGCGGCGTCCAACGCAGAACTGGCGAATCGAGTTCTCGCAGGGATTGTTGCTGATGGGCCAGTTGCCGTTCTCGACGTAGCGGATCAGCTTCGGCCATTGCTCACGCAGATAGGTCAGCCCCTTGCCGAGCAAGCTTTTCGGCATGACGCCCGGCGATTGCTCGAGTGCAAGCGCATGGATGGCATCGAGTACACGGACGCTGTATCGCCGTCGCAAACGCTGTCGGCGCTCGACCTCCCACGTTTCGGTGCGCGCCTCCGCGGCGAACAGCCTGCCAATCAGCTTGATGAAGCGCGACGCGAGTAGATCCGATTTGCGCGCGGCTTTCGGTACGCTGTCCTCCGCCTTGACGAAGTAGCGTTTCACGTGCTCCCAAGGTGTTCGAGCTCGTAACGCTGCGCGATGTCGTTGTAGGGTTCGTAGCCGTCCGTCATCAGGACCGCGCCCTTGCGGATGCCGGCGAACAGTTTGTCAGCGAGCTTGGTACCTCGTCCGGGCGTATAGGTGAAGCGTATGCGGTCTTTTAACGACGCCCATCAGAGGTTTGGAGTGGCAGGCATGCTCCATAGCATGAGGGCCGCGTAGTCGTCGGCGGTTGCAGCGAGAGGCAGCTTCGTGAACAGCCAGACGAGGTAGCGATACGGTTCGATGCCGTTCGCCTTGCAGGTTTCGACGAGCGAGTAGAGATTGGCGCTGGCCTGCGCACCGGCAACCGTGTCGGCAGGAGGTATCCGGAATTTCGTGTGTGAGGCGGGTTGAGATTCAGACTCCAATGTTGAATCGTTCCGGGTAAAGCAGCGCAAACTGGGTCATGGCGTTCTTCCAATCGTGCCGGGAGCCGGTCCACTTGGCAACGACGTTGCGCAGGGCCAGCCAGATCAGTTTGAGCGCGGCCTCGTCCGACGGGAAGTGGCCGCGCGCCTTGATGATCTTCCGAAGCTGCATGTGCAGCGACTCGATCGCGTTGGTCGTATATACAATTTTCCGGATGTCGGGCGCGAAGGCATAGAACGGAATCACCTGATCCCAGGCCCGGCGCCAGAGTGCGGCAATCGGGGGGTATTTCGTACCCCACGGGCTCGTATCGAACGCATCCAGCGCCACGGCGGCTGCTTCGGCCGACGGTGCCCGGTAGACCTCCTTGAGCGCCGCTGCGACCGATTTCCTGTCTTTCCAGCTGGCGAAGTCCAGCGAGTTCCGGATCAGATGCACGATGCAGGTCTGGACCGTCGTTTCCGGGAACACCGTGTTGATCGCTTCCGGGAAGCCCTTCAGGCCATCGACCACGGCGATCAGGATGTCCTGCACGCCGCGCAGCTTCAGGTCGTTCACCACCCGCAGCCAGAACTTAGCCCCCTCGGTCTGCTCGATCCAGAGGCCCAGCACGTCACGTGTGCCGTCGCGGCGCACGCCCAGTGCCAGGTAGATCGCTTTGTTGCGCACGACGCCTTCGTCGCGGATCTTGACTCGCAAGGCGTCGAAGAACACGACCGGGTACATCGGCTCGAGCGGCCGCTGCTGCCATTCGCGCACTTCGTCGATCACGGCATCGGTCACCGTGCTGATGAAGTCCGGCGACACCTCGATGCCGTACATCTCCAGCAGGAAACCCTGAATCTCCCGCACGCTCATGCCGCGTGCGTACATCGCGATGATCTTGTCGTCGAAGCCGGTGAAGCGTCGCTCGCCCTTGGCGATCAGCACCGGATCGAAGGTGCCTTCGCGGTCGCGCGGAATCTCGACGTCGAGCAGGTCGTCGTCGGTCGCGATGCGCTTGCGGCTGGTGCCATTGCGATGGTTCGTGCGGCCTACCGGCTTGGCTTCGCCCTTCTCGTAGCCCAGGTGGTGCGTCAACTCGCCGCCCAGCGCGCGCTCGAAGATCGCCTTCTTGAGCGCAGCGAGCTGCTCGTTGATCGTTGCGCGGTCCAGCGTCCCGGGCACCAGTTGCTTGATCAGTTCCGGGTCCAGGTTCAAGCCCTTGCCCGGCTCAATCGTCACTTCTTCCTTGCGTTTGCGTGGCATAAAGTGGCTCCTTGGCCATCAGTTTATGCCTCACACACAAAGGTTCGGATAGGCTCGCGTTGCCAGGGATGCTGGGGATCGCAGAAGTAGACCTTGATGTCCGTCGCGACAGTGAAGCGCTTGTGGCCAGCCATCTCCGTGCCCCGATCCCACGTCAGCGATTTATACAATTCCTGTGGTAGCTTGCCGGCGTGTCTTATCAGAGCATTGACGACAGCCTCAGAGTCCTTGCTGGAGATCTTTACCAACATCACGAACCGAGTCTGGCGTTCGACGAGTGTTGCAATCTGACTGTTGGCGTTGCCGAACAGCAGATCGCCTTCCCAGTGCCCGGGTATTGCTCGGTCCTCGGCAGTGCCCGGGCGTTCACTGATTGATATGGCATCGCGGATGTTCGTACGATCCTCGCTCTTCAGTGTGTGTTGACGCGATCGACGCATGGCCCGAGAACGGCGCAGGTGTTCCAGCAGCTCTCTTTTCAGCGCACCACGGGCCTGGATATAGAGGCTCCGATAGATAGTCTCGTGCGACACCTGATAGTCCTTGTTGACCGCATACACGTGCTTGAGCCAACCCGCAATCTGCTCCGGCGACCACTGCAATCGGAGCTTGCTTGCCACAACCTGGGCGAGTGTCCGATTCCTGACCAGCTTACATGTCTTTGGGCGCCGTGCGCGGTCCCAGGCGAGCGCGTCGGCCTGGCTCGCCCGATAGTCCTGCCTTCCGCCATTTCGCTGCACCTCGCGGCTGATCGTAGATGGTGCACGTCCTAATCGCGCCGCTATCGATCGAATCGACTGGCCGGCGACGACTGCGCGCGAGATTTCCTCGCGCTCGGCAAGCGTCAAGGCAAGCTGGGAGCGGTGTCGAGGCGCTGGCTGTATTCCGCCAGTTCTGGCAAGAATCCCCTGAATAGAGGAATGGTGGCGATCGAACAGTTGGGCAATCTGATGGAGCGTGTCACCTTTGCGCCACCGCTCCCACATCAGTGCCTTTTGAGTCTCAGTGTAGTAGATCCTGCGCCGCTGCTTCATTTGCAACACCTCCACTGCTTACGCAGCGTCTAGTGTGTTGCATCGACCGGTTGAATCCGCCGCCGGACTCGGCCGGCCGCAGTCCCGGCGGACTGCGACTGGCTCAACCCGACCCCGAGCGGCCCTTGGCATCGTTCGCGCCGATGACCCTTGTTTGCCATGAACCAGCCCCCCGATGTTGAGCCGCCGCAGTCTCCCCTTGGTTTTGGGGCAGCGCTTGTTCTTCAGGAAACCAACGACCAAATGACCAGGAGGATATCTCGACCGCCGATATGCTTGCTCGACGTGTACACACCGGCTACGGCGCAAACGAAGCGGATCTTACTGTTCGTGAGCGCTTGTGGCTCGTCTCCATACGCCTTCCAGCATCGCAGGCACCCATTGCTCGGCCGGGCAGCGACTCCAGGTGTCGGCAAGAAAAATCATCGATTCGTCACCACCCGTCTGCCGAGCCTTCTCTAGTTCCAACAGCAGAAGCGTACCCGCAGAGTAGGGGCAGCCACCGACCGTTCCCCCCTCTGTCGCTTGACGAAGGACCACGGCCGGGGCGAAAAGGCAGCGACGGCTAGCCATCTCGGGCGTGAGTGTCTGCCGCACCGCGGCGTCGAGATAAAGATCACGCATTTGATTCAGGCCTTTTACGACATTGTGTATTGCTACGCCGACCGCGTGGACGCCTGCAAGGTCACCACCGACCATCGAAGCGAGTAACGCCTTGGCACGCGTCACCTTACCGGTCACTTGCCAGACCAGATTGCGCAGCGCATTCCCCGGCGCAAGCGATGCAGCAATCACTTCAGCGGCGGCCCAGGTGGCCTCGCCAGCTTCAAAGGTGGGACTGAATAAACGGCCTATGACCTGTTGCACAAGCGGCCCGACTGCAACGTCGGTGTTTGTGTCGCGAACCCACGCTGCCAATGGCTCCAGGTCGGCAGGAGCGGTGCGGATATCCGGTGCGATGGCATTGAGTCTTTGCCACAACGCGTCCTGTTGGATCTCGCGTCCAGTTGCCTTTCTCGCGCTCATCGTCGGGAATCGATGACCTTTGAGGGACAGCACCCCGAGTATGCGGCGGACCAACAGACTGTTGAGAAACGGCTTGCCCGTCCCAAAGGCGCGGTCTAGCGTGCCATCACGCGCGATTTGAAGGATGTCGGCAGGCTGATCCACCTTGATGACATCGACAAGACCCGGAATATGTTTATGTTCCACGACTATGTTCCTCGAGGGAGTCATTCGTTCAGCTCGCGTGTGACGGCATACCCAGGCGTTTTGCCATCGCTGCCACTCGGGCCGCTCGAACAGGGCTGACGCCCGCGATCACCTTCCCGCGCCGTCAGATATGAGCCCCGATCATGTCGTCAAAGCAGGCTAATATCTATCAGCTACCCGACAGATTGGGATCGTATGAATTCCGATGTACAACGCTATCGACCACAACTTGCAACAACACCGTGGTTCAAGGATTTGCCGATCGAGCTTCAGGACTATCTTGTCGCTCGCTCTGATCTGGTCCGATTAAAGAAGGGGCAACCGCTCTATCGGCGAGGAGAACGGTCGTTCGGCCTGTACGCGATTCTCGATGGTGCATTGTCGATCGGCACCGTCGGAGCGGATGGAAAAGAAGCGTTGCTCGCCGTACTTGGCCCGACCGCCTGGATTGGGGAAGTCTCAATGTTCGATGGACTGCCTCGCCCGCACGATGCCTCAGCAATCGGTAAGACTCTTGTGCTTCACGTACCCGGTCCCGCATTGGAAACCCTGCTTGGAGCTCATCCTACTTACTGGCGACATTTTGGCTTGTTGATGGCGCAAAAAATCCGGATCTCCTTTGAGAACAACGAAGCCATGATACTGTTACCCGCCGCCCAGCGCCTGGCAAGTCGCCTATTGCTGATCGCTTGTGGCTACGGAGGGATTAATGCGGAACAGAGCAGGATAAGGCTCTCGCAAGATACCTTGGCTTCAATGGTTTCGCTTACTCGGCAGACGACGAACCAGCTACTCAAGAACCTTGAGAGTCAGGGTATCGTCGATCTGAAGTTCGGGGAAATCGTTATTCTTGATTTTGATCGCCTGCGCGCTGCCAGTGCCGGAGATCCCGTTCCTTGAGGCGCAATCCGGCTGCCTAGACCGGGCGGTTTCCAGTGCGTCACTTCGAATCGCGCACGACGAAAGCGTGTCAGAGGCTGTTCAGCCAATTTGTCCGTCAGGCGTCCCATAGCGGTCACCTGCGGGTCAATACCGAGGGTCCCCTCGTGGCCGAAAGCCGACCTATCCTGCGTTCAAGACAGCTGGATCGATCTCACTATCTGTCAGCCCAAATCTCGCCATGCGAGCGCGATGATCTGGCGAACCGAGATATGAACGAAGTTGCTGATTAACCGCTTTTAAAAGATCCCCGTTCTCTCGGTTAAATGAAAACGCTCCCAGCGGAGGCGTCCGCTGTCTGCCGTTCATTTCCGGCTCGTGCGCAACGGCCTCGATCACCGAGTTGCCCATCCGGCTCGCAACAATTCGATTTCCCAAGGCCGTACTCGCATATGCGTCAATCGCGCCAGAGAGAACGGCCACGATCGCGTCGGCTTGTTGCTCGAAGATGACGATTTGCTCCTGACTTACGCCTGACGCCGTCGCCGAATCATGCTGTACCTGTCCGGCAATGATGCCGAGGCGCGCATCGGGACATTCGGCGATTGAGGAATAGCTACTGAGCGCTCTCGGGTTTCCTGGTCGAACCAGAAAGCCGTCCTCGATTCCCCACACCGGCACGCTGAACGCCACAGTATTGGCACGCTGCGGCGTCACAAAGAGAGGAACGTTCATGTCCCAACGACCTTCTTCAACGCCGGATAGCAATTCGCTGAACGTCGTCAGGCAATGCTCGATCCTGGTGACGCCGATCTGTCGCAGGATCGTCCCAGCGAGCTCGATATCTGCACCGGTAGCGGTGCCATCCGCTTCGGTCCAGCCGAACGGAGGTTCTTCGATGTACGCAATCGTTACCTTCATCGCTTCGTCTCGCAAACCGAAAACGGCCGCCAGACCTGGCGGCCGATTGTTGACGATTTTACTCCCATGCATAAATGTCTCTTCCCGGACTCGGCCAGCTGCGGTCCCGGCAGCACGGGACCGTCTCAAACCGACCCTCAGCGGTCAGTTATTTCGTCTACAGCCCAGTGTCGCTTTTGGATGTGCAGCGGTCGTACGCTGGCTGGCGTTGTCGACGCTTCCCAGTCAATGCTCCCGTTCAGTGCGTTGACTTCACCGTCGGGCTTCCGACTGCCGCGAGGTGGGCGACCAAACGGTCAGCTGTCCATTGTGGCAGCAGTCTTTCTTCAAGTTCGGTGCGAGCCGTACTCCGTCCGTTTGCGGGGATGCTTTCAGTTCGCTTTTCAGTCTCGGAATAGGCCACGAGGCGTCCGTGGTCGGATACGCGAAGGGACAAGGTGGGATGAGGCTTACCCTCCGCCAGAGAGGAACGAACGAGTTCTCCATGGAAGGAAAGAAAATCGCCAACAGCTCGCGCTAGTTGCTTGACCTTGTTTCGCTCTAGCGAGACGCGCGTTGAAGTGGCCGCGGTTGTCACGCCAAAACCTGGAGGCATATAGACTTTACCGGCGATTTCTAGCAAACCAGCGACACCACCAGCGCGAAGAGACTTGATCGAATTTGCATCAGAAGCAGGAGGGCGTGCAAGTCCAGCTACACCTTTCAATCTATACATCTCAAAATGGTCGGACCAGGACTCGATCGCCTTCTCCACTAGGTTCACCGCTTGAAATATTCCAGGTTCATTGTGAGAACGTACGTCGATAAGGCCAATCTGAGTAGGTAATGCGATAAAGAACAATAGCCAGTCGGAGCGATCAGAGAACTCCGCGCCAGCTGCCAATGGCGTTTCCGTTAGATGAGCGTGATGAATATTCCAGTCAGCCCACAAACCATCGGTTCGTATTTGACGCTTTGCGCCGCTCGAATCATTGCTCTTAACGGTCTTTGTGACATAGGGGTTAAGATCGCCGCCGGTTTCCGCAATGCGAATAAAATTGGAGAGCGCTTGGTTTGCTTCGGCCGGTACACGACTGTCGAACCCGATCGAACGTACAATCTCTCGGGGTTTCGGATCAATGTAACGAAGGCGATAGTCAAGCCAGCGAATGAGCGAGTCGTTGAGTTTCGCGGCGGCTCCCTCGAATTTCAGGGAAAATGCTTCGATCAACTTCTCTGCGATCCTGTCAACGTCAGACTCAAATGTATGCAGCATGATCTGGTCCATAGTCGCCTACCTTTTCTTTGGTCGCATGTGGTGGCGCAAATGATAAACGAGGACAGGGTCATTTTTTTTGCTTGAGATGATACTTCTCGCCGATAACCTGACTAGGGCTTCGCGGCATCTGACGTCTCCAGCCAGTGCGTTGCCATCGGCTGCGACTAAAGCGGCACGATACTCGACCGCTATTTGGGGCTTGACGCCGTTCGGGGCCAAGGAGGGAAACGGCCAGTAACGGAGCGATGCCGACATCTGAGTGTCGGGCCTTCTTTGACATTGACAAACGACGCTTCATGGCCGCACTCAGCCTCATGAGGTCCAGCATCCCTCGCAAGCGTCTCTATGCAAAAAAGCAATATTACCTTTTCTGAGTAACCGGAAGGTGCAGCCAGCGAACTACAACAATACAAATAAGGACGCCACCACCGATGATGGCAGCCAATGCGAACCACCCTTTCTTCGATGTTGGCAAGTCCGCTCCAGGCGCTGCCACTGCCGTCGCGAGTAACAAGACAATGCTTAAGAGACCGAATATTCCCCGACCTAGCCACGAGAACAGCATGGTCGCACGATTGACCATACTTCCTTCGCGATACGGACTCGGCGGTCGGCGTCGAAATTCGGGTCTTTTGTTAAACAGCATTTGCGAGAGTGTTTTATTGATGGTCCGCGGGATGGGCCACCTTTGTTGTCGGCATTAAGAACTAGGCTGGTTGCTCGGATTGTCGACGATTCACGCACTCTTGTCGACCGGCCGCTCCTGGCCGACTGCCGCCTGATGCGGTCGGCCGAAGCCGACCCACAACGGGCTCTCAAGCCAATGCAAGTACGATGGGCGGTTGCAAGCTGAAACGGTTACGCCGAGCGCCTCTTTGCGGTGCGCCTCCAGTGGTCCATGCAAAAGGGGATTCAGCCTGGGCTGCTGTATTGCGGATTGTCCATGCTTCGCGCGGCCGTGCTAACCGCTGTCAGCTTCGAATCAGACGTGCCCTTCCTGCGTATCTCGGAGGAGGCGGCGCAGTCGAACAGTGCGATGCGCTCACGGCTGCCAAGCAGGATGAATCGCGATGCGATGTCGTTGGTGGACCCGTGTCGCAATCGGGTCAAGCGGCGGCGGCTGACGCGATCAGCATGTCGATCAGCGCACGGGAAGCGGCAGACAGGCGGCGATGCGGCGCATAGATGACCGAGAACGGCCGTGTGCGCCCTCGCAGACGGGGCAGCACTTCCACGAGCTTGCCATCCCGGATTCGGTCCTGAACGATGAAGTCATAGGTCTGGCAGATGCCGGCGCCGCTCAGCGCCATCGATACGACACCCAGTACGTCGTCGGAGACCGCGACATTCGAAGGCGGTAGCCAATCCACGTCGTGATCGCCTTCCCGGAACACCCATGGCGCAATACGGCCGCTGCTGGGCAGCATGAAGGGCAAGCAAAGATGCTGCTCGAGGTCGGCCACGTTTTCCGGCATGCCGGCCGCGGCCACGTACCCGGGCGACGCGACGAGGCACAGCGCCGCGTCCTCGAGCTTGCGCGCGACGAGGCCGCTGTCCGGCAATTCGCCCAGGCGAATCGCGAGGTCGAAACCTTCGGCCACCAGATCCACGTTCCGGTTCGCGATATTCAGCTCCACGCGAACGTGAGGATGTTCCTGGGTAAACCGTCTAAGCACCGGCGGCAGACGATAGTGTCCGTACGTCGTCGGTACGCTGAGCCGGACATGACCTGTCAACGTGCCGCCATGTCCCTGGATGGCCCGTTCGGCGTCGTCGATCAGCGCAAACGCCGCCCGCGATTGCTCCAGATAGAGCCGCCCATGCTCCGTCAGGCTCAACCGTCGAGTCGACCGGCGCAGCAACTGCACGCCCAGCCGGGTCTCCAGACGCGTAATGGCCCGGCTCAGGACAGAAGGCGTGCTGCCGAGTGCAACCGCGCCCGCGGTCATGGAACCTTTTTCGATCACCGTGACGAATGCTTCCACATCACCGAGATGGTCGAATCTTCTCGCCATCTTGTCCTCCGAAGAACAAAAGATTTACTTTCAACCAAGTTTATCTCCTTGATTGATCCAAATACAGTGGCGGCATTGTGACTGCGTCGTTGGGTCATCCACGCAAATCAAGGAGCAGACCATGAATGATGAACACCGTGACCGCGACGATCTGTCGGTGCTGTTCGTCCTCACGAGCCACGCGACGAAAGGCTCGACCGGCGAGCCGACCGGCTTTTACCTCGGCGAAGTAACGCATCCGCTCGCTGAACTCGACGTGGCCGGCATCCCGGTCGAGTTCGCGTCGATCCAGGGCGGCGAGCCGCCCGTCGACGGTCTCGACCTGACCGATGAAATCAATGCGCGCTATTGGAACGACCGTGATTTCCGCGACGCGCTCCGCCATACGCAGCGGCTGGGCGACGTCGATGCGTCGAAATATGCCGCTGTCTTCTTTGCCGGCGGCCACGGCGCGATGTGGGACTTTCCAGGCAATCCCGACGTGCAGAAGGTGACTCGCGAAATCTATGAGGCGGGTGGCGTCGTGGCCGCGGTATGTCATGGACCGGCCGCGCTGGTCGACTTGAAGCTCGGCGATGGTACTTACCTCGTCGCAGGCAAGAACCTCAGCGCCTTCACGGATGAAGAAGAGCGGGCGGTCCAGCTCGATCGCGTCGTGCCCTTCCTGCTCGCAAGCACCTTGATGCAGCGCGGCGCGCTTCACCATCCGGTACCGAACTGGACCGCGAAGGTCGTCGTCGACGGATGCCTCGTGACCGGCCAGAACCCGCAGTCGGCCGCCGGTGTCGGGGCGGCCATTCGCCACCTCTTGCTGAACCGTTCCGGCAAGGCCTGACATTCCCCATGGAGACAACCATGCATTCGATGCGCAAGCTCGCCGTGGCCGCCGTGCTCGGCATGACGGCATACGGCGCTCACGCTGCCAACGTGCTCGTGGTGCTGTCGGATTCCGACCACCTCGATCTGAAGGACGGCAAGGTCTTCACGACGGGCTTCTACCTGAACGAACTCATGCAGCCCGTGAAAGCGCTGCTCGATGCCGGCCATCAGGTGACCTTCGCCACGCCGCAGGGCAAGGCACCGACGATGGACGCCACGTCGGCCGACAAGATGTACTTCAACGGCGACGACAAGGCGACGCGCGACTACCGGGCGTTGCTCGACAAACTGCAAATCACGTCGCGCACGCATTCCCCGGTGATCAGCCTGGCGCGGGTGGAGCAAATCGGTTACGCGCACTTCGATGCCGTCTATGTTCCCGGTGGCCACGCGCCGATGCAGGACCTGTCGACCAGCGCCGCCGTGGGCAGATTGCTGGCCGATTTTCACGCGCGCGGCAAGACCACGGCGCTCGTCTGCCACGGCCCGATCGCGCTGCTGTCGACGCTGCCCGATGCGCAGGGCTTTACACGCAAGCTCGCGGCCGCAAACGTGGGCGATGGCGATCCGAAATGGCTCTACGCCGGTTATCGGATGACGGTGATCAGCAACGCGGAAGAAGAGCAAGCCAAAGGACTGCTCGGCGGCGGCATGATGAAGTTCTATCCGCAAACTGCATTGCAACGCGCAGGTGGAATCTACAGCAGCAACGAGGTGCCGTTTACCGCTCACATGGTGGCCGATCGCGAATTGATAACCGGCCAAAACCCGGCGTCAGCACTCGACGTCGCCAATGAAATGCTGAAGCGGCTGAAGTAACGCCGCGCAACGGACCGGCATTGCTGGTTCCTCGATGAATAAAGGAGAAGCAAACCATGGATCTGCAACTTGAAGGAAAAACTGCGATCGTCACCGGCGCCACTGCCGGCATCGGCATGGCGATCGCGCGAACGTTGGCCGGCGAAGGCGTGGCGGTGACGATCACCGGGCGGCAACGCGACAAGCTCGATGCAGCCGCAGCCGAGATCTCGGCTGCGCGTCGCGGCAGTGTGCGTGCAATCGTCGCAGATGTGAGCTGCGAGCGAGGTGTCGCAGAACTGATCGACGCACAGCCTGATACGGATATTCTCGTGAATAACCTCGGCTACTACGAAGCCAAGCCGTTCGCGGAGATCACCGATGACGACTGGCTGCGAATGATCGACGTCAACGTGATGTCCGGTGTCCGGCTGTCACGTCACTACTTTCCCCGCATGCTTGCGAAGAACTGGGGGCGTGTGATCTTCATGTCCAGCGAAGTCGGTGCATTCACGCCACCGGACATGGTGCACTACGGTGTCAGCAAATCGGCGCAACTCGCAGTCTCGCGCGGAATGGCGGAGCTGACGAAAGGGACGGGCGTGACCGTCAACAGCGTACTGCCGTCCGCTACGCGCTCTGAAGGCATCGTGGCGTATCTCCGGCAGACCGCGCCGCGACCCGATATGACCGATGCGGAAATTGAAGCGCACTTCTTCGACACGTATCGCCCTAGTTCCCTCATCGCCCGCATGATCGAGGCCGACGAAATTGCCGCGATGGTGGCGTTGCTGGCCAGTCCGCTCGGCGCGGCATCCAACGGGGCTGCGGTGCGCGTCGAGGGCGGCACCTATCGGTCGATTCTCTGAGCCGGCACCACACTCGCGGGCGTGCAAGCGGGCCGGAAAGTGAGGTCAAATGCGGTACGGGGGAACGAGACGGTTAATGGCAAATCCAATTGTGTCAACGATCGGGGCGCTAACGTCAAGTGTCCGTTTCTGGCCGAACTCAGCCAATTTAGCCAGCGAACAAGTTTTATACGCCGCCGTTAATCCCCCGGGCAGGCGTCTCTCGCCTCGGGAAGGATCACCGCACAAAAAAGTGAATTGATGCTGGCGGACCGGGCTCAACTCTTGCTCGACGTCTTAGCTACAAATGACGTGGGCGCATGCTGAACCTGTTCGCTTCCACATTTTGGACAGGGCGGGTGAGCGGTTTCATGCTCCGCGAGATGTTCAACATGTTCGAACGTCTCGCCACACTTCTCACAACGGTATTGGTAAGTAGGCACGGCATCCCTCCGGCACGAAGCTTGCAAGTGTCGCCACGGACGAAGCCCGGACGGCGTCCAGCACCCCAGATGAGGAATTGTAGTGCAGGACATGTGCAGACACTAATCCTCCATCACCACAACACGCTGCTCCCCCACGGCCCGGTGATAAGCTCAACGTCGATGCACCATCGCCCATCCGCCCCCAAACGAGCCCCTCATGCCCCTCGCCCCTGCCATCCTCTCCGCCTTCACCCCAACCGGCAAGCTGCGCGCGTCGATCAATCTCGGCAACCCGATCCTCGCGAACCGCGATCCGGCCACCGGCGAACCGTTCGGCGTGTCGATCGATCTGGCGCGCGCGTTCGCCGAGCGCCTGTCGGCCGAGCTGGAACTCGTCGTGTTCGACGCCGCCGGGAAATCAGTGCAGGCGCTGACCGAAGAGCGCGCCGATTTCGGCTTCTTCGCGGTCGATCCGCTGCGCGGCGAAACGGTCGCGTTCACCGCGCCGTACGTGCTGATCGAGGGTTTCTATCTCGTGCGCGACGCTTCGCCGATCCACACGAACGAGGACGTCGACCAGCCGCACAACCGCGTGACCGTCGGCAAGGGCAGCGCATACGACCTGTTCCTCACGCGCGAACTGAAGGCCGCGCAGATCGTGCGCGCGCCGACGTCGCAGGCCGTCGTGCAGACGTTCGTCGAACAGCAACTCGAAGTGGCGGCCGGCGTGAAGCAGCAACTCGAAGCCGACGCCGCGAAGACAACGGGCCTGCGCCTGCTCGACGAGCGGTTCATGGTGATCCGGCAGGCGATGGGCGTGCCGAAGAGCCGCGGCGAGGCGGCCGCGGCGGCGCTGAACGAATTCGTCGAGGACATGAAGGCGTCGGGCTTTGTCGCGGATTCCCTGCGGCGGCACGGCATCACCGGCGCGTCCGTCGCACCGCCAGCCTGACCGAAAAAACGCGTGAAATAAAAACGGCCCCGGTGTCTGAACCGACACCGGAGCCGCTCATCCGAAGCGCCGCATTCAACCGACCCGCGCTTCCCCCTGCCGCTCGGCTTCCCCCTCATCCGCCGCTGTGCGCGCGAGCACCGGCTTCAGCGCTTGCCCCGTGTGGCTCGCGCCCACCTTCACGAGCGCTTCCGGCGGCGCCGCCGCGACGATCGTGCCGCCGCCCACGCCACCCTCCGGCCCGAGATCGATGATCCAGTCGGCTTCCGCGATCACGTCGAGGTCATGCTCGATCACGACGACGCTATGCCCCGCGTCGACCAGCCGATGCAGCACGCGAATCAGCTTCGCGACGTCCGCCATGTGCAGGCCGACCGTCGGCTCGTCGAGCACGTACAGCGTATGTGGCGCCTTCTGGCCGCGCCGCGTGATGTCGTCGCGCACCTTCGTCAGCTCGGTGACGAGCTTGATGCGCTGCGCCTCGCCGCCGGACAACGTCGGCGACGGCTGGCCGAGCGTCAGGTAGCCGAGGCCGACATCCTTCATCAGCTGCAGCGGATGCGCGATGTTCGAGATCGGCGCAAAGAACTCCACTGCCTCGTCGATCTCCATCGTCAGCACGTCGCCGATGTTCCGGCCGCGCCACGTGACGGCAAGCGTCTCCGGGTTGAAGCGCTGCCCGTGGCACACGTCGCACGGCACCTTCACGTCGGGCAGGAAGCTCATGCCGATCGTGCGCACGCCTTGCCCTTCGCACGCGGGGCAGCGTCCGTCGCCGGTATTAAACGAGAAACGCGACGCCGTATAGCCGCGGGCGCGCGCTTCCAGCGTGTCCGCGAACAGCTTGCGGATCGTGTCCCACACGCCGATATAGGTGGCCGGGCACGAACGCGGCGTCTTGCCGATCGGCGTTTGATCGACTTCGAGCACGCGATCGATCTGCTCCCAGCCGCTCAACGACTCGCAGCCCTGCCACGCATGCGTAACGTTCAGCGACGGCCGCGGCGCGCTGCGCGCGAGCACGCTCGAGCGGCGGTTGGCCGCCGGCGCGTCCTGCTGCGCGGCCTTGCGCGCGCGCCGCGTGGCCGGCGACGACAGCACCGAGCGGCCGACCGCGTCGAGCAGGTTCGTCATCAGCACGTCGCGCGCGAGCGTCGACTTGCCCGACCCGCTGACGCCCGTCACCGCGACGAGCCGCGCGAGCGGAATGCCGACCGTGACGTCGCGCAGGTTGTGCAGCCGTGCGCCATGCACGGTCAGCCAGGCCTCCGGCACCGCCGGCCCGCCCTTCCTGCCCGGCAGACTCACGGCACGGCGCGGCTGCAGCGGATGCGTCATCGGCTGCGCGAGCAGGCGCCCCGTCACCGAATCGGACTGCGCGGCGAGATCCGCGACCGCGCCCTGCGCGACCAGCGTGCCGCCGCGCTTGCCGGCGCCCGGGCCGACGTCGATGATGTGATCGGCGCGGCGGATCGTGTCTTCGTCGTGCTCGACGACGACCAGCGTATTGCCCTTGTCGCCGAGCTTGCGCAGCGCGTCCAGCAGGATCTGGTTGTCGCGCGGATGCAGGCCGATCGTCGGCTCGTCGAGCACGTAGCAGACGCCCTGCAGGTTGCTGCCGAGCTGCGCGGCGAGCCGGATGCGCTGCGCTTCGCCGCCCGACAGGCTCGGCGCCGCACGGTCGAGGCTCAGGTAGCCGAGCCCGACTTCCTCGAGAAACGCGAGGCGGCTGCCGATCTCGCTGACGATGTCGCGCGCGATCTGCGCGTCGCGCCCGGTGAGTTCCAGCCCGTCGATCCAGCGCCGCGTATCCGACACCGTCCACTGCGCGACCTCGACGATCGGATGCGCGTCGAACGTGACCGCGCGCGCGGACGGGTTCAGCCGCGTGCCGCCGCAATCCGGGCACGGCTCGTTGCCGACGCCTTCCGGTTCCTGCTCGTCCGACGGCAGCGTCTGCTCGCGGCCGCGGCCGTCCTCGGCAAGCACCGTGTCGTCGTACGCGGCGCGCTGTTCGCGCGTGAGCGTGACGCCGGTGCCGACGCAGGTCGTGCACCAGCCGTGCTTGCTGTTGTACGAGAACATCCGCGGGTCCAGCTCCGGGTAGCTCGTGCCGCACACCGGGCACGCACGCTTGACCGACAGCACCTTGACCGCGCCGACGCGCGCGGTCGAATGGTCGTTCTGCATCGCATCGTGCAGCCCGTCGAGCGGCGCGAGCAGATGCATCACGCCCTTGCCGAGTTCGAGCGTTTCGTCGAGCACGCGCCGCAACTCGGCCTCGTTGTCCGGCGATACGACGATATCGGCGACCGGCAGCTCGATCGTGTGCTCGCGGAAGCGGTCGAGCTTCGGCCACGGATCGACCGTGACGAACTCGCCGTCGACGCGCAGATGCGTGCTGCCGCGCGCCTTCGCCCACTTCGCGAGATCGGTATACACGCCCTTGCGGTTGACGACGAGCGGCGCGAGCAGCCCGACGTGCTCGCCGCGATGATCGCGCAGCAACTGCGCGGCGATCGATTCGACGGATTGCGACGTGACCGGCGTGCCGTCGTGGATGCAATGCTGCAATCCGAGCTTCACATACAGCAGCCGCAGGAAGTGCCAGACTTCGGACGTCGTCGCGACCGTGCTCTTGCGGCCGCCGCGCGACAGCCGCTGCTCGATCGCGACGGTCGGCGGAATGCCGTACACCGCATCGACTTCGGGGCGGCCGGCCGGCTGCACGATCGAGCGCGCATACGCATTCAGCGATTCGAGGTAGCGGCGCTGGCCTTCGTGGAACAGGATGTCGAACGCGAGCGTCGACTTGCCGGAACCCGACACGCCGGTGATCACGTTGAACTTGCCGTGCGGGATATCGACGTCGAGCGACTTCAGGTTGTGCTCGCGCGCGTTGACGATCCGCACGACATCCTCGCCTTCGACCGCGCGCCGTTCGCGCGCGGCGTTCAGCACGGCCTGCAGCGGCACGCCTTCGTCGCCGAGCGGTGCTTCGGCATCCATCGCGCGGTCGTACTGCAGCAGCGCCACGCCCGTATGCGATTCGGCACACGCCTTCACATCGTCGGGCGTGCCCGCGCACAGCACGAGGCCGCCGCCGTCGCCGCCTTCCGGGCCCAGATCGATCAGCCAGTCGGCCGCGCGAATCACGTCGAGGTTGTGTTCGATCACGATCAGCGAATGGCCGGCCGCAAGCAGCTTGCCGAACGCCTGCATCAGCTTCGCGATGTCGTCGAAGTGCAGCCCGGTGGTCGGCTCGTCGAACATGAACAGCCGCGCACGCGCGACGCGCGCCTCTTCCGTGACGACCCGGCGGCCGTTGACCGCCGCCGCGGATTCGGCGAGGAAGCCGGCCAGCTTCAGGCGCTGCGCTTCGCCGCCCGACAGCGTCGGCACCGGCTGGCCGAGCTTCACGTATTCGAGCCCGACATCGACGATCGGCTGCAGCACGCGCAGCACCTCGGCGTCGGTCGCGAAGAACGCGGCCGCTTCGCTGACGGTCAGGTCGAGCACGTCGGCGATGTTCAGCGCGCGGCCGTCGCGCTCGATGCGCACCTCGAGAATCTCGGCGCGGTAGCGGCTGCCGTCGCAATCCGGGCAACGCAGGTACACGTCGCTCAGGAACTGCATCTCGATGTGCTCGAAGCCCGAGCCGCCGCAGGTCGGGCAACGGCCGTCGCCCGAGTTGAAGCTGAACGTGCCGGCGCCGTAGCCGCGTTGCAGCGCGAGCGGCGCCTTCGCGAACAGCTTGCGGATCTCGTCGAACGCGCCGACATAGCTCGCCGGGTTCGAGCGCGTGGTCTTGCCGATCGGCGACTGGTCGACGAATACGACGTCGCCCACCTGGTCGGCGCCCGTCAGGCTGCGGTACGCGCCCGGCGACTCGGTCGCCTTGCCGTGGTGCCGCGCCATCGCCGGATAGAGCACGTCCTGCAGCAGCGTGGATTTGCCGGAACCCGACACGCCCGTCACGCAGACGAGCCGTTGCAGCGGAATCTCGACCGTCACGTCGCGCAGGTTGTGTTCGCTCGCGCCGTCGAGCACGATCCGCGGCGTATCCGCGTCGACCGGCCGGCGCGCCCAGTTCGACGCATGCGCGACATGCTTGCGGCCGCCGAGGTATTCGCCCGTCAGCGTATGCGCCGAACGGATGTCGGCCGGCGTGCCGTCGTAGACGATCGTGCCGCCGCGCTCGCCCGGGCCGGGGCCCATGTCGATCAGCCGGTCGGCCGCGAGCATCACCGACGGATCGTGCTCGACGACGACCAGCGTATTGCCCGCGTCGCGCAGCCGCTGCATCGCCTCGACGATCCGCGTGAGATCGCGCGGATGCAGCCCGATGCTCGGTTCGTCGAGCACGAACAGGGTTTTCGTGAGCGACGTGCCGAGCGCCGTCGTCAGGTTGATCCGCTGCACCTCGCCGCCCGACAGCGTGCGGCTCTGCCGGTCGAGCGTCAGATAGCCGAGCCCCACGTCGCACAGGTATTTCAGGCGCGTACGCACTTCGGCGAGCAGCAGCTTCAGCGCGTCGTCGAGCAGCGCGCTCGGCAGGCTGACTTCGTCGAAGAAACGGCGGATGCGCTCGATCGGCAGCAGCATCAGATCGTGCACGGTCAGGCCCGGCAGCGCTTCGAGCTGCGCGCGGCTCCAGTCGACGCCGCGCGGCATGAAACGATCGGCCGGCGCGAGCACGCCGTCGGCATTCTCTTTCGAGCCGAGCCGCCATTGCAGCGATTCCGTCTTCAGGCGCGCGCCGCCGCACACGTCGCACGGCGTGTAGCTGCGGTATTTCGACAGCAGCACGCGGATATGCATCTTGTACGCTTTCGATTCGAGGTAGCCGAAGAAGCGCTTCACGCCGTACCACTGGCTCTGCCACTTGCCGTTCCAGTCCGGCGAACCGTTGACGACCCAGTCGCGCTCGGCGTCCGTCAGCTCGGCCCACGGCACATCGCGCCGGATGTCGGCCTTCGCCGCGTAGCGCATCAGGTCGTCCTGGCACTCCTTCCACGCGGGCGTCTGCATCGGCTTGATCGCGCCGCCGCGCAGCGTCTTGCGCGCGTCGGGAATCACCAGGCCGAGATCGACGCCGATCACGCGGCCGAAGCCGCGGCAGGTTTCGCACGCGCCGTAGGCCGAGTTGAACGAGAACAGCGCCGCCTGCGGCTCCGCGTAGCGCAGGTCGCTGTCGGGATCATGGAGCCCGGTGGAGAAGCGCCACACCTGCGGCTCCGCGGGCGCGCCGACCGCGTTTTCCGGCTCAGCCGCGAGCACGTAGACGTTCACGCGCCCGCCGCCGCGCTTCAGCGACGCCTCGATCGCCTCGACGACGCGCACCTTGTCGGCCTGCTGCACGCGGAAGCGGTCGGCCACCACGTCGAGCACCTTGCGCGGCCCGGTGGGCGACGCGACTTCGCGCTGCGCCTGCACGCGCGTATAGCCGCTCGCGGACAGCCATTGCGTGACTTCTTCATCGGACGCCGAGTCCGGCAGCTCGACCGGAAACGTGACGACGACCCGCGGATCGTCCGCCTGCGTGCGCGCGACGAGCTCCGCGTAGATCGTCTCCGGCGTGTCGTGCCGCACCCGCCGCGCGGTCTTGCGGTCGAACAGCTCGGCCGCGCGCGCGTACAGCAGCTTCAGGTGATCGTTCAGCTCGGTCATCGTGCCGACGGTCGAGCGCGAGCTGCGCACCGGGTTGGTCTGGTCGATCGCGATCGCGGGCGGCACGCCGTCGACGCGGTCGACCTGCGGGCGGTCCATCCGGTCGAGGAACTGCCGCGCGTACGCGCTGAAGGTTTCGACGTAGCGCCGCTGGCCTTCCGCGTACAGCGTGTCGAACACGAGACTCGACTTGCCGGAGCCCGACGGGCCGGTGACGACCGTCATTTCGCCGGTGCGCAGGTCGAGATCGATATTCTTGAGGTTGTGCTGACGTGCTCCGCGAATGCGGATCAGATTGCTGGATGACAATTTGCCTGCCCGTCGAATGAGTTAGCCAGGGTTCACGGTGCCGGAACGCTGCGGCGAATGCCCGCAGGCGCGGCGCGCGAGCCGCACCGGTCATGCCTGTGCGGCTCGAGTTCGACGGATACTATACTGTATATTCATACAGTTTTCCATGGCGGGATCGCGATCCCGCCACCGGGCAGGCCGGCAAAGCGGCGGCGGCACGCGCGCCGCCGGTTGCGACGCTCGCGCGTGCCGATGCCGTGTCGCCGCGGCTACTTCTGCAGCAGGATTTCCACGCGGCGGTTGCGCGCGCGCCCTTCCGCCGTATCGTTCGACGCCGCCGGATCGGCCTCGCCGCGCCCCGTCGCCGCGAACGAATCCGCCTTCAGCCCATGCTCGCGCAAATAGGCCGCGACCGCCTCCGCACGCCGCCGCGACAGCGACAGATTGTGCGCATCCGAGCCGGTCGAGTCGGTATAGCCGGTCACGTCCACGCGCGAGTAATGCTTGTCGCCCTGACGATTCAGCAACGCGTCGAGCGCAGCCTGCGCGGTGGGCGTCAGCGCGGCGGAGTCGGTCGCAAAGTACGCATCGCCCGTCAGGCTGACTTTCTCGGCGGCCGCCGGTGCGGCCGGCGCGGCTGTCGGGGCCGGCGCGGCGGGCGCGCCGCACTGGAACACGAGCGAGCGCGGATCGGCGCCTTCGCGGAACGGCGCCGTGGAATCGACCGTGCGCACGGCGTCGCTGCCGCACATGCGCGTCGCGACTTTCATGCAGGTCTTCTCGCTCGACAGGATGCCGTGGCAGTCCACCCGGAAGGTTCGAATGCCGTCGCGCGGCTGCAGTTCGTACGCGTTGAACGTCGGCCCCGATGCGCTCGAACACGCAGTCAGGGAAACGACGGACGCCAGCAATGCAAGATGGTGTTTTTTCACTTGATGACTCCGAAAATGCGATGGGCGCAGCGAATGCGGTGCGCGCGGCACAGCCGCATTCGCGTGCGTTCCGTGTGGTTCGCGCTCGCTCACTTCCACTGATACAACATACCGGCGCCGACGACGCGCTGGCTGCCGGCGAAACCGCCGTTCAGCGTCGCCTTCAGGTTCTCCGTGATGCGCGCCTGCACGCCGACCGCCATGGCCTTCTGACCGAGGAACGTCGAAGTACCGACCCCCATCGCGAAATTGGAGTCGCGGTCCATGTGCGGAATCGACGCGATCGCGGCGGTTGCGGCAATCCCTTGGCGCGCCATCGAGTCGGTCTGCTGGATCTGCTGCTGCATCTGCGTGAGCTGGTTGTTGACCGTGTTCAGCGACTGCGTGAACTGGTTCGATACGGCATTCAGCTGATTGACGTTCACCGCGTCGGTGCCCTGCGTGCCCGCCGCGACGTTGGCGACCTGCCGCGGCGCATCCGCCGAGCCGACCGCGACCACGTTCGACCGGCCGCCGTCGTTGCTGCCGGCGCCGATCGCGGTCGAGTTGTTGCCCGACGACACCGCGCCGACGCCGATCGCGGTCGAGCCGTTGCCGGACGCCGTCGAACTGTTGCCGACCGCCGTGCTGTTCGAGCCCGATGCCACCGCACCCGAGCCGCCCGCCGACGAATTCGAGCCGGCCGGCAGCGGCGCGGTCTTCGTGCCGGTCGGATTCGTCGAATACGAGCCGTTCGCGGTGCGCTGGTCGATCAGCGTCGTCAGCTGGTTCGCGACCGCATCGAGCTGCGACACGTTCACCGCATCGGTGCCGCTCTTGCCTGCCGCGAGACCGGTGATCTGCCGGTTGCCGACGTTCACTTCGCCGGCCGACGATTGCGGGCTGCTCAGGCCGTACGCGATGTAGTTCGTCAGTGCGCCGACCGTCGTCAGCGAACCGGCGCCGAGCGCGACGCTGTTCGCGAACGTCGACGTCGCGCCGGCCCCGAGCGCGAGCGCATCGGTCGCCGAGCTGCGCGCGCCCGAGCCGAGCGCGACGCTGCCGACGCTGACCGCGACCGCATTGGCGCCCTGCGCGACGGACTGCGCGCCGGTCGCCGTCGCGCCGCTGCCGAGCGCGATCGCGTCGGCCTGCGCGGAATGCGCGGCCTGCCCGATCGCAACACCGCCAGGAGCGGTCTGGTCGACGATCGCGCCGTTGCCGATACCCACGCCGTTATCGCCGTTCACCACCGTCGTCGGCCCCACCGCGACCGATTCCGCGCCGACCGCGAGCGAATCCGCCGCAGTCGAATTCGCGTGGAAGTACTTCTGGGGCGTGACCGCGAACGACTGCAACGCGCCGGTCAGCTGCCGCACCGTCACCGCGTCGTGCTGGTCGGTGCCGTCCGCGACGTTGGTGATCTGGCGATAGGAATTGCCCGTCGCACTGCCGACGGATACCGCGCCGAGCAGCGTCGCGTCGGTCGTATCGAACGGAATCGACGCGCTGCCGTTGCGCATGGTCCCCGACGTCGGCACGACCGGGCGATCGGCCACCGAACCCGAGCCGAGCGCGATGCTGCCGTCCACGCGCGCGATCGCATTCGGGCCGATCGCGACGCTGTCGAGGCCCAGCGCCTGGCTGTCCGGCGCGGTCGAGTTCGCGTGGAAGTACTTGATGCCGTTCGCGTTGATGTTGTCGATCGCCGAGCCGACGTTGTTGTTGATCGTCGTCGAGCCGTCGCGGTTGTACGTCACGTACGACGGCGCCGAGATCGTGCCGGTCGTCGGATCGTAGGTCGAACCGCCGCCGATCGCGCCGGCCGTGCTGTTGCCGAGGTTGTTGTTGTTCGACGCGATCGAGCTGAGGCCCGTGGACAACGAGCTGAGGCCCGTCGACGTGGCCGTCGACAGCGACGTCAGGTTGCTGTTGGTGCTGGACAGGCCGGTCGACAGCGAGCTGAGGCCCGTCGACGTCGATGTGGACAGCGACGTGATCGTGCTGTTCGTCGAGCTCAGACCGGTCGACAACGAGCCGATGCCCGTCGACGTCGACGTCGACAGCGACGTGATCGTGCTGTTCGTCGAGCTCAGGCCAGTAGACAGCGAGTTGATCCCCGTCGAAGTCGACGTGGACAGCGACGTGATCGCGCTGTTGGCCGACGACAAGCCGGTAGACGTGGACGTCGACAAAGATGTCACGGAACTGTTGGTCGAGCTGAGGCCCGTCGACAACGAGCTGATCCCCGTCGAAGTCGACGTCGACAGCGACGTGATGCTCGACAACGTCGACGTCGACAGCGACGTCACCGCCTGGTTCGTCGCATCGAGCTGCGAGCCGTTGATCGCGTCGGTGCTGGTCGAGCTGATCCGCCCCGCCGCGACGTTGGTGATCTGGCGCTCGCTGCCCGGCGCGCCGACGCTGACGACGCTGGTCGGATTGACGCCGTTGAACGTATACGTGACGCCGCCGATGGTGCCGGTCGCGGTCGGATTCGGCGCGGCCGTCACCGAGCCGGAGCCGAGCGCGACGTCGTTCGTATTGTTCGCCACCGCCGATGCGCCGAACGCCACCGCGCCCGCTGCCGCCGCGGTCGACGTATTGCCGAGCGCGACCGAGCCGGTGCCCAGCGCATTGTTCGTGTTGCCGATCGCCACCGCACCGTTGCCGTTCGCGGTGTTGTTCGAACCGGCCGTCACCGCGCCGGTGCCGATCGAGGTGCTCGGGTCGCCGATAGCCACCGCGCCGTTGCCGCTCACGGTCTGACCGAAGCCGAGTGCCACCGCACCGATGCCGCCCAGCACCTTCGAGTTGTTACCGCCGGCGATCGACCCCGCACCCGCCGTGGCGGCCACCGAGTTGCTGTCGCCGATCGCCACGGTGGATCCCGCCGCCGCGACGCTGTTGATGCCGATCGCCGTCGAATTGATGGCCGACGCCGTGGCCCCGGGGCCCAGCGCCGATGCCGATATGCCGCTGGCGAGCGCGAGATTGCCGAGCGCAACGCCATACTGCTGCGTCGCGCTCGCTTGAACGCCCATCGCGATCGAACTGAGGCCCGACGCACCGGTGTTCACACCGAACGCCATCGCATTGGCGGCACCGGCCGTCGTATTCGAACCCATCGCGATCGAACTGGCGCCGAGCGACTGCGTGCCCGAACCGGGCACGCCCGCCACGCCGCCCCAGCCGATCGCGATCGACGCGCTGCCCTTCGCGCCGCTGTTGACGCCCATCGCAACACCCGAATTTCCGGAAGCCAGCGCGCCGCTGCCGACCGCAACGCCGGCCGCGCCCGAACTCGTCGACTGGTTGCCAAGCGCGACCGAGCCCGTATTGGTTGCATTCGACGCATAGCCGAGCGAAACGCTTTGAGCTCCCACCGCGCTCGCCCCGAGACCGAGCGCGGCCGCATACTGGCCGGACGCCAGCGCATTGTTGCCGAGCCCGACAGCCGACACGCCGGTCGCGGCCGCGCCGCTGCCGATCGCCACGGTACCGCTCTGGGTCGCGCTCGACAGATTGCCGACGGCAACCGAGTAAGCGCCGCTGCCGATCGCCTGCACGCCCAGCGCCGAGCTATTGACGCCGGTCGCCTGCGAGTTGATGCCGATGGCCGTCCCGCCATCACCCATCGCATGCGCGCCCGGCCCGATCGCGGTGGACGACAGGCCGGCCGCCGTCGACAGGTTGCCGTATGCGGTGGCATTCACCTGCGACGCTACCGAACCGTTACCGATCGCGACCGAACTGGCGCCGCCGGTCGCGGAGCCGCCGCCCGCCGAATATTGCGCATGCGCGCCGGCCTGAAACAGCCCCAGATACGCGGCCGCCATCATCATGACGAGTCGTCTGGGCGACAGCGCCGGCGGCGTTGCCCCGCCCGCGGCGGAGCCCGCGTCCGTCGCATGCGCGGACGCGCTTGTTCTCGACGACGCAACCCGCTTGCCGCGCGCACGATCGAGCTCCGACGCCGCGACCCACGCGCCCAGTGCTTCGTTCCAGATCGACTTGAACGACTTGTTCATCTTGTTTTCCCTCGGTTCACATGTGCTGGATGACGCAACAGCGAACGCGGCCGGGCGAAGACTGTCTCCGTCTCCGTTTTCACCCGCCCCGCGACGCTCCGCAACCTACTTCGGACTTCTAACTTGACTGCCGGACGGCTCTGCACGACACACGCGACACACGTCGCGATCACGCGACCGTACGCGGCCCGTGTCCGGACGACACGAGGCACGACAACGATCACGGTTTATCGAATCATGGAAGCCGGGTGCCCGGATCAGGCGGCACGCTGCGCGCCGTTCCGGGAACGAGCGCGTGCGCACGCCGTCGCGCCGAAGCGCGGGCGACCTCGAATCTCATGAGAGGGCGTCGTTCGACGCCGGATGGACGGACGTCGCGCCGAATCGACGCGCCGCCCGCGCAGTGTCATTCGGGGGGAGGATGACCCCGCGTGGCCCCCGGAGCAGATGCATGCGCCGCCGGCCCGCGGCCGCTGACAGCCGACAACGGTTCGGGAGAACCGCTGCTTTGATCTGCCATGCTTTTGATGTTCATGTTTTTTCGTGCCCGCCTGATTCGAGAGTGCGTTCCGCGCAACCGCCGCTCGAAAGATCGAACCGCCCGGCGATCGACGCGAACCCACTCACTCTTTCCATCCTGGCGCGCATCTTCGATTCCGGATTTCCGGAATGGAAGATGACCGCCGGATGACCCCTGCACTCAATTAATCTACTGACTTTGTTTGACGATTTTTTGTTGCCTGATGTGCCAAACTCGCATCTGCTTCATGATTCATCGGTAATTTTTCATATCGGTGCATTCGACGAACGATGAAGCTCGCATTACCTCGTGCCAACCTTCGCCGCATGACCGTCGTCCCGAAAAGTGGGACCGCCAGCATTCAATGTCACATTGAATGCCGCATCCTCGAAAAGACGGCAGCGGCAGAAAATTTCGCGTAGAACCGGGTCATGTCAAAGAACCGATTCCAGCCGCGTCCTGCCTAGTGTGCCGGGCTTCTTCCGTTCAAACCTTTTCCGGAGCGGACAAATTGTTTTCCGTAGCGGAAGCTATTTACATTCATACAATCCGGCGCGACGAGCCGGATATATGTGAAAGTATTTTTAACGGATAAATAAAACCTTAATCGCGGAGACAGTGAATTGATGAACCCGATCCGCCGCCGTGCCGGCCACCTTCTCGACGCAAGGAACGGCAATTCATCGTCCGGGCCAATTCGATGTAGCGGCCATTCGATCGGAAATAAAATCCGATATTTAATATCGGAATCGGAATTTTTTTCCACCCGATTTTCACCCCCGGGTTGCGGTGATTGCAACAGACCGGGGCGCTGTCAAACATGCCCACACACATCGCACGGAATCCTCACCGCCCGTGTCTTTGTCGGCATATAATTTTTTGCAACAATCGTGCACAAAGATGCATCGAGTCCGCCCCCCCGGCCTACCCCCTAAGCTTTCGCAACCATGTCATCCCGCTCGTCCAGTCCGGCGTCGCTTCGCGCCACGCCGGATCTCGTTGGCGCACACATTCTCGTCGTGGACGACCGCCCGAACGACCTGCGGCTCCTGACGGAAATCCTGCGCGCCGCGCGGTGCCGGATCAGCGTCGCATTCGACGGCCTGCAGGCGTATCACCGCGCGCAGGCCATCGCACCCGACCTGATCCTGATGGATGTGCGAATGCCGCGCATGGACGGTTTCGCCGCGTGCCGGCTGCTGGCGTCCACGCCTTCGACACAGAACATTCCCGTCATCATCCTGACCGCCGCGGGCGATCTCGAGGATCGGATCGCGGGGCTCGAAACCGGTGCGCTCGACTACATCGTGAAGCCGTTCGAACCGGCCGAGGTGATCGCCCGAATCCGCAATCACCTGAAGCGCGCGCGGCGCAGCCAGCCGTTTGCGCACCTGCCCGAACTGCCCGATCATCCCGACGCCGCGCTGGTGCGCGCGGCCAGCGAGATCCTGCTGCGCGAGCTGCGCAACCCGCCGGCGCTCGACGAACTCGCGCGGCAGGTCGGCACGCACGAGAAGCGCCTGTCCCGCGTGTTCCGCGATCACCTTGGCCAGACCGTGTTCGAATATCTGCGCGATACGCGACTGCGCGCGGCGAAGCACTTTCTCGCGGAGACGTCGATGGGAATCGGCGACATCGCCGAGGAAATCGGTTTTTCGACGCCGGGCAATTTCGCCACGGCGTTTCGCGAGCGCTTCGGCATCACGCCGTCCGACTGGCGGCGCCAGCGCCCGATGGTCGACGCACCGCCCCCGTCGCATGAACACCCGCGCGATGCATAGGCACCGCGCGTCGGGCTGGCTCGCCGTCCTGCCGCTCCTGCTGGCGCTGGTCGCCGCGTGCGCGGCGCCCCGCGCCGACGCGACGGAGCCATCCGGACGCTCCGCGCGCGTGGAAGCGGTGTCGATCGTCGAGGATCCGGGCGCGGCGATGTCCGTCGGCGAGGTGGCCGCGCGGCTTGAAGGTTCACCACGCGGCGCGCCCGCGGCAGCGCAACCGTCTTTCAACATCGAGTTTTCCCGCTCTGCGTGGTGGGTGGGCGCGACGCTGGCCAATCGCGACAGCGTCGAGCGCGCGCTGGTGCTCGCGATTCGCGACGCACGCGTCGACCGGGCAGACTTTTATGTCGAACGCGGCGGCGCGTGGACGCTCGCCGCCCGATTCCCCGCGGATAACGGCGACGCGAACCGTGCGGCTTCCCGATATCCGGTGCTCGACATGACGCTGCGCGCGGGCGAACGACTGCCCGTGCTGATCCGCGTCACGTCGCGCAAGGAAATGCGGCTCGCGCCGGCCGCGTTCACCCGCGACGCGTGGAACGCGCAGGAACTTCACGCCGCGATGTGGAACTTCGGCTTCTTCGGCGGGCTGCTCGCACTCGTATGGTGCGCGCTGCTGATCGGTTTCTTTTCGCGCAGCGGCATGTTCGTCGTGCTGGCGGTGCTGGCCCTGAGCACGACGCTGTTCGAAGCGACGTACCGCGGCTATACCGCGATGTATCTGTGGCCCGGCGCCTACGCGTGGTCCGCGCGCGGCGAGATGATCTTCGCGTATCTGTCGGTGGCATGCTTCATCGCCTTCATCCTGATGGTGGCGCACCGCGAGAAGGCCGGCATGCCGATGCGGGCGATCTACGTTGCGTTCCTCGCGCTCGAATGCGTCGGCATGGCCGGCGCGGCGTTCGGCGACCTGCTGACGTTCACGTGGTTCTGCCTGTGGCTGAACACGGTGATGGGGATCGTGAACATCAGCGTCGCGCTGATGCTCGCGATCCGCCGCACGCCGACGAGCCGCGTGATGCTGATCGCCGTCACGTTCGCCACCTTCAACATCCTGCTCCGGATGCTCGACGGCATGAACGCGATGCCGGCCTGGCTGTTCTGGCTGAAATCCGACCTCTATCCGAACCCCGTCATCGCGATCATCGGGCTCGCCACGCATCTGCTGGTGCTGGCCGCATGGATCGACCACGTGGGCCGCCAGCGCACCGACGCGCGCAAGCGGCTCGAGCACTGGCAGCTCACCGAACAGGATCGGCTGCGCGACGAAGTGGCGAGACGCACCGTCGCGCTCAACGATGCGCTGCAGCAGGCGAAGACGCACATGCAGCAGAAGATCGAGACGCTCGGCTATGTCAGCCACGATTTGCGCGCACCGCTGTCCACGATCAACGGCTACGCAAAGCTGCTGCTGCAAAGCGCAACGCGCGGCCAGGCGCGGCTGATCCGGTCGATCGACCGCAGCATCCGCTACCAGCTCGCGCTGATCGACGAATTGCTCGCGTTCACCAAAGCCGAGCTTCTGCCGCTCGGCATTTCGCCCGACGTGACCGACCTGCCCGGCCTGCTGAACGATATCGGCGACTATGCGGTCGCGCTGTGTTCGCAGCAGGGCAACCGGTTCGACTATCGGCCGCTGACGCCATTGCCGCGCAAGCTGTCGATCGACGGCATCCGGCTGCAGCAGGTGCTGCTCAACCTGCTGTCCAACGCATCGAAGTTCACGCGCGACGGCACGGTCACATTGTCGGTCCGCGCATCGCGGGAAGGCGATGCATGGCGCCTGACGTTCGAGGTCGCCGATACGGGCATCGGGATCGACATCGCCGGAACGGCCGACATCTTCCGTGCGTACCAGCAGGTGCAGGCCGTCAACGGAGGAACGGGGCTCGGCCTGTTCATCGCGCAGCGTATCGTCGCCGCGATGGGTGGCGAACTGGCCGTTTCCAGCCGGCCGGGCGTCGGCACGTCGTTCTCGTTCCCGATCGTCGCGCCGGCCGTCGGGCACGCGCTCGTGCCGGCGTCGTGGCTCGTCCGGCGGTTTCAGCCGATGCGCGACGCCGAACCGGAAAGCGCCGCACCGATACCGCACGGCCCGTCCGACGATGCGCTCGACGAACTGATCCAGCTCGCCGGCGAGGGCCGGCTCACCGATATCGAGGAATGGCTCGGCCGGTTCGCTGACGCGCCGGACCATGCGGCCTTCGCGCAGGCGACGCGCGAGCACCTCGACGCACTCGATCTGCATGCGATCGAGAAGCTCGCCGGCTCGCTGAAACGCGCGCGTGTCGCGGATGCATCGTTCGACGTGGAGACGGATACGGTCGGGCCGACCCGATAGCGGGGCAATGTGCCCGCTCCCCGTCCAGCGGGGCACATCGTTCGACCGCCGTTCGACGCCGCCGACAATCGGCCCGCTCGACGGCCCGGGCGACGCGAATGACAGCGGTCAGCCCGGATTCGCCGGAAGCCGTGCGCGAACGACCGCACGCCGGCTTCCATCAGCGTCTGTGCGCAGCGCACGCGGCCGGCCCGGCGCGCGTCTTTTCATCGTTCAGTGCAGGATGTCCTGCAGCCGGTAATACGCGCCGACGAACGGCAGGAACCACGCGTGCCCGAAATGGCCCGGCATTGCCGGCCAGTCGAGCTCGCGCCACGGATTCGACGCGGCCGCGCCATACATCACGTCGGCCATCACGCGGCCCATGTGCACCGACATCTGCACGCCGTGGCCGCTGTAGCCCATCGAGTAATAGACGCCGTCGTGCTGGCCGGCACGCGGCAGGCGGTCGGCGGTGATGTCGACGAGCCCGCCCCAGCAATAGTCGAGCCGCACGTTCGCGAGCGCCGGGAAATAATCGGCCATCCCGGCGCGCAGGATGTCGCCGCTTTTCGCGTCGGAGCGCGGGCTCGACATCGCGAAGCGCGCGCGGCCGCCGAACAGCAGCCGATTGTCGGGCGTCACGCGGAAGTAATTGCCGATCTGGCGCGACGTCACGTATGCGCGGCGGTGCGGAAGCAGCCGGTTCAGTTGTTCGTCGGGAAGCGGCTCGGTCACCACGATGAAACTGCCGACCGGCGCGATGCGCCGCCGGAACCACGCGAACGGCCCGTGCTGCGATGCGCCGGTCGCCACCAGCACGCGATCGGCCACGATCGTGCCGCGCGTGCTGGTGATCGCGTGGCGCTCGCCATCGAGCCGCTCGAGCTGCGTGACGGCCGCACGCTCGTAGATGCGCGCGCCGGCCCGCTCGGCCGCTTGCGCGAGCCCGACGCCGAACTTGCCCATGTGCATCTGCACGCCATTGCGCTGCAGCAGGCCGCCGTAAAAGCCGTCGGAGCCGACCTCATCGCGAATCCGCGCCGGCTCGATCAGTTCGATATCCGGATCGACGTCGCGCCGCAATGCGTCGAAGGTCTTCGCGAGCCCCGCGAAATGTTGCGGCTTCGCGGCCAGCTTCAGCTTGCCCGCACGCCGGAAGTCGCAGTCGATCGCGTGTTCGGCAACGATCGTTTCGACGGTTCGCACCGCGCTCTCGTAGGCACGGTAGAACTGCTTCGCCTGCGCGGCGCCGATCCGCGCGGCGAGCGACGCGTAGTCCTGCGCGACGCCGGTGTTGCATTGGCCGCCGTTGCGGCCGGATGCCTCGGCCGCAACCTGTGCGGCTTCGAGCACCACGACCGACACGCCGCGCTGCGCGAGCGCCAGCGCCGCCGACAACCCGGTAAAACCACCGCCGATCACGACCACGTCGGCACGCCCTTCGACGGGCCCTTCGCTGCCGGCGCGAAAGTCGGGGCGGGTATCCAGCCAGTACGATTCGAATTTCATCGGATCCTTCGTGAGCATTCGGGCGCCGCGAATGACGTGCATGCGGAGCGCCTGCCCGCCTGTCGCCGCAGGTTCGTGATCGGGCGATGGCCGCCCGATGAATACCATTTAAGCATCGCCAAAAAGCGCAGTTGCCGCGTATTGGCGCATGGCGCGCGCATCATCCGCTGTTTTGCGCAGCCGCGGCAGCACAACATGCGCAAGCCGCGCGGCAGCCCGCGCACCGGCCGAATGCCGTCCGATCGCTTCATGGCAGGCGCCGGCGCCGTGCGTCACGCCCCCACCGACATGTCGATCAGGACGCGCTTGAAGCGCGGGTTCGCGTCGCAAGCGTAGCGGCCGAGATCGCGATCAGCGGCCTGGCTGGACGTCGACCGCCGCCGCCGGGCGCGCGGCCGTGACCTACATCATCGCCTGGCTGACGAGTCCGTATAGCCCGCATGCCGGATCGGGCGCTCCGCCGTGTGCCGCGGCGGGCGCGTTGCGAACCATCTTCGAGCAGGTGTCCACCCGCTTCAATCCCTGCGTATCGAGCCAGTCCGGCAAGCTCGTTCCCGAAGGTACGTCGATGCGGACGAATTCGTTCTCCAAGCCGCTCAACCAATAGCCGATCAGCGCCCTCGCACGCGCGTCGCCGGTCGAACGCGGTGCGACCACCGGGCCGATCAGGTAACCGCGGCCGAAGCGGCGCAGCACCGAAAATCCGACGATTTCGCCGTCGCGCTCGAGCACGACGCTTTCCCCGCGCGTCAGCAATGCCGACAAAAGCGCATCGCGCTCGAGGCTGGAAGCGCGCGCGTCCAGTTCGACGAGACAACGCAAATCGGCAGGCGTCCCGGCCCGCAGTCGCTCGCCATCGGGCAGTGCGACCGCGGCAGGCCGGCTCACGTTCCCTTGATACTGGTCCAGCGATCCGCACACGTCGAAACCGAGCTTTTCGTAGAGCGGCAGGCCAGCCGGCGTCGCATGCAGGAACGTGATGCGCGGCCCCAGTTCTTCGAGGAGCGTCTCCATCAGCTCGCGGCCGATACCCCGGCCCTGGTGTGCGGACGACACGATGACGTGCCCGATGGACGCACGGTCCGCGCCGAACTTCCAGCACATCGCCGTACCGATGACCGCACCGCTCTCCTCGGCCGCGAACGCGATCGACGTGTCGGCGGAAAACTGCCAGTCTTCCAGCCTGAATGGCCAGCGAAGCGCCATGGAGAGCGCGTGGGCCGCGGGTATATCGGCCGCGGTGAACCTTCGATAGCGAAGCTCCGTCATCGAGCGAGAATCGTTCATCACGTGTTCCTGTTTCATCAAGCGATCCTTCCAAAGGGCACCATTCCGCAACCGGGCGCGAACGCCGGCGCGCCCCCGTCTCACGGGATGTTCGACGAGCCCGCATCGACGCCCGGGCGTTCGCGGCATACGCGTCGTACCGGCAAGTTCATGGAGTCGACTATAGGAAATAATGACTTCGTCATGCTTAACAACCCGTAAATCGGCTGTTAACGCGTCTTTAATGTTCAGCCCGCACATTACCGTTCGATGCGGCTCGGCTACCGACTTGTTCGGCATCGAGCATACGTCCCCGGCGAACGCCTGTCGTGACTGCTTCGCATGCGCGATACGGGCACCGCGCCCTGATCGCGCGACGAATCCGCCGGGCACGATCGATCGAACCGCCGCGTCATACGGTCGCGAAGTAATGCTGCGCCAGCGCGACCCAATACCGGACGCCGGCCGGAATGATGTCGTCGTTGAAATCGTATTTCGGGTGATGCAGAGCCGGCGCGGCCGTTCCGGCCTGCGCATTGCCGATCAGCACATACGCGCCGGGCCGCTCCTCCAGCATGAAGCCGAAATCTTCGGACGTCATGTTCGGCGGCACGTCGCGGTTAAGGCGTTCGGCGCCGAACGTCTCGCGAATGACCGCTTCGCAGAGTGCGGTCTCGGCCGCCGTGTTGACCGTCGCGGGGTAGTACTGGAAAAACTCGACGTCCACTTGCGCGCCGTAGGCACGGGCCAGCCCCTCGCACATGAGCTGGACGTCGCGCTGCAACGTCTGCTGCAATGTCGACGACAGCGTGCGGATCGTCCCGCGCAACTCGGCGCTATCCGGAATGACATTGTCCGTCGTTCCCGCATGGAACATGCAGACGGAAATGACGGCGGGATCCACGGGATCCTTGTGCCGCGCGGCGATTGTCTGACACTGCAGCACCATCGAACACGCGAGCGGGACGGGGTCGATGCCCAGATGCGGCTGCGCCGCATGCGCGCCCTTGCCCGTTACCGTGATCCTGAATCGGCAGCCCGCGGCCATGATCGGGCCGGTACGCAACCCGAAATGCCCGGCAGGCAAACCCGGCCAGTTGTGCATGCCGAATACCGCCTCCGTCGGATAGCGCTCGAACAGCCCGTCGTCGATCATCTTGCGCGCGCCCGCGCCCCCCTCTTCCCCGGGCTGAAACACGAAATGAACCGTGCCAGGCAACTGCGGCAGTTCCTTCAGGATGCGCGCAGCCCCCAGCAACATCACGGTATGCCCGTCATGCCCGCACGCGTGCATGACCCCTTGGGCGCCCGATGCGTGCGCAAAGTCGTTGGCTTCCTGGATCGGCAACGCATCCAGATCGGCACGGAGCACGATGCCGCGGCCCGGGTCCGCACCGGGCAGGCTCGCGACGACGCCCGTGCCTCCGAGCCCGCGCGACACCGCATAGCCGAGAGCTTCAAGCTCGCGGGCGACGACGTCGGCCGTCCTGTGCTCTTCGAAGCGCAACTCGGGATGCGCATGCAGATCGCGGCGCAACGTCGCCCAGTGCGCGTAATGTGCTTTCAGCGACGCGTCGGGGATCACGGGGTTTTCCAATTTCGGCACCTTTACAAGGCAAGCGGATTCAAATCAGGACTGCCCGCCGCATCGCGCGCAGCAGCGGCTTCAATCATGGAAACCCAGGATCGACTTGATTTCCATGTACTCTTCCATGCCTTCGATCCCGTACTCGCGACCGTTCCCCGACTGCTTGTATCCGCCAAACGGAGCCTGCGGGTCCCATGCCGGATAGTTCAGATGCACCTGACCCGACCGGATGCGCGCAGCCACCGCGCGCACGTGTTCCTTGTCGGTGCCCTGCACATGTGCGCCAAGCCCGTAGACCGTATCGTTCGCGATCGCGATGGCTTCGTCGACGGTATCGTAAGGAAGGATGGCGAGAACCGGGCCGAAGATCTCCTGCTGCGCGATCGTCATGTCGGTGCGGACCTCGGAAAAGACGGTCGGCCGCGCATAAAAGCCTCGATCGAAACCCGCGGGCCGTCCGGGCCCGCCGGCGATGAGCTTCGCCCGTTCGTCGATGCCCGCGTCGATCATCTGCCCGACGCGCTCGAACTGCGCGCGATTGGCCAGCGGGCCGTGCGTCGTCGCTTCGGCGAACGGATCGCCGACGACCATCCGTTCCGTTGCCGCGACGGCCAGCTCTTCGACGCGGCCCAGAACGCCGCGCGGGACGATCAGACGGGTCGGCGCGCTGCACGACTGGCCCATGTTCCGGAACGCGGCGGCCACGCCCGGCGCGACGGCACGCGACAGGTCCGCATCGGGCAACACGATGTTCGGCGACTTGCCGCCCAGCTCCTGCGCGACGCGCTTGACGGTCGGCGCCGCCGCTTGCGCGACCAGTACGCCCGCACGCGTCGATCCCGTGATCGAAACCATGTCGACTTCCGGGTGCGACGCGAGCGCCGCGCCCACTTCCGTTCCGCTGCCGCTCACCAGGTTGAATACGCCCGCGGGCACGCCCGCATCGGCGATCACTTCCGCAAACAGCAACGCGCTGAGCGGCGACAGCTCGCTCGGTTTCAGGACCACCGTGCAGCCTGCCGCGAGCGCGGGGCCGACCTTCGCGGTGATTTGATAGATCGGCCAGTTCCACGGCGTGATCAGCGCGCACACGCCGATCGGCTCGCGCACGACCGCGGTCGTCCCCCGCCGCGTGACGAACGGGTAGCTCGCCAGGTTATCGCGCGCGACCCGGACATGTTCGGCCGCGAGCGGCACATGGGCGCCGCGCGCATAGCTGATCGGCGCGCCCATTTCCATCGCGAGCGCGGTGGCGAACAGTTCGGCACGCTCCAGTATCAGCGCATGAACGCGGTCGAGCAGCGCGGCGCGTTGCTGCGGCGACGTCGCGGCCCAGCGTTCGAAAGCATTGCGCGCGGCCCGCACCGCGCGGTCGGCGTCGCGTGCGTTGCCGAGCGGGATGTCGCACAGCGTGTCTTCGGTGGACGGGCAGACGACCGCGAACCGGTCGCCGCCGTCGGGCATGACCCAGTCTCCGTCGATGAAGAACCGGTCCAGCCTTCCGGCTTGCATCAGGTGACGCACAGGTGAATTCATTGCAGGGTGTCCTTGAGTCGGTACCACGCGCCCACGAACGGCAAAAACCATGGTTTGCCGAAGTGGCCGGGAATGGCGGGCCAGTCGAAGTTTTTCCACGGGTTGAGATCGGCTCGCCCGTCCATGATCTCCGCCATCAGCGTGCCCATCAGCGTGGCCATGTGCGTGCCGTGGCCGCTATAGCCCATCGAGTAGTAAACGCCTTGTCGCTGGCCCGCGCGAGGCAGGCGGTTGGCCGTCATGTCGACCATGCCGCCCCAGCAATAGTCGATGCGCACGCCGGCCAGCTCGGGAAACACGGCGGCCATCTGCCGTCGCAGGATCAGCCCGCTCTTTTCGTCCGAACGGGGATTCGACGCCGCGAAACGCGCACGCCCGCCGAACAGCATCCGGTTGTCGGGCGTGACGCGAAAGAAATTGACGAAGTTCTTCGTGTCGGTGACCATCCGGCGCGTCGGCAGCAATCGGTCCAGGAGCTCGCGCGGCAACGGCTCGGTGACGATGATGAACGCGCCGACCGGCACGATCCTGCGCCGGATCCAGCCGAACGGCCCCACTTGCGAAATGCCGCTCGCGAGCAGCACCTGGCGCGCACGAATCTCGCCGAGCGGCGTATGCACCGCGTATGCGCCGCCCGCGTCCCGCTTCAAGCCGAGCACGGGCGCATGCTCCAGAATGTGCGCGCCGCGCGCTTGCGCGGCGTTCGCCAGACCGCGCACATAGCGGCCGACGTGCATCCCGGCGCTCTTCTCGAAGATCAACCCGCCGTGATAACGGCTCGAGCCGATCTCGTCGCGCAGTTCCGCCTTCGTCACCACGCGCGTGTCGGGGTCCACGCTCGCGGCGAGCAGCGCCTGACTTCGCACCAGCTTGTCGTAGTGCTCCGGTTTCGCCGCGAGCTTGAGCTTGCCGCGGCGCGCGAAATCGCAGTCGATCGACTCCTCGCTGACCAGCCGCTCGACCGTGTCGACACCCGCATCGAACGCGAGATACAACCGGTTGGCCAGTTCGGTGCCGATGCGCTGCGACAGTGACGCGTAATCCTGCGCGAAGCCGTTGTTGCACATGCCGCCGTTGCGTCCCGACGCCGCCTGCCCCACGGTGCCCGCTTCGCAGACGACGACGCGTGCGCCTTTTTTCGACAGCGCCAGCGCAGCCGCCGAGCCCGTGATCCCGCCGCCCACCACGACCACGTCGCAACTTCCGTCAGGCAGCTCCGGCGAGCTGCCCACGAATGGCTCGGACGTATCGAGCCAGTAGGAACTGAAACGCATCACACACTCCAAAGCTGACGTACCAGGCCGGAAAGCCGGCGGACATTCGCCGCACCGATCCCGCCGGTCGCTCGAACCGAACCGAAGCGCATCGTTCAAGCGCCGCCACCGCCTTCCGCGTCACGACCGTCAACTAGAAATCGGCGACCTTGCCCCACGCGGAATCGCCGAATCGGCTGGGCCGATACGGCAGCGGGTCCACGATCGGTTGCGCACCGGTGGCGAGATCCGCGATCAAGTGACCTGCGCCCGGGCCGATGCCGAAGCCGTGCCCGGAAAAGCCAGCGGCCAGAATCAAGCCCGGCAGGCCCGGCACTTCGCCGATACCCGGCACGCCGTCCGGCGTGCTGTCGACGAACCCGGCCCATGCGTGCGTGATCGTTGCTTCGCGAAGTTCGGGCAGCAGTTCGACGGCACGGCGGTACGTTTCGGTGACGGTCGGCATATCGGGCTTCGGATCGAGAATTCGCACCCTCTCCATCGGTGTCGGCGCATCGAGCCGCCACCGCTTCAGCGTTTCGTGGCCGCCGCGCATGCCTTCGAGGCCGCCCGGAAGAAGGCTGCGCCAGCGCTTCGCGAACATCGGCACGAAATACGGCGCGAATCGCAGGAACTGCGGCGTCACGTCCACGCGCGCGCGGCCGCTGATGGCCAGTGCGTAGCGTCCGTCGCTGCGGCGCGTAATGGACACGCCGGAGGTGTACAGCGCATCCGGCAAGCGCTGTTCGACCGGCGACACGCTCAGGATCGACTGGCGGATCGACGCCTGGGGAAACCGGATGCCGAGCTGGCGGCAGAACGACGACGCCCACGCGCCGCCGGCGAGCACGGCCGTCCTGGTCTTGATCACCCCGGCTTCCGTGACGACGCCGGAAACGCGCCCGCCCTCGAGTTCGATGCCGCGGGCCGCGCACTGCTGGATGACGCTGCCGCCGAGCTTCATCAGTGCGGCGGCCACGGCCGGCGCGGCCTTCGCCGGATCGGCGGTGCCGTCGGTCGGCGAAAAGACGCCGCCCTTCCAGGGGCGCCCGGTGGGCTGCCCGCGCTCGCTCGCCTGCCGGCTGTCGAGCATGTAGGTCGTCACGCCCGCGGTCTTGGCGAACTCGCCCCAACTGGACCAACGCGACAATTCGGCTTCGTCATTGCTCAGATACAACAGCCCGCAACGATGAAAACCGGTGTCTTCGCCGGATTCGGCGGCAAATCGTTCCCAGAGATCGAGGCTCTTGCTTGCCATCGGCAACTCGCGCTCGTCGCGGTTTTGCTGTCGGCACCAGCCCCAGTTGCGGCTCGACTGCTCCGCTCCGATCCTGCCCTTCTCGACCAGCGCGACCGACACCCCGCGCCGGGCCAGGTAGTAGGCGGTAAAGACACCGATGATCCCGCCTCCGATCACGACGACGTCGGCCGCGGCCGGCAGCGTGGGCGAAGTTTGTATGTGCTGCAGTGGAGGTGACATGATCAATGTTGCTCGGTTGAAACCTGGACGTTTTGCACGACGTAGAACTTCGCCACGCGATCGCTGCTTTCCCACCCGACCGGTGCGCCCCGCGGTACGAAAAGCGCGTCGCCGGCGCCGAGCGACAGCACGCTGCCGTCAGGCGCGGCGAAGCGTACGCTGCCGGCCAGCAGCTGCATGAACTCGTTCACGCGATGCGGGCGAACGATCCGATGATACGGCGTCGAATCCCACGTACCCGCGCAGTAATCCGCGCCGTCGTCGACGAAGACGTTGTCGCTGCGGCATTGCGGAGCGGGACCGAGCAGCACGTCGGCCGGCAGCGATGCGGACGGCTTGAAGTCGGCGTCGGCGCGCAGCGCGAAGAGGCCGCGCTTCGTCGGGTTCGTGCAAGCCGCCGCGCAGAACATCAAAAGCACGGGCGATGCCGCGTTGACGCGAACCTTCGTGCCGCTGCCGATGACCGCCCCCGCTTGCGGACCGAGCACCAACGGCGCCGCTCCGGGCACTTCGAGCGTCAGCTCGCCAGCCACGACGACGATGGTTTCAATGTGCGGAAAGCTCGGTACGTCGAGTTCGCCGACGAAGCCGATACGGCCCGCGGCCATCGAGTCGGGGCCTTCCCATGCGATTTCACGATGTGGCCCGAAAGGGTCGTTCTCGCCGAACGGCTTCCTGCGGAAAACAGTCGACAAAGGCGTGCCGTCGGCACGGTGCAACACGAACGCTACGGTCATTTCTGCTCCTGCGCATGGCGCGACGATCTTGTTGAGTGTCCTGGGCGATCCCGGAAATCGTCGTTCTCGCGACTTCTCATCCGGCAACCGTCAGGAGTATTGATTTGTTCGATAACGTGTGTTCGTTGCGAAATAATTGAATCGCGCCGCTGGTGGTTCGTGCCTGCAATTATGCGGCGCAGGTCTTCCCGATTGATTAACCTCCAGCAAAGCGATCGTTAAGTACGGTTTAATGACCACGCCACGGCCGGCAGGCGTCTTCACCGGGCAAGCCAGGGCCGGTCGCAGCCGCGTGCCCGCGCTTGCGCTTACGCGGCGTGACAGGACGCGTCCCGGCGTTCGGCGCGCGTACGCATCGACGTGGTTCGCCCCGGCGCCCCACCCGAGCGCGCGCTCACGTAATCGCGCGGCGTAATCCCGAGCACCCGCCGGAAATGCCGGCACAGATGGCTCTGGTCGAAGAAACCGACCTCGGTCGCCACGACCGACGGCGCCACGCCGCCGCGCAGCAAGTCCTGCGCACGCCGAACCCGTACCAGACACAGATACCGATGCGGCGACAGCCCGATTTCGCTGCGAAACCGCGCGGTGAAACGCGACACGCTCAACCCGGCCACCGCCGCGAGCGTATCGAGATTCAACGGCTGCGCGAACGACGCATCGATCGTGCGCAGCACGTCGTCGATGGCCGTCGATACGGGGCGCCCGACGCCGGCAGCGCGGAGCACCGCATTTTCGACCGGCTCGCGGAACAGATCGATCATGTTCTCCATCCTCATGCGGCCGCCTGCGCGGCAGTGGCCATTGCGACGCAGCGCGCGATCGCGAACGGCTCGATCGGCGTGTCGGCCGCGCCGGTGTCGATCAATTGCGCCATGGTGTCGCCGATGCCGGGTGCGAACCGGGAGCGATGTTCGCGGACCCCGAACGCACGATAGAGGCGACGGCCACGTCGGCGCGCCCTTCGGCGGGCCCTTCACGGCCGGCGCGACACGCGCGGCGAATATCCAGCCAGTACGATTCGGGTTTCATCGGATCCTTTCCAAGCCTTCCGGCGACGACGATCGGCGATCGCTCATTGAAAACCATTTAATCACCATCAAGAAGCGCAGTTGCCGCGTATTCGGGTACGGCGCACGCACAATCCACCGTTTTTCGCGACCGCCGCGGCAGCCTGTGCGGAAAGCCGATCGCCGGCGCACGCGAGCACGGAAAACGAACGGTGCGACACGCTACAGGCGCACCGGCTGCACCGGCGCGACGACCGCCGCCGGCTCCGCCTGGAAGCGCGTCAGGTCGTCCTCGCTGCGATGGCACAGTACCTGCGCGCCGTTGTCGAGGGTGCGCAGCACGGGTGCCGTTTGATTGCATACGCCGTCGATCCGCATCGGGCAGCGCGACAGGAACGGGCACAGCTGCGCATCGTCCGCGCTCGCGCCGATCGGCACCAGCGGCCGGTGGCAACGCTCGGCCGCATCGTCGAGCCAGCCCGCGCGCAGTTCCGGCGCCGACGACACGAGCAGGTGCGAGTACGGGTGGTAAGGCGGCGCGCACAGCGCGTCGCGGCTACCCGTCTCGACGCGGCGGCCCGCATACAGCACGACGATGTCGTCGCTGATCGCGCGCACCTTGGCGATGTCGTGCGTGATGAACACGTACGACACGCCGAGTTTCGCCTGCAGTTCGCGCAGCAGGTCCATGATCGCGGCGCCGACCACGGTATCGAGCGCCGACGTCACCTCGTCGCACAGGATCAGGTCGGGCTCCGCCGCGAGCGCGCGAGCGAGGTTCACGCGCTGCTTCTGCCCGCCGGACAGCTCGCCGGTGCGCCGCCCCGCGACCGCCGGCGGCAGCCGCACGAGCTCGAGCAGCTCCGCGACGCGCTGCCGCGCACGCGCGCCCTTGACCCCGTGGTAGAACGCGAGCGGCCGCGCGAGCGTGCGCTCGACGGTATGCACCGGATTGAGCGCGGTATCGGCGTTCTGGAACACGATCTGCACGCGGCGATGCTGCTCCTTCGTGCGCTTGCCGATATCGAGGGCGAGCGGCTCGCCGTCGAGCAGGATCTGCCCGCCGTTGGCCGGCACGAGGCCCGCGATCACCTTCGCGAGCGTCGTCTTGCCCGAGCCCGATTCGCCGATCACGCCGACCGTCTGCCCGCGCCCGATGCGCAGGTCCACTTCGTGCAGGATCACTTTCGCGGGCAGGCCCTTCGCGGTGCGGGCGCCGTATCCGGCGACCGCGCCGCGCACGTCGAGCAACGGCGCAGGCGCGGCGGCCGCGGGTTTCGCGTCGCGTTCGGCGCCGTTCGGCGTGACCGCCGCGATCAGGCTCTGCGTGTACGGGTGCGCGGGCGCATGCAGGATCTGTTCGGTATCGCCCGCCTCGCGGATCACGCCGTCGCTCAGCACGACGATCCGGTCGGCCATCTGCGCGACGACCGCGAGATCGTGCGACACGTATACCGCGCTCATGCCGTAGCGCCGGATCACGCTCTTGAACGCCTGCAGCACGTCGATCTGCGTGGTCACGTCGAGCGCCGTGGTCGGCTCGTCGAGGATCACCAGTTCCGGATCGGTGATCAGCGCCATCGCCGCCATCAGCCGCTGCAACTGGCCGCCCGACACCTGGTGCGGATAGCGCTTGCCGATCGTTTCCGGCTCCGGCAGCGCGAGCGCGCGGAACAGCTCGACCGCCTTCGCCTGCGCGTCACGCTTCGACATCGTCCGGTGAATCAGCGCGCTCTCGATCACCTGGTCGAGGATCGTACGCGACGGGTTGAACGCGGCGGCCGCGCTCTGCGCGATGTACGCGACCTTGCGGCCGCGCAGCGCGGTCAACGCCGGCGCGGACAGCGCGCATACGTCGGTGCCGGCGAGCTTCACCGAGCCGCCCGCGATCCGGCAGCCGGCGCGCGCATGGCCCATCAACGCCAGCGCGATCGTCGTCTTGCCGGAGCCGGACTCGCCGATCAGCGCGAGCACCTCGCCGCGCCGGATCTCGAAGTCGACGCCGTGGACGATCGTCGTTTCCGCGCCGCCCGGGCGGCCGCCGACGACACGCAGCCCGCTGACCTCGACGAGCGGAGTCGATTCATGTCGCATCAGTGTTCTCCCGCGGCGGCCGCCGCGCCCTTGCGGCGGCCGCGATGCGGCAGGCCGTCGATCAACAGGTTGACGCCCACCGTCAGGATCGCGATCGCGACCGCGGGCATGATCGCGACGGCCGAACCGTCGCCGAGGCTCGCGATGTTCTCGCGCACGAGCGAGCCGAGGTCCGCGTACGGCGGCTGCACGCCGAGCCCGAGAAAGCTCAGGCCGCTCAGCAGCAGCACGACGAACGTGAAGCGCAGCCCGGTATCGGCGAGCATCGGGTGGATCATGTTCGGCAGCATCTCGACGCACGCGATGTACAGCGCGCTCTCGCCGCGTGCCCGCGCCACCTGCACGAATTCGAGCGTGCTGATGTTCACGGCCAGCGCGCGCGCGATCCGGTAGGAGCCCGGCATGTAGCTGACCGCGGCGGTCAGGATCAGCAGCGGCAGCGACGAGCCGAACGCGGCGACGAACATCAGCGCGAACATCTTCGACGGAATCGACGTGAGCGCGTCGAGCAGCCGGCTCATCGTCTCGTCCACCGCGCGGCCCGACACCGTCGCGAGCAGCCCGAGCGTCGTGCCGGTCAGCGCGGCGAGCAGCACCGCGGCCAGCGCGAGCAGCACGGTCAGCCGCGTGCCGTACAGGATACGGCTCAGCATGTCGCGGCCGAGGAAGTCGGAGCCGAACGGCAGCTTCGCGCTGAACGGCGCGAACACGTCCGGCGTCACGATCGAGCCGACGTCGTGCGGTGCGAGCAGCGGCGCGAACACCGCGACGAACAGCATCAGGCCGGCCATCGACAGGCCGATCCAGCCGCCGGTGGTCAGTGCCGGGCGCATCGCGCGGCGCTTGCGCGGCTGCTCGGGGGAAGGTGCGGCAGGCGGCGTGTCGCCCCACGACGGGCGCGGGTCGCCGGGCGGCGGCAACGCGCTGCTGCGTTGTACGGGTTCGGTCGGGTGCATGTTCGGCATCTCGGGAGAAGGACGGGACGCTCAGGTCCGCAGTCGCGGGTTCGACACGATCGAACACAGGTCGGCGAACAGCACGAGCATCAGGTACGCGACGCAGAAGATCAGCGTGCACGCCTGGACCAGCGGGAAGTCGCGGTTGCCGACCGCATCGACCATCAGGCTGGCGAGGCCCGGATAGTTGAAGATCGTCTCGACGACGATCACGCCGCCGAGCAGATACGACAGGCTCAGTGCGACCGCGTTGGCGATCGGCCCGATCGCGTTCGGCAGCGCATGGCGCAGCACGACACGCGCGGGGCTCGCGCCCTTGAGCACGGCCATCTCGACATACGACGCGCTCAGTTGCTCGATCACCGCGGCGCGCGTCATCCGCGCCATCTGCGCGATCACGACCGCGCACAGCGTGAGCACCGGCATCGCATACGCGCGCAGGAAATCGTGGACGCTTTCGATCGGGCCGCTGTACGACAGCGCGGACAGCCAATGCAGCTTCACGGCCAGCACGAGCACGGCGACCGTCGCGATCAGGAATTCCGGCGTCGCGACGAGCGACAGCGTGCCGAGGCTGATCACGCGATCGACCACCGACTCGCGCTTGACCGCCGCGAGTATCCCGAGCAGCAGCGCGATCGGCACCGATACCGCGGTCGTGATCGCCGCGAGCGCGAGCGACTTCGGCAGGCGCCCGCCGATCATGTCCGACACCGGCATGTCGCCGGACAGCGAGCGGCCGAAATCGCCGTGCAGCAACCCGGTGAGCCAGTGCACGTAGCGCACGTGCGCCGGCATGTCGAGGCCGAACTGCTGGCGCAGCGCGGCGATCGTTTCCGGCGTCGCCGACTGGCCGAGCGCGGCCTGCGCGGCATCGCCCGGCAGCAGGTTCGTGATCGTGAAGATGATCGCGGACACGATCAGCAGCGTCAGCGCGGTGACCGCGATGCGCCGGCCGATCAGCCCGATGAGGATTCGGTTCATGCAGCGGCACTCCCGGAAAGGCCGCGCGCGGCCGGGGCGGTGGCCCGCACCGGCCACGCGGCGGCGGCAGGCGACGGCGTCAGGCGTTCCACCATACGTGTTCGGCGAACATGCCGCCCATCATCGGGCCGGTCGGAATCGAGCCGAGGCCCGCGAGCCGCTTGTCGTACCCGTCGAGGAAACTGATGAACGCGGGAATGCCGACCCTGCCCTGCTGCGCGACGATCGCCTGCATTTCGCCGTACATCTGCTTGCGCTTCGCATCGTCGGTCTCCGAACGCGCGGCGAGCAGCAACTGGTCGAACTTCGCATTCTTCCAGCCCGACTCGTTCCACGGTGCGTCCGACTTGAAGAACTGCGTGAACAGCACGTCGGCGCTCGAACGCGGGTTGATGTTGCCGAAGCCGAGCGGATGCTTCATCCAGTGGTTCGACCAGTAGCCGTCGGGCGACACGCGGTTCACCTGCAGGTTCAGCCCGATCTTCTGGCCGGCCTGCTGCAGCAGCACGGCCATTTCGATCGACCCGTTCGCGTCGGATGTCGCATAGACCGGCGGCAGCGCGACGCCGAGCGCGCCCGCCTTGCGGAACAGGAACTTGGCCTTGTCCGGATCGTACGACCGTTGCGGCAGCGACGCGTTGAAGTAGCGATGGCCCGGCGGAATCGGCTGGTCGTTGCCGATCACCGCGTAGCCGCGAAACACGGCCGAACGGATCTGCTCGCGATCGAACAGGTACTTCATCCCTTCGACGAAATCGGGGTTCGCGGTCAGCGGGCTTTCGCTGCGCATGATGAGGTCGGTATAGAGCCCCGACTTGGTTTCCTTCAGCGCATAGCCGGGCGTCGACGCGACGCGCTGCGTCGAGCGCGGATCGATCGCGTTGACCAGGTGCACGTCGCCGGACAGCAGCGCGTTCAGGCGCGCGGCGCTGTCGCTGATGCCGATCAGCTCGATCTCGTCGAGATACGGCATCCCGGGCTTGAAGTAGCTGTCGTTGCGCACACCGACCGTCGACACGCCCGGCTTGAACGCCTTCAGCTTGTACGGGCCGCAGCCGATGCCGGTCGTGAAGTCGGTCGTGCCGTCCTTGACGATCACGAGTTGCGGCGTCGCGAGGATCACCGGCAGATCGGCGTTCGCGCTCGTGAGCGTCAGCGTGACTTCGTCCGGGCCAGTCGCCTTCGCGTCGGCGAACTGGTCGGCGAGCGGCTTGACCTTCGATGCGGTCGCCGCGTTCTTGTGGCGCATCAGCGAGAACACGACGTCGGCCGGCCCGACCGGTTTCCCGTCGTGGAACGTGACGCCCTTGCGCAGCTTGACGATCCAGGTCTTCGCATCGGTCGTCTGCAGCGACTCGGCGAGATTCATCTGCGGCGTCAGGCTCGCATCGAGCTGCGTGAGGCCGCTGTAGAACATGAAGAAGCGGATGTAGTCGGCGCCCGTCGAGCCCTTGGCCGGGTCGAGCGTATCGGCCGTCGAGCTGGATTCGTTGGCCACGCGGATCTTGCCGCCGCGCTTCGGCGCGGGCGCGGCGAACGCCGGCTGCGTCCCCATCAGCAGTCCGCCGGCGCCGGTGGCCATCATGCCGCCCGCCGCCATGATCCGCATCATGTCGCGGCGCGTGAAGCCGCGGTGATCACCGCCGTTGTCGATATCGTCGCTCATCCGAACTGCTCCTGACTGTGGAAAGTGGGTCCTGGGGTCCAGCGTGGTTCGTGGTTCCCGCCGCGCCCGCCTGCTGGTAGCGAGTGCAACGTCGTACGCATTGAGTTCATTTAAGCACCGCCAAAATGGCGGTTGTCGCGATTCGGGGCACCTGCACGACACGATTCGACCGTTTTGGGCCGTCCGCGCAGCATGAATTGCTGCGCGAGCGCGTGTGCCGCCGCCCCTTCCTGATCCATTCGCGACAGATGCGTGACAAACAAAATCGTAAAGCGACGGCCGCCGCAGATTGCACCGACAAAATTGCCCGTTCGGCATCCGAAACGCGTTCGACGGCCCCAAACCGCATGTTTTGCGTCGATTGCACGCTCGCGGGCCGGCGCGGGTCGAAACGAGCGCAATGTCCCGGGCGCCGGCCGCGCGCGCGCGCGACCGTGAGCCGCCCTCGCAGCCGCCGCGCCGGGGCGATTTCCCCCCACCGCGAGGACACCCGCGCATGAAAGTTCAGAAGATTTCCCGCTGCTTCGACACCGACTTGCCCGAAGACCGGGGCACGGCCGGATTGCCCGGCACCGGGCGCGCCCGCGTGTCGAGGCGGCAGGTCGTGATCCCGGGCAGCGAGGCGTTCGACACCGGCGTGTTCGAATGCACGCCGGGCACTTACCGGCGCGGAGTGAAGGAAGCGGAGGTGATGCATTTCCCCGCCGGAGCCGGCACGTTCGCGCCGGATGGCGAGGAAGCGATCGAGTTCGGCGCGGGCGACACGCTGTTCTTCGCCGCGAACACCGAAAGGCTGTGGGACGTGCGCGAGACGATGCGCAAGATGTATGTGATCTTCTGACGCGGGCGGGCCGCGCATGCGCGCCGCGCCCGGTTTCTCCCCCGGGCAGGCCGCTCAGCCGGCCAGCCGGAACACCGCCACCGCGGACCTCAACCGTGCCGCCTGTTCATCCAGCGAGGAAGCGGCCGCGGCAGCCTGCTCCACGAGCGCGGCGTTCTGCTGCGTGACTTCGTCCATTTGCGACACCGCCTTGCCCACCTGTTCGATGCCGGTGCTTTGCTCGGCGGAGGCCGTGGAGATCTCGCCCATGATGTCGGCGACCCGGTCGATCGACCGGACGATCTCCGTCATGCGCACCCCCGCCGCCTCGACAAGCCGGCTGCCGCTGCCGACCTTCTCGACCGACACCTCGATCAGCCCCTTGATGTCCTTCGCCGCCGCGGCGCTGCGCTGGGCAAGCGAGCGGACCTCCGAGGCCACGACCGCGAACCCGCGCCCTTCCTCGCCGGCTCGCGCCGCTTCGACCGCGGCGTTGAGCGCAAGAATGTTGGTCTGGAACGCGATGCTTTCGATCACGACGGTAATGTCGGCGATCCGCACCGACTCTTCGGAAATCTGCCGCATCGTTTCGACGACCTCCTGCACGGCGGCACCGCCGAGTTCGGTCGCCTCCTTGGCCGTGGTGACGAGCGCATTGGCCTGACGCGCATTCTCGGCATTCTGTCTGACCGTCGACGTGATCTGTTCCATGCTGGCGGCCGTTTCCTGCAGCGACGCGGCCTGTTCCTCCGTGCGTTGCGACAGGTCCAGGTTGCCTTGCGCGATCTCGCCGGTGCCGACGGCGATCGAGTGGGTCGTGGTCTGGATTTCGGCGATCGTCTCGGTCAGGCGCGCCTTCATTTCGCCGAGCGCCGCAAGCAGGCTGCCCGGCGCGGCCTTGGCCGCATCGAACTCGACGTCCAGTTCTCCGGCGGCGATGCGCGCCGCGATGTGCGTCGCGTGCGCCGGCTCGCCGCCCAGCGTGCGCCTGACGCTGCGCAGGACGCCCCATGCGATTGCCGCCAGCGTCGCGGCGATGACGAGCGCGATGGCGCCCAGCACCATCGCGAGCCGGGTGAAGGCCGCGTCGATATCGTCGTAAAAGAATCCCGTGCCGATCCACCAGTTCCAGTCCGGAATGGCGACCACGCCCTGCAGTTTCGGCACCGCATCCGCGTCGGGGCTGCGCTTGACCAGCACGTCGACGAGGGCGAAATGCGCCTGCGCCATCCCGGCACGGTAAGCCTCGCTATCGGTCAGGCCGCCGGTCGTGCGGTTGCCCTTGGCCCGCGTGCCGACGAACTTCGCGTTCGGATGAACCAGGTTGACGCCGTCGGCAGTCGTGACCCAGTAGTAGCTTTTCGTATCCGCGTTGAGCGCCGACAGCGCGGCTTTTGCCTGCTGCTGGGCCTGATCCGCGGTGAGCGTACCGCTCGCCTGCAACGCGCGGTACGAATTGACCAGATGTTCGGCCTTCGTCAAGAGAATGACGATCTCTTCGCGACGGCTGTCGATCAGCGCGCCGCGCAGCGTCTGCAGCGACATCGCGGCGAGCAATACGACGCCGAGCAGCGCAGCCGCGACGAGCATCAGCAGTTTCGTGGACAACTTCATGCGGGAGCCTCGCGATATTAACCATTCGGTACATATATCGGCGCTGGCGGCTCTACCTTGAACGTCATCGCATCGGTAATTACCCTTGTTTCGTGCGCCGATCGTACGCGCACGACGAAGCGGCCGGGCCGGCCGCTCCTGGATTCGCCCCGGGTGTGCCAGGGTGGCTGCGCGTCGCACGGCACATTCGCGCGCAGCCGGCGCGGCGCTTACAGGCCGAGCTGCGTCGCGAGATGGCCGATGTCGGACACCTCGTAGTAGTTGTAGAACGGCGTGCCGGGCTCGTGGCCGCGATTGACGAACGCCTTGTGCTTGATGCCGAGATCCTCGGCCGTCATCAGGTCGTAGCGCAGGCTCGACGACACGTGCAGCACGTCCTCGGGCTTGCAGCCGAGCTTGCCGAACATGTATTCGAAGCCCTGCATCCGCGGCTTGTACGACTGCGCCTGCTGCGCGGTGAACACCGCGTGGAACGGCGCGCCGAGCTTGTCGACGTTGCTCATGATCTGGTCGTCCATTGCGTTCGACAGGATCACCAGCTTGTACTTCTTAGCGAGCCGCGACAGGCCGGCCGGCACGTCCGGATGCGGGCCCCAGGTCGGAACCGCATGATAGAAACGCTCGGCCTCGGCTTCGTCGAACGTCGCGCCGATCCGCGCGCAGGTGCGACGGATCGCGTTGACGAGGACGTCGCGGTACGGCTTCCAGGCGCCGAGCACCTCGTCGAGCCGATACGCGGCGAACGCGCGCACGAAGTCCTCCATCGCGACCGGCGACAGCCGATCCGCGTAAATCTCGCGCGCAAGCTCCGCCATCTGGAAACGGGTCAGCGTGCCATAGCAGTCGAACGTGATGTACTTCGGTTCAAATTGGATCATGGTGACGTCCTGTCGGTGTGAAGCCCCGGCAGGGCCGGGGACGGGCTGGGTTCAACGAAATTGAATCAGGGCAAAAAGTCGTTCGCACATCGTTCGGCGCCGCCCAAAACGCACAATCGCCGCGAGTTGCACGGATCGTGCAGCACGATGTGCGGCACGATCCGGCGAGCCTCGCGAAAACCCGGGCAGGCTGCCGGCCGACGCGGCTCGCCGGCAAGCGGCAGCGACACCGTGCCTTCATCGTAGTGGCATTCCCACAGCAGGAGTTGCCGGATCGGCAGCGCGCGCCGGCACGATACGCGTGTTCGTTCGCGCCGATCGAGCGGGTTTGCGTCGATCTGACGCGAGCGGCCGCTGCCGCCGGAAAACAGGCGAATCGTCCTATCCGCGCCGCTGTGCCGCTGGCAGAGTCGAGATGTCATTCCTACCCATCCGGAGTCCGGCGTGTCCGACCTCAATACTTCCCGCACGCTTACCTATCGCCCGTTCGCCGAAACCGACCTGCCCGCCGCGCACCGGCTGTCGGAGGCGGTCAAGTGGCCGCACCGGCTCGACGACTGGCGCTTCGCGCTCCAGCTCGGCAGCGGCTTCGTCGCCGAAGACGAATCCGGTGTCGTCGGCACCGCGCTCGGCTGGCGCTTCGGCGAGTCGCACGCATCGCTCGGCATGGTGATCGTGTCGCCCGAGCGCCAGGGCCGCGGCATCGGCCGCGAACTGCTCGCGCGCGTCGTCGACAGCCTCGGCCCGCGGACCGTGTTCCTGCATGCGACGCCGGCCGGCGAGCCGCTCTACGTGAAGTTCGGATTCGGTGCGATCGGCACGATCGACCAGCACCAGGGCGCCGCGTTCCAGCCGCCGCTGATTTCGCTGCCGCCCGGCGAGCGGCTGCGGCCGCTCGGCACCAACGACGGCCCGCGACTCGCGGCGCTCGCCACGCGCGCGGCCGGCTACCCGCGCGATGCGGTGGTCGATGCGCTGCTCGGCGTCGCCAACGGGATCGCGCTCGATCGCGACGGCGAACTGCTCGGCTTCGCGCTGTTTCGCCGTTTCGGCCGCGGCCACGCGATCGGCCCGGTGATCGCACCGGACGCGCTGCGCGCGCAGGCGCTGATCAGCCACTGGCTCGCGCTGCACGAAGGCATGTTCGTGCGCATCGACGTGCCCGGTGACAGCGGGCTGTCGGACTGGCTGCAGGGGCTCGGCCTGCCGCGCGTCGATACCGTCGTCGCGATGGCGCGCGGTGCGGCGCCCGCGCGCGATCCGGCGCTGCGCGCGTTCGCCATCGTCAACCAGGCGCTCGGCTGAGCGGCACGCACGATGAGCTTCCTCTACAAGGCCGACCCGGTGCGCGGCGCACAATGGGCGCAGCGCTTCGCGCAACAGGCGCCCGATCTCGCGTTCCGGATCTGGCCGGACATCGGCGATCCGCGCGCGGTGCGCTACCTCGCCGCATGGCAGCCGCCCGACGATCCGGTCGCGCTGCTGCCGAACCTCGAGATCGTGTTTTCGGTCGGTGCCGGCATCGATCAATTCGACCTGTCGCGCGTGCCCGCGCACATTCCGGTCGTGCGGATGATCGAGCCCGGCATCGTCGACGGCATGGTCGAGTATGTGACGCAGGCCGTGCTGACGATCCATCGCGACCTGTTCGACTACGCGGCGCAGCAACGCGCGCAGGCATGGCACGAGCGGCCGGTGCGCGCGGCCGCCTCCCGCCGCGTCGGCGTGCTCGGGCTCGGCACGCTCGGGCAGGCCGTGCTCGACACGCTGCGGCGCTTCGGCTTCCCGTGCGCCGGCTGGAGCCGCACGCCGCGCACGCTCGACGGCATCGACTGTTACGCGGGCGACGCGGCGCTCGATGCGTTCCTGGCCCGCACCGACATCCTGATCTGCCTGCTGCCGCTCACCGACAGCACGCGCGGCCTGCTCGGCGCGCGCGTGTTCGACGTGCTGCCGGCCGGCGCATCGCTCGTGCAGGTCGGTCGCGGCCCGCAGCTCGACGCGGCCGCGCTGCTCGCCGCGCTCGGCAGCGGCCGCCTCGACAGCGCGATCCTCGACGTGACGGACCCCGAACCTTTGCCGGCCGGACACCCGTTCTGGGCCCATCCGCGCATCCGGATCACGCCGCACATCGCGAGCGCGACGCGGCCCGATACCGCGGTCGATGCCGTGCTCGCGAACCTCGCGCGCCATCGCGCGGGCCAGCCGATGATCGGCGTCGTCGATCGCATGCGCGGTTACTGACGCGCGCGCCCGGCCCGGCGGGGCGCGCAGCAGAAAATGCCGAAGCGCCCCGTGCAAACGCCGTATCCATACGTTTCAAGCGACAAATTGAAGACGCGTGCGGATTTCCCGCCCGGTAGCATGAACTCACGCTGACACCCGACGAGAGTCCCGCCCTGCCATGACCTACTCCGCGCTGATCGAAGCCGATCGCCAACACCTGATTCATCCGGTCGTCAATTACCGTACGCACGAGGCGCGCGGCGTCACCGTGCTCGACTCCGCCGACGGCGTGTTCCTGCGCGATGCGCAAGGCCACACGCTGCTCGATGCGTTTTCCGGCCTGTGGTGCGTGAACGTCGGCTACGGCCGCGACAGCATCGTGAAGGCCGCGGCCGACCAGATGGCGAAGCTGCCCTATGCGACCGGCTATTTCCATTTCGGATCGCAGCCCGCGATCGAGCTTGCCGAGCGGCTCGCGGCGCTCGCGCCCGCGTCGCTGAACCGCGTGTACTTCACGCTCGGCGGCTCGGACGCCGTCGATTCCGCGGTGCGCTTCATCACGCACTATTTCAACGCGACCGGCCGCCCGTCGAAGAAGCACATGATCGCGCTCGAGCGCGGCTATCACGGCTCGTCGTCGCTCGGCGCCGGGCTCACCGCATTGCCCGCGTTCCATCGCCATTTCGACCTGCCGCGCGCCGACCAGCACCACATTCCGTCGCCCTACCCGTATCGCCACCCGCTCGGCGACGATCCGCAGGCGCTGATCGCCGCGTCCGTCGCCGCGCTCGAAGCGAAGGTCGCGGAACTCGGCGCGGACAACGTCGCCGCGTTCTTCTGCGAGCCGGTACAGGGCTCCGGCGGCGTGATCGTGCCGCCCGCGGGCTGGCTGAAGGCGATGCGCGACGCATGCCGGCGCCTCGGCATCCTGTTCGTCGCCGACGAGGTGATTACCGGCTTCGGCCGCACGGGCCCGCTGTTCGCGTGCGAGACCGAGCAGGTCGATCCGGACTTGATGACCGTCGCGAAAGGGCTGACGGCCGGTTATGCGCCGATGGGCGCGGTGCTGATGTCCGACGAAATCTACGAAGGGATCGCGGGCAGCCGCGCCGACACCGCCGTGGTCGGGCACGGCCACACGTATTCCGCGCATCCGGTCAGCGCCGCGATCGGCCTCGAAGTGCTGAAGCTCTATCACGAAGGCGGGCTGCTCGCGAACGGCCAGGCGATGGCGCCGCGTTTCGCCGCGGGGCTCGATGCGCTGCGCGCGCATCCGCTCGTCGGCGACGCCCGTTCGGTCGGCCTGCTCGGCGCGCTCGAGCTGGTGGCCGACAAGGCACGCAAGACGCGCATCGACCCGGCGCTGAACCTGCCCGACAAGATCGCCGCCGCCGCGTACGCGAACGGCGTGGTGTTCCGCGCATTCGGCGACGCCGTGCTCGGTTTCGCGCCGGCGCTGAGCTTCACCGCGGGCGAGTTCGACCTGATGTTCGAACGCGTGCGCAAGACGCTCGACGACGTGCTGGCCGACGCGGGCGTGCAGCGCGCGCTCGACGCCGCCCACGCGCAGCCGGCGTGACGCGGGCATGAAGCGGGCGAGGGAAAGCCGGACTTGTGGCGGCTACCGTTCGACTCTAAAGTAACCGGACATTCCATTTCTGCCTTCTCACGCGAACATGACGGACAGCAAGCTAGACCGGATCGACCTGCGCATTCTTTCCCAGTTGCAGAAGCGCGGGCGCATGACCAACGTCGAACTGGCCGATGCGGTCGGGCTGTCGCCGAGCCCGTGCCTGATCCGCGTGAAGCGGCTCGAAAAAGCCGGCTACATCGCCGGGTACGGCGCGCACATCCAGCTCGAGAAGCTCGGCGACGTGCAGGTGGTGTTTACCGAGGTCACGCTCGCCGACCACCGGCGCGAGGACTTCGACCGGTTCGTCGCAGCGATCCGCGATGTCGACGAGATCGTCGAGTGCCATCTCGCGAGCGGCGGCTACGACTATCTGCTCAAGTTCGTCACGCGCAGCGTGAGCCACTACCAGACGATCGTCGAAGGGCTGCTCGAGCAGAACATCGGCATCGAGAAGTATTTCAGCTACGTGATCATCAAGTCGCCGTTCGTCAAGCGGCACTATCCGCTCGAATCGCTGTTCGGCGAACGGCACTGACGAGCGGCGGGCGGCGGCCACGCCGTACGCGCGTCGTCGCGACGCGACCGCCTGCCGCCGTCGAGCCGCCCTCATCCAAGGATCTGCCATGTCACTTACCCTCTCCCGCACCGAACTCATTCGCAGTGCAAACCTGATCGACGGCGCGTGGCGCGACGCGCTCGACGGCCGTCGCTTCACGATCACCGATCCGGCGACGCTCGAGCGCGTGGCCGACGTGCCCGACAGCGGTGCGGCCGACGCACGTGCCGCGACCGACGCGGCCGTGCGCGCGCTGCCCGCGTGGCGCGCGACGCCGGCCCGCGAACGCGCGGCGATCCTGCGCGCATGGCATGCGGCGATCGTCGCGCACACCGACGATCTCGCGAAACTGATGTCGCGCGAACAGGGCAAGCCGCTCGCCGAAGCGCGCGGCGAAGTCGCGTATGGCGCGTCGTATGTGCTGTGGTTTGCCGAGGAAGCGACCCGCACCTACGGCGACCTGATTCCGCAACAGCAGCGCGGCAAGCGGCTGAGTGCGGTCAAGGAGCCGATCGGCGTCGTCGCCGCGATCACGCCGTGGAATTTCCCGCTCGCGATGATCGCGCGCAAGATCGCGCCCGCGCTCGCGGCCGGCTGCACGGTCGTCGCGAAGCCGGCCGAGGACACGCCGCTCACGGCACTCGCGCTGGCGTTCCTCGCGCAGGAAGCCGGCGTGCCGCCCGGTGTGCTGAACATGATCGCCGCATCGCGCGAGCACGGCATCGACGCGGTGGCCGACTGGCTCGCCGACGGCCGCGTGCGCAAGATCACGTTTACGGGATCGACGCCCGTCGGCAAGCTGCTCGCACGCGAATCGGCCGCAACGCTCAAGAAGCTGTCGCTCGAGCTCGGCGGCAATGCGCCGTTCATCGTGTTCGACGATGCCGAACTCGACGCCGCCGTCGACGGGCTGATGGCCGCCAAGTTCCGCAACGGCGGCCAGACCTGCGTGTCGCCGAACCGCGTGTACGTGCAGGCCGGCGTCTACGATGCATTCGCCGCGAAGCTCGCAGCACGCGTTGCCGCGCTGAAGGTCGCGCCGGCGACCGATCCGGCCGCGCAGATCGGCCCGATGATCAACGCACGCGCGGTCGACAAGATCGCGCGCCACGTCGGCGACGCGATCGAGCGCGGCGCGCGCGTGCTCACGGGCGGCAAGCGCCTGGTCGAGCTCGGTCCGCACTATTACGCGCCGACGGTGCTCGCCGACGCCACCGCCGACATGCAGCTGACCTGCGAGGAAACCTTCGGGCCGGTCGCCGCGCTGTTCCGGTTCGATACCGAGGATGAAGCCGTCGGCGCCGCGAACGACACGCCGTTCGGGCTCGCCGCGTATTTCTACACGCAGGACGTGCGGCGCATCGCGCGCGTGTCGGCGCGGCTCGAAACGGGTATCGTCGGGATCAACGAAGGTGCGCTCGCGAGCGAAGCCGCGCCGTTCGGCGGCGTGAAGGAATCGGGTTACGGCCGCGAAGGCTCGCGCTACGGCCTCGACGACTACCTGTCGATCAAGTACCTGTGCCAGGGCGGGCTCGACTGATTCCGCGGCGCCGCGTTGCACGCTCGATGCACGGCACGCCGCGATGACGGCCGACGTTTCGCTTCCCGGCCTTGCGCCGCATCGCGCGAACGATACCGGTGCCGACCGCGTCTGCCGCTTCGCGTCCCGCGAGGCCGGCCCGAACGCGATGGGTCGAACGACGTCCCCGTCGCGGCATCGCATGCCGACTGCGTGCTCGTGATGCCGCCGCTGCGGCAATTGGGGCCCGGCGTCACCGTCGTACGGCTCGGGCGGCTCGTCGACGAATCCGGAGCGCCCGCCTGACGGATCGGCTTCAACTCGACCGGCGCGGCGGCCGCACACGTTTGCGGCAACGCCGCGCCGATTCGTTTCGCATGCAGACCTCGATTTCCTCGCTTACCTGCCGTTAACCCGGATTTCAGCGCAGCCTCGGTCATCGCACCTGGCTTCCCCCACGAGCGCGAGCATGTCCGCATCCACTTGCATCGAGAAAATCGCCGACTGGGCGGGACGAAACCATCTTGTCGTCGGCGCGCTCGGCACACTGATGTCGCTCGCCGCGCTGAGCATCAGCGCGATGACGCTGTGGGCCATGAGAAGCGGCGTCGTCGAGCACGCGCACGAGACTTCGCGCAACGTCGCCGCCGTGCTGGTCAGCGAGATCGCGCGGACCGTCGAAACGTCCAACAACGCACTGATCGCACTCGCATCCGATCTCGGCAAGCCGGAAGTCAGGCACATGGACGCCGGGCTTCGGCACGATCTGCTGTTCCAGCGCGCGGCCGCGCAATACGTGACCGGCATGGGCGTGACAGACCAGAACGGCCGCCTGATCGACGGGTGTTGCGGCCCGACTCACCATTGGGACTTCGGCGATCGAGACTACTTCAAGGTCCATCGCGACGCGGCGAACGTCGGCCTTTACGTATCCGAGGCCTATCGCGCGCGCTCGCGCAACGGCACGAAGTCCATCGCGCTGTCCCGGCGCGTCGAACGGCCGGACCACACATTCAACGGGATCGCGGTTGTCGCCATCGACCTCGCGTACTTCGATCAGCTGCTTGCCCGACTGAACGTCGGGCCGAACGGCATCAGCGCGATCCTGCGCACGGACGGCACCATCCTGGCCAGAAATCCGCCGCTGAGCGACCACCAGATGGTCCGCCTGAGCCGATCGAAGGTTTTCGATCGCATGCTGAACCAGGAGTCGGGGTTCTATGCGGCCTACTCGCGCATCGACGGAACCTTGCGGCTCTATACGTTCCAGCGGGTGCCCGGCACCCCGCTGATTGCCGTCGTCGCCCCTGCCGAGCGCGACGTGCTGGCCGGCTTCACGCGCATGTCATGGTCGGTCGGCGTGTCGGCCTCGTTCATCTGCGCGTTCTTCTGCGCGGTCGTCTGGCTGCTCGCATTCGCATTGCGGGACAATCTTCGCAAGCAGACCTTGCTGACCGATCTCACCCGCACCGATCCGCTGACGGGCCTGAACAACCGCCGGGCGCTCGACGTCGCGCTGGCCGACGAATGGAAGCGACTCCAGCGCAGCAATGAAGGCAGCCTGTCGGTGCTGTTCATCGATGCCGACCACTTCAAGCAGTACAACGACAGATACGGGCATGCGCAGGGTGACACGGCACTGAGATTCCTGGCCGAATGCATCCGGACTCACACGCGGCGGCGCGCCGACATCGCCGCGCGCTACGGCGGCGAAGAGTTCGTCGCGGTGCTGCCGGATACGGATGAAAGCGGCACCGCGAAGGTCGCCGAGGCCATTCGCGCCGAAGTGGAACGCAACCAGCTCGCCGGATTCGCCGAGACGGTTCCGGCTTTTACAGTGAGCATCGGATACGCGACCGGGCATCGCGCACGCCCGGCGTCCATCGACACGCTCACGCATCAGGCAGACCTCGCGTTGTATACGGCGAAGCGCCACGGTAGAAACCGCGTGTGCCGCGGCGACACGGGATCGCTTGCGCAATCGGCTTGAGGGCCGTTGCGGTCGACAGCGGGCGCGGTGGCGGCGGGCGTCATCATCGCGCGAGGGCTGACCCGTTCGCTCGGCACGGAGCCGGCCACGCTCAGCGACATCGCGCAGCGCATCGCCGGCGGCGACCTCGCCGGCATCGCACCGTTGCTGACACACACGTTGCTTCCGATATCCGTCCCGTTTAGGAAAGCAGACTAAACGTCATTCCCCGAAAGCGGGACGCGCTCGATCGTGCCGAATGACGTGAAGCGGTTTCGTAACCGTCGCGTCACGATCGGCCACCACAATGCTCCGTCTTCTACCTCAGGATGGAGTTTGCATGCTTGCGTCACCGAGCCGTCTCCCGCTGCACGTCGCAGCGCTGTCGACCGCGATCCTACTGGCTGCCTGCGGCGGCGGCGACGATGTCGTCGCAACGAGCTCGACGAACGCCGCGGTCCCGGCGCCGCCGGCCGACCCCGGCTTCGTCGACAGCGCGCCCGTTCCGAGCGTGCCCGCGTTCGTCGACAACGTCGCGACCAACCAGCGCGGCGACGCTCGTTATGCAACGCTGTCGACCAACGCCGCCGTGCGCGTGGTGAGCCGCTTCCTCGACCTGTGGCAGCCGTCGACGATGCTCGTCGATGCGGGCGTGACCGCGCCGGCCAACGGCGCGTTTCCGGCCATCTCCCCTTCCACCTGCACGGGGCTGCCCGGTAGCGGCACGCCGTGCGGCACGAGCCTGAACGACGCGGTGCTGTCGGCGAACGTGCAATACGTGGTCAACGCGACGACCGCGCGCACGCCGCAGCAAGCCGACGCAGCCTATTACGACGACCGGCGCGGCAAGGGCTACAGCGTGACGGACGGCATGGGCCCGCTCACCGCGGCATGGCGCACCGCCGCCCAGCAGACGACCAGCATCACCGGCGTGCCGGCCGACGCCACGACCGTGCTGTACAACGACACCGGCAACAACGTCGGCGTGGGCAGCAGCGGCAACGCGAGTTTCGGGAAAGTCGTCGACCTGCTCAACGAAATGGGCAACAACGCGTCGACCGAACCCGCGAAGCGCTTTTACAAGTACGCGCGGCCGTACCGCTGGAGCTCGAGCGTCGTCGTCGCGCCCACGCTCGTACCCGCGGAAAGCACGACGCCGGCGACCGACGGCGGCTTCATCAGCGGCCACCAGGCCGAAGCGATGCGCGATGCCGTGACGATGGCGTGGCTCGTGCCCGAGCGCTTCCAGGAAATGGTCGGCCGCGGCCTCGAGCTCGGCGAGAACCGGATCCTCGCCGGCATGCACTCGCCGCTCGACGTGATCGGCGGCCGCATGCTCGCGCTGGCCGTCAGCGCGGCCAACCTCGCCGCATACGCGAGCGATGCGCAGGCCGCGTACGGCCAGGCGCACCAGACGCTGCAGCAGCTCACCGGCACCACCGATGCGACCTTCGCCGCATTCGCGCGCTCGGGCACGACGGCGACCGACCGGTTCGCCGACTACGCGGCAAACAAGGCGGCGTTCACGCGCCGCATGACGTACGGCTTCGGCGCGATCGACGCGACCGGCGCGCCGCCGGTCGTGCCGAAGGGCGCGGAGATCCTGCTGCAGACGCGCTTCCCGTACCTGGGCGCGGACCAGCGGCGCGTCGTGCTGAAGACCACCGAACTGCCGTCCGGCTACCCGGTGATGGACGATGCGGAAGGCTGGGGCCGGCTGAACCTGTTCGCCGCCGCCGACGGCTACGGCGCCCTCAACGGCAACGTGACCGTCGCGATGGATGCGTCGAAGGGCGGCCTCAACGCCGCCGACCTGTGGCGCAACGACATCGCGGGCGCCGGCAAGCTGACGCTGCAAGGCAGCGGCACGCTGACGCTGGCGGGCAACAACAGCTATACGGGCGGCACGCAGGTCAGCGGCGGCACGCTCGCCGCCGCTTCCACGATGGCGTTCGGCAACGGCGACGTGTATGTCGGCTCCGGCGGCGGCATCCGGATCGCGGCCGGCGCGCCCGTCACGATCGCGACCCGCTACACGCAGCTCGACAACACGACGCTCGAACTCGACATCGACGGCAACGGCGGCGGACGCCTGCACGTGGGCGGTGCGTTCACCGTCGCGGGCGGCACGCTGCACGTGAAGTTCGTGAACGGCTATGCGCCGAAAGCCGGCGACACCATCGCACTGATCGACGCGGCAGCAGGCGCCGCGAAGTTCTCGACGGTGACGGTCGACGGCTTCAAGGCGACGCCGGTCTATACGGCGACGGGCGTGTCGATCACGCTGTCGGCGTCATAACCGGCAGCAGGCATCGATCCGTGCGACGGCGCCGGCCGCCGGTTCGCGCATCAGGGTTTGCATCGCGGGTTCTCGTTCGCAGCCCGATTGCGCGGGCGGCCGCACGCCGCCGCGAGTCGCGAGTCGCGAGTCGCGAGTCGCGAGTCGCGAATGGCGGATCAGCATTCGACGAGCGCCTTCACGACGTCATGCACCGCCGCGCGCGGCGTCGATCCGGTAGAAGCGGCGCGCGTTGCCGCCGAACAGGTCGGCAAGCGCCGCGGAGCCGAGCAACTGCGCGCAGTCGTCCTCGCACGCGGCCAGCCAGTCGCCGTAGCCGCCGCACGCCGACGCGACACGCAGCACCGGCCAGTCGCTGCCCCACATCAGTCGCGCCGGCCCGAACAGGTCGGCCAGCGCATGCACATAAGGCCGCGTGCGCGCTCGCACGGCATCCGGGCCGGCCGACGGCCCGGCCTCGGTCCACAGGCCGGACAGCTTGCAGTGCAGGTTCGGCAGGCTCGCGAGGCGGCGCATCGCCGACAGCCACGGCTGCAGCTCGCCGCGTTCGATGAACGGCTTCGCGCCGTGGTCGATCACGATCTGCAGATCCGGGTGGCGCCGCGCGAACGCATGCAGCGCATCGAGATGGCGCGGCATCACCAGCGCATCGAAACGCAGCGCATGCTCGAGCATCGCGGCGACCGCGCGATCGAGCACCGGATCGTCGATCCACGCATCGTCGGGCAGATCCTGCAGCATCGGGCGCAACCCGCGCGCCTTCGGCGCCGACGCGAAGGCCGCGATCCGCGCCGGCGCGTCGGCGGCCTTCAGGTCGACCCAGCCGACCACCGCGCCGACCGTCGGGGTGTCGTCCGCGAGATCGAGCAGGAAGCGCGTGTCGGCGTCGCTCGGCAGCGATTGCACGAGCACGGTGCGGTCGATGCGCGCCGCGTCGAGCAGCGGCGCCAGATCGGCGGGGCCGAAATCGCGGTGAATCGCATCGAGTTCGGCCGGCGGCCAGCAGCCGGCCCGCGCGCCGATCCGCCAGTAGTGCTGATGTGCGTCGATGCGTGCCGTCATGCGCGCGCTCCCGGCACCGGCGCGCGCGCCGCGATCAGCCCTTCGTCGCACAGCGCGGCCCACAGTTCGGCCGGCACGGGGCGCTCGAACCATGCGATGTTCTGTTGCAGCTGGGCCACGCTGCGCGCGCCGACCACGCACGACACGACCGCCGGATGGCCGAACGGAAACTGCAGCGCGGCAGCGGGCAGCGGGACGTCGAAGCGCTTGCACAGCACGCCGAGCCGCGTGGCCTTGTCGATCACGTCGGCGCTTGCGTCCGCATAGTTGAACTTGCCGTTGCCGGCCAGCACACCGGAATTGAACACGCCGCCGACCACGATGGCCGTCCCCGCGCGGCCGCACGCGTCGAGCAACGGTTCGAGCGCCGTCTGTTCGAGCAGCGTGTAGCGGCCGGCCAGCAGCACGGCATCGAGCGCCGCTTCGTTCAGCGCAGCGGCGGCGACTTCCCATTCGTTCACGCCGAGACCGAACCCGCCGATCTCGCCGCCCGCACGCAGCGCGTCCAGCGCGCGAAACCCGCCGCCGCGGGTCAGCTGTTCCCAGTAGTGCGCGTGACGATCGCCGTGCGTCATCGCGCCGATGTCGTGCACGTACAGAATGTCGATCCGCGCGAGCCCGAGCCGCTGCCGGCTGTCGTCGTGCGACCGCATGATGCCGTCGTAGCTGTAGTCGTAGACCGGCCGGAACGGCAGCGGCTCGGCCCAGCCGTCGTCGCCCGGGCGCACGCTGGCGTCGGCGCGCATCAAGCGCCCGACCTTCGTGCTGAGCGTGAACGCGCCGCGCTCGCGCGGGGCGAGCCCCGCACCCACGCGCCGCTCGGACAGCGTGTAGCCGTAATACGGCGCGGTGTCGAAGTAGCGCAGGCCGGCGGCCCACGCGGCGTCGACGAGCGAGCCGGCGTCGGCGGCCGACATCGGGCGATAAAGGCCGCCGAGCTGCGAGCAGCCGAGGCCGAGCGCGGACACCGTCAGCCCGCTGCGCGGCAATGCGCGCGTATCGTTTGCATTCATGAGTCGTGACAGGGTGCGGGAAAGAAGCATGGCCGGCAGCCGCCGCCCGCGCTCGGGCGGCTTGCGCGGCCGCTCAGTACAGGACGTTCCTGGCCGCCTCCGAATCGAGGTTCTGCTTGTCGACCATCACGACGCCGGTATCGATCAGCTTCGGCGCCGGCTTGCGTTCGACGACGTCGAGCGCCGTGCGCACGCCCTGGTTCCCCATCTGCCACGAGCCCTGCACGGCGATCGCCTGCACCGTGCCGTCGCGCACGAAGCCCTGCAGATCCTCGTTGCCGTCGAACCCGATCGCCACCACCTTGCCCGCCTTGCCCGACTGCTTCAGCGCCCGGCCCATCCCGACCGCGGTCGGCTCGTTCGCGCCGAAGATGCCCTTCAGGTCGGGGTTCGCCGACAGCACGTCGGTCGTCTGGTTCAGCGCGTTCGCCATTTGCGACTGCGAGTAGTACGGGCCGACGATCTGCAGCTTCGAATGGCTCGCGATGTACTTGCGGAACCCGCCGACGCGGCTGACTTCGGAACCCGCGCCCGGCACGTACGACATGATCGCGATCTTGCCGGACTGCCCGACGCGGTCGATCAGCGCCTTCGCGCACAGCGCGCCCGCCTTCTCGTTGTCGGTCGACAGGAATGCCTGGTAATACGGCTTGCCGGCGTCCGAGATCGCCGAGTCGATCAGCACGACCGGAATGTGCGCTTCCCACGCCTTCTTGATCGCGGGCACGAGCGCATCGGGATCGGACGGTGCGAGCACGATGCCCGCCACATGACGCGTGACCGCGTTGTCGACCATGTTGACCTGCCCGCTGATGTCGGACTCGGCCGCGGGCCCCTGGAACGTCATCGTGTAGCCCTTGGCGCCGTCGAGCGCCGCCTTCGCGCCTTTCTGCACGTTCTGCCAGTAGTTCGAGTTGACCGTCTTGACGATCACGGCGATCTCGCCGCCCGCCGCGTACGCACCGCTGTTGCATGCCGCGAACAGGCATGCCGATGCTGCCAGCAGGATGGATTTGTTCATGTCTCGCTCCGCTTCTCGTTGGTGGGAACTGCTGCCGGTCAGGGCCGGCGATTGCGCAACTGGTCGATCCAGACCGTGCCCAGGATCACGACGCCGATGATGATCTGCTGGATGAAGCTCGATACGCCGTTCATGTTCAGGCCGTTGCGCAGCACGCCGATCACGAACGCGCCGATCGCCGTGCCGGAAATCGTCCCGACGCCGCCCATCAGCGACGTGCCGCCGATGACCGAACTGGCGATGGCGTCGAGTTCGTACATGACGCCCTCGTTCGGCTGCCCGGTGACGAGCCGCGACATCAGCACGCAGCCGGTCACGCCGGCGAGCGCGCCGGACAGCACGTAGGTGAAGAGCTTCACGCCCTGTACGTTCACGCCCGACAGCCGGGCCGCCTCCGCGTTCGATCCCACCGCATGGATATGGCGGCCGAGCGACGTTCGCGACAGCAGCACGGAAACCACGACGAACAGCACGACCATGATCACGACCGGATACGGAATGCCGGGAAACGTCGTGTCGGGGAACCCGTCCGCGCCGATGCGCGAGATGCGCAGCAGCGCGCCGTTGCCCAGCGCGCCGAACGCGTCGCCGAGATCCGATACCGGCCGTGCGCCCGTGATCTGGAGCGCGATGCCGCGCGCGACGAGCATCATGCCGAGCGTCGCGATGAACGGCGGCAGGCCCATGCGCGTCACGCACATGCCGTTGACGAACCCGCACAGCGCGCCGACCAGGATCCCGGCCGCCATGGCCGCCGGCACCGGCACGCCCGCCTTGACCAGCAGCGCGGACGAGACGCCGGCCAGCGCGAGCACCGAGCCGACCGACAGGTCGATGCCGCCGGTGATGATCACGCACGTGGCGGCCACGCCGAGATAGGCGATGGAGGTCACCTGCAGGCCGACGGTCATCAGGTTGTCGACCGAGAAGAACGCCGCGCTCGATACGGAAAACGCGAACACGAGCACGACCAGGCTGCCCAGCGCAGCGAACTTCTGGATAAGGTCGCGCCGCCGCTGTCGCGCCGCCCGTTCGTCGGCCTGGCTTCGATCCGAGGTCATTTCAAGCATGGGGACGCCCCGACGCATAGTGCATGATCTCCTCCTGACTGGTGTGTTGGGTGTCGAGAAACGCGGTCAATCGACCTTCGTGAAAAACCGCGATCCGGTCGGTCATGCCGAGCAGCTCCGGCAGTTCCGAACTGATCAGCACCACGCCGACGCCGTCGGCGGCGAGCCGGTCCATCAGCCCGTAGATCGCGAATTTCGCGCCCACGTCGATGCCGCGCGTCGGCTCGTCGAAGAACAGGATCTTCGAGCCGCGGTACAGCCATTTGCCGATGACGACCTTCTGCTGGTTGCCGCCGGACAGATTGCGCACGACCTGCTGCACCGACGGCGTGCGAATCGCGAGGTCCTGCACGTAGCGCCGCGCCACGTCGAGCTCGTCGTCGAAGCGCAGGAAGCCCAGGCGCGATGCGATGCCGCGCACGTTCGCGAGCGTGAGGTTCGCCGCGACGGGCATCGGCAGCGCGAGCCCCTCCTTCTTGCGGTCCTCCGACAGATACGCGATGCCGTGGTGGATCGCCTCGCGCGGCGAGCGGATCGTCACGGGCCGGCCGTGCAGCTCGATCGTGCCGCCGTCCGGGCGGTCCGCGCCGAAGATCGCGCGCGCGACTTCGGTGCGCCCGGCGCCCATCAGTCCGGCAAAACCCAGGATCTCGCCCTTGCGAAGCGTGAACGACACCGGCCCGAACACGCCTTCGCGGCGCAGTTCCCGCACGTCGAGCAGCACTTGTTCGGTCGGCGTCGACTGCCGCGACGGATACGCGTAGTCGAGCGTCCGCCCGACCATGCGCGCGACGATGTCGTCGATGCTCACGTCGGCGAAATCGTCCGTCGAGATGTGGCGCCCGTCGCGCAGCACGGTCACGCGATCGACGATCTGCGCCATTTCGTCGAGCCGGTGCGAGATGTACAGGATCGCCACGCCGTCGGCACGCAGTTCCTCGATGATGCGAAAGAGCTGCACCGTTTCCGACTCCGTCAGCGACGAAGTGGGCTCGTCCATGATCAGCACGCGCGCGTCGTGCGACAGCGCCTTCGCGATTTCGACCATCTGTTGCTGCGCGATCGACAGCACGCCGACCTTCGTCGTCGGTGCGACGTTCAGGCCGATCCGCGCGATGCAGCGTGTCGCGTCCGCATTGAGCCGTTTCGTGTCGACGAACGGCCCGCGCCGCGGCTCGCGCGCGAGGTAGAGGTTCTCCGCCACGCTCAGATGCGGCACGAGATTGAGTTCCTGGTGGATGATCGCGATGCCGGCCGCCTGCGCTTCGGAGGCCGAACGAAACCGCACCGGCGCGCCGCGATAGTGGACGACGCCCTCGTCGGGCAGGTACTGACCGCTGATGATCTTCATCAGCGTGGACTTGCCCGCGCCGTTTTCGCCGCACACCGCATGCACCTCGCCGCGGCGCAGGTCGAGGCGAATCCCGTCGAGCGCGAGGACGCCCGGGAAGCGCTTGCGTATCCCCTCCAGGCGCAGGATCTCCCGGTCCGCTTCGCCCTGTGCGGCCTGACCGGGCAGATTGCGAGGCATTGCCATTGCGTCTCCTAGGGAAGGGCCGACCTCGCTTTCGTCTGGTCAGTCCAATTTCGATGAATTACATCAATCCACCCACTTTTGGTCAAGCCAATTTATATATCTACATCCGCTCTTACCAATGGTGAAAACCCGCACATCCGCACGAACGGGTTGCCGTCCAGGGCGACACGACGAGCGTGATAGACTTTGCGACGCGCGCTTGCGCGGAAAGCGCATTGACCAAGATCCATCGGATGAAATCGACAGAACCCAAGCGGCTTTACCAATCGGTCGCGGCCCAGATCGTCGCGTTGATTCGCCAGGGCGAATTCGCGGTCGGCGAACGCCTGCCGCCCGAGCGCGAGCTGGCGCTGACGCTCGGCGTATCGCGTCCGTCGCTTCGCGAGGCGCTGATCGCGCTGGAAATCGGCGGCCAGATCGAGATCCGGATGGGCTCCGGCGTTTATGTGCGCGACACGGCGGCCGACGACGTCGGCACGATGGGCACGCTCGGCGACAGCCCGTCGGAACTGATGCAGGCACGCGCGGCCATCGAAGGCAGCGTCGCCGCGCTGGCCGCGGCGCGGATGACGGCCGCGATGCTCGATCGCCTGCGCCGCACGGTGCAGCGCATGAAGCGGCTCGCGGAGGCCGGCAAATCGCCCGTCGAAGCCGACCGGCAGTTCCATATGCTGATTGCGGAAGCCGCCGGCAATTCGGTGCTCACCCGCTTCGTCGGCGAGCTGTTCGACAGCCGCCACGACCCGATCGCCGCGGCCATGCGCGGCCACGCGGAGAATCCTCAGACCTGGACCGCCGCCGTGCAGGAGCACGAGGACGTGCTCCACGCGCTGCAGGCGGGCGACCCGATCGCGGCCCAGACGGCCATCCGCGCGCATCTTCGCGCGTCCGAAGCGCGATGGATCGACGGTGGCCTGAAATCGGACCCTGATTGACCGGCACACGGGCGCCTTTCGCGCGCCCTGCGCGGCCGGTCCTGCACGAACGTCGCGCCCAGCGCCGCTCAGTACGCACGATCGTCGTCGCTCAGGCACGCCTGCGGATCGCATTGCCAGCCGACGATCGAGAACCACGGGCCCAGCACGTCGTCGAGCTTGCGGCGCACGCCGTCGGCCGTTTCGACGTCGGGCTGCGCGATCATCCTGCCGACCGCATCGCCCGGCGCCCCCGGCAGCACGACGCCCCGCGTATAGCCCGGCATCGGCTTGAAACGCATCTGCAGGATGTAGTCCTTCAGGCCCGGCGCATACCGCGCGAGCCCGAGGAAACGATCGATTCGATCCTCGTTTACCCGATTCATATCCGAATTTTCCGGGAAAACCTCTTGTCTCCCGGCTCGCCACGCCTCGCGTAGGTTTTACGAAATTCCCGCAATTCGGAATTTATCGACATAGATGGCCATACGAGCGCCGACGGCCGACGCCCCGTTGCCGGCCGCTTCACATCCCGCTCGGCAACACCACCAACTTACGATTGCAAATGCCTCTCATTTGCATTAAATTTCGGCGCGAATGTACCGGTTGGAACACAGACGTCGGCGCGCGGCCATCCGCCCTGCCCGAATGCAGACCACATCAAAGGACGGGGTATGAGCAGGAAGAACTGGGCGGCCGCACCGATGGCCATCGTCGTCGGCACGGCCGGCCTGAGCGCCGCCGATGCGCAGGAGTTGTCGCTGCCCGCCATCGAGGTCTCGGGGCAGCGCACGACCGCGCCGTTTCGCGCGCCTGAATCGACGAGCGCGACGCGCACCGAGACGGACGTGATGGAAATCCCGTTCGCGGTCAGCAGCGTCGACGCGAAACTGGCCCAGACCGTCGCCGCGACGCGCGGCGAGGACCTGTACGACTGGGTCGCGGGCGTCGCACGGCAGAACAACTTCGGCGGCCTGTGGGACAACTACGCGGTGCGCGGGTTTGCCGGAGACGGCAACACGTCCGGCACCGACTACCTCGTCAACGGCTTCTCGTGGAACCGCGGGATGAGCGTCCCGCGCGACACCGCCAACCTCGAGCGCATGGAAGTGCTCAAGGGGCCCGCGTCCGCGCTGTACGGCCGCGGCGATCCGGGCGGGCTCATCAGCTACACGACCAAGCAGCCGCAGTTCGCGCGCTCGAACACCATCGGCGTGTCGGCCGGCAGCTACGGCGCGTTGCGCGAGACGCTCGATTCGACCGGGCCCATCACCAAGTCGCTGGCTTACCGCTTCGTCGCGATGAACGAGAACAACGGCAGCTTCCGCGATACGGTGTCGAGCAAGCGCTACCTGTTCGCGCCGTCGTTCACGTGGGACATCGGCGCGGACACGACGCTCCACTACGAGTTCGAAAGCGTGCGCCAGCGCGCGCCGCTCGATCGCGGCGTGGTCGCGGTCAACGGGCAGCTCGGCGCGATTCCGGCATCGCGCTTCCTCGGCGAGCCGCGCGACGGCGACTACGACGTGCGCAACACGGGCCACCAGTTCACGCTCGAGCATCGTGTCGATGCGAACTGGTCGATCAATGCCGGCTTCGCGCAGCGCGACACCGACCTGTCCGGCCGATCTTCCGAAGCGTTCGCGCTGCAGCCGGACGGGCGCACGCTGTGGCGCCGCTACCGGCAAGTCGCGTTTCACTCGAACGACCTGCAAGGCCGCATCGAAACGACCGGCAAGTTCCGCACCGGCGGAATCGGCCACACGCTCGTGATGGGCGTCGATGCGTATCGCTTCAACTACGACCAGTTCGTCGCGCGCTCGACGCCGAGCGCCGCCGCGCCGTATGCGATCGACATCTTCGATCCGGTCTACGGCCAGCCGGCGCCCGCGCTGCGCACCGCGACCAACCTGCTCGAGCGCGACGACGGGCAAGGCGTCTACGCGCAGGACACGCTGGCGTTCGGGCCGCACTGGAAAATCCTCGCCGGGCTGCGCTGGGATCGCTTCCACCAGTCGGTCGAGAACCGCCTGAAGGGCGTGACGAGCAGCCAGCTGCAGACCGCGTTGAGTCCGCGCATCGGTGTCGTCTACGAAATGAGCCCCGCGCTGTCGCTGTATGCGAACACCGCGTATTCGTTCCGGCCGAACAACGGCGCCGATGCCAACGGCCGCGCGTTCGACCCGGAGAAGGGGCACGGCTACGAAGCCGGCGCGAAATGGGCCGGCACGCGCTGGCTCGCGACGGTCGCGGCGTTCTACGTCAACAAGCGCAACGTGCTGACCGCCGATCCGGCGAATGCCGGCTTCTCGCGCGCAGCCGGCGAGGTGCGCAGCCGCGGCGTCGAATTCGAATGGAACGGCGACCTGGGCCACGGCTTGCGCGGCATCGTCAACCTTGCGTACGTCGATGCCGAGGTCACGCGCGATACCGTGCTGACGCCCGGGGCGCGCCTCGTCGATATTCCGAAGCTGAGCGGCAGCGCGCTGCTCATGTACGAAACCGCGCTGCCGTTCGCGGACAAGGCCGGCATCGGCACGGGCTTGATCTATGTCGGGCGCCGCGCCGGCAACACCGCGAACACGCAGGACGGTTTCGAGCTGCCGGCCTATGCGACCGTGCAGCTGAACGGCTATGTGCAGGTCAACAAGCACCTGCGCGCGTCGGTCGTGCTGAACAACCTGTTCAATCGCACGACCTACGTCAGCTCGTACAACAGCCTGTGGGTCACGCCGGGCGCGCCGCGCAGCCTGTTCGCGTCGCTCGCCTACGCGTTTTAGGTCAAACCGGTCGCGTGGCGCGCGTGCATCGCGCGTCACGCGCCGTGCCGCCAGCGCGAGCAGCAAGGCCGGCAACATCACGCATGCGCCGACCGCCAGAAACTCGCCGAAGCCGACCCGCAGCCCCTCGGGCCGGATCGCCGCGAGCGCATTGACCTGGCTGGTCGGGGTGCACGGTGCACGAGCGCCGTCATAACCAGACGGTAAACCGCGTTCCCGTCGCGAGACTGCTCACCGTCAACCGCCAATTGTGCGCCGACGCAATTTCCTTGCATATCGCCAACCCAAGGCCCGCGCCGTCGTGCGTGGTATCGGGCGCGCGCCAGAATCGCTTGAACAGAAACGGAAGATGATCCTTCGGGATACCGCGGCCTTCGTCGCGAACCTCGATCGATGCGTCGTCGATCGTTAACGACACGACGCTGTTGGCAGGCGACGCATGGATCGCGTTTTCGACGATATTCTTGAGCAGGATGAACAGTGCGCCCTTGTCCGCCCAGATCGGCGGCGCTGCGCGACGCTCCTCGATCCGCAGCGTCACCTGCTTTCCATCTGCCTGACGGGCCAGATACTCGACGACATCCTGCATGACATCGAGGGTGCGGACTTCGCCGAAATCGAAATTCTGCGCCTCGCTGACTTCGGCAAGATGCAGTAGCTGCCGAACCTGTCGCGACATCAGATCGATTTCGCGAAACAGCAGGTCTTTTCCTGTGATCTCCGGCTGCAACTCGATCTGGCCGCGGATCAACGTCAGCGGCGTTCGAAGTTCATGCGCGGCAGCCGCAAGAAATTCCTGCTGGACCCTGAAACCGTTCTCCAGCCGTTCAAGCGCGTCGTTGAACGCGTTGATCAACGGCTTGATCTCGCTCGGAACGCCACTGGCCGAAAGGCGTGTCTTGAGCCGGTGCGGCGTTATCCGCGCGGCCGCCCTGGACGCATCTCGTAGCGGCTTGAGCACCCGATAGATCGTAAGCGGCAGCACCAGGCCGGAAATAATGAATATAACGAAGAAAATGACCTTGACCGTGGCCGGAATCGACTTGACTTTCGAACTGACCAGCGCGTTCAGGAAACGTTCGCTGGTTGCGGTCTGCACATAGAACACGGAGCGCCCCCGCAGGACCCGCCGCGTCGCGACGAAGAACAGCTTTCCGTCGATAGTCAGGTAAGCTATCTTTCCGACGGCTGCAGCCGGATCGTCTATCGGCCATTGACCGGCTGTCCTTGCTCCGATCGACGCAAACAGGACTTGACCTTGCCCATCCAGCACACGGTATTTGAGTTCCGCGGGCACGAGATCGAACCCGCCCCCTTCGTCACGATCGGGAAGATCGACGGAATAGGGGCGATCGGCATCGTTGAACCTGAGTCCATTGATTACCCTGTCGACGTTCTCCGTCAGCTCGTGGTAACCCAGCGTCTGCTCCGGATAGCGGTCGAATACGTAGATGACCAGACCGGCGATCGCCGTCAGGCTGATTGCAAGGGCAATGACAGTCGTCGCCCACAGCCGCGCCGACAGACTTCGAATCCAGTGATTGAGCATGACGTCCCCATATTGGAACGGGTGTGGAATGTCGTAGCCGAGCGAAGCGCCGTTCACCGGGCATCTTTGTCGGATGCGCCGCCGGCGACGTGATCCGGCCAATCCTTCCGGTCACACGCACGAGCCTGCCACTCGCGTCCGGGCAGAGCGCACCCTCGTGCACGTATCGTCCTCGTCACCTCTCACGCATCGCGTCTCGTCCCGCCCCAAGACGCCTCCGGCGAGCGTGCTCGAGTGCGGAACGCTCCACTACCGTTGCGGCGGCCCGGAGGCTTCCTCGACGGCGAATCCCACGCCGCGAAGGTTCGTCAGGCGTGTCCTTGTGTCGATCGACGCCAGTTTTTTACGCAACCGGTGCACGGTCACTTCCAGTGCATTCGGTGTTACGGCTTCGGCAAGCCCCCAGGCGGCATGCTCGAGCGCCGCATGCCGCACCGTTCGGCCGGCCGCTTCGATCAGGCAAAGCATGATCTGCAATTCGGCGGGCGCAAGCTGAACCGACCGCGCGCCGCAGCGCATCTCACGTTGCAGCGGATCCACTGCAATGTCCGCGAATGACGCGACAAGCGCGGTCAGCGCCGCTGGCCGACGCATCAGCGTGCGCACCCGCGCAACCAGCTCGCTCATTTCAAACGGCTTGGTCACGTAGTCGTCCGCGCCGCTTTCGAGCCCGTCGACACGATCGTGCAAAGCATCGCGCGCCGTCAGCATGAGGCATGGCGTCATCCGGCCGGCCGCGCGCAACGCGCGCAGAAAGGACAGCCCGTCGCCGTCCGGAAGGCTACGATCGATGATCAACACCGCGTAGTCGAGCTGGCGCACGCCGTAGGTCGCTCCGGAGATATTGCGAAACTGATCGGCTTCGATGCCCACTCGCATGAGGGCCTGGCTCACCATGTCGGCAAGGCGTGCATGGTCCTCGACAATCGCAACTCGCGACATGACGTTGCACTCACTTGAATTGGTACAGGTAGCCGACCCGGATCTCCGGGATGAACCGCTTGCCGACCAGAGGACTATCCGTAATACCGCTGCCGAGATGCGACACGCCGACGTCCAGCAGCAGACGTTGGTGCTTCGCGAAGTTGTAGTCGACACGCGTTCCCAACGAAGTCTTCCAGGTTGCCGTGCCGGTGTACGCGGGACGTCCGGGGCGCACCTCGGCGGGACGCACGCCGTAATAGTAATCGACGTATTTGCCGCTCAACCAGTCCACGCCCACATGCGGAGCAATCGAGAAATCTCCGGCATCAAAAGACTTGCTGTAGTCCAGGCTCGCACGCTGCCCCTTGTTTCCGCCCGCCAGATAGTCTCCCGAAAGCGTGCCGAATGCGGTATGTAAAGCAAGCGCGGGACCGTACCAGAGCGCACCATGTCGGTCTTCCATGCCATTCAGGATTGGTGCATCGGACTGCTTGTAACCATCGCCGAGCGAAAACTTTCCGCGCAGCGCAACGCTTATACCACTCCAGTTTCCGATCTTCACGTCGATCGTGGTGCCGAAAACATGTACCCACTTGTCGTCGAAGTAGACCAGCGGGAGCGGTTCGACTTTCGAGCCGTATCCCTTGTATGGCGATTCCCCGATGCCGACGCCCGCACCCAGCCCCCAGCGGGTCACGTTCGTCGCATTGTTCAGGATCGCCAGACCGGAACGCTGCGCATCGACATGGTCGGCGTCGCCTTCTTCCGCCCACGCCGGCCCGGAACAGAACGCGAACAATGCGGCAGTCAGCAAGATACGGCGAACAGGCAACGGATTTTTTTTCACAATCGATTCCAGGAAGTCGGTGGACAAAGCGGAACCGACTTTATGGGAACCCGACTTACCGGTTACTTACCGTTCAAAAATCGAGATCGTCGATGCACGTCGCCACGTCGGGATCGAAGCGCGGTTGCGGACGTCGTTGCGGTTGGCGCCCGTAAGGATCGGTGCAAGCGGGATACCCCTGCACTTCGGGCCTACGATTTGTCGCCCTCCGACATTGATCCAGGCGGCACGCACCTTGCTAATCACGACGGCATCCACTTGACCTCCGGACATCGACGTGACGAGCAAATCAGGTGAAATTCACATCGGCATTTCAGGCTGGCGCTACGGCGGCTGGCGCGGCACCTTCTATCCGAAAGGGTTGAAGCAGGCCGCCGAGCTGCAGTACGCATCGAACCGGATGCAGACGATCGAAATCAACGGTACGCACTACAGCCTGCAATCGCTCGACAGCTGGCAGCACTGGTACGACGAAACGCCGCCGGATTTTACGTTCAGCGTGAAGGGTTCACGCTACCTGACCCACATCCTGCGCTTTCGCGGCGAAACGGCGACGGTCGCATGCGCGAACTTTTTCGCGCAGGGGCTCCTCGCGCTGAGGGACAAGCTCGGGCCGATCCTCTGGCAGTTTCCGCCGTCGCTGCGGTTCGACCCCGAGCACATGGAGCACTTCCTGGGCCTGCTGCCGACCGACACGGCAGCCGCGCTCGCGCTCGCGCAACAGCACGATCGCAAGGTCGGGACGCCGTATCTGCGGATCGATCGCAAGCGCAAGTTGCGTCACGCCGTCGAAGTGCGTCATGCGAGCTTCGTGGATCCGGCGTTCGTGAAGCTGCTGCGCCGCCACCGCGTGGCGCTCGTCGTGTCGGATTCGACCGAGCCATGGCCGCAGTTCGAAGACCTGAGCGCGGGCTTCGTCTACATGCGGCTGCACGGTACCGAAACGAAGTATTCCGGCGAATACTCCGATGCGGCACTCGAGCACTGGGCGCGCAGAATCGAGTCGTGGCGCCGCGGCGAACAGCCCGCCGATGCCCGTCTCGCCGCACCGGAGCTGCCTGCGCCGCGCGCGCGAACGCGCGACGTGTATTGCTACTTCGACAACGACGTAAAGACGAATGCACCGTTCGACGTCCGGCGTTTGATGGAACGCCTCGGTCTGCGTGCGCACGAAGCGGCGGCCGGATAAAACGGCGTGCCGCGCGGCAGCAGTCTGCACGATGTAACCGAACCGCAAGGAGAGGAACGATGACCCTGCTTATCTACCTGGTCGGATGGATCATTTTCATCGGCGGCGTGGCATGGGGACTGGTGACGCTGCACGTGTCCCAGCACATCGTCGAGATCGTCGCCGTCATTCTGTTCGGCATCGCGGTGATCACGGGCGCGACGCGCGCCCGCAACCGCGACCGGACGTAGCGCGGCCGCGGCATACCGGACGGATGCGGCGCGCGCCAGCGCGCCCCGCCTCACCGCCGGTTCGAGCGCGACACCACGTCGATCCACACCGCCAGCACCAGCACCGCACCCTTGACGATCATCTGCCAGTACGCGTCGACGTCCAGCATCGACATGCCGTTGTCGAGGCTCGCCATCACGAGCGCGCCGATCAGCGCGCCGTAGACGGTGCCCGACCCGCCGCGCATCGACGTGCCGCCGATGAAGCACGCGGCGATCGCGTCGAGTTCGCCCATCGAGCCCGCGGACGGCGAGCCGGCCGCGAGCCGCGCGGTGTTGACGATGCCGGCGAACGCGCACATCAGCCCCATCAGCGCGAAGATCGCGAGCTTCACGCGATCGGTATCGACGCCCGACAGCCGTGTCGCCTCGAGATTCGAGCCGACCGCGTAGATGCGCCGGCCGAACACGGTCTGCGTCGCGATCCACGAGAAGATGCCGAGCAGCGCGAGCAGCAGCAGCACCGGCACCGGAATGCCGCCGTAGCGGTCGAGCGTCGCGACGAACGCGAGCAGCACCGCGCCCGCGCCGGCGATTTTCACGACGTCCTGCCACAGCGGCGCGACCGCGAGCCGGTAGCGGCGCCGCGTGCCGCGCTGCCGCACGACCAGCAGCACGACGAGCGCGAACAGCAGCAGCGCGAGGCCGTCCCCGGCCACGCGCGGCAGATAGCCCTGCCCGAGGAACACGAAGCCGTCCGACACCGGCGCGATCGTCGAGCCGCCCGTCACGCCGAGCAGGATCCCGCGAAACGCGAGCATCCCGCCCAGCCCGACGATGAACGACGGCACGCGCCGGTAGGTCGACCACCAGCCGTTGAAGAGCCCGATCAGCACGCCGAGCGCGAGCACGGCCGGCACCGTCGCGGCGACCGGCCAGTGGCGGTTCACGTCGAGGATCGCCGCGACGCCGCCGAGCAGCCCGAGCAGCGAACCGACCGACAGGTCGATCTCGCCCGCGATGATCACGAACACCATCCCGCACGCGAGCATGCCGGTGATCGACATCTGCCGCAGCAGGTTCGACACGTTGCGCGGCGTGACGAACGCGCCGTCGGTCAGCACCGAGAAGAACGCCCAGATCGCGACGACCGCGAACAGCAGCGCGAGGATCTTGTAGCGCACGAAGACCTGGCGAAGCGGACGGCCAGTTGAACGGCCGCGCGCGTCGGCGTCCGGCGCCGGTGCGGAAGACGAAGAGGAAGAAAGTTCGGTATTCACGTTGCACTCGCTGCAATAGGTTCGGCCGGACGCCGCGCGGGCTTCAGCGCGGCGCCGAGGATCTGTTCCTGCGTGAGGCCATCGTTGACGAAATCGCCGCGCAGCTCGCCTTCGCCGATCACCAGCACGCGGTCGGCGAGCCCGAGCACCTCGGGCATTTCCGACGACACGACGATCAGCGCGACGCCGCGCTTCGCCAGCGCAAAAATCAGCCGGTAAATCTCGGCCTTCGCGCCGACGTCGACGCCGCGCGTCGGCTCGTCGAGGATCAGCACCTGTGGGTCGGCCAGCAGCATCTTCGCGAGCACGGCCTTCTGCTGGTTGCCGCCGGACAGGCTCGAGATCGGCAGGAACGGGTGCGCGGCGCGCACCGACAGCCGCTGCATCTCGGTGCGGATCGCGTCCAGCTCCGCGGCCGCGTCGATCCGCCCGCGCGCCGCGAAGCGCCGCAGCACCGCCAGCGTGATGTTGTGGCCGACGCCGAGCTGCGGCACGATGCCGTGGCGCTTGCGATCCTCGGGCACCATCGCGATGCCGGCGCGGATCGCGTCGGCAGGCGAGCGGATCGTGAGCGGCCGGCCGTTCATCAGCACGGTCGCCGTGCACGCGCCCGGATACGCGCCGAAGATCGCCTGCATCAGCTCGGTGCGGCCCGCGCCGACCAGCCCGGCGACGCCGAGGATCTCGCCGCGCCGCACGCTGAACGACACGTCGTCGACCCGCTTGCGGCGCGTGTTCGTCACGTCGCGACAGGTCACGTGGCGCGCTTCCAGCACGACGTCGCCGATCTCGTGCGGCTCGCGCGGATACAGGTCGCGGATCTCGCGGCCGACCATCATCGAAATGATCCGGTCGGTCGTCAGCGTGCGCATCGGCTCGGTCGCGACATGGCGGCCGTCGCGGATCACGGACACCGTGTCGCACACGGCCTCAACCTCGTCGAGCTTGTGCGAGATATACACGCACGCGACGCCGCGGCGCTTCAGGTCGCGCACGATGTCGAGCAGGATGCGCGTTTCGGAAGCGCTCAGCGACGACGAAGGCTCGTCGAGGATCAGCAGCTTTGCGCGCTTGTTCAGCGCCTTCGCGATCTCGATCAGCTGCTGGTGTCCGCCGCCGTAGTTCATCACCGGCTGCGCGACGTTGATCGAGTCGATCCGCAGCTCGTGCAGCAGTTCCTCGGCACGCTGGACCATCGCCGCGTAGTGCATGCGCCCGCCCGGCAGCGTGATCTCGTTGCCGAGGAAGATGTTCTCGGCCACCGACAGTTCGGGCACGAGCATCAGCTCCTGGTGGATGATCACGATGCCCGCGCGCTCGGTGTCGCGCACGCCGGACGCGATCAGCGGCGCGCCTTCCCAGCGGATCTCGCCGTCCCACGTGCCGTGCGGATAAACACCCGACAGCACCTTCATCAGCGTCGATTTGCCCGCGCCGTTCTCGCCGCACAGCCCCACGCACTCGCCCGGCCGCACCGTCAGGTCGATGCCGTCGAGCGCCTTCACGCCGTCGAAATCCTTGACGATGCCGCGCATCGTCAGCAAGGGTTCGGTCATTCGCTCATGCCTCGCAGTATGCGCGCGGACGCACTGGTGGGCCGTCCGCGCGCCGCGCCGTTACTGGCTCGCCAGCTGCGCCTGGGTATAGAAGCCGTCCTTCACGACGATGTCGACGTTGCGCTTGGTCAGCAGCGTCGGCTGCAGCAGCACCGTGTCGACCTTCTTCTTGCCGTTGTCGTATTGCGCGTTGAACGCGGGCTTCGCGCCCTTCGCGAGATCCACCGCGAGCTTCGCCGCTTCGCTCGCGATCAGCTTGAGCGGCTTGTAGACGGTCATCGTCTGCGTGCCGGCGATCACGCGCTTGACCGCGGCGAGGTCCGCATCCTGCCCGGACACCGGCACCTTGCCGGCCAGATGCTGCGCGGCGAGCGCCTGGATCGCGCCGCCCGCGGTGCCGTCGTTCGATGCGACGATCGCATCGATCTTGTTGTTGTTCGCGGTCAGCGCGTCCTCGACGATCCGCAGCGCGGTCGACGCGCTCCATTCCGGCACCCACTGCTGGCCGACGACCTTGATGTCGCCGCGATCGATCGCCGGCTTCAGCACCTTCAGCTGTCCTTCGCGCAGCATCTTCGCGTTGTTGTCGGTCGGCGCGCCGCCGAGCAGGAAATAGTTGCCCTTCGGCTTCGCGTCGTAGACGCCCTGCGCCTGCAGCTCGCCCACCTTCTGGTTGTCGAACGAGATGTATGCATCGACGTCGGCGTCGAGAATCAGCCGGTCGTACGACACCACCTTGATGCCCGCCTTGCGCGCTTCGGCGACGACGTTGCCGAGCGTCTTCGAATTGAACGGCACGATCACGATCACGTCCACGCCGCGCGAGATCAGGTTCTCGATCTGCGAGATCTGCCGCGCCTCGCTCGCGTCCGCGGACTGCACGGACACCTTCGCGCCGAGCTGCGTGGCGGCGGCCACGAAATAGTCGCGGTCGCGCGACCAGCGCTCGACGCGCAGGTCGTCGATGCAGAAGCCGATTTCCGGCTTGTCCTTGCTCGCATGCGCGAGCGGCGCGCCAAGCGTGAGAGCCGCCAACGTGGCGGCGCCTGCCAGCGCACTCAATACGGTACGACGCGTTACGGATTTCATGTCTCCAACTCCTCTCTTTATTGGACAACCCCACGAACGCCGGGCGGCCGCCGAAGCACGCCGCCCTTTGTCTGGCCACTACACGGCGCGGCGTTATGCGGTATGACCCGCGCCTGCCGAAAACACCGGTTCGAGCGCGCGATACAGCGCGCGAAACGTCGGCCGCCGCGCGTCGCGATACCACGCGTGGCGCGCCATGTCGGGCTCGCGCACGGCCACCACCGGCGGCTGCGGGCACACCGCGTCGAGCGGCGCATCCGGTTCGAGCGCGAGATGCGCGAGCCGCGCGGCGCCGAGCGCCGGGCCGACTTCGCCGCCCGCGCGCAACGTCAGCGCGCGGCCGCTCAGGTCGGCGAGCATCTGCGTCCAGTACGCGCTGCGCGAGCCGCCGCCGATCACCGTGATGCCGTCGGGCGCGAGCCCGGCCGCATGCAGCGCATCGATCCCGTCGAGCAGCGCGAAGCCGACGCCTTCGAGCGTCGCGTTCGCGAGATCCGCGCGCTGCGTGTCGGGCGTCAGCCCGTAGAACACGCCCTTCGCATTCACGTCGTTGTGCGGCGTGCGCTCGCCGCTCAGATAAGGCAGGAACCACGGGCGGTCACGGCGCGCGTTCGCCTCGGCGTCGCCGAGCAGCGCGGCAACGCCGTCGTAGCCGGCCAGCTGCGCGGTGAAATCGATGCAGCCGGCCGCATTCAGCATCACCGACATCAGGTGCCAGGTGCGCGGCAACGCATGACAAAAGCTGTGGACCGCCGATTCCGGATTCGCGCGAAAGCCATCCGACACCGCGAAATAAACGCCTGACGTGCCGAGCGACAGCAGCGCATCGCCGGGCCGCACGATGCCGACGCCGACCGCACCGGCCGCGTTGTCGCCGCCGCCCGCGACGACCGGGATCTCGCGCAGCCCCAGCGCGCGCGCGACTGCCGGCAGCAGCGTGCCGGTGATGCGGTTGCCCTCGAACACGGCGGGCACCTGCGCGCGCGACAGCCCGCACGCGGCGAGCAGCGTGTCGTCGTAATCGCGCTTGGCGACATCGAGCCACAGCGTGCCGGCGGCATCCGAAGGATCGGTCGCGAACACGCCGGTCAGCCGGTAGCGCAGATAATCCTTCGGCAACAGCACGTGTGCGATCCGCGCGAACACGTCCGGCTCGTGCCGGCGCACCCACAGCAGCTTCGGCGCGGTGAAGCCCGGCATCGCGAGGTTGCCGGCGACGGCGCGCAGCGCGGGCGCGAGCCGCTCGAGCTCCGCGCATTCGGCATCGGCGCGGCCGTCGTTCCACAGGATCGCGGGGCGCAGCACCTCGCCGTGCGCATCGAGCAGCGTCGCGCCATGCATCTGCCCGGTCAGGCCAAGCGCGCCGATGTCGTGCGGATCGATGCCGGCCGCACGCGCGTCGGCGACGAGCGCCGCCAGCGCGCCGCACGCCGCGTCCCACCAGTCGAGCGGCGCCTGTTCGGACCAGCGCGGCCGCGGCCGGCTCACCGACAGCGGCCGGCTCGCGCTGGCCCGCACCGCACCGGCGCGGTCGAGCAGCACGGCCTTCACGCCCGACGTGCCAAGATCGAGTCCGATATACATGGCGTCAGCGCAGCCCGTAGATCGCCTGGTTCACGATGTTCTCGAGCCGTTCCTGCGCGCCGCTCGCATGCCGCGGGTTCACGCCGCGCGCGAGCGCGTCGGAGGCGAGCGACTCCAGCGTGTAGCCGCCCGACAGGATCTCGCGGCCGAATGCGCTGTCCCACTGCGCGTAGCGCTGCCGGCGCAGCGTGTCGAGCCGGTCGTTGCCGAGCAGCACGGCCGCGCGCTCGAGCGCGAGCGCGAGCACATCGATCGCGCCGACATGGCCGTAGAACAGGTCTTCCGGATCGACGCTCTGGCGCCGCACCTTCGCGTCGAAGTTCATGCCGCCGGTGGTAAAGCCGCCGTGGCGCAGGATCTCGTAGAACGCGAGCGTCAGTTCCTCGACGCTGTTCGGGAACTGGTCGGTGTCCCAGCCGTTCTGCGGATCGCCGCGATTCGCGTCGACGCTGCCGAACACGCCGAGCGCGAACGCGTTCGCGATCTCGTGATGGAACGAATGGCCCGCGAGCGTCGCATGGTTTGCCTCGATATTCACGCGGATGTCGTTCTGCAATCCGTATTGCGTGAGGAAGCCGTGCACCGTCGCGACGTCGTAGTCGTACTGGTGCTTGGTCGGCTCCTGCGGCTTGGGCTCGATCAGCAGCGCTCCTTTGAAGCCGATCCGGTGCTTGTGCTCGACGACCATCGACAGGAAGCGGGCGAACTGCTCGCGCTCGCGCACGAGATCGGTATTGAGCAGCGTCTCGTACCCTTCGCGGCCGCCCCACAGTACGTAGTTCTCGCCGCCGAGCCGATGCGTCGCGTCGAGCGCATGGCGCACCTGGGTGGCCGCCCACGCGAACACGTCGGGGTTCGGGTTGGTCGCCGCGCCCGCCGCGAAGCGCGGATGCGAAAACAGGTTCGCGGTGCCCCACAGCAGCCGGACGCCCGTCGCCTGCTGACGCTCGCCCAGGTAGTCGGTCATCCGCGCGAAGTTCTCGACGTACTCGTGCAGGCTGTCGCCTTCCGGCGACACGTCGGTGTCGTGGAACGTATAGAACGGCGTGCCGAGCTTCGTGAAGAACTCGAACGCCGCATCCGCCTTCTGGCGCGCGCGCTCGAGCGGGTCGCCCGGCTGCTGCCATGGCCGCTGGAACGCGCCCTGGCCGAAGATGTCGTGGCCCGGCCACACGAACGTGTGCCAGTAGCACACCGCGATCCGCAGGTGCTCCTCGAGCGTCTTGCCGAGCACCCGCTTCGTGCGGTCGTAATAGCGGTATGCAAGCGGGTTGTCCGACTGCGGACCTTCGTAGCGAATCGCGGGAATATGTTCGAAATACGACATGGCGTCTCCGTCCGGTTTCTTGTTGCAGTGCGGCGTGCATCGCGTTGGCGTGCGGGCCGAATTCGATCTGGCTGGATCGTGCCCGCGCGCCCCCTCGCCCGCAATTGCGAAATTGCGCAGCACGCTTAACGTTTCTTGCCAGCGCGCTGCGCACGGCACGCGTTCCGTCCTACAATCGCCGGACGCCAGACAGATCAGACAGCCGCGCGGCGTTGCCCGCGCGCCCGGAGACAACGGCGCGACGCCCCGCACGGCGCGCGCTTCGAGACCGAGATGAACCGCGCCCCTTCCACCCAGACGCCGCACCGCATCGCGCTGCTGTTCAACGCCAACAAGGTCTACGACCGCGAGATCATCAGCGGCATCGGCCAGTACCTGCGCTCGACACGCGTGGTATGGGACCTGTTCCTCGAAGACGATTTCCGCTGCCGGCTCGCCGGCATCGAGCGCTTCGACGGCGACGGCATCATCGCGGATTTCGACGATCCGGCCGTCGCCGACGCGCTCGCCGGATCGCCGCTGCCGATCGTCGCGCTCGGTTCGTCGTACGAAGATCCGGCGCAGTATCCGGACGGCGTGCCGTATATCGCGACCGACAACGCGAAACTCGTGTCGCTCGCGTACACGCACCTGATCGGCGCCGGGCTGCCGCACTTCGCGATGTACAGCCTGCCCGTCGCGCAGCAGAACCGCTGGGCGCAGCAGCGCGAGCTCGCGTTCGACGGCCTCGCGCGCGCGGACGGCGTCGACGCGCCGATCTACCGCGGGCTGTCGACCAGCGCATCGGGCTGGAACCACGCGATCGAGCAACTGATCGGCTGGCTGCACGCACTGCCGAAGCCCGTCGGCGTGATCGCGGTGACCGACGCGCGCGCGCGGCACCTGCTGCAGGCGTGCCTGATCGCTGGCCTCGCGGTACCGGAACAGGTCGCGATCATCGGCATCGACAACGACCCGCTCACGCGCACGCTCACGCGGATTCCGCTGTCGTCCGTCATCCAGGGCACCGAGGAAATGGGCCGCACGGCCGCGCACCTGCTGCACCAGATGCTGGGCGGCGCGCGTTTTCCCGACCGGCGGATTCTCGTGCCGCCCGTCGGGATCAACGTGCTCGATTCGACGCGCCACGAGCCGCTCGCGAGCCCGCACGTGATGCGCGCACGCCACTTCATTCGCCAGTACGCGTGCCAGGGCATCAAGACCGACCAGGTCGCCGACTACGTCGGCGTGTCGCGCTCGCTGCTCGAAGAGCACTTCCGGCGCGAACTGCAGCGCACCGTGCACCAGGAAATCCTGCGCCACAAGCTCGAAGCGGCGCAGGCGCTGCTCGCCGGCAGGCAGGCGTCGAGCGCCGAGGTCGCGATCCGCTGCGGGTTCACGTCGCTCCAGTACATGTACGCGGTGTTCCGGCGCGAGCTGGGCTGCACGCCGCGCGAATACCAGGAACGCGCGATCGCCGCGCACTGAAGCCCGCCGTTCACATCGAATCATCCTATGCACATCGATACCGATTCCTCCCATCTGACGCCCGGCGTCGCACGCGTGCCTTCCGAGCCGTGGGGCACGCTGCCCGACGGCGACACGGTGCGACGCTATACGCTGCGCAACACGCACGGCATGCGCGTCGTCGTCAGCGACCTCGGCGCGACCGTCGTGTCGTGGCTCGCGCCCGATCGCACCGGACGCTTCGCCGATATCGTGCTCGCGCACGACACGCCCGCGGAATATGTCGAATCGGGCGCCTACCTCGGCGCGACGGTCGGCCGCTGGGCGAACCGGATCGCCGGCGCGCGCTTCACGCTCGACGGCGTCGACTACCTGCTCGATCGCAACGAGAACGGCAATCTGCTGCACGGCGGCGCGAGCGGCTTTCACCGGCAGCGCTGGGAAGTCGTCGACGACTGCGGCGGGCTGACGCTGCGACTCGATTCGCCGGAAGGCGACGCGGGTTTTCCGGGCAACGTGAGCGTGCAGGTTCGCTACGCGCTCGACGACGACGGCACGCTGACGATCGACTACACCGGCGTCACCGACGCACCCACGCCGCTCAACCTCACGAATCACAGCTATTTCAACCTCAGCGGCCGCGCGGGCAGCGACGTGCGCGGCCACGTGCTGAGCATCGACGCCGACGCGTTCCTCGAAGTCGACGACGCGCTGATCCCGACCGGCACCGCCGACGTGACCGGCACGGCTTTCGATTTCCGGCACAGCGCGCCGCTCGGCGCGCGCCTCGACTGGCCGCATGCGCAGCTTGCAAGGGCGCGCGGCTTCGATCACTGCTTCGTGCTGCGCGACGGCGCGCGCGCGGCCAGGCCCGTCGCCGGCATCTACGATCCCGAAAGCGGCCGCGAGCTGGTCGTGTCGACCGATCAGCGCGGCCTCCAGCTTTATACCGGCAACTATCTGGACGGCGTGCGCGTGAGGGGCGGCACGCGGTGCGCACAACACGCCGCGCTGTGCGTCGAAGCCGGCGGTTTTCCGGACCAGGTCAACATGGCCGACCTGCGCGACGACGTCATCCTTCATCCGGGCGCCGTCTATCGTCAGACCACTCTGTACCGGGTAGCCGTTCGCGCGTAACGCGCGCGCCGGCCGCCTTCGACAACAAGCACCGGCGGCCAGGCATCAACCACGTCGCGCGTGCCGCTACCCCGTTGCCCGTCACCGCGCGGCGCGCGCCGTGCGCTCCACGACACGCACTACACGCGGCGCATCGTCGACACCAGCGCCGCGTCCTCGCCGGGCTCGGCCGGCCGCGCGTGCGCGGAGTCGCGCTTCGGCTGCTGCGCGCCGAGTCCCGTGCCGCCCGTGCGCCGCCGCGTTGCATGCCGCTCGATAACCCGCTGCAGCACGCAGAACACGCACAGCAGCGCGCCGATCACGATCCGCGTCCACCACGAACTCAACGTGCCGTCGAACGTGATCAGCACCTGGATCGTGCCGAGGATGCCGACGCCGAACACCGAGCCGATCACGTAGCCCACGCCGCCCGTGAGCAGCGTGCCGCCAATCACCGTCGCGGCGATCGCGTCGAGCTCCATCCCCTGCGCCTGCAGCCCGTAGCCCGACAACACGTACATCGTGAACACCACGCCGCCGAGCGCCGAGCACAGCCCGCTCAGCGCATAGACGCCGATCTTCGTGCGCGCGACCGGCAGCCCCATCAGCAGCGCCGAACGCTCGTTGCCGCCGATCGCATACACGTTGCGGCCGAACCGCGTGAAATGCGCGACGTAGATCGCGACGGCCAGCGTCGCGAGCGCGATCAGCGCGCCCGCGCTCAGCGTGCCGCCGCCGACCGGCACGCTGACGCCCGCGATCGCATGAAACGTCGGCTCGTTGATCGTGATCGATTGCGTCGTGATCAGGAAGCATGCGCCGCGCGCGAGAAACATCCCGGCCAGCGTGACGATGAACGGCTGCAGCCGGAAGTAATGAATCAGCGCACCCATCGCCGCGCCGTACAGCGCGCCGAACGCGAGCACCAGCGGCACGATCACCCACACGGGCCAGTGCAGCCGCTCGGCGCCGACCGCGCAGAAGATCGTTGTTAGCGCAACGACCGAGCCGACCGACAGGTCGATGCCGCCCGACACGATCACGAACGTCATGCCGATCGCGACGATCAGCAGGAACGCGTTGTCGACGAGCAAGCCGGTCAGCACCTGCATCGAGAAAAATCCCGTGTACATCACGGATCCGAAGCCGAACAGCGCGGCGAACAGCACGATCGTCACGACGATCGGCAGCGTGCGCGGGTCGGCGAGCCGGCCAAGGAATCGGGTCATCGGGGCGTGGCTCCGGAGGTGGCGCGCGAACGCGCGGAAGGCAGCAGCCGCGACGCGTGCCGGACCACGAGCGCGCGCGCCGCGTCCGACTGGATCAGCGTCACGACGATCACGACGACCGCCTTGACGACCAGCGTCGCCTCCGGCGGCACGCCGATCGAATAGGTCGTGTAGGTCAGCGTCTGGATGATCAGCGCGCCGAGCACCGAGCCGGCGAGGCTGAAGCGGCCGCCGAGCAGCGACGTGCCGCCGAGCGTCACCGCGAGGATCGCGTCGAGTTCGAGCAGCAGCCCCGCGTTGTTGCCGTCGGCGCTGCGCACGTTGGAACTCGCGAGGATGCCCGCGACCGCCGACATCACGCCGGAGCACAGGTACACGCCGAACACGACCGCGCCCGAGCGCAGCCCGACGAGCCGCGTGGCGACCGGGTTCACGCCGATCGCGCGGATGAACAGCCCGAGCGCCGTGCGGTTCACCAGCAGCGCGGTCGCGGCGATCGTCGCGAGCGCGATCCACACCGAGCACGGCACCGTCGCCAGATAGCCGCCGCCGAGCGCGAGATAGCCGGGCGCGCCGATCGGAATGATCTGGCCGCCCGTCAGCAGTTGCGCGATGCCGCGGCCGGCCACCATCAGGATCAGCGTCGCGATGATCGGCTGCATCCCGACGAACGCGACGAGCAGGCCGTTCCACGCGCCCGCGAGCAGCCCGACGCCGAGCGCGGCGGCCAGCGCCGTGCCGACCCGCGACGGATCGGCCTCGAGCACGATCGCCGCGGCCGCGCCTGCGATCGCGACGATTGCGCCGACGGAAATGTCGATCCCGCGCGTCGCGATCACGAGCGTCATCCCGAGCGACACGATCACGAGCGGCGCCGCACGGTTCAGGATGTCGATCGGCGCGCCGAACAGGTGGCCGTCGAGCAGCGCGATCGACAGGAAGCCCGGACGATGCGCGACGTCGAGCGCGAACAGCAGCGCAAGCGTCAGCACCGGCCACGCAAGCGGATGACGAAACAGCGTGCGCACACGCATCATGACTGGCCTCCCGCGATCAGCCGGTAAACCTGCTCTTCGGACGCGTCGGCGCCGGTCAGTTCGGCGGCCTTGCGCCGGTCGCGCAGCACCGCGATCCGGTGGCTCACGCGCACGACCTCGCCGATCTCCGACGAGATGAACAGGATCGCGAGCCCGGTCGCGCACAGCGCGAGCACGCGCTCCATGATGTCGAACTTCGCGGCGACGTCGATGCCGCGCGTCGGCTCGTCGAGAATCAGCAGCTTCGGGTCCGTCGCGAGCCAGCGCGCGAGCAGCACCTTCTGCTGGTTGCCGCCCGACAGCAGCCCGATCGGCTGCTCCGCGTCGCGCGCCTTGATGCCGAGCCGCGCAATATACGTATCGGCGATCTCGCGCTGGCGCGCGCGCCCGATCAGCCGCCACCAGCCGCGCCGCGCCTGCAGCGCGAGGACGATGTTCTCGCGGATCGACAGCGCGGCGACGATACCTTCCTTCTTGCGGTCTTCCGGGCAATACGCGATCCCGTGCCGGACCGCATCGTGCGGCGACGCAAGCCGCTTGCGCGCGCCGTCGATCTCGATCGCGCCGGTGTCGGTGCGCTCCGCGGCGAACGCGAGCTGCGCGGTTTCCGTGCGCCCCGAGCCGAGCAGCCCGGCCAGCCCGACGATTTCGCCGGGCCGCACGTCGAGATCGAGCGGGCTCATCATCCCGCGCCGGCCGACCTGCCGCATCGACAGGAACGGCGAGGCAGTGCCGGCCGCGCGCTCGACCGCGGCGGCGCCCGCCTGCAGCGTGTCGGACATCCGTTCGCGGCCGGTCATCTTCGCGACCAGCACGTCGACCGGCAGGTCGCGCGCCAGGTACTCGCCTTCGCGCTCGCCGTTGCGCATCACGGTGATCCGGTCGGACACCGCATAGGTCTGCTCGAGGAAATGCGTGACGAACAGGATCGCGATGCCCGACGCCTTCAGCCGGCGCAACACGTCGAACAGCCGCGCGACCTCGCCGTCGTCGAGGCTCGACGTCGGCTCGTCGAGTATCAGCACGCGCGCATCGACGGAAACCGCACGCGCGATCGCGACCATCTGCTGCACCGCGATCGGATACGCGTCGAGCGAGCGCGTGACGTCGAGCGACAGGTCGAGTTCGGCCAGCGCGGCGCGCGAGCGCGCATGGATCGCGTTCCAGTCGATCGCGCCGCGCCGCATCGGCTGCCGGCCCGCGAAGATGTTCTCGGCGACCGACAGGTTCGCGCACAGGTTCACTTCCTGATACAGCGTCTGGATCCCGGCCGCCTCGGCCTCGCGCGGTGCGGCGAAGCGCACCGGCTCGCCGCCGACGCGAATCTCGCCCGCGTCGTGCGCATGCACGCCGGTGAGCACGTTGATCAGCGTCGACTTGCCCGCGCCGTTCTGGCCCATCAGCGCGTGGATCTCGCCCGGAAACAGCCGGAAGCTCACGCGCTGCAGCGCGCTGACGCCCGGAAACGCCTTGTCGATGCCGATCATCTCGACCACCGGCGGATGCGTCATGAACCCTCCCTCGAAGCCGTCGCCGTCGCCGGCGCCGCCCGTGCGGACCATGTCAGTATTTGCGGGTCGGCAGCACCTGCGCCGCGACGCTCATCGGGAACACCGTCTCGTTCGTCACGATGCGCTTGGGCAGCGGCTTGCCGGCGACGACGTCCTTCACCGCGCTCATCAGCTGCGGGCCGAGCAGCGGGCTGCATTCGACGTCGACGTTGATCTTGCCGGCGATCATCGCCTGGAAGCCGCCCTTCGTCGCATCGAACGACACGACGCTCACGTCCTTGCCGGGCTTGATCCCGGCTTCCTCCATCGCCTGGATCGCGCCGAGCGCCATGTCGTCGTTGTGCGCGTAGACGACGTTGATCTGCTTGCCGTAGGTCTTCGCGAACGCTTCCATCACCTGCTTGCCGCCGGCGAGCGTGAAGTCGCCGCTCTGCGACGCGATCACCTTGAACTTCGGATTGCTTTTGATCACTTCGAGCAGCCCGGCGCGGCGATCGTTGGCCGGCGCCGAGCCGACCGTGCCCTGCAGCTCGACGATGTTGATCGGGCCCGCGTCGTTCTTGTAGCGCTCTTCCATCCAGTGGCCCGCGCGCCGCCCTTCCTCGAGGAAGTCGGAGCCGATCATCGTCACGTACAGCGACGGATCCTTCACGTCGACCGCGCGGTCGGTCAGGATCACCGGGATATGCGCGGCCTTCGCTTCGGTCAGCACGGGCTCCCAGCCCGATTCGACGACCGGCGAGAACGCGATCACGTCGACCTTCTGCGCGATGAACGAGCGGATCGCGCGGATCTGGTTCTCCTGCTTCTGCTGCGCGTCCGAGAATTTCAGGTTGATGCCGGCGTCCTTCGCCGCGCCCTTCACCGACACCGTGTTCGCGGTGCGCCACGCGCTTTCCGCGCCGACCTGCGAGAACCCGAGCGTGATCGGCTTTTGCTGCGCGAATGCGCCGGGCGCGAGTACCGTCGCCGCGGCGACGATCGCACCGGCCGCCAGCTTCCTGATGAATGTCATGGTCCGTCTCCGATGATGTCGTTGTATGCCGCGGCGCTGTTCTGTTTCTGCTTGGCGCGCGCGGTTCAGGGCTGTGCCGGGCAGCGTGTCCGGCCGGCCCGGCCCGGTATGCATGCCCCGGATCAGTCTAGGAACAAGTCCGATAACCTTCCAATGAAATCTTGGATTGAAGCGATATCGGAATCGGCATACGTATAAACACCTAAGCGCGCGGGGGCGCCAGGAGCGGCGGCGGACGACGCGCCGCCCCCGAAACCGGGAACCAGGACGGCCATCGCCGCGGCGCTCGACGAGACTCAGTTCCGGCGGGCCGCCGCCTTCCTGTCAGTCTCGCCGCTCGAATTCGACGCGACGCCGGCGGCATGCGCCCGCGCCGGATTCAACTCGCGCAGCACGCTGGCGCGACCGCCGTCATCATCGGGCAGTCGCGGCATCCCGCGTGCAAACGCCGGCGCGACCGCCGCCGCGAGCAGCGCGGCGATCGCCAGTCGGGAAAGGAACTTCATCGCCCGACTCCCGTTTCACTGCGCGTTGACGGTCGGCACGGACGCCGATGCGGTCGCGGTGCCTTGCTCGCCGTGTGCGATCGCATACAGCTCGCGATTGCGCGCGATCGTCCGCGTGCTCGGCGGATAGTCCCAGTTCGACGTGGGCACGGTGCCGTCGCGCTGCGCCTGGACCAGATCGGCGATCACGTCGGCGCGCGTCAGGCCCGACGACGACGTCTGTGCGAAAGCGGCGACCGGCGTGCCGATTGCGAGTGCGAGCAGCGCGGCGGCTGCGATCAGTCTGCGATTCATGATGAAACTCCCGAGAACGGTTCGATGAGGACGCATCGTCGATGCGCCGCCGGCGGGACCGCGGATGCGTTTTCGCCGCCTGACGCATTCATTCTGGCGATCGCGGCCGGCGCGACGCTGACCGGCGGATGACAATTTCGAAATCTGCGGCACCGCACGCAGATAACAGCTTCGTAATCTTCGAGTCAGGGCCAGGTCAACGCGGCATCGTCAGACTGCAGGCTCGTCGCATCGAATGCGGCCCCCCTTGCCCTGCTTCGAGGAAAACATCATGTGGATCGTCCGGCTGGCATTACGCAGGCCCTATACGTTCGTCGTGCTCGCGCTGCTGATCTTCATCGCGGGACCGCTCGCGCTCCTGCGCACGCCGACCGATATCTTTCCGAACATCGACATCCCGGTCGTCAGCATCGTCTGGTCGTACAACGGCTTCTCCGCCGAGGACATGGCCAAGCGCATCACGTCGAACTACGAGCGTGCGCTCACGTCCGACGTCGACGACATCGAGCACATCGAGTCGCAGTCGCTGAACGGCGTGTCGGTCGTGAAGATCTTCTTCCACCCCGGCGCGGACATCAATCGCGCGATCGCGGAAGCCGCGAGCAATTCAGCGTCGATCCTGCGGATCCTGCCGCCCGGCACGCTGCCGCCGAACATCATCACGTACAACGCATCGACGGTGCCGATCCTGCAGCTCGGGCTGTCGAGCGACACGCTCGCCGAGCAGCAGCTCTACGACCTCGGCAACAGCTTCATCCGCACGCAGCTCGCGACCGTGCAGGGCGCGGCCGTGCCACTGCCGTTCGGCGGCAAGATCCGCCAGATCGTCGTCGATCTCGATACGCGCGCGCTGCAGGCGAAGGGGCTCGCGCCGATCGACGTCGTGAACGCAATCAACGCGCAGAACCTGATCCTGCCCGGCGGCACCGCGAAAATCGGCACGCGCGAATACAACGTGCAGATGAACGGCAGCACGCAGACGGTCGCCGCGCTGAACAACCTGCCGGTGAAGACGATCGGCGGCAGCGTCGTCTATGTGCGCGACGTCGCGCACGTTCGCGACGGCTACGCGCCGCAGACCAACATCGTGCGCGCCGACGGCAAGCGCGCGGCGCTGCTGACCGTCGAGAAGACCGGCAGCGCGTCGACGCTGACGATCATCGACCAGGTCAAGGCGATGCTGCCGAAGATCGAGGCCGGCCTGCCGAAGGCGCTGCACATCTCCGCGCTCGGCGACCAGTCGGTGTTCGTGAAAGCGGCGATCCAGGGCGTCGTGCGCGAGGCGCTGATCGCCGCGTGCCTCACCGCGCTGATGATCCTGCTGTTCCTCGGCAGCTGGCGCGCGACGCTGATCATCGCGGTATCGATTCCGCTCGCGGTGCTCACGTCGCTGCTCGCGCTCGCCGCGCTCGGCCAGACGATCAACATCATGACGCTCGGCGGGCTCGCGCTCGCGGTCGGGATTCTCGTCGACGATGCCACCGTCGCGATCGAGAACATCACGCATCACCTCGAACGCGGCGCGCCGCTCGAAGACGCGATCCTGACCGGCGCGGGCGAGATCGCGGTGCCGACCTTCGTGTCGACGCTGTCGATCTGCATCGTGTTCGTGCCGATGTTCCTGCTCACGGGCGTCGCGCGCTACCTGTTCGTGCCGATGGCCGAGGCGGTGATCTTCGCGATGGTCGCGTCGTATTTCTTCTCGCGCACGCTGGTGCCGACGCTCGCGATGGCGCTGATGCGCGCGAAGGGGCACGGCCGGCCGCCGCGCGGCGTGTTCGCTCGGATCGCGCGTTTCCAGGCCGCGTTCGAGCATCGCTTCGAGTCGGTCCGGCTGCGCTATCGCGCACTGCTGTCGGCGGCGATCGCGCGCCGCCGCCGTTTCGCGGCCGCGTTCCTGCTCGCATGCGCCGCATCGACCGCGCTGTTCGCGTTCGCCGGGCAGGATTTCTTCCCGTCGGTCGACACCGGCGAGATCCGCCTGCACCTGCGCGCGCCGACCGGCACGCGGATCGAGGAAACCGCGCGCCTGACCGACGAAGTGGAAGCGCGCATCCACGACGTGATTCCCGCGAACGACATCGCGAGCGTGCTCGACAACATCGGCGTGCCGGTGAGCGGGATCAACCTCACGTACGACTCGTCCGACCCGATCGGCACCGAGGACGCCGACGTGATGATCACGCTGAAGCCGAATCATGCGCCGACCGCCGCCTACGTCGCGAAGCTGCGCAACCTGCTCGCGCAGTCGTTCCCCGGCGTGACGTTCGCGTTCCTGCCGGCCGACATCGTCAGCCAGATCCTCAACTTCGGGCTGCCCGCGCCGATCGACATCCAGATCGTCGGCAACAAGCTCGACCAGAACCGCGCGGTCGCGAACGCGCTGCTCGCGAAGCTGCGCGGCGTGCGCGGCCTCGTCGACGCGCGCATCCAGCAGCCCGGCGACGAGCCGGCCATCAACGTGAACGTGGACCGCACCAAGGCGATCCAGGCCGGCCTCGAACAGCGCGACGTCGCGCAGAACCTGCTGATCGCGCTGTCCGGCAGCTCGCAGACGACGCCGAACTTCTGGCTCGACCCGCGCAACGGCGTCAGCTATCCGCTGCTGGTGCAGACGCCGCAGTATTCGGTCGATTCGCTGCAGGCACTCGCGAACGTGCCGCTGCCGGCGGGTACCGCGCGTTCGCCGCAGACGCCGGCCGGCGGCCCGGCGGCCGGCGCGCCCGCGCAGAACCTGCTCGGCTCGCTCGGCAGCTTCTCGCGCGCGACGCAGCAGGCGGTCGTCTCGCACTACAACGTGCAGCCGGTGCTCGACATCTTCGCGTCGGTGCAGGGGCGCGATCTCGGCGGCGTCACGGCCGACGTGACGAAGCTCGTCGACGATGCGCGCGCGCAGTTGCCGCCCGGTTCGTCGATCGTGCTGCGCGGCCAGGTGCAGGCGATGCACGAGTCGTTTGCCGGGCTGCTCGGCGGCCTCGCGCTCGCGATCTCGCTCGTCTACCTGCTGATGGTCGTCAACTTCCAGTCGTGGCTCGACCCGCTCGCGATCGTCGGCGGCCTGCCCGCGTCGCTCGCCGGCATCGCATGGATGCTGTTCGTCACGCGCACGACGCTGTCGGTGCCCGCGCTGACCGGCACGATCCTGTGCATCGGCATCGCGACCGCGAACAGCATCCTCGTCGTCAACGCGGCACGCGAGCTGATGGCGGGCGGCGCGCCGCCTTGGCAGGCCGCGCTCGACGCGGGTTTCAGCCGCTTCCGCCCGGTCGTGATGACCGCGCTCGCGATGCTGATCGGCATGCTGCCGATGGCACTCGGCCTCGGCGACGGCGGCGAACAGAACGCGCCGCTCGGCCGCGCGGTGATCGGCGGGTTGGCGTTCGGCACGCTGTCGACGCTGCTGTTCGTGCCCGTCGTGTTCGGCTTCATCCATGCATGGCTCGACCGGCGCCGCGATGCGGCCGCCGCACGCCGCGCGCAGGAAACGCCGGCATTGCGCTGATCGCGACTTAACCTCGATTCCCTTCGACTCGCCCGACCCGGAACCCATCATGAACGACTCGACCGAACCTCTCGCCCCGCCGCCGGCCGCCGAAGCGGACACGGCACCGTCAACCGCGCGCGACACGGCGCCCGACACTTCGCCGCCCCGTCGCGGCCGCAAGCTGGCCGTCCCGCTCGTCGCGATCGCGGCGGCCGCCGCGCTGCTGGCCGCCGGCATCGTGCCGCGCATCGACGCGCGCGCCGCGCAGCGCGTGCAGGTCGCCGCCCAGCAGGCACTGCCGGTGTCGGTGATCCTGCCGGGCACGGCGCCCACCGACCAGACGCTGACGCTGCCGGGCGCGGTGATGCCGTACGCGGAAGCATCGATCTATGCGCGCACGAGCGGCTATATCGCGCACTGGAGCACCGACATCGGCGCGCACGTGAAAGCCGGGCAGACGCTCGCGCAGATCACGGCACCCGACCTCGACGCGCAGTTGCGGCAGGCGCGCGCCGACGCGGCGACCGCGCAGGCGAACTACGACTACGCGAAATCGACCGCGCAGCGCTGGCAGGACATGCTGAAGACGCAATCGGTATCGCAGCAGGACACCGACACGAAGGTCGCCGACATGAACGCGAAGCGCGCAATGCTGGCCTCCGCGCAGGCGAACGTCGCGCACCTGACCGAGCTGGTGTCGTACGAATCGGTCGCGGCGCCGTTCGACGGCGTGATCACCGCGCGCAACGTCGACGTCGGCACGCTCGTCACCGCGGGCGGCACGCCGGGCAGCCCCGGCCTGTCCGGCGAGCTGTTCCATCTCGAACAGACCGGCACGCTGCGCGTGTTCGTCGACGTGCCGCAGGACAGCGCGGCAGGCGTGACGACCGGGACCGCCGTCTACCTGACCACGCAGCAGTATCCGGGGCGGCGCTTCGCCGCGCGCGTCGCGCGCAGCGCGGGCGCGATCGATCCGGTCACGCGCACGCTGCGCGTCGAGATCGACGTCGACAACGGCGACGGCGCGCTGCTGCCCGGCGCGTATGCGCAGGCGCACCTGCTCGTGCCGAGCGCGGCCCCGGCGTTCGAGCTGCCCGTCAGCGCGCTGCTGTTCCGGCCGAACGGCGTGACGGTCGCGACCGTCGCCGCGAACGGCACCACCGCGCTGAAGACCGTGCAGATCGGCCGCGATTTCGGCACGCGCGTCGAGATCGTGTCGGGGCTCGCCGCGAGCGATCGCGTGATCGACAACCCGGGCGATTCGATTGCCGCCGGCGAAACCGTGAAGATCGTGTCGGCCGCACCGGCGGTGCAGACTGGCCCGGCAACCGGCGCAGCGGCAGCGCCCGGCGCGGCTGCGTCGACGCCTGCCGCCGTCGCGGCGCCGGCTTCGATACCGGCGGCAGCTTCAACGCCCGTTCGCGGCTGATCCGTTCACGAACACTCACGAGATACCCATCATGCGCTTCCTCCGTCCGCTTCCGTTCACCCGCCGCGTCGTCGCGCTCGGCGTCGCCGCCGCGTTGTCCGCGTTGTCCGCGTGCTCGACATTGCCGCCCTATTCGCCGCCCGCCGTCGCCGTGCCCGCGCACTATGCGGGCGTACCGGCATCGGGCATACCGGCATCGGGCATACCGGCTGCGAACGCCCCCGCCGCCCAGCCGGGCTGGAACGTCGCGGCGCCGGCCGATGCCGCGCCGCGCGGCGCATGGTGGACCGTCTTCGACGATGCCGACCTGAACGCGCTCGAAGCGCGTGTCGACGTGTCGAACCAGACCGTGAAGAAAGCCGTCGCCGATCTCCAGCAGGCGCGCGCGATGGTCGACTACCAGCATGCGGGGCTCCTGCCGACCGTCACGGCCGGCGTTGCGCAGAGCCGCGCGCGCCTGTCGCAGAACAAGCTCGGCTCGTCGCTCGCCGGCAAGACGACGCCCGACTATCAGGCCGGCGTGGCCGCGAGCTGGGAACCCGACCTGTTCGGCCGCGTGCGCGACGCGGTGACGGGCGCGCAGGCGAACGCCGACGCGAGCGCGGCCGACCTGCAGGCCGTGAAGCTGTCGGTCACGGCCACGCTCGCGACCGACTATTTCGCGCTGCGCTCGCTCGATACGCAGAAGCAGCTGCTCGACGATACGGTGCGTGCGTATGCGGACGCGCTGACGCTGCTGAAACAGCAGCTCGCGGCCGGCGCGATCGACGCGTCGGCCGTCGCGCAGGCCACGACGCAACTCGAAGCGACGCGCACGCAGGACACCGACATCGATGCGTCGCGTGCGCAGCTCCAGCACGCGATCGCGACGCTGGTCGGCGAAAGCGCGTCGACGTTCGCGCTGCCGCCGCGCGTGCAATCGTTCGACGTGCCGGCGATCCCGGCCGGCGTGCCGTCGCAACTGCTCGAACGGCGGCCCGACATCGCGGCGGCCGAGCGCCGCGTCGCGGCCGCGAACGCGCAGATCGGCGAGGCCCGCGCCGCGTTTTTTCCCGACCTCGTGCTGTCGGCGAGCGCCGGGCTCGAAAGCTCGTTCTTCGCGCCGTGGCTCACCGCACCGAGCCTGTTCTGGTCGCTCGGCTCGCAGCTCGCCGGCACGCTGTTCGACGGCGGCCGCCGCAGCGCGTCGCTGCGCGGCGCGCATGCGCAATACGACAGTACGGTCGCCGATTACCGGCAAACAGTGCTGGTCGCGTTCCAGCAGGTCGAGGATCAGTTGTCCACGCTCGATGCGCTCGCGTCGGAAGCCGGCAGCCAGCAGCGCGCGACCGATGCGGCCGACCTGTCGCTGCGGCTGACGACCAACCGCTTCAACGCGGGTGCCGTCAGCTACCTCGATGTCGTGACCGCACAGACGATCGCGCTGACGAACCGGCGTCTGTCGGATCAGATCGCCGCGCGCCGGATGGAGGCGGCAGTCGGGTTGCTGACCGCGCTGGGTGGCGGCTGGCATACCGGTGCAGATGCGGGTGCGGACGCAACCGCCGCCGCGCACACGGCCACTACGCCGTCGGCGTCTTGATGAACGTCAGGATGAACCGCGTGCCGGCCGCATCGCTCTCGACGCGTGCGGTGCCGCCGTGCAGTTCCATCACCGAACGGACGATCGCGAGGCCGAGCCCGGCCGTGCCGCCCGGCACGCCGCCGCTGCGCGCGGGGTCGCCGCGCACGAAGCGGTCGAAGATGCGCGGCAGCAGCGCGGGATCGATCGGTTCGCCCGGGTTCGAGACGGCCACGTACACCGCGTCCGCCGTTTCGTCGACGCGCAGCACGATCACGCCGCCCGCCGGCGTATAGCGCAGTGCGTTCGCGAGCAGGTTGCTGACCGCGCGGCGGAACAGCTCGAGATCGGCGGTCAGCCGGCCGTGCCCGTCGACGCGCAGCGTCGAGCCGGCTTCGTCCGCAAGCCCTTCGAAATAACCGGCGATGCGCTCCAGTTCGTCGTGCACGTCGAAGGCGCGCTGCCGCGTGACGAAGCCGGGATGCTCGGCGCGCGCGAGAAACAGCACGTTCTCGATCATCCGCGCGAGACGGTCGTATTCCTCGAGATTCGATTCGAGCAGCGCCTGGTATTCGTCCGCGGAACGCGGCCGCGCCAATGCCACCTCGGTCGCGCCGCGCATGTTGTTCAACGGCGTGCGCAGGTCGTGTGCGAGATCCGCGCTGAATTGCGACAGGTGCCCGAACGCCTGCTGCAGGCGGCCGAGCATCGCGTTCTGCGCGTCGACCAGCGCCGTCAGCTCGCGCGGCGCGCGCGATGCATCGAGCCGCGTATCGAGCTTGTCGACGGTGATCCGGCCCGTGTTCGCGACGATCTCGCGCAGCGGCGCGAGCGCCTTGCGGATCAGCCAGTAGCTGAGCAGCATCGCGAACAGCGCGCCCAGGCCGCCGGCGATCTTGAGCTTGTTGCGGTAGCCGTCGAGCAGTTCGGCGCGATCGCTCATGTTGCGTGCGATCGCGATCCGGATCTTCGTCCCGTCGCGCAACGCGGCCTCGGTGACGACGCCGCGCACGGGCGTGCCGCCGTCGGCGGTCCACGTCACGATCCGGTCGGCGGTAATCCGTTCGTTCGCGGGCACCGGCGTCGCGTGCGGCGGAAACAGTTCGGCATCGGGCAGCGCCGGCAGCGCCGGCGACGATGCGCCGGCTGCCGTCCCGGGCAGATCCCCGAGCGCGGTCCGCTCGACGTTGTGGCGCGCGAGTACGCTGCCCTGCCCGTCGACGACGGCCAGCGACAGCGCCTCGTTGCCGAGCACCTGGCTCGTCAGCCGGTCCGCATGCGCGCGCACCGCGTCGAGCGAATCGAGTTCGCCCGCCAGCCGGCGCGTATGCCGCGCGGCGAGCACGATGTCGAGGTCGTCCTGCGTGCTCACCTGCCGCTCGAGGCCGGTGTACACGTATGTGCCGACGAGCGCGAATACGGCAAGCAGGGTCGCGCCGAACCCGAGCGCGAGCGTCGCGCCAAGCGAGCGGCCGAGCGTCATGCGGCTTCCTTCGGTTCGAGCACGTAACCGACGCCGCGCACCGTATGAATCAGCTTGACCGCGAACTCGTCGTCGATCTTCGCGCGCAGCCGGCGAATCGCGACCTCGACGACGTTGGTATCGCTGTCGAAATTCATGTCCCACACGTACGACGCGATCTGCGTGCGGCTCAGCACTTCGCCCTGCCTGCGCGCGAGCAACTGCAGCAGCGAGAATTCGCGCGGCGTCAGGTCGATCCTCGCCGTGCCGCGCTTCACGCGGCGGCGCACGACGTCGATCTCCAGGTCGCCCACCGAAATGCGCTCCGTCTCGCGCGGCGGCCCGCGGCGCGCGAGCGTGCGGATCCGCGCGAGCAGTTCGACGAACGCGAACGGCTTCACGAGGTAGTCGTCCGCGCCGAGTTCGAGTCCGTGCACGCGGTCCTGCACGTCGTCGCGCGCGGTCAGGAACAGCACGGGCGTCGCGTGCGTGTCGCGCAGCCGCTTGAGCACGCTCCAGCCGTCGAGCACGGGCAGCATCACGTCGAGCACGATCACGTCGTAGCTCTCTTCCTGCGCGAGTGTCAGGCCCTCGCCGCCGTCCTTCGCGAGATCGACGCTGAAGCCGGACTCCTCGAGCCCTTTCTTCAGGTACGCGCCGGTCTTCGGTTCGTCTTCGACTATCAGGATGCGCATCATCGGCTCCGTCGCATTCGGTGGTGACATGCGCCGATGTTACCGGGAAACGGGGCGGGCGAACCGCAGCGCGCAAGCGCGCCACGGCCGGATTACGAAACCGTAATCGGCGGGTCAGGGTGGTGACTGCCGCGGCGGCCAGAATTCGAAGCGTGGGCCCATCCCCACTCGCCCGTTCACTCATCCGTCCAGGAGCCATCATGAAACTCGTCGCCGCTTTCGTCGTTGCCACGCTGAGCCTGCCGTTCGGCGCGCAGGCCTTTGCCCAGTCCACGCAGGCGCCGCTCACGCGCGCCGAGGTGCGCCAGCAACTGATCGATGCCGAAGCCGACGGCCTGCTGCCGTCGAACCGGAACGACTATCCGCCGTCGCACGCGGAGATCGCGCGAAATCGCCAGATTTACGCGATCCAGCATCACGACGCGACGCCGATCGCGACGGCTTCGGCCGGAACTTGATCCCGGCATGTCACCGGCATCCGGCCGACAGCCGGATGTCGTGCCGGCCCGCGATGCACGCGCACCCGACGCCAAGGCCGGCGCACTGGCCCGTTTCTTCATCGCCACGCCATCCGAAGGCCAACTGGCGCGCGCCGGTCGAACGATCGCGCCAGGCACGCCGCGGGTTCGACTATGGCGCGTTCTTCGCGACCGGCATCCGCTGCTGTTCTTCAGCGACCTGACGATTCCGATGCACGACGCGCCGGCATGGCTGAAGGCTGTGCTCGCGTTCCTGCCGACCAACCAGTTCGCCGTCGCGCTGCGCGGCGCGCTGGTCGACGGCGCGCCGTACGCGCAACTCGCGCCGCAACTGCTCGGCATGGCCGCGAGCACGGCGCTGTTCCTGTTCGCCGCCGCGCGGCTGTTCCGCTGGCATGACGCATGACGCGTCGCCCGCCGTTTCGACGAAGGCGAAAACCCGGATGAAATCGACCAATCCCATAACCGACTACCTTCTGCACGCGAGCAATTTCCTGCCGGCGATCGTGTTCCTGTTCTACGGTCGGCTCGGGCCCGAACAGCCGGACGTGCGCTGGACGCACGCGTTCCTGATCGGCGGCGTGCTCGCGCTCGTGTCGCCTGCGGGTAGCCGCCTATGGGGAGAGGAACTCGGGCCGGCCGCGATGCTCATCTGCGTGCTGGTGGTCGGCATCGTGCATACCGCTTGGTCGGACGGCGGTTTCGTTGACGGCACGTTCGCGTTCGAGCGCGCGTTCGGCGAGCTGCTGTCGGCGTTCGAATTCATGTCGGCCGCCGCGGTCGGCTGCGTTGTGGCCGCGTTTCCGGCGTTGCGCGCTCCGTTCGCGGCAGACGATGCCGCGTGCTACGCGCTCGTCGAGATCGCGACCGGCATGCCGGGGCTCGATGCGCTGCTCGACGAGCGCACCGTCGCGATGCTCGACGCGCTCGCGAACGAACGCGTGGTGCTCGACGCGGCCTGTGCGCCGGCGGAACGGTTCTGGCGGATCCGCGACGCGCTGCCGGTCGCGGTCGCGCAAGAAGGCATCCCGCTGTCGTTCGACGTGTCGTTTCCGCGCGGTGCGCTGGCTGCATTCGTCGCCGACGCGGAACAATGGCTGGCCGCGGCGCATCCGTCGCTGCGCTGTCACGCGTTCGGCCATTTCGGCGACGGCGGCTGCCATCTCGTCGTATCGATCCCGCACGCCGGCGCGCAACGGTACGGGCCGCTGCAGCAGGTTGCGCTGCGCGGCGCGCTGTACGACCGCGTCGTGCGCGCGGGCGGGTGCTTCAGCGCGGAACATGGCGTCGGGCCGGTGAACGTCGCGTACTACCGCAAACATGTGCCGGCTTCACATCGGCAGGTCGCCGCCGCCGTCCAGCACGCGATCGACCCGCTGGGTCTGATCGGGCGTGTCCGCTACTGACGCGCCGTATCGAGGCGCCATGGAGAATTCAGATGATGTTTCGACGCCCGCCCGGCCCGGGCACCGCTTCCGAACCGGACGCCGATCAACCGTTCTCCGGTATCCCGGCCACGCTGCCCGACTCGGGCGTCGTGGTCAACGTGCGCGGCGTCGCGCATGTGATCAAGTTGCCGCCGCGCGACCACGCGCGCCCGGCGCTGTGGCGCGATCTTGCGCAATGGCGCGACGGGCGGCCGGATGATGGGGCGCCGTGCGATGCGGTCGATCCGGATGCGTCGGTCGACACATAGGCCATGCTCGCGGCGAGCGGCACGACAGCGTGTCGTCGTGTTCATGCGTCTTCAGGTAAAGCCAAGGCAACCGCACATGCAACTGCGGCGCCGGACAACCTCGGTCGTCCGGCGCCGCGACGGGTGAAGACAAGCGCAACGCGCGATCAGAACACCGCGTGCCCGCTGATGACGCTCGGCAGCCAGGTCGAGAAGAACGGCATGTACGTGACGATGTTGATCGCACTGAAGATCGCGAGGTAGTACGGCCACGCCATCTTCGTGGTCTCGCCGATCGACACGTTGCCGATCGCGCACCCGACGAACTGCACCGAGCCGATCGGCGGATGCACGAGGCCGAGCGAGCAGTTCAGCAGCAGCATGATCCCGAACTGCACCGGCCCGACGCCGCACGCCATCGCGATCGGCAGGAACAGCGGCGTCGTGATCAGGATGTGCGCGGCCATGTCGACGAACGTGCCGAGGAACACCTGGATGATGTTGATGTACAGCAGCATCAGCCAAGGCGCTGCGGTCGACTGCTTCAGCAGCCCTTCGATCGCATCCGGGATCTCCAGGTACGACATCTGGAAGCGCAGCATGTTGGACACCGCGATCAGCAGCAGCACGACACCCGTCGTACGCGCCGCATGCGACAGCGCGCGGCGCAGCTTCTCGACCGTCAGCGTGCGGTAGACGATCGCGGTCAGCACGAGCGAGTACACGACGGCGATCGCGGCCGCTTCGGTCGCGGTTGCAATCCCCTTCGCGACGCACACGAGGATGATCGCGATCACCATCAGCCCCGGCACCGCGCCGACGAAGCTGCGCAGCACCGCATACCAGCCGGGAAACGCGGGCAGCGCGGACGAGCCGTCCGCACGGCGCGGATAGCCGTGACGCACGGCCTGCCAGTACGCGGCCGCGAGCACGAAGCCCATCACCCACAGCACGGGCAGCAGCCCCGAGAACAGCAGGTCGCCGATCGACACGCCGCTCACCGGCTGGCCGTGCAGCATCCCCGTGATCCCCTGCGCGGCGAACGCATAGATGATCATGTTGGTCGACGTCGGCATCAGCGCGCCGGCGAGCGACGCATGCGTCGTCACGTTGACCGCGTACGCGGCGCTGTAGCCTTCGCGCTTCATCAGCGGAATCACCACGCCGCCCATCGCCGACGTATCGGCGGTCGGCGAGCCCGACACGCCGCCGAACAGCGTGCACGCGACGACGTTCGCCATCCCGAGGCCGCCGCGGAAATGGCCGACGGTCGCCTGCGCGAAGCGCAGGATCCGGTCCGCGATGCCGCCGTGCAGCATCAGCTCGCCTGAGAAGATGAAGAACGGCACCGCGAGGAACGAGAACGCATTCATCCCCGAGATCATCGCCTGCATCGCGGTCGCGATCGGCAAGCCTTCGACCATATAGGTCAGCACGCAGGCTATCCCGAGCGCGAACGACACGGGCACGCCGAGCACGAGGAAAATCAGAAAACTGACGGACAGGATCGCGAGTTCCATGGCGTTATTGTCCCGACGAAGAACGACGAAGCGCGAGCAGGTGCTCGAGCGAGAAAAGGATGATCGCGACCGCCGCGGGCATCGTGATCAGGTAGCGCACGCCTTCGGGCAGCCCGATGATCGGAATGCGGTCGCCCATCGTCTCGGCGGCCATGCTGCCGCAGCCGACCATGATCGCGATCGCGAACGCGATCAGGCTCAGGTGCTGGATCGCGACGACCACGGTGCGCGCGTTCGGCGGCAGCCGACGCACGAGCGAATCGAGGCCGATATGGCCGCCGTCGCGCACCTTCATCGCCGCACCGAACATCGCGATCACGATCACCAGCAGCAGCGCGATCGGCTCGACGAAATCCGGCGCGTTCTCGAACACATAGCGCATCACCACCGCGTAGAACACCAGCACCGTGAGCACCGCGAGACAGGCCGACGCGATCACGGCCAGCACGCGGAACAGCACGTCGTTCACGCAGCGCAGGAACGGCGCGGCGTGCGGCCGCGCCGGCGCCGCGCCGTCCGGGGCGGCGGCCGGCGAACCAGCGGTGGCCGCGCCGTTCAGGGAAGTGCGACGCGTCACTTGGTCGCCTCGATCTCGTCGACGATCTGCTTCATCTGCGGCGTCTTTTCATACTTCGTCCACAGCGGCTGCATCGCCTTCACGAACGCCGCGCGGTCGATCTGCGCGGCCGGCAGGATCTTCGCGCCACCCTTCGCCACCGCCTGCTGCGCGGACGCCTCGCGCGCGGTCCACAGCTTCTGGTAGTACGGCACCGAATCGGCCGCCGCCTTCCTGATCGCCGCCTGCTCCTGCGGCGACAGCGTGTCCCAGATCTTCTTCGAGAACACCAGCACTTCAGGCGTCATCGCGTGCTGCGTCTCCGAATAGTCGGGCGCCACTTCGTAGTGCTTCGTTTCCTCGTACGACGGCAGGTTGTTTTCCGCCGCGTCGACGAGGCCCGTCTTCAGGCCCGTGTACACCTCGGCGAACGGCATCGGCGTCGGCGTGCCGCCCATCGCCCTGATCTCGTCGACCATCAGGTCGGACGGTTGCACGCGCACCTTCAGCCCCTTCATGTCGGCCGGCGTGCGCACCGGGCGCTTCGCGTAGATCGAGCGCGCGCCGCTCTCGTAGAACGTCAGCGCGATCATCCCCTTCGCGGTGAACGCATCGAGGATCTTCTGGCCGGCCGGGCCGTACATCGCCTTGCGGAAATGATCGACGTCGCGGAACAGGAACGGGAACGACGGGATCAGCGATTCCGGCACGATCTCGTTGAACGACGCGCCGTTCACGCGCGCCATGTCGATCGCGCCGATCCGGACCTGGTCGACCGTGTCCTTTTCGGAACCGAGCGCGCTGTTGCCGAACACCTTGATCGAATCCTTGCCGCCCGTCTGCTTCGACAGCTCGTCGCCCATGAACTTCACCGCCATGTTGGTCGGGAAGTTGTCGCCGTGCACGTCCGCCGAGCGGAACACGCGCGCCTGCGCGGACATCGCGAAGCCGGCCAGCAGCGCGACGGCCAGTGCGGTACGGGAACCGGTGAATCGATGCTTCATGGTGAGTCTCCTTGATGGTCGTTCGTTGTCGTGCGGCGATCCGTCGGCATGCGCGTTCGTCGGCGATGCGCTCTCCCCTGAGCCGCAGAGTCATACGTCGTATGATGTGTTGACGCGAATGTACGTCGGTTAATCGTTTAACTCACTTGGTGCATACCCCTATAACCACTGCCGCCGGGGGTTTTCGGCAGAAGCCGGGGAATCGCGTTCTCTGTTCTAGCGGTTTTCGACGAAACGTTTTCCGGAAACGGGTCCGCGTTTGAATCGGGTACCCGCGTGGCCGGTTTCCCGACGCCGGAAAGCAATCTTTCGTTTCGGTTGTCTTCGTTATAGGATGACTGACCACGACACAAGCACGCCCGCGCGCGGCCAAGCGCACGCGCCGGCACACGCATCGTGTGCGGCGGAACGACGAAGGTTCGGGAGGAATCCGTGCAAGCGCGGGCGCTCGCCGCGCCGTCACGTCTGCATGACCAGCGACGTCAGTTGCGCCGCGCGTGCCACATCCGTCTTCGCGTAGATCGATTTGATCTGCGCGCGGACCGTGCCGATCGACACGCCGCGCAGCGCCGCGCATTCCTGCGGCGACAGCCCGTCGCAGCACAGCAGCACGGCGAGATCGGCTTCGGCCGACGACAGCCCGTAGAACACGCGCAGCCGCTGCGCGCGGGCCGCCGGCGAACGCAGGTCGGCGGCCGTCATCAGTGCCGCGACGCCGGGCCGTTCACGCAGGAGGCGCGACTGTTCGGGAATCGGCATCAGCGCGAGCGACAACGGTTCGCCCGTCGCACGGCGCAGCAGCAACCCGCCGCACGCGAACGCGTGCCGCCATTGCGCATCGTCGACGCAGCCTTCCGGCGCGAAGCGCCCGTTCACGATCCGCATCGCCGGTTCCGCCGCGATCAGTTGATCGGCCGCGCGATTCGTATAACGCAGTTCGCGATGCGCGCCGAGCAGGAACACCGGTACCGGAATCGCATCGAGCGCCGATTCCGCTGCGGCCACGCGCGCCTCGAGTTCCCCGATGCGCGCCTGGATCCGCAGCGCGCGGCTGATATGCGTACCCATGATTTCGATCGTGCGGCGCTGATCGTCGGAAAGACCTTGCGATTCGGGGCCGCTCTGTACGCTGAGGAATGCGCCTGCACCCTGTTGGCGATGGATATACAGGCCCGAGATGCTGCCGAGCCCGTAAGGATGCAGGAATTCCTGATAGAACACGCCGTGTGTGCGCTGTCGCGGGGACAGGTGCTTGACGTCCTCGAACCATCGGCCCGCCGGCCAGTTGCCGGCGACCGGCACGACCGGGTCGTACCGGTAGAACTCGGTGTTGTAGGTGTGATAACACGCGGCGACCCACGACGCGTCGTCGCCGGCCGCCTGCTCGATCGCCGGCACCCTCGCCGCGTCGTCGAACGACAGCAGCGTAGCCATGCGCACGCCGACCGTCGATCGCAGCCCGTCCAGCGCCGTTTCCCATCGTTGATCGCCCAGTACCGCAGCATAGATGTCATCGATCCATGCCGATGGAATCAATCCGTTCCGTTGCATCTGGCTACCCCGCGCCGTGCGTTTTTGTCGAACGTCTTGCGCGCATCTTACTCAACCAGCGGCATTGTTCAAATTACCGCTGCGCATTTGATTCGGAATACCACGTTTGTTACCGCTTATCGTCAGACGTAATGGCCATTCTCGACAAGCTTTCGGTTCCTTTCCGCACCAATGACGGACCCTGGCGCTCGACAACGCCGATCGGGATTGCAACGCGCAACCGCGGAATTCATCACGACGCCGGCTATTCATCAGGGTCGGCGTATGTCATGATGCAGCGCATGAAGATTCGAAACGCGACGACCCACCTGCACCATCACCACGGACGCCCTTTGTTGCGCCGTGGATCGTTTCGCATCTAGCACTTGCATCGGGCGCTGTCCCGATCAAGACGACAACCAAGGCGCCTCTGGCGCCTTTTTTGTTTTTTGTCGCCTTAAAAACTTGCTGCGCCGATCAATCGATAACGTACGGAGTGTTTTCAATGCAACGACCGTGGAAGGAAGTGTCCTTGTCGGAATTGCCGCTCAGGGAGGATCTCAGGTTGCAGCACGCGTACGGGGCGCCGCAGCTCGACGTGCCGGTCTGCCTGAACGTCAACGAGAATCCGTATCCGCCGTCGCCATCGCTCGTCGAGCGCATCGTGGCTGCCGTGGCCGACGCGGCGCGGCAGGCGAACCGCTATCCCGACCGCGACTTTGCCGAGCTGCGAACGCATCTGGCCGCCTATCTGACGCACGACACCGGCGTGACGATCGACGCATCGAGTGTCTGGGCAGCCAACGGTTCCAATGAAGTGATCCAGCAGATTCTTCAGGCGTTTGGCGGCCCGGGGCGAGCGGCGCTGGCCTTTACGCCCGCGTATCCGATGTACGACGAATACTGCCGCACGACCTTCACGCGCCTGCATACGTTGCCGCGTACCGAGGATTTCGCACTGGATCTGCATCAGGCGATCGACAGCATCCGCGCGCATCGGCCGAGCGTGATTCTGCTGACGTCGCCGAACAACCCGACCGGAACCGCGCTTCCCGTCGACGATATCCGCGCCATTCTCGACATCGCGCCGGGCGTGGTGGTCGTCGACGAAGCGTATGCGGAGTTCCGGCGCCAAGGCGTCCGCAGCGCGGTGACGCTGCTGCCCGACCATCCGCGGCTCGTCGTTACCCGCACGCTCAGCAAGGCGTTCAAGTTCGCGGGCGGCCGCGTCGGGTATTGCGCATGCGCGCCTGCGATCGTCGAAGCGCTGAAGCTGGTTCGGCTGCCCTATCACCTGTCCGCCTTTACGCAGGCGGCCGCCTGCGCGGCGCTGGTCGCGCGTGACGAGATGCTGTCGCAGGTCGACGCGATCAAGGCCGAGCGCGACGCAATCGTTTGCTGGCTGCGCAGCCAGGGTTTCACCGTGGCCGATTCGGACGCCAACTTCGTGATGTTCGGCAAGTTTGCCGATCGCCACCGGATCTGGAGCGGGCTCCTGCGCCACGGCGTCCTGATTCGCGAGTCCGGCCCGCCGGAATACCTGCGCGTGTCCATCGGCACCGCGGCGGAGATGGCCGCGTTTCGCGCGGCGTTGCTTGCGGTGACGGCGAACGAACCGGCAGCGGACCACGCGGTCGATGGCGCGATGGAGAGCGACGTTTGATGATCGCGTCCATTCGGGTGCGCCGTGCCGGCCACGTCGCCCGTCGCGGCGGGCCGGCGCGTGTCGGTGCGTGTCGGCGCAATGACCAACGATGCGCTTACTTCATCGCCACGTATCGCGATTCCATCTCGTCGATTTTCGCGAGCACCGTTTCGCCGAGCTTTCTGAGGTGACGCGGCACGTCGGGCGTCGACAGCAGTTCCTCGATCCGCCGTCGCCAGTAACTCGGGTGCCTCACGCGTGCGGCGCCCGACATCGACACGTCGTCAGCGATCGTCTCGCTGTCCAGGAGAGCCACCATTCTCTGGATGTGAGAAAGCTCTCGTTCTACATAGTCTCGTGCCAGCATATTGATTGAAATTCCCCGAAATGCGACATCAGGCGTTCCGTCATCAACGCGCCATCGTGCGGCGATGCAGTGAGGCATTGAGGCATTGATGCACCGCACACGTTGCCCGTCAGCGTATGCCCAGCCTGTGTCAGTCGACTGCGTAGGCATTCCCGGCGTTCGACACGGAATGGCAACCCTGTCCGTGCGTTCCGGTTACATCCATCCCCGATGCGCTGCTGCCAATCGTAGGCGGACTGTCCGGCGCCGGCATCCCCAAAAGTGGGGATGCCGGCCGAAATCGGGGAAGTGGCGGTTTCAGGAAATGACGGGAAGCGGAATGGCCGGCGAGCACGTGGCTGCCCGCCGGCGCCGCGGCGCGATCGCGCCCGACTCGAACGGCCTGCCGCCGGTGCGCTGCGGCCGAGGGAGCCGAAAACAGGGATTTTCAGCGTGCACGAACGGATCTCGCCCCGTGCGCGACGGAGCGCGGTTACCGCCGATAAGGCGGCGGCTCGAGTTTGACCGGATCGGGGTTCAGGCGCACCCATGCGACGGCGAACCGGCACAGTTGCGCCGGATCGCCGGACTGGCGCTTGACGTCGTGCACGACCGCTTCCACGTCCGACAAATCGGCCGACGGCAGCGACGTGCCGGTGCGCACGAATGCCGCGAACGCATCGGCCATCTTCCGGAAGTCCGCGTCCCAGTTGCAGCCGCCGTTGTGGTCGAGTTCGTACGCGATGCGGCCCGAGATCCGGATGAGTTCGCCCTGCACCGTCGCTGCATGCCCGGTCCCCGGCACCAGTTGCGTCCACAAAGCCCGATGCTGCTCCTGCCACGTGCCGGCCGCGACGACGATCGGCCGCCGCGCGTCGTGCAGTTGACGGCGCGGCACCGGCGGCACGTCGAACAGCGTGTAGAGCCGCTCCAGCGCGGCGCTGGCCGCATCGACGGACTCCGGGTTGAAGCGCTCGCGCATGAACTCGAAACGCTCGCCGATCTCCGCGACGCTGGTCTGCATGGGCGGCGTCCTCGCCGCGCCGGCGCCGAGCAGCACCTCGGCGAGCGCGACCATGTGTTCCAGATCCGCATTGCCGCAGGTGCGCAGCGCGCGCTCGAGCGGCGTCTGCCCGTCGCGGTTCAACGCGTCGACGCGGGCACCGTGGTCGAGCAGCACGCGGGCGGACTGCGCATTGCGCGAATCGGCCGCCGCGTGCAGTGCGGTGCCGATCGATGCACCGTCATCGTGAACGTCCGCGCCGAGTTCGAGCAGCACGTCGAAACGACTGCGACGGCTGCGGGCGCGCACGTGCAGCGCGGTGTTGCCGTATGCGTCGGCCGCTCCGATATCTGCGCCGCGCGCAACCAGCCAGCGGGCAAGGTCATCGGGGCAACGGTCGAACGACAGTGCCGTCCGTTTGCCGACCCCGCCGCGCGCATTCACGTCGCAGGTGTCGAACACGGCCTGCAGCTTCGCGAGGTTGCCTTCGTCGAGCAACGTTTCGAAGTCCTTCGGTAGCAGCTTCTTTTTTGCTTTCGGCATTGCAAGTCTCCGCCATCGCGGGAACACGCATCATGCATCGGTTGTCTGAATGTGTTTCGCAAGGCTGCCTGCACGTGAAATCCGGCTCGCGGAGCATTAGCTACCGGCATTGCTACGCTGCAACCGGAAAATGAAATCCGCTTCCACCGAAGCACCTTTCGGCAATTGCAGCACGCCGACCGACGAACGCGTATGAACGCCCGCATCGCCGAGCACCGCATATAAAACGTCGGACGCACCATCGGCCACTTCGCTTTGCATCGTGAAGCCGGGTGCGCTCCGCACGTACACGGTGATGCGCGGAACCGTCTCTATCGCATCGAGCGTGCCGCAGTGCTTGCGAATCAGCGACAGCGCACGCAGCGCCGATATTCCCGCCGCACGGCGACCGTCGTCCAGCGAAACGGATTCGCCCACGACGCCGACGAAGTGCACCACGTCCCCCACCCGCGGAATCTGGCCGGCAATATAGGCCGTCCTCCCGTCGACCAGAACCGGCGTGTACTTTCCGCCGATCCTGATTTCCTCGTCCGGATCGAATCCGAATTCGGCCGCAACCTGTATCAGCTTATCGTCTCTGTTCATCAGTGAATTCCCGGATACTTCCGAAAAAAGATAAAGAATAGTTGAGCCTCCCGAGCTTGCCCCGAAAGAGAAAGTCGGCCGCGAACGGCCAAAGGGACGCGACCGGATCGTCCGGCGCTCCCGGGCAATCAAGTACGAATTCACCGAAGCGACGCACTTTTCAGGTGTTCGAAGCAGTCTTGCGCGCCATATCGCTGGTGGAATTCGTAGTCGGCGAGAATTTCCTCATCATTTCCGATTGAAACCGCTATCATATGTGCACACAACCCAACGAGCGATATATGGCAACTTACAAGGAACTGAAAGCCCAAATGGAAGCTTTGGCCGAGAAAGCCGAAGCAGCGCGCGCCGCGGAATTCCAATCGATCGTCGACGACATCCGCGCCAAGGTCGCGGAATTCGGCATTACCGAGAAGGACATTTTCGGCGTACGTCGAGGCCGGTCGGCCAAGCAAGCGGCCGCCCCCGTGCAGGCAAAGTATCGCGACCCGAAGACCGGGGCAACCTGGTCTGGCCGCGGCCGTGCGCCCGCATGGATCAAGGATGCGAAGAATCGCAATCGATTCCTGATCCAGGAATAAGGTTCTCGACGCGCACCGGCGCGCGGTTCAGCGCGCTGTCCGGCGATATTGGGCATCGATACCGGCGGTATTCAAAGACCGCTCCGGGTTGATGGTGATTTGTCTCATTCAGCGCGTGGCGCGCCGGCTAATCGTCAGATCGCGTCGCGCGCCAATACTTTCTTCACCGTTCGTAATAGATCGCAAGCCAGACGGATTGCTCGTCTTCATGCGTCCACGCGACGCGATGGCGGCAATGCGGCTCGATCAGCACGTAATCGCCGGGGCGCATGTCGTGCCGCGTCGAACCCTCTTCGAACTCGAGCACGGCCGCCCCCGACAGCAGCACGACCCATTCGGCGCGCGAGTCGTCATACCAGAACCCGTCGGGACTCGCGTGCCCCATCGACACGATCCGCTCGACGTTCAGGCGCTGCCCCGTAACGAGGATGTCGATCCGCTCGTCGCCGCCGCGCCGCCCTTCGACGCTGAACAGGTTGCCGGTTTGAAGTTGCATGGTTTGACCTCGTCGTTGGCCTTCGTTTGAAGGAAGCAGGTTCAAGAGTGCCGGGAATGTTCACTGTAGCCTAACGGTCGCGTTGTTTACAAACGCGTCGATGAAAGCACGCAAAAAGATGATGAATGGCCGTTGAAGCACCCGCGCCCATTCATTGCCGGGGTGGAGAGTGCCGAGGCAGTCTTTTAGACAGACGCGTTCGCCAACCGGCAGTTTCTGCAATGCCAGGTCGAAATCCTGTTGGTCTTTGGGGCGCCGATCCCTGGCCTTGAACAGAAGTACTGCGGACGGATTCGGATACGGGATATCGTCGGCGGTTCGCACACCCTTTCGGCACGCGGCCGCTTGAACGACAGATCCCGCTTGTAGGCCCACCATTCGCGCGTTCCAGGTTCGATCGTCATATCGACCCGCCAACATTCAGCTGCACGATCGAATCCCCAACAATGAGTTGGGTGTGCCGGATGGCAGCATTCAGAAATATCAAGTGCAGACGCGAAAGTTCACGGCACCCATTCGGGATCACCAAGCCAAAGTCCCGTTCTGAAACACTTCAGATGACCGCCGGCCACTTTGAGACATTCAACAGCAGTGTAAAAAGCCGGGAAATTTCCCGGCCTCTTTCAGAATCGGAAATTGATGCCTGCATGCAGCGGCGGCACCGCCAGATCGACGTGTCCGGCGAACCCGCGCGATGTGTGCGGATCGGGGCGTCGATCGTCACCGGCAATTCGACGCCCTCTTTGTCGCGCACGCCTGCCCGCCACTAGCGCGATCACCGAACCGGGCACGTTGCCCATGCCCTTCAGGTCATCCGAACCCTCCCCGCTAAAACTGATCGAATCCTTGCGCCCGCCCGCATAGCCGATCGATGCGGACACAAATATGCCGCGCGGCGATGTATAGCGGTAGCCTGCCCCGCCTGTGGAACTGATGAAAAAGCCGTTGGAAAATACGGCGGAAAACGACGGCCCGATGACACCTCGATACTGATTGCTGCCTTGATAGCGTGGCGCGATGCCACCGCCAAGCGAAAGCGTATATTCGTTTTCGGCATGTGCGGTGACAGCAAAGGTCAGGGTGGCGAGCGGAATGCAGTAGCGGCTGAAAATTTAGGACATTATTTTGATTCTTTGACGAAATAGATGGTCTATAAAGCCGTTTCAAACATCCCATGAGGGGACGACGGCAATCCGGGGACGCACGGATCCCCAAGACAGTGGCCTAACCTCGTGGATCTCGACGAGACGATCGAGCCCGGACGTGTGCCGTGAACGCGAAGATCAGGATCGCGGATCGAGCCAGTCCCGGACGAGCCGGGCAACCTGCCTCCGGCGCTCGATCATCACCATATGCCCTTCGCCTGGCAGCGCATGATGAGTGACCGACGGCACCCACGCGGACGTTTCGCGCGCTGCGTCGGCGAAGATCGGGTCGGCGGTGCCGCCGACGATCAACGTATCTGCGCGGATCTGGCGGGGCCACGGCGAACCGTCGTGTGCGTCGTCACGCAACGCGCGCAGGGTGCGGACTATGACGTGTCTTGCGTTGACCGACGACGCGACGCTGCGGCGTCGACCGAGCAACGCTGCGCGCAGGAGCAGGTTGCGCCAGCCTGCGCGGAAGCATCCCGACATCGTATCGAGCAGGCGTACGAACTCGGAGCGGGTCGCGTGAATGATTTGCTGCTCGACCAGCCGGCAGCCGTCCGGAGCCAGGCGATGCGCACTCGAGATCAGCACGAGTCGTGAGACGAGTTCCGGATGGGCGGCCGCAAGGCGAGCCGCGACGACGCCTCCGAACGAGATGCCGATGAGCGTCGTGCACTGCCAATGCGTGGCGATCCCACGCGCGATATGCGCGACGATGTCGATGATCCGGTATTGCGCGCCGGGCTTGTCAGGATACCCGAGCAGTACGAACGGCGTGTCGGGCGGCAGGATGCCGGCAACGCGGCGCAGGTCGCGCCGCAGCCGACGCGGGGTCGCCTTCGAAACGAAGGCTTGTCCGCCATTCAGTACGACGACCGCTGGCGGTCCGTTACCCACCTGCGCGGCCAGGATACCGCCGTCCAGCCGCATCGCTCGAACGGGACGAGCACCGATCCGGAACTCGTTCAGTTCGTCCGGCATGGGGTTCATGCGCTTCCTCCGATGAAAAGACGCCAGCATGAACCCTGACGTCCACGTGAGGGTCAAGCGCCAGACTCATCGTTGCCGTCGTCGGCAATGACGGCTCCCTGACGTTGCAGCCATGCGAATACGTCGGAATCGATCGGATGGCCGGCTTGCAGAATGGGCTCGTCACGCAGTGCCTGTTGCAGCTTGCGGCGTAGCGCGCCGTCGCCGCGCGTCGTTCGTTCGAGCAGCGAGTGCCAGCGGCTCGCGAGCGAGGCGGGATCTCCCTTGTCGGCGCCGCAAGCGATCGCCCGCCTGATGTCTGCACCGAGCGTGATCCATTCGGCCGACAGCGTCTTGTCGAGGCGCTGGAGTTCGTCGTCCGTCAGGTGGCGCCGCCAGGCCGCCAGATGCAGACGGGTCGCCTGTTCGATGTAGGCGATCAGCGTGCGATCGAGCCCTGCATGGTCGGGAGCCGGCGCCGCGCCGGCATGCAACTGCCGCCAGCGCCGCGTGATACCGATGTCGCCGTCCATCCATTTCATCGCGGCGGCAAGCCAGCGATACGCGAGCTTTTGCGCTTCGCGGGAGTCGGGCGGAACATGCCGATCCATTGCGTCGCGCACGTCCGCAAACAATGTCGACAAGGCCGCTTCCATGTCCTTCCAACGCGCAAGGATCGTCGCAATTTCTGACGTGTTGAAGTGTTCCCGATACCGATCGAGCAACGCGAGCGTGTCCGGCCAGTCCGCATCACGCCAGGTCATGCCTGAATCCGAGGCCGCTTGCAGCACCCCGAGCCGCTCGCTTAGCGTATTCAGCCTTGTCAGTTCAGCGTCGATTGCGCGCCGGCTCTCGGCAATCACTTCCGCCAGGGCGAGCTGCCGGTTGCGCAGCATCTGCGCGATCGCATCCAGTGTCAGGCCCAGACCACGCAGCGCCTGGATCGTCCTGATCGTCGACACGCTGGCTTCGTCGTACAACCGATAGCCTGATGTAGAGCGGCCGATCGGCTTCAGTAGACCTGTCTGATCGTAGTAGTGCAACGCGCGGACGGTAATGCCGCAACGTCGGGCAAGCATGCCAACCGTTAATGGCATAGAAATTCCGTCAACAATATAGAGTATGGCGGATAGGGAAGCGGGAATTGCTCAATGCCCGTGACTGGCGCGTTCCGGGCGAATTTCTGCTCCTGAACAAACAGCAACGGCTTTCGGAAATTCGCTGGTGTAGGTGCCAGCGTAGCTTTCTGATTCCAGCCGCGTCACACAAGGCGCAAAGGCCCGCGCATCATTGGAGTGACGTTGGCAGGTGCGTCGGTGCGTTGAGTGCTCATGTGACCGGGAAAAGTTGTCTTGGCCGCCCGAGTTTACCAGCGGCCCGGACGTGCGAGCGCGAAGTTCGCCTTTCGGCCAGGCGCCCGAGGTCACGATCGGTTGAATCTGCAGCCGGACGCAGCCGATCGCGCTCGTCGTTAGCCGACCATCTCCGAGCATCCTTCCGCACCCGTCAAGCCATTGCCTTCAACCACGCAAGCAGATCCGACTGCGCGCTTCCGGCCGTCACGGGTTCCGGCGTCAGCAAGCAGTAGTGCGAGCCGTCTTCCACGAAACCCATCGGCGCGACCAGCACACCGCTTTCCAGATCGTCGCGAACGAGATGCCAGGGGCCGATGGCAACCCCCAGCCCCGCGACTGCCGCCTGCAGACTGAAATAGAAATGGTCGAACATCTGCCGCCGCCCGCTCCCCGCCAGCCGATTCGCGGCCACCGCCCATTCCTTCCACGCGTCCGGCCTGGTCCGCGTATGCAATTGCGGAGCATCCGGCTTCAACAAACAACCATCGCGGCCACTGGAAAACCACGCATCGACTTTGTCCGGCCGACAAACCGGCCCCACCCTCTCGGTAAACAAACGCTCGGCGTGATAACCGGCCGGCCAGGCAAAGTCATTCCGCCGGATAGCCATGTCGATGCCGCTGTCGAACGAAAACGGACCGCCCGCAGCGGCCAGGTGGATATCGACGCCCGCGTATCGGGCCTGGAAACCCGGCCAGCGCGGGATCAGCCAACGCATCAACAGCGTGGGCTCGCACGACAGAACCCAACGCCGCACGCGGGCGGCCTCGGTGCGCAATTCGTGCGCGGCGTGACGCATCAGGCCCAGGCCGTCATGCACCGCCTGGGCCAGCTTGCGGCCCGCGTCGGTCAGGAACACACGACGGCTGCGCCGCTGGAACAGCGCCACGCCCAGGTCGTCTTCGAGCAGACGCACCGCACGGCTGACCGCGCCGTGGGTCACGCACAGCTCGTCGGCGGCACGACTGAAATTCTCGTGACGCGCCGCCGCCTCGAAACAGCGCAACGCCATCAGCGACGGCAGGTTTGCACGGACTTGTTGTGAGTCAATCTCACCATTCTGGTCAGAAATCATCGCTTTTCCCGATGGAATTCAGTCCCTAAGATTGTGCCATGACGACATCAATCGAAAGGACGACGCGATGACGGAACTGATAGTTGTAGTCACCATTACGCTGCTGGCCGTCATCAGCCCCGGGCCGGACTTTGCGATGGTCACGCGCAACAGCCTGATGCTGTCGCGCCGATCGGGCCTGCTCACTGCGCTGGGCATCGGGCTCGGCGTCACGGTCCACGTGAGCTACACGCTGCTGGGCGTGGGCCTGCTGATCCGCCAATCGCTGTGGCTCTTCAATGCCGTCAAGCTCGTCGGCGCGATCTACCTGATCTACCTCGGCGCGAAGATGCTCATGACGAAGGCCAACACCGGGCAACCCACCGTAAATGTGGCGCCGCTGTCCGATCTGGCGGCGCTGCGCACCGGTTTCTTGACCAATGTGCTGAATCCCAAAACCACGGTATTCATCGTCAGCCTGTTCATGCAGGCAGTCCGGCCCGACACGCCGTTGATCGTGCAGATCGGCTACGGCGCCTTCATCGCGTTCGCGCATGCCGGCTGGTTCAGTCTGGTGGCCGCCTGCTTCTCCGCCACGGCCGTCCGCGAGCGATTGCTGTCGCTGCGCCACTGGATCGACCGCACCTTCGGCGGCTTGCTCGTGGGCTTCGGCGTCGCGCTCGCCATCGCGCGTGGCGGCCGCTGATTCGTGTATCCGGTCCGCGCTTCCAGGCGGCCGTCAGGCATGTTCCGCTGACGCGCCGGATGCGAAGCGCGGTTGCCTTATTCAGAACGCGCGCGCAATCGCACGGGCTTCGTCGATCGCACGGCTGCGATCGACCTTTCCGTCCGGACCGAACAACGTGCGCTCGACCACAATGCCGGTGATGTCTTTCACGCCCACGAACTTCAGCCAGGTTTCCATGTACGGGCGCTGAAGGTCGAACTCGGCGGCCGGCGCAAACGAACCCGGCGACTCGTAACTGAGCCCGCGCGCGTAGACGACCGCCGCCTTTTTCCCGGCCAGCTTGCCGGCAAAACCCGAACCGTCGAACGTGAACAGCACGTCCTTCTGCGAGATCGCGTCGATCAGGTGCTTGAGTTTGTACGGAATACTGAAATTCCACAGCGGCACGCCGAACAGGAACTTGTCCGCTTCATGGAACGGCGCCGCGAGCTGCTCGATCTGCTGCCACGCCGCGGCCTGTTCCGGCGTCAACGCGGTTCCGCTCAATCCGGCGTATTTCGCGGCCAGCGCGGCTGCGTCGAACTCGGGCATCGCCAGATCCCAGATGTCGAGCTTCCGGATCTCGTGATCGGGATGTGCGTGCCGGTATGCATCGAGAAATGCCTGACACACGTCGATGGACGCCGAATATGCCTTGTTGGGTGAACCTTCGATATAGAGCACGCGTGTCATGGAGCCTGTCCTCGCCAAGAGTGACGGCGACGCGCGGGATGCGCGGTCGCCCACTGCGATCCGCAGACTATCGAATCGGCCTATAATTTTGAAACGATATTAATTGATTGAATTAACCCGATTCAGTGATCAATGAGCCATCCCCTCGACACGGCGCTGCTTCATACGTTTGTGGCGGTCGCCGACATGCGGAGCTTTACCGGCGCCGGTCGCAGGCTGAATCTCAGCCAATCCGCGGTCAGCGCCCAGGTCGTTCGTCTTGAAGAGCAGGTCGGCCGTGCGCTGCTCGTGCGCAATACGCGCAGCGTCACGCTCACCGCGCATGGCGAGACGCTGCTCGGATACGCTCGCGCGATGCTCAACCTGAGCGAGGAAGCCCGGTCCAGGCTGGGGCACGGCGACGCAGTCGAGATCAAGCTGCGTATCGGCGCTTCGGAGGATTTCGCGGGAGGCTGGCTACCCGACGCGATGCGTCGCTACAGCGCCGCGCGACGCGGCTTGCGGCTCGATCTGACGGTCGACATCGGCGACAGTTTGTTTCGACGGCACGCAAACGGCGAATTCGATCTCGTGATCGGCAGCCGGTGTGCGCACTCGGGCCAGGGCGCGACGTTGTGGCAGGAACCGCTCGTCTGGGCATTTGCGCGCCACGAGCCGCTTCCGGAAGGCGATGTCCCGCTCGCGTGCTTCCCCGATCCGTGTCCGTATCGAGGCGCCGCCATCAAGGCGCTCGCGCTGGCCGGCATGCGCTATCGGATCGCATGCGAAAGCCCGAGCGTCACCGGCATCCTCACGTTCGCGCGCGCCGGCATCGCGATCGCTCCGGTGCCACGCAGTGCGATCGACGACACGCTTCGCGAACTGGCCGGGCCCGTAGGGTTGCCGGAACTGCCGGACACGGAATTCGTGATGATGCATGACGCCCGGATGCCGGCCGCTGTCGAATTCGCCGCGACGATTTCAGATGAAGCGGCGGTTCGCACGGGGGCCGGTAAACGCAACCGGCCGTAGCGAGCTTCCTTCGCGCCTGATGCGCAGGCCGGCGTCGCGAAGAAGGTGCCCTATAACGCCGAGTGGCAGATGGAACAGCGGGGCGCGCTACAGGCCGTACGTTCCGCCAGTGCCCCGATCTTCATGATTCCGGGACTCCCCGGCCGGAGCGCAGCCTGCCATTCGACCCGCCGCGACAGTAAGTTTTTTCCTCACATTGATTCGCAATCCGATCTTTATCCGTTCCTTTCGCATAGCGGACAGGAATCGCGCTCAAATCACCTCGAAACGCAACCCCGCGTGGCGAACCAGACGCTCGACAAAGCGCTCGTCGAACATCGTCGCGGGCGTCCAGAAACCGCCGCCGCGCCCGGTCTTGATGCCGTCCCTGCCGCAATCCAGCGCAAGACTGATCGCGGCCTGGCCCAGCATCTTGCCGGTGGAGCCGTAACCCGGATCGCGGTCGCCGGTGACTTTTACGCGCAAGGTTCGCCCGTCGTCGGTGCGGCCGAAGAAACGCAAGTCGTAGCGGCCGGCCAGTTGAGCCGCGGCGCTCGGACCCTCGCCGGGTTTCGGCAGCAGGAAGCGCTCCATCAGGCTGCGCACCGGCTTGATGACGACGCCCACCATGAACGCACCCAGGCCCGCCACCATCGTCAGCGCGGTCAGACGGCCCTTGAGGCCCGTGCCGGTCATGACGGCTTCGTCATAAGTGAACCGGCTGCCGTACGCATTGCCCGCAAGCGCATTGGAACGATGCACGACACGCTCGTTGATCGCCGCCATCACGAAGGGCGCGATCCACGCGTCGCAGTCGCGATCGAATTCGGCCGATCGAACCGCATGCTGCCGCACCGTGAAGCCATGCCCTTTCGGGCACAGTGAATAAGGATCGAGCAGTTCCCTGCGCAACGCGGGATCGGCCGCGGCTTCCCGGACGACGTTGATCATGCTCGCCACGGTACCGCCCGACGCGCCGCCCTTCAGTGTTCGGACGCGCATCTTCACCTGCCCGGCCGGCATGCCCCACTGTTGCATTGCCTGTTGCTGCAGGAAGAACACGCCCATGTCCGACGGAACCGAATCGAACCCGCAGCAATGAACGATGCGCGCGCCCGATTGCCGGGCCGCGGGCTCGTATTTTTCGATCATCCGCTTGATCCACTGCGTCTCGCCGGTAAGGTCGCAGTAGTCGGTGCCGGTTTCCGCGCAGACTCTGACCAGCGGCTCCCCGTAAAGCGCGTAGGGTCCGACAGTCGATACGACCACCCGCGTTTGCGCACAGAGCGCCCGCAATTGCGCTTCGTCGGCCGCGTCGGCCACGATGATCGGCACCGGCCGTCCCGCCGCGCCGAGCGAATCCCTGACCTGCCTGAGCTTCGTTTCGGAACGGCCGGCAATGGCCCAGCGCAGCGTCTCGCCGGCGCCCGACAGGTATTCGGACAGGTAGCGGGTCAGAATCTGCCCGACGAAACTGGTGGCGCCGAATACGACGAGATCGTGCGTCGGCTGGGTCATGGACGGCTCCTTCGGCGCGGGCGTGTCGCGAGCGTCCGTGCCGTCAACGTTGCTTTCCGGGTTCATCGAAGGCCTTCAAAGGCGTCGGCAGGTTCAGGACCAGTTGCGCGCCTTCTCGCGCTACCGAAGAGGCACCTGATCGAGCCCGCAAAGAAAATCAGGAACCGCTTCCCCGATCGACGCGAGATAGCCGGCCATCGCGCCAGCGACTTTCCGTACAGCGGGACGTGCGGTCATCCGTGCACGCCAGGCCAGCAGGCTGGGTGTCTCTGCCGTCATCGGCGCGCCTTTGCGTGCGCCGAACAACTGCGCCATGTAGAACGCGATGTCGGCGTAAGAATACGTCCCGGCCAGAAATTCCCGATTCTCGAGCACGTGTTCCATGCGTCGATAGTATTCCGATGCTTCGGCGCGTGCAGCCTGCGCCGCCGGATCGTCCGGCGTCGCTTCGAGCCCCATCAGCCGGATAACGTGCGGAAAATAGATTTCGTCGCTGCAATGTTCGAGCTGACGCGCGATGGCGCGCGCCGCCGGATGCGCCGGCCATAACGCGGGATCGGGCTTCAGGTCCTCGAGATATTCGAATATCTGCGTGGAATCGAAGATCTCCAGCGTGCCGTCCATCAGCACCGGCACTTGCCGCTTCGGGTTGATACGCAATACATCCGGATGCTTGGGGTCGTAGCCGCGAAGCTGGCTGAACGGTGCCAGCACCAGTTCGAAATCGATACCCTTCTCGTGCGCTGCAATCTCGACCTTGGCACCGAACATGCTCAGCGGTCCGGAAATTATCTTCATGGCTCGATCTTCCTTTGCTTTCTCGAATGCGCGCGTGAATGTTTTACCTTCGCTTCGATGAAACGAATCAGGCATGCCGCCAAGCATAAGTCCGATAACATGACATCTCATGTCATGTATTTCAGGAAGCGGATCGCTCATGAAAGCCAGTCGCCTGTTGTCGATCATGATGATGCTGCAAGCGCGCGGCCGGATGACCGCACCGGCGCTTGCCGAAGCACTTGAAGTGTCCGAGCGCACGATCCTGCGCGATATCGACCAGCTCTCCACGGCCGGCGTGCCGATCTGGGGCGATCGCGGCCGCAACGGCGGCTTTCAGTTACGCGACGGGTGGAGTACCGATCTCACCGGGCTCACCGAGCACGAAGCGCATGCGCTGATTCTTGCCGGCTTGCCCGGGCCGGCGAGAGAACTGGGCCTCGACGGCATGGCCACTTCCGCACGGCTGAAGATGATGGCCAGCCTGCCGCCCGGCTCGCGCGAGCAGGCCGATCGCGTCGCCAGCCGGCTGCACATCGATACCGTCGACTGGTATCGGGCACAGGAAACGCCGGAGTTTCTGCGCGAAGTCGCCGATGCGGTGTGGGGTTCGTACCGTATCGAAGTGAAGTATCGAAGCTGGCGAGGGGCGTCCCGCCGCGAACTCGAACCGCTCGGCCTGGTGCTCAAGGGCGGCGCCTGGTATCTGATTGCCAAGGTCGTGGGCAAACCGGGCGCACTCACCTTCCGGCTGGCGAATATCTGCGAATTCAGCGCGACGCGGCGCCGTTTCAAGCGCCCTGCGCGATTCGATCTGGCGCAGCACTGGCGTGACGCAATGAGCCGGTACGAGACCGATATTTACCGGCTGACCGCTCATATCGCCGTATCGCCGCGCGGCGAGACCTGGCTGGCCAATGCGCGGATCAAGACCGCGCCGGTTTTGCAGGAGGCAGGCAACACGGAGGTGCCGTCAGGATGGAAGGCGTTCCTGATGCCCATCGAATCCATCGAGCACGGCGCGCGAAAGCTGCTGGGGTACGGCGCGCATCTGAAGATCCTCGGGCCGCAAGCGCTCAAGGATCAACTCATCGAAGAGTTGTCGCAGTTGAAGGCGCTCTATCAATCGGGCGGCGATTGAAGCGTCGCCTTTGGCGTCGATGCGCCGCGTATGCCGTATCGAACCGTGCTTGCCGGCCAATAACGGCATCTGAGGCCACCGTCGGCACAATCAAATCTCGTCGGCAAACTCGTCGAGAAAGCGGCGCAAGCGATCGTGGCGGATGTTCGCCAAACGGGCACCGGTAGCGGTCTGAAATCCCGACGCCAGCTTCAGCAGTTTCGTGCGAAAGTGATCGATCGCGAATCGCGTGTCGTCGAGCTCGCGTGCCGATGCGTGCGGATCGGCCGGGTCATACAGCGCACTGCCCATCCGGCCGGCGACATAAAAACAACGTGCGACACCCAGCATGCCGATCGCATCGAGCCGGTCGGCATCCTGCAGCGTTTTTGCTTCCAGCGTCATCGGCGTAACACCGGCCGAAAAACTATGCGCTTCGACCGCATGCGCGACAGCGTCGATCTTCGCGTCCGACCAATCCAGCGACTTCAGCACCAACCGGGCCTTTTCCGCCGACAACCGCGATGCCTGCGGCCGAAGCGGAGCGTTTTTCTCTACCGACACGCAATCGTGCAGCAGCGTTGCCGCAAACAGCACTTCGGCATCTCCGCCCTCCTCGGCATGGATCGCCGCCGCGTTCTTCCACGCGCGTTGCAGATGCGAAGTGTCATGGGAGCCGTCGCCGTTGGCGTCGTTCCAGTGAGCCAGCAGGGTCTCGGCCAATTCCTGAAAGGGGGCAAACGCAGATGTCGTCACGGGTGCGGGCGATGAAAGACTGAATGCCGATTATCGCCGCAAGCGCGACACGGCACACGATCCGCGGTCCATGCGAGCGCATGAAGCAAACCGTTCCCCCGGCGGAACCCGATTGGCTTATAGTGCGGAGTTCCCATTCGACGAGGAGATCCGCAATGAAACTGCAGGCCAACGGTCCATTTGAAGTGAAGCTGAATCCGGAATCGCTGAGTAGCGTCGCGGAAAACACCGGACTCGGCCGCATGTCGCTCGACAAGCAATTTCGCGGCGACCTGGAAGCCGTCAGCCACGGCGAGATGCTCGCGTTTCGAAGCAGCGTTCAAGGCTCCGCGGGCTACGTCGCGATGGAAGCCGTGCAAGGCACGCTGGGTGGCCGCCAAGGCAGCTTTGTCCTGCAGCACAGCTCCACCATGATCCGTGGGCAGCCGAAACAATCGATCACCGTCGTGCCCGATTCCGGAGCGGGAGAATTGCTGGGGCTCTCAGGCTCGATGATCATCAACATAGATAACGGCCAGCATTCGTACACCTTCGACTACGAGTTGCCCGAATCGCCGCAGTGAATCGCCATGCAAAGGTGCCGCTAGACGATGACGCGCTCCAGCCTCGCGCGCGCCGTACGGAACGCAGCGGCCTCATTCGTCGGCACGTCACGAAAGCAATCGACATCGACAACCCGGCTGCGGTCGCAAACGTCAGCACGTCATGCGGCCGCCTCGTCGCGCAGACGGAACTGCGCGACCGCCGCGCTCAGCCGTGAACCCTGCTCGTCGAGCGACAGCGCCGCGGCCGCCGCTTCCTCGACCAGCGCGGCATTGCGTTGCATCGTCTGCTCCATCTGGATGACCGCGGCGTTCACCTGCTCGATGCCCGACGACTGTTCCTCGAAGGCGTTGCTCGTTTCGCTCATGATCGCGTTCACGCGCTCGACCGCGGCGACGAGTTCGGCCATCGCCGAGCCGGCCAGCGTGACGAGGCCGCTGCCGTCTTCGACCCGTCGCGCGGAATTGCCGATCAGATCCTTGATTTCCTTCGCCGCCGACGCGCAACGCTGCGCGAGCCCGCGAACTTCCGTTGCGACGACCGCGAAACCGCGCCCCTGCTCGCCGGCACGCGCGGCTTCGACGGCAGCGTTCAACGCGAGGATGTTCGTCTGGAACGCGATGCTCTCGATCACGCCGACGATCCCGGAGATCCGCGCGGAGCTGTGCGAAATCTCGGACATCGTCTCGACGACGCGCCGCATCGTGTCGCCGCCGCGCGACGCGATGCCGGCCGCGCCCTCAACGTAAGTGCGGGCATCGCGCGCGTTGTCCGCATTCTGGCGCACGGCCGCCGTCAGTTGCTCGACGCTCGCCGCCGCCTGCTGCAGCGATACGGCCTGTTGCTCGGTACGCGCGGACAGGTCGACGTTGCCGCTCGCGATCGTGCGAACGTCGCCGACGATCGTCTCCGTGCTCGCGCGCACCTGGTTCACGGTGTCGACGAGGCCGTCCTGCATCCGCTTCAGCGCATTCAGCAGATAAGCCATTTCGTTTGCGCCGGGAATGACGACCGTTCCGGTCAGGTCGCCTTTCGAAATCTTTTCGAATTGATCGACCGCGAGATTGATCGGCTCGATGATCGCCTTCGCGAGCACGCGCTGCGCAAAGAAGCCGACGACGAGCGCAAGCACCGCGACCGCCGCCATCCCCCATACGATCCGGTGGAAATTGACACCGGCTGCATCGTAGCGGGCTTTTTCGCGTGCGACCTGGAACGATTCGAGCGCGTCGATCGCATCCTGGTACGCAGCGAACAGCGCCGGTGGCGCCGTGCGCTGCGTATCGAGGAAGTTGAACGCGTCGTCGCCGTCGAGCTGCGACAGCGCCTTCAGGAACACGCGCTCGAGCAGCGCGCGGCGGCGGTTCTGCAGCGTGTCGAACAGTGCCTGCTCATTGGCGTCGCGCACGTGCAGGCGCGTGTAGGCGTCCAGTTCGTCGTTGCTCTGCTTGAGGAGCACGTGCAGTTGCGCGATTTCCGCTTTGCCCGACTGGCCCGCGCTGATGATCTGCGCGACATCGCTCATGCGTTCGCGCAGCACGAGCATCCGCTCGGAGCTGGTCTTCAGGTGCAGCAGCGACGCGGTGTCGTCGCGATACATCGCCTCGAGCGAGCCATTGCTCACGTAGAGGCCGGCGATGCATGCGCCGACCACCAGCACGAGCAGCACGGTATAGCCGGCGATGGTCGCGACGAGTCCGCCACGGATGGTGAATTGTTTTCGCATGACGTTCCCTTGCGCCGACCACGCGCGGCCGGCGGCGGATGTGGATTCCGGATCAAGAAAGACGAGCGTTGCATCGCAACACGCGGCGCGTGGGCTACGAACGGGTTAACGGCGAGGTCGGCGGGAAGGTTTTATCTGCACGCGACGCGATTCTTGACGATTGCGACAAATGGAGCGCGGAAGATGCGTGCAGCCGGGAAGTCTCGCTGGTGCAACTTCGAGCGGGATCGCATTCGCTGCAATCGCTCGCCGACAGGTCGAAGCGGCATCCTCGACATAGACGTACAGAAACGCCGGCATCGGATCGCGCAGACCGTCTCCGCCGCCAACCGTCACGACGGAATCGCCGATCCGGATTTCGGCAGGCAGCCCGGCGCGGCGCGCGGCACTGCTCCGTTTTTCAGCGGCGATCAACGTCGATCATCGTGACCATCGATGTGCGCGGTGCAATCAGCGCGGTAACCGCTAGAATTGCGGTTTTAGCCCGGAATACGCCCATGTCTTTTGCCTCGCTTGGCCTGATCGAGCCCTTGCTGCGTAATGTGCAGGACCTCAATTACCAGACACCTACGCCGGTGCAGGCCAAGGCGATTCCTGCCGTGCTCGGTGGCAAGGACGTCATGGCCGCGGCACAGACCGGCACCGGCAAAACGGCGGGGTTTGCGCTTCCGCTGTTGCAACGGCTGGTGCAACACGGCCCGGCGGTGTCCAGCAACCGCGCACGTGTTCTGGTGCTGGTGCCCACGCGAGAACTGGCCGAACAAGTGCTGCAAAGCTTTGTCGATTACGGCAAAGGCCTCGATTTACGATTTCTGGCCGCCTACGGCGGTGTGAGTATCAACCCGCAAATGATGAAGTTGCGCAAAGGCGTGGATGTGCTCGTTGCCACGCCGGGCCGTTTGCTGGATCTCAATCGCCAGAACGCCGTGCAGTTCGATCAAGTACAAACGCTGGTGCTGGACGAAGCCGACCGCATGCTGGATCTGGGCTTTGCGCGCGAACTCGACACCGTCTTTGCCGCGTTGCCCGCTCGGCGCCAGACTCTGCTGTTCTCTGCCACGTTTACCGACGATATCCGTGCCATGGCGGCGGGCATTCTGCGCAGCCCGGTCAATATCAGCGTCAGCCCGCCCAACGCCACGGCCAGCAAGATCAAGCAGTGGGTGGTGCCGGTGGATAAAAGGAACAAGCCCGACCTCTTCATGCATCTTGTAGCCGAGAACAACTGGGAGCACGCGCTGGTGTTCGTCAAAACCCGCAAAGGCGTGGATTACCTGGCGGCCATGCTGGATGAAGCGGGCTATGCGATCGACACCATCCATGGCGACAAACCGCAACCCGCGCGCCTGCGTGCGCTGGAGCGCTTCAAGACGGGCGAAGTCAATATGCTGGTCGCCACCGATGTGGCTGCGCGCGGGCTGGATATCGACGACCTGCCGCTGGTGATCAACGTTGATCTGCCGATCGTGGCGCAAGACTATGTGCACCGTATCGGCCGTACCGGCCGCGCGGGCGCCAGCGGCGTGGCGGTGTCCCTGGTGTGTGCCGATGAAGCGCCGCAACTGGCCGCGATCGAAGCGCTGATCCGGCAAACGCTGCCCCGTGAAGAAGAGCCGGGTTTCGAAGCCGAACACCGCGTGCCGGAAACCAGCGCAACGGGGCAGATCATCAAGAAACCCAAAAAGCCCAAGAAGCCCAAAGCGCCGCAAGCTGCGTCGGGCGCCATGCAGGCGCCCAGCAAAAAACCGCGCCCGCAAGGTGGCGAAAACAAGCGCAAGCCGGCGGCGCAGCGTGCTGTAGCCGCGAGGAAAGGTACAAGTTCGTCCAGCGGCAACCCATTCAGCACGCAGAAGCCACGCAGCAAACCCGCCAGCAAACCGGCTGCGGGTTCACGCAAGCCGGCTGGCAAACCCGCTGGCGGCCGCGGCAAACGTCAACCCTGATTCGTCGGGATGAGTCACGCCAGCCCCGCAACAGGCCGGCGGTTTGCGGCCCCCGCTGGCAGGCCGCGGCGCGGCTTCGGCGCGCATCGGGTCGGCGGGTAACGGCGCACTGAATCCAGGATTCGCAACAACTTCGGGGCCGAACGGACGTTGAAATCGTGCACAGCGAGCGCCCGATCGCGGTCGTCTCCGGCGAATGTGCCCGCTTCTCACACGAAAGCCGTCATTTGATCGGCATCGCGAACTACCGCTTAGGGTCGTTCGGAATCACCGACCGGCTTACGCTCTGCCTGACCCGCGCGCCATGCCACGCATGGCGCGCAGCCACGCAGGGCCACATCGCTTCACCCGCAAAACGGACCGCCCGGCAACACAGTTACAAGATAATTATTGACGCTGACACTACCCGGCGGTTAGTGTGTGCATCGAAGTTCAAGAAGTTCGATTGCTGTTCATCAATTGCTCGCTCCTCAGCGGTATTCGTTGTCCTCTCCCTCCTTGACGCTTCATGCGCTCTTCAACAGAGCAAATTTCCGTATTTTTTTCTCAAGGATTCTTCATGGATACCGGTATCGTCAAGTGGTTCAACGACAGCAAAGGCTTTGGCTTCATCACTCCGGACAAGGGCGGCGACGACCTGTTCGCTCATTTCTCCGAAATTCGGGCCGACGGCTTCAAGACGCTGGCTGAAAATCAGAAGGTGAGCTTCGAAACGAAGCAAGGCCCGAAGGGTCTGCAAGCGGCTAACATCCAGCCGCTGTAAAGTTTGAAGAACCCGGCCTCCCGAAACGGACGCCGGGTTGCAGCGACACCCTCGCGGAGCTTCGTCTCCCAAAGTTGGCGCGATCGCTCTTAGCTGCATCTGTTTATTCAGCAGCTTGCCAAGCGCCACACGCCTCGTTGCACTTCATTCTCCCCTCTGGCTGCAAGGCCCTTTTTTCGCTTTCCGACTGCTTCAGATTCAGCTCGCAATGGCTTTGAATCGGCGCACCCGTGCATATTTCGCACGGCACGCGCGCATTCGCACATCATTATTAAAATTAAAATGCAGAACAAACGAATTCAACAATACAACGGCTATGCCGTCCAACCCTCGGCGCATCGTTTGCCCGACGGTAGTTTTTCATCCAACCTGCTGCTCGAACGCACCGATAGCTCGCGCGCCGAAGGCCGCTACCAGTTCTATTCGCTCGATTACTTCACGAGCGAAGCGCAGGCGCTGCAGCACTCGACACGCTGGGCACGCAACTGGGTCGACACGCGCGGTTAAAGGCAGCGCCCCAGTGCCGGAAACCCAGCGCATCCGCGGCACCGCGGCGCGCTCGACAAAGCGCGCCCAAACATCACTCGAGCGGATCGAAAGTCGACCTAAAGAACGCGCTCCAGCGCGCCGGCGAACCTTGCAACCGCACCTTCGACGTCATGCAGTTTTTCCAGGCCGAACAATCCGATGCGGAAGGTCTTGAAATCTTCAGGCTCGTCGCATTGCAGCGGAACGCCGGCCGCGATCTGCAGGCCGACATCGGCGAATTTCTTGCCGGATCGAATGCCGTCATCGTCCGTGTAGCAGACCACGACGCCCGGTGCCTGAAAACCTTCAGCCGCCACGCTCCTGAAACCCTTGTCGGCCAGCAGCGCACGAATGCGCTTGCCGAGCTCGAGCTGCTCCGCTCTCACCTTGTCGAAACCGTATGCGTCGGTTTCCTTGATCACGTCGCGCAGCGTCGCGAGACTGTCCGTGGGCATCGTCGCGTGGTACGCGAACCCGCCGTTCTCGTACGCTTCCATGATCTGCAGCCATTTGCGCAGATCGCACGCGAAGCTGGTGCTGGTCGTCGCATCGATTCTTTCGCGGGCGAGCGGGCTGAGCATGACCAGTGCGCAGCAGGGCGGCGCACTCCAGCCCTTTTGCGGCGCGCTGATCAGGACATCGACGCCGCTGGCCTGCATGTCGACCCAGACCGTACCGGAGGCGATGCAATCCAGTACGAACATGCCGCCGACGGCATGCACGGCGTCGGATACCGCGCGCAAATACGCATCGGGCAACATCATCCCGGATGCGGTTTCGACATGCGGCGCAAAGACCAGATCCGGCTTGTGCTCCCTGATCGCGGCGACCACTTCGTCGATCGGGGCCGGTGCATAGGCGGCCTGCCTTCCCGGTTCGACCGGGCGTGCCTTCAGCACCGTCGTTTCGGACGGAATGCTGCCCATGTCGAAAATCTGCGACCAGCGGAAACTGAACCAGCCGTTGCGGATGACCACACACTTCTTGTTCGTCGCGAACTGCCGGGCGACGGCTTCCATGCCGAACGTCCCGCTGCCCGGGACGACGACGACCGACTTCGCGTTGTAGACCTGTTTCAGCGAAGCGGAAATGTCGTGCATGACGCCCTGAAAAAGCTGCGACATATGATTGATCGATCGGTCGGTGTAGACCACGGAATATTCGAGGAGCCCGTCGCGGTCGACATCGGGAAGTAAGCCTGGCATGGTCGTCTCCGGTACAAGATAAACAATGGCGTCGGGGCGAGCAGTATCCGTGAGGGGGTACCGCTGCACCGATGCAAATTCGTTTTTTTCTCGATGAAAGCCGATTCTAACGAAGGCCGCCCGCAACTTGGCGCATATTTTGTCTGGTCTCTCGCGCACGCTTGAAGTTGCGCGGCGGCGGCCGGAGCGAAGCGCCGGCGGCCTGCGAAACGGCGCGCCCCCATGCGCGCGCAGCGACGGTATTGAACGGAAGATCGAGAACCGTCGAGACGCCGGCCTGCAACACGGCGCGGACGTGATCGGCGATCACATCCTTGATGCGCGTTGCACATCGGACATAGTCGTCGATCGACAGAATCTCGCCCGGATAGAGGCGAGCAAGCCAATCGTCTTCGCTGATCGGGATGGTCCGCTCGGCGCTTGCGAGCGTCGCGGTCAGCGTCGATTTTCCGGACGCGATCTTGCCGCATACCCATGTGCAGCGTGACCGCATCGTTCGATGCCGTCGCGCGATGCGTCGTTTCAGTCTGCATTTCCAGGCTCTCCATCGATTGCCCGGAAAGAAAAAACCCGCCTTCCGGGCGGGTTGTGATGACATGCATTCAGTCGATGGCTACCTCGCCGGCAATATTGCGGCGCGTCCACGTCACGCCGCCCCACCACTCTCCTTCGGAAACACCCCCTTGCTCATCGCATCCAGCTGCCGGACGATCTCCGAACGCAACTCGGCCGATACCTCGACACTGTCGAGCAATTCCGAAATCCACAGCCCGTCGGCCGCGAGCCGGCAGATCATCAGCGTCGCCGCCCGCTCCAGCGGCACGGGATCGGGCCGCGTCCATTCCCGCATCGGCACCGACCATCGCGCGCGCGTTTCCTGCTCGGTAATCATCGACGCGACCAGCACGCGCAGCACATCGGTACTCGCCGCCGGATTGGCCGCGTCGAGCACCGCGTGCAGATAGGCCCGCGCCGCCGCGCCGTCGCCGCCGGGATCCGCCGTCGTCCGCGCGGCCATTTGCGCGGCGAACCGCTCGGTCGCCTGCCCGAACAGCGCATCCAGCAGCCCCTGCTTGTTCGCGAAGTGATATTGCAGCGCGCCTTTCGTCACGCCGGCACGCTCGGCCACCGCATCGAGCGTCAACGCAGCCACGCCGTGATGCGTCGCAATCTCGGATGCCGCCGCCAGCAATTGCGCGCGCACCTGATCCGGCGCTTTTTTCCGCCGCACGCCGGCAGCGGCGGCAGCCACCGGCGCCGATGATTCTTCGGATGCCCGCACAGCGGCCGTTCCAGCCGGTTCGACAGGCGCGGACACGTCGTGCGGCGCGGGTTCAAGGCGTTTTTTCATGGTGCGGATGTTAGCACCCGAGGGTCTCGATATAAACATTCCGGCTGGATGGTATGATCCGCCGCATGAACAAACCCGCCCCATCCCCCTGGTCCGCGCTCGACACCGCCATCGCCCGTGGACGCGACGCGCTCGTGCGTCTTCAGCAGCCCGACGGCAGCTGGTGTTTCGAACTCGAATCCGACGCGACGATCACCGCGGAATACATCCTGATGATGCATTTCATGGACAGGATCGACGACGTCCGCCAGCAGAAGATGGCGCGCTACCTGCGCGCGAACCAGCGGCTCGACACGCATGGCGGATGGGATCTGTACGTCGACGGTGCACCGGACGTGTCGTGCAGCGTGAAGGCGTATTTCGCGCTGAAGGCCGCCGGCGACAGCGAACACGCGCCGCACATGGTCCGCGCGCGCGACGCGATCCTGAAGCTCGGCGGCGCGGCGCGCTCGAACGTGTTCACGCGCATCCTGCTCGCGACGTTCGGCCAGGTGCCGTGGCGCGCGGCGCCGTTCATGCCGATCGAATTCGTGCTGTTCCCGAAGTGGGTGCCGATCTCGATGTACAAGGTCGCGTACTGGGCGCGTACGACGATGGTGCCGCTGCTCGTGCTGTGCTCGCTGAAGGCGCGCGCCCGCAATCCGCGCAACGTTTCGATCCGCGAGCTGTTCGTCACGCCGCCGGACCAGGAACGTCACTACTTCCCGCCCGCACGCGGCATGCGCAAGCTGTTCCTCGCGCTCGACCGCACGGTCCGCCATCTCGAGCCGCTGATGCCGAAGCGCCTGCGCCGGCGCGCAATCCGCCACGCGGAGGCATGGTGCGCGGAACGCATGAACGGCGAGGATGGGCTCGGCGGCATCTTCCCGCCGATCGTGTACAGCTACCAGATGATGGAGGTGCTCGGCTACCCGGACGATCATCCGCTGCGGCGCGATTGCGAAAACGCGCTGGAAAAGCTGCTGGTCAGGCGGCCCGACGGCAGCGTGTATTGCCAGCCGTGCCTGTCACCGGTGTGGGACACCGCATGGAGCACGATGGCGCTCGAGCAGGCGCGCGGCGTGGCAGTGCCGGAAGCCGGCGAGCCGGCCGGCGCGCTGCGCGAACTCGACGAACGTATCGCGCGCGCGTACGACTGGCTGGCCGAGCGCCAGGTGAACGACCTGCGCGGCGACTGGATCGAGAACGCGCCAGCCGATACGGAGCCGGGCGGATGGGCATTCCAGTACGCGAACCCGTACTACCCCGACATCGACGACAGCGCGCTCGTCACCGCGATGCTCGATCGCCGCGGCCGCACGCATCGCAACGCGGACGGCACGAACCCGTATGCGCCGCGCGTCGCGCGCGCGCTCGACTGGATGCGCGGGCTGCAATCGCGCAACGGCGGCTTCGCGGCCTTCGACGCCGACTGCGACCGCATGTACCTGAACGCGATCCCGTTCGCCGATCACGGCGCGCTGCTCGATCCGCCGACCGAAGACGTGTCGGGCCGCGTGCTGCTGTGCTTCGGCGTGACGAAGCGCGCGGACGACCGCGCGGCGCTCGCGCGCTGCATCGACTACGTGAAGCGCACGCAGCAGCCCGACGGCAGTTGGTGGGGCCGCTGGGGCACGAACTACCTGTACGGCACGTGGAGCGTGCTGGCCGGCCTCGCGCTTGCCGGCGAGGACCAGTCGCAGCCGTACATCGCCCGCGCGCTCGACTGGCTGCGCGCACGGCAGCACGCGGACGGCGGCTGGGGCGAGACGAACGACAGCTACATCGACCCGAAGCTCGCCGGCACCAATTCCGGCGAGAGCACGTCGAACTGCACCGCGTGGGCGCTGCTCGCGCAGATGGCGTTCGGCGACTGCGAATCCGATTCGGTGAAGCGCGGCATCGCGTATCTGCAGTCGGTGCAGCAGGACGACGGTTTCTGGTGGCACCGCTCGCACAATGCGCCGGGCTTTCCGCGCATCTTCTATCTGAAGTATCACGGCTATACCGCGTACTTCCCGCTGTGGGCGCTTGCGCGTTATCGGCGGCTCGCGGGCGCTGCGTCATCGCCGGGCTCGACCGTGCGCGGTACGATGGCAGTGGAAACAACCGACACGGCAGTCGCCTGAGCGACGCCGCGCCGGCGCGCTCCACTCCACCCAACTCGACGAAGCATGCCGATCATGATCGACGTTTCATCCATTACCGACGCGCTCACCCCGAGCGGCGAGCCGACGCAGTACCGCGTGTCGCCCGAGAAGCTGATTTCGGGCGATCCGCTGCAAACCCTCACGCCCGGCTTCGCGAGCCCGTGCGGCCGTTTCTCGACCGGCATCTGGGAAAGCACGCCGGGTTGCTGGCACGTCGCGTACACCGAAGCGGAATACTGCGAGATCCTGGAAGGCACGTCCGTGATCACCGACCTGGAGGGCAACAGGAAGACCCTGCGTGCCGGCCATCGTTTCGTGATTCCGCCGGGTTTTCGCGGCACGTGGGAAGTCGTCGAACGCACGCGCAAGATCTTCGTCGCGTACGACGAACAACCGCCCGAGTAAGCGGCGGCGCTTCGTCCGCCGCCGGAAGCATTACCGGCCGCCGACGAGCGACTCGAGAATCCGGTATGCCGTCTTCACTCGATCCTCGATCGGGAAGCTGCGGTTCGCGAGCATCACGATCGCGATCCGCTTCGCGGGGACGAACGCGACATACGTGCTGAAGCCGTTGGTCGAGCCCGTCTTGTTGATCCATGTGTCCGGGTTCGGCGCGAGCGGCGGCTTGATCGCGCTGGCCGGCGTCGCATCGAACAGCATCTTCGGCGCGTTGCCTTCGAGCAGCGTCGGCAGCGCGACCGGATACGGATACTGCTCCCAGATCAGGTCCTGCGTCAGCGGCCCTGCACGGAAATAGCCGGTGTGCGTGCGCTCGATCGCGCGCTGCAGCCGCGGCGCCGTTTCGACCAGCCCCAGGTTCGCCTGCACGAAACGCAGCAGGTCGGCCGCCGTGGTCCGGACGCCGTACGCCGGCTGCCACAGCATGCCGCCCGTCATCCGGATCGGCTTGCCGTCCTGCGTATAGCCCTGCGCATAATCGGCCGTGCGCGCATCGGGCACGTTGATATACGTGTGCGTCATCCCGAGCGCGGGAAAGAGCCGCTGCTCCATCAGCACCGAGAAATCGCGATTCATCGCCTTCGCGGTGAGCCGCCCGAGCATCCCGATCGCGACGTTCGAATACGTGCGGCGCGTGCCCGGCGCATACGTAGGCCGCCACGCGTCGAGATAGCGGATCAGGCCGGCATCGTCGCGGATGCTGTCGGGCACCTGCAGCGGCATGCCGCCCGGCGTGTGCGTACCGAGCTCGAGCAACGTCACGCCGCCGAACGGCTTGCCCTGCATTGCAGGCAGGTACTTGGCCGCAGGGTCCGACAGCGACAGCTCGCCGCCCTCCTGCGCATCGGACGCGAGCGTCGCGGTCAGCGTCTTGCTGACGGAGCCGATCTCGAACAGCGTGTCGCCGGTGACGGGCTTGCCGGTTTGCGTCGACATCACGCCGTAGTCGAACACGTAGGGCTTGCCGTCGGCGACGATGCCGATCGCCATGCCGGGAATGGCGTACTGCTTCATCAGCGGCGCGACGTGGCGGGTCACGGTTGCGTGGATGTCGTTCTGCGTGACTGCGGCCGCGCGGCCGGCCATGGCGGTGGCGCACGCGGCGACGAACAGGGTCGCGGCGAAGCGTGTCGCGTTGAATCGCATGGTTGCGGTTCCTTTGATATCGGATGGTTGCACGAACAACAGATTCGGCCGCGCCGCGCGGAAATCGCGTGGCCGGCCTGTCGAAGCAGGACTATCCATTACCGGCCAGCCGCGAACAATCGACGATATGTTGCGCGAGCCTAAAGAAAAACTTATGAGATACGCGAAGCGCCGGATTGCAACGCGGCAATCGCGAGCCGTTCGCCGGCTTGCCGTAAAAACCTGTCGGTTTTAACAGCATTCAATCCGGCAATCGAATGGCGCTGCATCGAAAATCGATGAAAAAGAGATAAGTCTTGTCAGATCGGCAAACGCCGGCGCGCCGCGCGATTGATTAGCCTGCGCGGATCGCAGTAAACTCGCGGCAGCAAAAAATAAAATCCATCCTGAGAGAAACCATGAATCGCCATTCCTCGATCGCCCGCTCCCGCGTCGTTGGCCGCTGCGCGGTCGCGTGATTTTCACGCGTCGACCGACCTGCATCGGGCACCCGCGATACCGCCGCGTATCGCGCCCGCATGCCCTCCAGCACGCAAGCCAAAAACCTCCAGGGTCCCGCCCGCGGACACCCTGCCTGACCGGAGAGTGACCCCGTGACCGAAACCGTCGCCGCGTCCGCCTATCGGCCGCGCGATGTCGTCAACGCGCCCGACATCAAGGCGGCCATCGCGCGCCGCAGCGCCGAGCGCCGCGATCCGGCCGACATCCGCGCGTGGCTCGGCAACCATTTCTTCCGCTGGGTCGTCGGCGCGTTCGAGCAGGCGCAGCCGCTCGATTCGCTCGCCGATTACCGCGCGCTCGCCGGCGCCGACCGGCCGGCGCCCGACTGGCTCGTGCGCCGGTTCCGCGCGCAGCCGGCATCCGGCGGCGTCATCGGCGCGGCGGTCGAGCCGAAGCCGCTCTACTTCATCGATCCCGAGCACATGCTGCTGATCGACCGCGAGCGCGTGCTGGTCGAATTCCTGCGCTCGCGCTCCGGCACGCGGCTCGCGCAGAAACTGCAGCGCATCACGTGCGCGATGGCGCTCGACATGTGGGAGCGCGAACACCAGCGGATGCAGGCGCGCCGCGACAAGGGCTGGGTGCCGAGCAGCGGCCTCGCGCTACGCGAGGTGCTGCGCACGCCGAACGGGATCGTCTTCGAATTCGCCGGCGATCATGCGGCGCTGCGCGAGGAGCTGGCTTACGAGTCGTACTACATGCAGCACTGTCTCGGCCAGTTCGCGGATCGCCGCCGGCTGCGCGGCGGGTACGGCGAGCAGTATGCGCAAGCCGCGCAGGACGGCCGGCTGCGCCTGTTCACGCTGCGCGGCGCGGGCAACCAGCCGCACGTGACGATCAGCCTGTCGGTGACCGGCGACGGCCTGCGCATCGACCAGATCAAGGGCAAGCAGAACCGCCATCCGGTGCGCCGCTATGCGGACGACGTGCGCCAGTTCCTGCGCACGCTCGCGCCGCGCGGCGAGCGTCATCCCGACTGCGAGGGCATGGGCCTCGTGTTCGAGCCGGACACGCCGGGCGCGGCCACCGGCGAATGGACCTTCGTCACCGACGTGCGCTCGCCCGACCATCTGCTGAGCGTAATGAGCGAGAACTTCCACCTGATCGAGCATTTCGCACAGCCGCCGGCCGTGCTGCAATGGCTGCTGCTACGCAACGCGCCCTACGCGCTCGGTCAGCTTCGGCAAATCGACCCGGCCGTCGCGGCGGCTGCGCGCCACGCGTTGCCGGGCAATGCGCTGCCGGCCGCGCGCGAACCTGATGCACCTCGGGCAGCGGCCGCCTTCTCGATCGAGGGCATTCCGATCGATCCCGCGCTGTGCGCGGCGTTCGCGCTGCCGTCAACAGCGGCCGGGAGCCCGTCATGCTGAAACTGCTGATCGGTGCGGCCGTGCTGTGGCTCGTGTGGTACGTGTGGCGTTCGTTGCGGATCGCCGCGCGGATGGTGCGCGAAGTCGACGCCGACCAGGCCGCGGGCACCGACCGCGCGGTGCCGGTCCGGCAGACCGCCGCGGTTTCGCTCGCCCGCACGCTCGCCGACCAGGCGCCGCCGAACCGCCGCCGCTGGTCGCTCGCACTTGCCGACATCCTGCTGATCCGCAACGGGCTGCGCTGTGATTGCGACGACCTCGTGTACGCGCTGCCCGACACACAGCGCGAACAGCTCGCCCGCCAGTTGCGGCGCGAACTCGACCTGCCGGCCGACCTGCCCGAGTGGCAGATCGTGCAGCGCGTTGCGCCGATCCTCGCGGGCTGGATACGCGGTGTCGGCCGCTCGCACGAAGGCTTCTACGAACAGCTTGCGGCCGTTGGGCGCGTGCGCGACGCGCTGGCGTTCGATTGCGCGCGCACCGCGTTTCTCGTGCGCTGCATCGCGCTGCTCGGCTGGGCGTCCGAACAGCAGGCGTGGGTCGTGCTGCTGCTCAATGCGCAGCGCGCGCAGGACAGCTTCGACAGCTGGGAAGACTTCGGGCTCGCGTATGCGCGGGCGCGCCAGCACTGGTTGCGCGGCAGCGGCCAGGACGGCCCCGCGTCGTCGCGCGCCACGCAGGAAGTGCGCGAGCACCTGCGCAATCCGTCCGGAAACTGGCTTTCGCTGCCGTGGAAGCGCTACCGCATCTTCGATCCCCAACCCGTTTCGTCATGACCGCCGACACCGACATGTCCTCTGCTCCCGCCGACCTGATTCCGCCCGCGAAGTCCCGATGGTTCATCTGCGACGTCGACGCGCTGCTGCGCGCGGGCGACTTTGCCGCGCTCGACACGCAGCTCGACGCCGCGCTCGCCGCCAGCTTCGCCGACCGCACGGCCGAGGCGCTGTACGTCGACGCGCTGCCGGCCGACGTGCAGCCGTGCATCGAAGCCGGCGCCGAAGGCCTCGCGCGCCTGCGCGCCTGGCAGGCCGCGAACCCGCAATCCGCGCACGCGTGGCTGTGCGAGGCGCATTACTGGCACCACTGGGCGTACGAGTACCGCGGCTCCGGCTGGGCCGAGACGGTGACAGAAACCGGCTGGATCTGCGCGCATGCGTGCGCAACGCTGACGATCGTCGCCGCGCTGCGCGCGCTCGTGCTCGCGCCGACGATGTGGAGCGCGCCGAAGGTGATCTTCACGAGCGTGTCGTCGTTCGACGAACCCGAGTGGCTCACGCAGCTCGTGCAACAGCGACGCTGGCCCGTGACCGAGCTGCACCTGAACGTCGGCGCCCACGACGAGGCCACTCGCGCCGAACTGCAGGGCATGCTCGCGCGTTCGGGGCTGAACCCCGACGTACCCGTCGCCTGCCCGGCGGCATTTCCGGAAGCGCTGCCCGGCCCCGTCCAGGGCAAGAAGCTGCGCAAGGGCAAGTGGTACTGGATGGAAGCGACGCTGCACATTCACCCGCACCAGTTTTTCCCGATGCGTACGTTCATCTGGTACATGCAGCCGCGCTGGGGCGGCTCGCACGACCACGTCCGCGCGTTCGTCGATTCCGACGCGTGCGCGCACCTCGACGCGGTCGAGAAGGACCGGCTGCGCCACGAGATCTGGCGCGACGACCATATCGGCAATACGCTCGATTCGAATGACGACGACGACGATGCACGCCGCGCGATGGCCGCGACGCTCGCGCGGGCCAGGGCCGCGCTGCATCCGTATCACCGCTGGGAAACGCTGCACTGGCTCGCGCACAGTCATTTCATGCGCAGCGAATACGAGCAGGCTTACGCGCGCCTGCGGGAAGCCGAGCGCGATCAGCCGATCGACGACAACCACGCGATGGCAATGGGCGTACGGCTCGCGCTCGACCTCGATCCGCAGGGCACCTGGCTGACCGGCGCGATCGAGCGCGCATCGGATGCGCGCGCATGCACGTCGGCGATGATCCTGCGCGGCTACGCCCATCGCACCGGCACGTTCGGCTTCGCGCAGGACGACGCACGCGGCGATGCGTGGCTCGAAGCCGCGCGTGTGAACGAGCCGGGCTCGCTCGCATGGAACCAGCTCGCGTCGGCGATGCGCGACGAAGGCCGTCGGCCCGCCGACGCCGTCGCGCTGTGCGAACTCGGCTATGAAGCGGGCGGCGATTCGTGCGGCTACCTGCTCGGCTGCTTCTACGAAGACGGCATGCACGTCACGCAGGATCTGTATCGCGCCGCCCATTACTTCCGCGAGTCGGTCGACGACGGCGGCAACATGGCCGCGTACAAGCTCGGGTTTGCGTACTATCACATCGCGGGCGCCAGCAAGGACGAAGCCGAACGCACGCGCATGCAGGTCGAAGCCGTCGAGGCCGCGCGCATGGCGCACGAGATGGGGCATACCGAGGGCCTCGAGACGATGCTGATGTTCATCGCCGACGTCGACGATCTCCCGTCGCGCCATCGTTACGTCGACGAACTGCGCCGCCACGCGGAAGGCGGCCATCCGGCGGCGATGGCCGCGCTGTCGTCGATCCTGGCCGACAGCCGCGACAAATCGCTCTACAACTATCGCGAAAGCGTGCGCTGGATCATGGGCGCCCAGGCGATCGCGCCGGACGACGAATACGTGCGCAACATCACGCGCCTGCGTCACGAGGACGGCATGCTCGGCAAGCTGCTGTACAAACTGCACCGCAAGCAGATCAAGGCGCACGAGATTCCCGGCAACGACAACGCGATGGTCTGAGCACGAGCGACCAACGCGCGCACCCATCGACGGCGCGCGCGGGCCGCACGAGCGGTCAGCCCGGCAGCCGGTCGAGGAAGGCCAGCATCGCCGCGTTGAATCGCGCGGGCCGCTGCAGCGGCGCGAAGTGGCTCACGCCGGGCAGGATCGTCAGCGTCGCGCCCGGAATCGTGCGCGCCAGATACGCCGCATGCTCGGGCCGGATGAATTCGTCGTGCTCGCCCTGTACGATCGTCACCGGCACCGCGATCGCCGCGAGATCCTGTGCGCTGTAATTCGGTTGCGTGCGCATCATTTCACCGACGGCCGAAACGAATGCATCGAACTGGTCCGGCGTTGCGGACAGTTGCGCGTAGTCCTTCCGGTGGCGCGCGAAGCAGCGGTCGATCAGCGGGCTCGGCACCATCTCCTTCGTGCCGCTCGGGTCCATGTTGCACGCGAAGAAGAACACGCCGGCCGCGCGCTCCGGCGCGCGGGCCGCCAGCACGAGCGCGGTGCATGCGCCGTCGCTCCAGCCGACGAAGCGTGCGCGGTCGACGTGCAGCGCGTCCAGGACCGCAAGCACGTCCGACGCCATGCGTTCATAGGAATACGGTTGGTCGTCGCGCGTGCTGCGGCCGTGGCCGCGGCTGTCGATCAGGATCGCGCGGTAGCCGGCCGCGAGCAGCGCCGGCACCTGGTTGCCCCAGTTGCCGCCGTGGCCGAGGCCGCCGTGCAGCAGCACGACCGGCGGGCCCTGGCCGAACGACGCGTGCCAGATGCGCGCGCCGTCGTGTTCCAGCCATCCTTGCGCATCGGCCGCCGGCAGCGGCGTGCCGCCGTGCGCGTCGAAGCGGACGAGTTCGTCGTCGTCGAGTTCCGCATGCATCGTTCTGCCGTCCTTGCGAGGGAGACGAGCTTGCGATTGTAATGCGTGCGGCCGACGCGGCATTAACGGCCGCGCGCAGCCGGGAACCGTCAGGCCTGCGTCGACACCAGCCCGCCCGCCGACGAGCCGCCCGACTTCTCGATCGCCGCCGCGAGCTGCGAGATCGCCGTCGCCAATGCCGCGGAGATCGCGCTGGCTTCCGCGCTCAGCGACTGCTGTTCGACTGCCGCGGCCGGGTCGTCCTTCGCGCGCTGGGCCGCGCTCGCCATCTGCCGCTCGAGCGTCGCGAGCTGCTTCTGCAGCCGTTCGATCAGCGCCTTCAACTGGCTGACTGCCGGGCTTTCCGACGACGCGCCCGATGCGCCGAGCGTTTCGCCGCTGCCGCCGGTCGAACTCTTCGCGCCGGTGGTACTCGTCGTGCCGGTGGTACCCGCGGTATCCGTTGCGCCGTCGGCGGATGCGCCCGGCGCGTTTGCTGTAACGCTGCCGTCCGCCAGCGGGGTTCGCGCGGTCGTGGAAAAATCGATCTGCATCGTATCGGTCCGTGTGTCGGTAAACAAATCGTGACGGGGTGGCATTGAAATGCCTTCCGACTCGTTTACGACATTCGTCATACCAAACTTGAGTATCGGGGTCGGACGGATTCCGCGGTAGATCGCGGCACTCAAGTCGCGAAAGGGCCAGATTGGCAGCGAAACGGCGCTGGTAAAATTGCCGCTTTGCCGGGCGGATCCGCGCGTCGACGGCCTGCGGGCACGGTCGCGGAACGCCGCCGGGTTCGACTCCCGCCCTTCCGGGCGTGGCACGTGCGCGTGCCGCGCCGCCGTCGCGGCTTCGCGGGTCGCCCTCTCCGTCCGCCTTCGTGCACCGCTCGCCGGGTCGAGCGGTGCACGCCGGGCGGCGCCCACTTCATTACGCATTCGAGGAACACACGATGGCCCGCATCGGCGCCTTCTGCATCGCGACGTGGCTTGCCGCCGCGATTCTCTACTTCGGCCAGCATTCCGTTGCGATGATCGCGCTCAGCGGTGTCGTCGTATTCGGCGGGTTCGATCTGCTGCGGCCGTAACGCGCATCGACAGGCGCCTGGAAAATCCGGGCGCCGCATGAATGCACGGAGGTGAACGAACCGGCGCCCCGCGCGTCAGCGCGGCAACGTCCTCAACGAAGACGGCCCACCGGTCAACGCAATACGCTTGCCCGTATCGCGCAGCTTGCCGCCTTCCACCGCATAGAGCGCCAGTTGCCGTTCGACGTTGAACTGCACGATCACGTGCCGGTTGTCGGCGGTAAACACGATGCCCTGCGCGGCTTCGCCGCCGGGCAACTCGCTGGTCTGCACGGCCTGCCCGTCGCGGATCTCGAACAGCAGCACCTTGCCGAGCTTGCGGCGGCCCGGATTGTCGGGCGTCAGGTTCGAGCCGTCCATCGCCTGCACGGCGATCCATTTCCCGTTCGGCGAAATCGCGACGCCTTCCGGCAGCGACGGCACCGTCAGGTACTGGACCGTCCGGAACGGCACGCGCGACACGTCGATCAGCGCGACCGTATCGGCGTCGCCCGCGAGCGTGCCCGCATAGCCCGGCAGCCCCGCGAGCCCGACGTTGCTGACGACCGCCCAGCGGTTGTCGCTCGACACGTCGATCGTGTAAGGCGCGACGCCCGTGCTCAGGCGCGTGCCGCTGTCGGTCGCCTTGCCGTCGTCGACGTTCAGCACCGCGACGCCCTGCTCGTCGCGCAGCGACACGAGCGCATGCTTGCCGTCGTGCGTGAAGCTGATCCCTGCGAGCCGCTTCTTGCCGATCTTCAGGTTGCCGTCGAGCGTCACGTGCGTGCCGTCGATGCGCAGGATCGATACGCTGCCGTCGACATTGGCGACAAGCGCGAGCCGGCCCGAACGGTCGATCGCGATCCCTTGCGGATGCGTGCCGAGCTCGATGCGCGTGATTGCGGGCGGAGCGGCGTCGAGATTCACGACCTGCAGGAACGTGTCGAACAGGAGCTGCTTCGCGGCCGCGTCGTAGCGCGTCGGCGCGCCGACGAGCGCGAGCTTCGCGTCGGGCGTGATCGCGACGGCCTGCGGCGGCCCCTGAATGCCGTTCTCGACGTCGACCTGCAATGCGACTTTCGGCGGGAACGTGCTGGCGTCGAGCAGCGTCAGCGTGTCGGCGGGAGGTGAGGCGAGGAAGGTGTCGCGGCCCTCGACGCGCTGGTACTTGCCGTCGTTGCCGGACACGATCCAGTCGGCGGCGTGCACGGCGACGGCCGTCGTGGCGAGGGTCAGCGCGGCGAGCAGGCGCGCGCTGCGCAAGCGGAAAGGATTCGAATGCATGGCGGTCGATTCTCCGGATCGGTTGCGGACGCAATGGATTGCACGACCCTGCTGCTCGACGGGCCGCTGCCATCGCATGATGCCCGAAAGCGTGCAAATCCGGCGTCTCGCGCCCCGCTCCGTCAGGCCGCCGGTGACGCGCCCAGCTCCCACCGATCGACGTTGTCGAGCGGATACACGGGCCGCGCAAGCCGCTCGTAGCGAAACAGCCCGTAGTCCGAGCCCGTCACGCCGCGGCTGTCGCATTCGACCAGCGCGGCCGCGATCGGCACGAACACCGGCCGGCAATACATCCGCGATTTCAGCAGCAGGAAGCGCGCACGGCGCGGATCGACGCCGACGCTCTCGAACACGCCGAGATCCCACGGCTCCTGCGTGCGCTCGGTGACGACGAGCGTCGCCGCGCCGATGTCGAGCACGGCCGTGCGGCCCATGTACGCGCGCTGGCCCGTATAGGTCGGCCCCGTGATCACGTATTCGCCGTCGGTAATGGCGCGCACGACACCCGTCGCGCGAAACGGCTCGCGCCGCACGCCGCCGTGCGACGGCAGCCGGTTGCCGACCGGCACCGTGACGGTCGCGCCAACACCCGCATCGATCAGCGCCGCGACGGCTTGCGGGTCGCACAGCGGCCCGCTGACGATCCCGTCGAGCCCCTGCGCAAGCGCTTCTTCGAGCAGGTCCATCGTGTCGCACGGGCCGCCCGACATGCAGTTGTCGCCGTGATCGAGCATCAGCACCGGGCGGTCCGCGCCGCGCGCGAGCGCCGCGGCCTGCGCGACCGACTCCGCGAGCGGCGCGCTGCGGTAGACGAATTCGTCGCGTGCGTCCCAGATCTGCCGCGCAATACGTTCGGCGACGGCATCGGCCACCGCGCGATCACCGTCGCCGACCACGACGACACTGATGCACGGCGCGGGAATGTCCGCGAGCGAGAAACCCGAAAGCACCGACACGGCGAGCACGCCACCGACCTCGGCCTCGGCCGCGTGCGCGGCCTCCACCGCGCGCCGCATCGCGCCTTCGGCGCTCGCGCTGCGCAGCGTCGACGTCATCAGCGGCGGTTGCCGCCACGCAAGCACCGGCCGTGCGCGACCATGAAGCCGGTCGAGCAGCACGCGCGCCGCATGCTCGCCCGTCTCATACATGTCGACATGCGGATAGGTCTTGAAGCTGACAATCACGTCCGCGTGGTCGATCATCTTCTGCGTGACGTTCGCGTGCAGATCAAGCGCGACCGCGATCGGCGCGTCGGGCAGCGCCGCGCGCACGCGCGCGAGCAGGTCGCCCTCGCCGTCCGCGCTCTGCTCGGCGACCATCGCGCCGTGCAGGTCGAGCATCACCGCGTCGCAGCCGGGCGCGGCCGCGACGATCGCGTCGCAGATCGCCGCATACGCATCGGCCGCAACGGGCCCGCTCGGGTTCGCGGCCGCCGACACCGGCGTCACGATTTCAGCGCCTTCACGCGCGGCCGCATCGATGAACGCGGCCATCGCGGTACGCATCCCGTGGTTCGCGCGATACGCGTCGTCGCCCCAGTCGGGGCCGTTGCGGCCGAACGCGGCAAGCGGCGTCGGCACCGGCGAGAACGTGTTGGTCTCGTGGTTCATCCGGGCGATCAGGATTTTCATCGTGCATCACCTTCCACGATCCCGGCAGCGCCCAGCATCGCCTGCAGCAGCACGTTGCAGCCGGCTTCCAGATGCGCCGGATCGGCGTCCTCGATCTCGTTGTGGCTGATCCCGTCCTTGCACGGCACGAAGATCATCGCGGTCGGCGCAACGCGCGCGAGATACACGGCGTCGTGGCCCGCACCGCTGATCACGTTCATCGACGACAGCCCGAGCGCGCTCGCGCCGGCCCGAACCCGCTCGACCAGCGTCGCGTCGAACGGCTGCGGCGGGAAGTACACGACCTGCTCGACGTCGATCCGCATGCCGGCCGATGCGCGCAGGTCGGCGCACGTCGCGCGCAGTTGCGCATCCATCGCCGCGAGCGTCGCGTCGTCGGCCGCGCGCAGGTCGACGGTCAGCGTCACGCGGCCAGGAATCACGTTGCGCGAATTCGGGTACACGTCGACCCAGCCGACCGTGCCGCGTCCGTGAGGCGGATGCGCGCGCGCGATGCCGTTCACCGCGCGCACGAGATCGGCCGCGACCAGCAGCGCGTCGCGCCGCAGCTCCATCGGCGTCGGGCCCGCGTGCGCCTCCATCCCGTGCACGGTGACGTCATACCAGCGCTGCCCGAGCGCGCCCTCGACCACGCCGATCGTCGTGTCGTGCGCCTCCAGCACCGGCCCCTGCTCGATATGCGCTTCGAAATACGCACCGACCGGATGCGCGTCGCGCCCATCGTCCACATCGTCCACATCGCCCGCATAACCGATCGCGACAAGCGCGTCGCGCACCGACACGCCGTCGCGATCGCACTGCGCGAGCGCGTGGTCGAGCGTGAACGCGCCCGCGAACACGCCGGAGCCCATCATCACGGGCACGAAGCGCGAGCCTTCCTCGTTGGTCCAGACGGCGACCTCGAGCGGCGCACGCGTGCGCACGCCCACGTCGTCGAGTGTGCGCAGCACTTCGAGGCCCGCGAGCACGCCATAGTTGCCGTCGAACTTGCCGCCGGTCGGCTGCGTGTCGATATGGCTGCCCGTCGTCACGGGCGGCAGGTCGTCGCGTTCGCCCGCACGCCGCGCGAAGATGTTGCCGATCGCGTCGACACGCACCGTGCAGCCGGTTTCCTTCGCCCATGCGACGAACAGGTCGCGCGCCTCGCGATCGAGTTCGGTGAGCGCGAGGCGGCACACGCCCCCTTTGTCGGTCGCGCCGATCCGCGCGAGGCGCATCAGGCTGTCCCACAGCCGCGCGCCGTCGACGCGCAAGCCGGACGCCGCGACGCCCGGTGTCGAATCCTGAACTTGCATCGATGGAATTCCTCGCAATGAAAGGGCACGGCGCTTACGCGACGCCGACGCCCAGGTAACGGTCCTTCACCTCGTGATCGGCGGCGAACGCCGCGTTGCTGCCTTCGTAGACGATCACGCCCTGTTCGATCACGAAGTGGCGGTCCGCAAGCCGGGTGCACACTTCGAGGTTCTGTTCGACGAGCAGGATCGCGACGCCGGCCGCCTTGATCCGCTTCAACTGCTCGACGATCTCCTCGACGATCACCGGTGCGAGCCCCTCGACCGGCTCGTCGAGCATCAGCAGCCGCGGGTGGTTCATCAGCGCGCGGCCGATCGCGAGCATCTGCTGCTCGCCGCCCGACAGCTGCGCGCCGCCGTTGCGGCGGCGCTCCTTCAGGCGCGGAAAGATCCGGTAGATGTCGTCGAGCTGCCACGGCGAATCGCGGCGCGCGCCGAGCCGCAGGTTTTCCTCGACCGACAGCAGCCGGAAAATCCCGCGATGCTCGGGCACGAAGCACAGGCCGCGCGCGGCGATTCGGTGCGCGGGCTGCCCGGCGATCGGCCGGCCCGCGAACGTCACCGCGCCGCCGGTCGGCGCGACGACGCCCGCGATCGTCTTGAGCGTCGTCGACTTGCCCGCGCCGTTGCGGCCGAGCAGCGTCACCGTCTCGCCTTCGTTCACGTTCAGCGTCATGCCCTGCAGGACGTGGCTCTTGCCGTAGCACGCATGGACCTCCTTCACGTCGAGCATCATGCGCGGCCTCCCGTGATCATGTTGCCGAGATACGCACTGCGCACGCGCTCGTCGCCGCGAATCGCGTCGGGCTTGCCTTCGACCAGCACGCGGCCCTGCTGCATCACCGTGATCGTGTCGGAGATGTCCATCACGATTCCCATGTTGTGTTCGATCAGCACGACCGTGTAGTCGTCGCGCAGGCCACGGATCAGCGCCTTCATGTCGTCGAGATCGTCGATCCCCATGCCCGACGTCGGTTCGTCGAGAAAGATCGCGCGCGGCCGCGCCGCCAGCGCCATCCCGACCTCGAGCCGGCGCTGCTGGCCGTGCGACAGCACGCCGGCCGCCGTGTCGGCGAAGCGCTGCAGGCCGAGCCGCTCGAGCACGTCGTCGACGATGCCGTCGTGCGCGAGCGCACCGCGCGGCGGCGTCCACGGATTCAGCGCGCGCCGCGATTCAACGCCCTGTGCGGCAACCCGCAGGTTCTCGCGCACGCTCAGGTTCGGAAACAGGCTCGTCACCTGGAACGAGCGTGCGATGCCGCGCCGCACGCGCTTGTGATCGGGTTCGCGCGACACGTCGTGACCGTCGAACAGGATCGAGCCCGACGTGATCGGCAGCGTGCCCGTCAGCGTATGGAACAGCGTCGTCTTGCCCGCACCGTTCGGGCCGATCACCGAATGCACGGTGCGCGGCATGATCCGCAGGTCGACGCCGCCCAGCGCCGTGAACTTGCCGTAGCGCTTGACCACGCCGCGCGCCTCGAGAATCGCTTCGCTCATTGCTGCTCCCTGGCTGTAGCCGCCGTGCGTCCGGTGCGCCGAAGCGACGCCGCAACGCGTTCGCCCAGCCCCCACAACCCGCGCTGCATGAACAGGCTGACCGCGATCAGCACGAGGCCGAGCAGCAGCAGCCAGCGCGGCCACAGCGTCGCCAGCCAGTCCGCGAACAGCACGTAGAACGCCGCGCCGAGCACCGACGCGAACAGGTTGCCGGTGCCGCCGATCACCGTCATCACGAGGATCATCTCGCTCGTGTGATAGTCGATGTTCGACAGCGGCGCGATGCCCGTCATCAACGCGTGCAGCGCACCCGCGAGGCCCGTGACCGCACCCGAGATCACGAACGCCGCGAGCTTGAAGCGCTTCACGTCGTAGCCGGCCGCCGCCGCGCGCGCCTCGTTGTCGCGGATCGCGAGCAGCGTACGGCCGAACACCGAGCGCGACACGCGCAGCAGCAGCCAGAACACCGCGACGAACAGCACCGCGACGAAGCCGTAGTAGCGCCACGGCGAATCGAGCGAAACGAGCGGATGCCCGAACGCGGCGAGCGCGGGGCGCGGGATGTCGAGCAGCCCGTTGTCGCCGCCCGTGACGTCCGGCGTCGTATAGGCGAGAAAGTAGAACAGCTGCCCGAACGCGAGCGTCAGCATCACGAAATAGGTGCCGCGCTGCCGGATCGAGAACCAGCCGACGAGCGCTGCCGCGACGGCGCCGAGCGCGGCGGCAGAGAGCAGCGCGACGCTCACCGACGCGACGCCGCGCGTCAGCACGAGCCCCGCCGCGTAGCTGCCGAGCCCGAAGAAGATGCCCTGCCCGAACGACAACAGCCCCGTGTAGCCGAGCAGCAGGTTGCAGCCGAGCGCGGCGAGCGCGAACACCAGCACCTCGGTCGCGAGCGACCCCGAACTCAACACGAGCGGCAGCACGCAGGCCACGGCCACCGCGAGCCAGCCTTCCGGGCGTTGCAACGCGGCGCGCCATGCCGGCGCGCGCTGCGAGGCCGCCGCCCCCGGCGGCAGCGGTTTCGACGATTCGATCATGCGGCCCTCCCCAGCAACCCGTTCGGACGCAGCAGCAGCACGGCCGCCATCGCGACGTAGATCATCAATCGCGCGCCTTCCGGCCACAGCGTGCTCATCAGGCTCTGCACGATGCCGACCAGCAGCCCGCCGACGAGCGCGCCGAGAAAATTCCCCATCCCGCCGACGACGACCACGACGAACGCGACGCCGAGCGCCTCGATGCCCATGAACGGATCGACGCCGCGGATCGGCGCGGCGAGCACGCCCGCGAGTGCCGCCGTCGCCGCGCCGAGCGCGAACACGAGGCTGAACACGCGCGTCACGTTGATGCCGAGCAGCGAGACCATCTCCGTCGATTCGCTGCCCGCGCGCACCGTGCTGCCGAGCCGCGTGCCTTCGAGCACCCACCACAGCAACGCGGCGAGCACGGCCGTGAACGCGATCACGAACAGCCGGTATTTCGGGTAGACGAAGCCGCCCCAGATCACGACGCCGTTCAGCGCGTCGGGCGGCGGCACGTTGTCGCCGAGCGGGCCCCATGCGAGGATCGCGCACTCCTGCAGCACGAGCGCGAGCCCGACCGTCGCCAGGATGTGGAATTCATGCTGCTGCGCGTACACATGACGCAGCACGAGCTTTTCGACGCCCCATGCGAACGCGCCGACGACGAGCGGCACGACCGCGAGCGCGACCCAGAAATTCGCCGACCATTGCAGCGCCTGGTAGCAGAGATACGCACCGAGCAGGTAGAACGCGCCGTGAGCGAAATTCACGAAGCGCAGCAGGCCGAACACGATCGACAGGCCGACGGCGAGCAGGAAATACAGCATGCCCACGCCGATGCCGTTGACGATCTGCAGCAGATAGACGTTCATGGCTTCCGTGTCGGAAAGGAAGGTAACGGACGTCCGCGGCGCACGATGGCCGCGGACGCATGCACGGCGTCACGCGAGCTTGCAGCCCGTCTTGTCGACCGGCAGGAACGACTGGCCCGAGCTGACGATGTCGGCATAGTCGTCCGCGCTCTTCATCCGGCCCTTCGGCTTGCCCTTCAGCAGGTAGTAGTTCTTCAGCACCTGGTGGTCGGCCTTGCGGATTTCCTCCGGGCCCGTAAGGCCGTCGTACTTCATGCCCTCCATCGCCGCGACGACCTTCTTCGGATCTGCGCTGCCGGCCCTCACCATCGCGTCGATCAGGATCTTCGAGCAGATGTACGAACCCGCGAGGCTGTAGTTCGGGTTCGCCTTGAACGCGGCGTTCGCGCGCTTCACCAGGTCGCGGTTCAGCGGCGAGTCGATGCCGTGCCAGTACTGCGCGCCGAAATACACGCCGTCGCAGATGTCGGGGCCGAGCGCCTCGAACTGCTCGAGGCCCGATGCCCACGCGAGCAGGATCGTGCAGTTGCGCTTCATCCCGAAGCTGACGGCCTGGCGCAGCGTGTCCGACGATTGCGAGCCGAAGTTCAGGATCAGCAGCACGTCCGGCTGCGCGGCCGCCGCGTTCGTCAGGTAGCCGCTGAACTCCTTCTCGGCGAGCGAGTGGTAGCTGTTGCCGACATGCTCGATGCCCTTCTCCTTGAAGATCGCTTTCGCGGCCGACAGCAGGCCGTCGCCGAACACGTATTGCGGCGTGATCGTGTACCAGCGCTTCGCCTTCGGCAGCATCTGGATCAACGGGCGCACCGTCTGCTCGATCGCGCCGAAGGTCGGCACCGACCAGCGGAACGTCGCGGCGTTGCAATCCTTGCCGGTGATTTCGTCCGCGCCGGCCGTGGTGATGAACACGCCGTCCGCCTTCTGGACTTCCTTGCCCATCGCCAGCGATTCGGACGACAGGATGCCGCCCGCGAAGAAGCGCACGCCCTTCTGCTGCGCGATCTCCTGCACGCGCCGCACGGCGGTCGCGGGTTTGCCCTCGGTGTCGAGCGCCGTATAGGCAAGCGGCGCGCCGAGCACCTTGCCGTATTGCTTGACGGCGAGCTGCATGCCGAGATCGGCGTACTTGCCGTTGGCGGCGAACGGCCCCGACATCGGCACCGGGCACGCAAGCTGGATGGTCGACCCCTGCGCGAACGCGGCACGGGACGACATGCTGCCGAGCGCACCCGGCACGGCCGACAGTGCGGCCAGTTTCAACAGTTCTCGGCGATTCAAGTTGACGCTCCTGATAAAGGGGGACACACGCGATGCGACCGACTGCCAAACCGTGCCCACGCCCTGCAGGATGCGCGCCGCCGGTTGATCCTATTTATCATGATAAATAGAATGAACCTGATGCTAGAGTTGATCAAAATTGGTGTCAATCAGGCAAAATTCCGTACCCTGCGCCGGAACGGATCGTCGACGATGATGCGGCGCGCAGTCAGACAAAGGAGTCATGAAGATGGTCATGGACCGAGCCAGGGCGGGCCTCGCGGTCGAAATCAAGCAGCCGAAGCGGGCCGACCTCGTCGCCGAGGAGATCAAGCGGCTGATCACCGAGAAGGACCTGAAGCCGGGCGACCGCCTGCCGCGCGAAGCCGAGCTGCAGCAGCTCTATGCCGTGAGCAAGAGCACGATCCGCGAGGCGCTGAAGTCGCTCGAGGTGCAGGGGCTCATCAAGGTCACGACGGGGCCGTCGGGCGGCGGGATGGTCGTCGAGGTGCCGCTCGACCGCACGCTGCAGCTCCTGCAGAACTACCTGTTCTTCAAGGACGTGACGATCGACGACATCTATACGGTGCGGCAGCTGCTCGAACCCGAACTGGCGGCGGGCGCCGTGCCGCACCTGAGCGAGCGCGACTTCGCCGCGCTGGAGTCGAACATCGCGTGTTGCGACGGCGCGTCGGGCGTGCACGACCGCGGCCACATGCTGCGCCAGCGACAGGAGGACACGACGTTCCACGACATCCTCGCGGCCGCGAACCCGAACCCGTTCCTGCGATTCAGCTGCGAGCTGATCAACGAGATGATCCGGCAGTTGATCGAGTTCCGGAACGATACGCCGCTCGTCGAGCACAAGCGCTTCGGCGCAGCGAACGTGTCGATCCACAAGGCGATCCTGCAGGCCGCGCGCGAGCGCGATGCCGAGCGCGTCCGTGCGCTGATGGTCGAGCACATGACCGAGGCGCCCAAGCATGTGAAGCGGATGAAAGGCAAGCTGCGCGGGCGTCTGATCCTCGACTCCGAGATTCGCAGGCGGGCCGCCGCTCCCGTTGCGGGATCCGATGCGGCCGCAACGGATCCCGAAGAGGGCTGATCGTCGGCAAACGCAGACTTTATCGCGCGCCGCCTTCCGTGTACCCCGTCGTGCCCTTCGTCTCCAGATACTCGACGAGGCCGAATTCCGCATACTCGCGCCCGTTGCCCGAGCGCTTGTAGCCGCCGAACGGCGCGGCCGGGTTCCATGCCGGATAGTTGATGTGGACGTTGCCGACACGCAGCCGTGCGGCGATCCGGCGCGCGCGTTCGAGATCCTTCGACTGCACGTAGGCCGCGAGCCCGTAGACCGAATCGTTCGCGAGCGCGACGGCCTCGTCCTCCGTGCGGTAGGTCATGATCGACAGCACCGGCCCGAAGATTTCCTCGGTCGCGATCGTCATGCCCGGCGCGACGTTCGAGAACACCGTCGGCCGCACGTAGAAGCCGTCGCCGAGCCCGGCCGGCCGCCCGGGGCCGCCGGCGACGAGCGTCGCGCCTTCGTCGATCCCGAGCCGGATGAAATGCTGGATGCGGTCGAACTGCGTGCGGCTGACCACCGGCCCGATGCCCGTCTCCTGCGAACGCGGATCGCCGACGACGGTGCGTTCCGCCTCGCGGCGCGCAGCCTGCTCGGCCAGCGCCAGATGATCGGCATGCACGAGCATGCGCGTCGGCGCGTTGCATGACTGGCCGCTGTTGCTGAAGCAGCTGCGCACGCCGCGCGTGACCGCATCGTCGATATCGGCGTCGGGCAGGATCAGGTTCGGGCTCTTGCTGCCGAGCTCCTGGTGCACGCGCTTCACGGTATCGGCGGCGGCCTTCGCGACCTCGACGCCCGCACGCGTCGAACCCGTGAACGACACCATGTCGACATCCGGGTGCCGCGACAGCGCATCGCCCGCTTCATGCCCGTAGCCGTGCACGAGGTTGAACACGCCGGGCGGCACGCCGGCTTCATGCAAAATTTCGGCAAACAGGATCGCGCTGAACGGTGCGATCTCGCTCGGCTTGAGCACCATCGTGCAACCGGCCGCGAGCGCCGGCGCCACCTTGCACACGATCTGGTTGATCGGCCAGTTCCACGGCGTGATCAGCGCACACACGCCGATCGGCTCGTGCGACACCAGCAGCGAATCGGTCTGCGTGCTGAAGCGGAATGACTGCAGCGCGCGGATCGTCTGTTCGAGATGCGCGGTGCCGACCGCGGCCTGCATCGCGCGCGCGAATGCGATCGGCGCGCCCATCTCCTGGCTGATCGTTTGCGCGACCTCATCGTAGCGGCGCCGATAAATGTCGAGCACGCGCCGCAGCAGCGCGACGCGCTCGTCCACGGACCAGCGCGAGTACGTGTCGAAGGCCTGCTTCGCCGTGCCGACCGCGCGGTCGACGTCGGCCGCGCCGCCGATCCCGAGCTGCGCATACGGCCGCGCGGTGGCCGGGTCGATCACGTCGATCGACCGTGCATCGGCCGGGTCGAACCACTGGCCGCCGATATAGGACTGTTGTGACGTTCGCATCGAATGCTCCTGTTGTGACGGATGCCGGCTCAGCGCGTCGCGCGTGCATAGGCGTCGACGAGGATGTCGCGGATTTGCGCGACGAACCACACGATCTCGTCGCGCGACATCACGAGCGGCGGCGAGAACTGCACGATCGGCGTGCCCTCATGATCGACACCCGCACGACACAGCAGCCCCGCGTCGAAGATCGCGGGCGCGAGCAGCGTCGACACGAACGCCTGCGCGCCGATGCCGGCCGACCAGCGACGCGCGGCCTTGTCGGTCACGAGTTCGAGCGAGTAGTGGTAGCCGTCGCCGCGCACGTCGCCGACGCACGGCAGTTCGAGCAGGCCGTCGAGCGTCTGGCGGAACACCGCTTCGTTGGCGCGGACGTTCGCAAGCACGCCTTCGCGTTCCATGATCGCGAGGTTCGCGAGCGCGGCCGTGCATGCGACCGGATGGCCGCCGTACGTCGCGCCGTGCAGGAACATCTGCTGCGGCCCGTCGAGCACGGTGTCGACGACCGCGTCGCTCGCGATCACGCCGCCGAGCGGCACGTAGCCCGACGCGATGCCTTTCGCGAACGTGATGACGTCCGGCTTCAGCCCGTAGCGCGCAGACCCGAAATATTCGCCGAGCCGTCCGAACCCGCAGATGACTTCGTCCGCGACGAGCAGCACGCCGTGCCGGTCGCAGATGTCGCGCAGCCCGGCCGCGTAGCCGGCCGGCGGCGTCAGGCTGCCGCCCGCGTTCTGCAGCGGCTCGACGACGATCGCGGCCACCGTGTCCGGCCCTTCCTGCACGATCAGCGATTCGATCTCGTCGAGCAAGTGGCGCGTGAACTGCGCTTCCGTCTCGCCCGTCGGGCGGCCATAGCGCTTCGTGTTGCCCACATGCCGCACGCCCGACATCAGCGGCTCGAAATGCTTGCGGAAGTTCGTCATTCCGTTCAGCGCGAGCGCGCCGAACGACGTGCCGTGATACGCGACACGCCGCGCGATGAACTTGCGCCGCTGCGGCTCCCCGCGCGACTGGTGATACTGGCGCACCAGCTTGATCGCCGACTCGTTCGACTCCGACCCGCTCGACGTGAAGAACACGCGATTCAGGCCGTCCGGCGCGAGCGCCGCGAGCTTGTGCGCGAGCCGGATCGCCGGTTCGTGGCCATAGCCCCAGTTGGTTGCGAACGGCAGCCGCACCATCTGCTCGCGGATCGCGTCGCCGATCTCCGCGCCGTGGCTGTAGCCGACCTGCACGCAGTACAGCCCGGCCAGCGCATCGAAGTAGCGCTTGCCGTTGCGGTCGACGAGCCAGCAGCCTTCGCCGCGGTCGAACACGGTCAGCGCGTGGTCGCGATACGCATCGGCGTGCGTGAAGTGCATCAGCAGGTGGCGCTTGCCGAGCGCCTGCAGGTCCGCATCGGGATTGACGTCAACGGCGTTCATGGGTCACTCCTCCTTCAGGGTTTCAAAACCGGTATCCGGCGACCGGTCGTTCAGTTCATCGACAGCGTCGGCGCCGGGCGCGTGAAGCCGCGCGTCAGCCACACGAGCTGGCAGAGCCCGAGCGCGAGCCAGCCGATGCCGACGTAGAACGTCTGGCGCGACAGCCCCGACCAGAGCCACACGTTCATCACGAAGCCGATCGCCGGCATCGCGCCGAACGCGATCCAGCCCGCGGCATGGCGGTGCTCGGGCCACCACAGATAGCTGCGCATCACGCACAGGTTCACGATCGCGAATGCGACGAGCGCGCCGAAGCTGATCATCGTCGACGCGAGATCGAGCGTGACGAACAGCGCGGACAGCGACACGACGCCGACCGCGAGCGTCGCGCGCACCGGCGTGCGCAGCCGCGCATGCAGGTGGCCGAACACGCGCTCGGGCAGCACCCGGTCGCGGCCCATCGCGAACAGCACGCGCGTCACGCTCGCCTGCCCGGCCATCGCGCTTGCGAAGCAGCCGGCCACGTACACCGCGACGAACAGTGCCGACAACGTGCCGCCGCCGATACGCCGCATCAGGTCGAGGCTGGCCGAATCGAGATCCTTGAACGCGTGCCAGTCGGGAAACACCACTTGCCCGATGTATGCGATCAGCATGAACAGCAGGCCGCTCGCGAGCGTGCAGAGCAGGATCGCGCGCGGGACCGTGCGCCGCGGCTCGCGCGTTTCCTCCGACAGCGTGGTGACCGCATCGAAGCCGAGAAACGACAGGCACAGGATCGCGGACCCGGCGAAGATCGCGCGCGCATCGCCCGACGACGGCAACGCGACGGCCATCGACAGTCCTTCGCCGCTCGCAACCCGCGCCGATGCGACGACGAAGATCGCGATGAACACGAGCTGGCTCGCGATCAGGATCAGGTTCACGCGATTGACGAGCCGGATGCCGACGATGTTCAGCCCGGTGACCAGCGCGATGCTCGCGACGATCCACACGCTGGCCGGCACGGCCGGGAATAGCTGCTTCATGTAGATGCCGATCGCGAGGTAGCTGATCATCGGGATGAACAGGTAGTCCATCAGCAGCGCCCAGCCGACCATGAAGCCGGCCGACGTGCCGAAGTTGCGGCTCGCGAACGTATAGGCCGACCCGGCGCTCGGCATCAGCCGCGCCATGTGGCCGTAGCTGCGCGCGGTGAACAGCATCGCGACCAGCGTGACCGCATACGCGGCCGTCAGATGCCCGTTCGTCTCGCTCGTGACGATCCCGTAGGTCGTGAACACCGTCATCGGCAGCATGTACGCGAGGCCGAAGATCACCAGCGTGAACAGTCCGAGCGGATGCGCGTTGCGTCGTCCGTTTGCGTCGCATCGATGCGCGCGCGGCTCCGGGTCATTCGTCGAAGCGACCGATGCGGACCGACCTGGCCTGTCGTTGTTCATGCTGTCCTCACGTGAATTGCGTTCATGACGTCAACACCCGTTTCGTCGGCAACGCGTGCATTGCACGATTCGGAAACGAGTGTGGTGCGCCAAAAAATCGACGACGAATGAGAAAAGCGGACGTTATCGAGGGATATTTGCGGACACATCGCCGCGCGTCGCGCCGGCCAGTCATGAATGGTGCTGTGCCGCACTGGCGTTTTGCGGACATTCCGGCTATGTTCTACGCGATCCCGTCGCCGCATCCGCACCATGGACAGCCGCTCCCATCGAAACCAGAGCAGGGCCGAGCGCAGCCTGCGTTCGTCGCTCGGCCTCGCGCGTCCGGCCGGACGCCAGGAAGACATTCCCGCCACCGTCCACGCGATCGCGGTCGCGCTGGACGAGTGCCGCGTGCGGCGCATCGACGGCGCCGCGCTGCTCGAAGGCACCGGGCTCGGCGCGGACGAAGTCGCGTCGCCGAACCTGCACGTGAATCGCGGCCAGGAGCAGCGCTGTTTCCGCAACCTGCTGCGCTGCAGCGGCGTGCCGTCGATCGGGCTGTCGATCGGCGCGCGGCTGCACGTGTCGACGCTCGGCCTCGCCGGCTACGCGATGCTGATCAGCGGCTCCGTGATGCAGGCGTTCCGGTGCATGAGCCAGTTTCCGCTGTTCATGGGGCTGTATTTCGATGTGCGTATCGATGCGCACGCGGAAGGCATGAGCGTGACGATCGGCCGCTACAACGGCGAGCCCGATCTCGAGGTGTTTCAGGTCGACATGTGCCTGTCCAGCCTGCGCCTGATCGTGTCCGATCTCGTCGGCAAGCCGGTCTGGCCCGAGCAGCTGCAGCTCGCGCGCCGCACGCCGCGCAACGCGGCCGACTACACGCGCCACTTCGGCTGCAAGGTCGCGTTCAATGCGGGCAACAACCGTCTCGTGTTCACGTCCGTGAACGGCACGGAAACGCCGCGCCTCGCGAACGAAGTCAGCTTCAACGCGCTGCACTACCAGTGCGAGGCGCTCGAACGTCAGTGGGCCGCGTCGGTCGGCACGCGCTTCGCCGATCGCGCGAAGGAACTGATGGCGCGCGACCTGCCGCGCTTCAAGTCGATGACGTCGCTCGCGGATGCGCTGCACTTGACGGAGCGCACGCTGCGCAGGCGGCTCGACAAGGACGGCATCACGTTTCAGTCGCTGCTCGACGAAGTGCGTCACGACGAAGCGGTGCGGATGCTCGACGACCACACGCTGACGGTCGCGGCGATCGCGGAACGTCTCGGCTACAGCGAGCCGCGCAGCTTCCGTCACGCGTACCGGCGCTGGACCGGCAAGACGCCGCGCGCCGAGCCGGACGTCGACGCGGCATGGGTCGGGCGCGAAGTGCGGCTCAGCGACGGCCGGCTGACGCTGCTCGAATAAGCGCGGCGCGCCGCCTGCCGGCGTGTTGAAGGGGCCGGCGCCGGATGCACTGGAACAGGCGATTGCGGGGATGGACGCGCTGTCGCGGAACGGGCTGCGCTATCCGTTCGCGCAGTACGGCATCCAGCAGGACGTGCGCGCGGGAATGAAAGTCAGCGATCCGAAGACGACGTGACCCGTCGCGGCTGACGGGGCCGGAATCGGCACTCAGCGCTGCGGCGTGCGGACTTTCCCGTCGACCTTCAATATGCGCCTGTCGTGCGCGGCCTCGTATTCGACCGTCTGCGCGGGTGTGACGGCGCCGTACGACCGGCCGTTCACATAGACGGTGCCGTCCCGCAGTTCGACCCGGTCGCCGTCGACCGTCGCGATGGCCCGTTCGCCCTGCAGCACCGCGCCCGAGCAACCGGCGGTCGAAAAGCTGCGGACCGACGTGCCCGAAATCGGGGCGTTGCCGTCCTGATCCGCCGCATGCGCCGCGCTACAGGGTGGCGCATCCATGCTGCCGGCAGCGTGGAGCGTTTCCGCGCTGATACCGCATCCGGCAAGCAACGCAATCGTCATCGGCAACAGCCTGTTCATGGTGCTCTCCGTGGTCCGTGGACCTGGATCGACGACGATGCATCATGTCCGGATGATGGCCCGCGATCGCGCAACCGGATCGACGATCGGTCGGCACTCCTGCCCGCAGGTCGACCAGATGCGTCGAGTATGCATCCACGTCACGACACTCCGCCATCCGCGCCGATACCATTCACGGCCCACAACTGCCGGCTCGTTCGGGCTCCTCGATCGACTTCAACGCCGCTCCCCCGACGGCGACCAAAGGGGGCCACCGCTTCGCCGAAAAGCCACCTTGATCAAGTTGCGACCCGCAACTATTATCGATTGCGACACGCAACCTTTTCGGGCAGACCATGGATCTCATCGACGCTCCCGCCAAGCCTCGCGACGCGACCATCCTCGAGCTTCGCGACTTCTCCCGCAAACTGGTTCGCGAGCTCGGCTTCATGCGCGCGACGCTGGCCGACAGCGACTGGGCGCCTTCGGCCGTTCACGCGATCCTCGAGATCGGGATGGCGCCCGGCATCAACGCCCGGGATCTCGGCAACATCCTGCGCCTGGACAAATCGAACACGAGCCGGCAACTCGCGCGGCTCGAAGCCGCCGGTATCGTGGAGCGCCGCGTGTCGAGCGAGGACGCGCGCGCGACCGAGCTGACCCTCACCGCCGAAGGGAAAAAGCTCCGCAAAAAAATCGACCAGTTCGCGACGGACCAGGTGTCGAATGCGCTGCGCCGCATGGTTCCGGCCGACCAGCAGGCGCTGCTGCGTTCGCTCGCGCTGTATGCCGATGCGCTCGCGCAGGACAACGCCGCCCAGTCGCCCGCCGCGGCACCCGACGCACCGCAGATCCGCGAAGGCTACCAGCCGGGCTGCATCGGCGATATCGCGAGCCTGCACGCGCGCTTCTATTCGGAGCACTGGGGATTCGGCGCCTTTTTCGAAAAACGCGTGGCGACCGAGCTTGCCGAGTTCGCGGGCGCGTTGCCGGCCGAAGGCAAGGCGCTCTGGCTCTGCCAGGAGGACGGGCGGACGCTCGCGTCGCTCGCGATCGACGGCAACCCGGCGACCGGCGTCGCGCATCTGCGATGGTTCATCGTGAACGACGCGTTGCGCGGATCGGGCATCGGGCGCCAGCTGATGACGCAAGCCATGCGCTTCGTCGACGAGCAGCGGTTTCGCGAAACCTGCCTGTGGACGTTCAAGGGCCTCGATTCCGCGCGCCATCTGTACGAGTCGTTCGGCTTTACGCTGACCGGCGAATCCGCGGGCACGCAATGGGGAGCCGAGGTGGTCGAGCAGCGTTTCAGCCGGCCGGGACCGTCCGGCCGCTGAGGTTCAACCGGGATCGACAGCCTGTCGATCGACGGCGTCGTCCAGCGCACCAACATTTCGCGGAGCATGCGCCACCTGCACCTGCACCTGCTCCGGCGCAAACGCGTCTTCCACGAAGCGGATCACGTCGTCGAGCGACGACGTGCATGCGGCGCCGGCAGCCAGCTCCCGAAACGCGCCATCCGGCCCGAAGCAGACGAGCGGCTTGCCCCAGCGCCGCGCGAGCGAAATCTCCTCGGCCGTGCCGTGCCCGCCCGGCAGCGCGACGATCAGGTCGCTGCTCAGCACGTTCACGTAGTTGCGGTTGATCGTCCGCGGATCGGCGCCCGGCTCGCGGCGCGGCAGCGGCGTGAGGATCGGGATGTCGACGAACGGATGCGGATAGCCGTCGAGCGGCACGAAACCCGCGAGCGGATCGGCCTGCGTCGGCAGGATGCCGATCGATCGCCCGGCCCGCCCCGGCACGCCGGCGAACGCGCGCGCGACCGCCAGCATCACGCCCTGCCCGCCGCCCGTCAGCAGGTTGAAGCCGGCCTGCGCGAGCCACGCGCCGAGCGGTTCCGAAAACGCGAGCCACGGTTCCTTGCCCGAGCCCATCACGCCGATCGTTTTGTTCCTTGGTTGCATCGTGGTTTCCGGTGATGTCGTTGCGATGTGTGCGATCGCATCGGGTTCCGACCGCAAGCGGGCCCGCGCCCGCCGCGCTCATTCGAGCTCGACGCCCTTGAGCTCGGGAATCAGGAACAGCGTCGCGACCATGTCGAGCACATAGAGGCCGGCGAGCAACGCGATGGCCGTCTGGAACGAGTAGTGCGCGGCCAGTGCGCCGACCGCGACCGGCCCGAAGCCGCCGACCGCGCGGCCGATATTCCACAGCACGTTCTGCGCGGTCGCGCGTGCGGCCGTCGGATAGCCTTCGGACATCAGCGTCCCGTAGCCGCCGACCATCCCGTTGACGAACATCCCCATCAGCGCGCCGGCCCACAGCATCGCCGTCGGGTCCGACAGCCGCGCATACGCGATGACCGTCGCGACCGAGCCGAGCTGGTACAGCAGGAACGTCGGCTTGCGCCCGATCCGGTCGGCCAGTTGCCCGAACACCCAGACGCCGATCATCATCCCGACGACGGTTGCGGCCGTCCACAGCCCCGACTTCGTCAGCGAGAAGCCCATCTGCTTCGACAGGAAGGTCGGCAGCCAGATCATGATCCCGTAGTAGCCGAAGTTCTGGACCGAACACAGGATCACGATGCCGAGGCTCGTGCGCGCGGTGCGGCCGTTGGCGACGAGCATGCGGAACGCGTTGGACTTCGGCTGCGCCGCGCGCTGCACGAACGCTTCCGGCTCGTGCAGCTTGTTGCGCATGACCCACGCGAGCAGCGCGGGCAGCACGCCGACCACGAACATGCCGCGCCAGCCGATGTGGAGCAGCAGGAACGGCGTCAACAGCGCGGCCAGCAGCACGCCGGCCTGCCAGCCGAGCGCGACGTAACACGACACGCGTGCACGCTTGCTCGCCGGCCATGCTTCGGCCGCGAGCGCCATGCCGATCCCGAACTCGCCGCCCAGCCCGATGCCCGCGATGGTGCGGTAGACGAGCAGATCCGAGAAGCCGCGCGCGAACGCGCACAGGCCGGTAAAGACCGCGAACAGCAGGATCGTCCAGGTCAGCACGCGCACGCGCCCGTAGCGGTCGCTCAGCGCGCCGAACACGATGCCGCCCGCGACGGCGCCGATCAGCGTCCACGTGACCAGCGCGCCGCCCTGCCCGGGCGTCAGTTGCAGCGCCGCCGTGATCGCGGGCAGCATGAAGCCGAGGATCAGCAGGTCGAAGCCGTCCATCGCGTAGCCGATCGCCGATCCGGCCAGCGCTTTCCACGCGTAGGGGCCGACCTGCTCCGCGCGCGGGGCCGACGAGCCGTCGAGCGCCGGGGATTTGATGTTTGCTGCCATGGTGTCCTGCCACGAAAGTCCGGCGACATTCTAAGGCCTGTGCCCGCGCATGACGGGCCGGCGAACGTGCCGATGCGCGGCGGTGCGGGCGCGCGTCCCCCCCCGCTCCCGTCCGTCATGCGCGCATGGTCGGCGACGATTCAGGATGCGCCGCGCGCCCGCTTTCCGGGACGGAGAGCGGGAATCGGCGGGCAATGAACGGGAAAGCGGCGATCCGGTGTCGGCGGCGAGGCCGGCGATGTCGCGATCAGGCCGGACACCGAACGAAAGACATCGTGCTGGCCGGGTGGTGCCGGCCGGCCAGCGTGCGCGAACCGGACGGCGCCGCGGCGGGCTTCAGCCCTGATCGTCCCCGGGCCACCAGGTCTTGGCCTCGCGGTCGACGACGAGCATGTCGAGATCCTTGCCTTCGAGCCATTTCGGCCGCGGGCCGCGGCCCGACCACGAGCGGCCGGTCGTCGGATCGTAGTACTTGGCAGGCGCCTTGCGTTTTCGCTGGACGATATAGCCGAGCGCGCTCAGCACTTCCTGCTGCGTGATTCCCAAAAGCTCGACCTGTTCCTTGAAGGCCGCGAGCGCGGCCTGCTTCTCCTTCTGCTTTGCGTCCGACAGCTTGATGTTCAGGTCCCGAAGTTGTGCTTCGAGTTCCTGCAGGGCCTGGGTCATGTATTCATCCTCTTTGGGCATGTTTTTGCAAAAAACTCCGATGGCCGAACCTACCACGAAGTTCCGCCGATCGGTGCTGTCATATTGGTGAATCGTCTGCCCGAGCCGGCATGGTTTGCGCGACGCGCACTAAACGACGTCGCGCGTCAAAAACAGACACGGAACGGGCCGGCAACGCGCGGCACGCCGCATGCGAATGCACGGCGAACGGCTGCGGCAAGTTATGCGCCGCATCATGGCACGGGCGCGGCATGGCGCGAATGATAGCAGTGCTCGGCATCGCGTTGCAGGAGTTGCAGGCCGGAGCCTGACCGGCGCGACGTTTGCCGGCCGAGGTCAACGCCGGCCCGGCGGCTTACCGGTCGACGCCGCGGGCGTCCCACGCGATCCGGTCGAACAGCGCGCGTCGCGTTCGGCGCGGCCGTATGTGCGACGCGGCTCTGCGACGTTGTGCCGTCAAGCACGAAGTATCCTGAAAATAACGCATGACCTATCCGTCAGGCCAAGGCTGCCGGCGGTTTGTCCTTGATGCGAAAAAGCATGGTTTGGCCAAACGGCACGAAATAAAGCACAAGGTGGCCAAAAGAATATTTTCCTTATAATCAATCGACTATATGATCATCCATCAGAAAATCTGCGGGCTCACATATGGATTGAACAAAAGTTGCGATATTTCGGTGCCTCGAAGCCAGTAAATCGGGGCAAGAATCACCCCGGGCAACCCGCTTCGCCTACGAACTCAACCTTACAGTTTCATTACTCCCAAGACGCACAGATACGCGTCCCGGCCGCTTGGACAGAACTTCGATGCTTTTCACGATTTGCCTGGGCTTAAAACCAGGCACAAGACTACCTCGCATTTTAAAAGATGCCGCGATGACGTCGCCTGTCAATTTCATTACGCAGTACTACTTTTATGCCGGGTCCACGTTCCATTCGATATGTTCGGCGAAGGTCGATTGACCCAGTGGCTGTCCAATACGACCGCCGGACATCCCTACCCTACGTCCGTTGTGTATGCCGCGTCAGTCAGCGAGACTGATCGGGTCGGCCTGCTGACCGGGTAACCGGCCGCTCAGCTGCCGCGGTCGCCAGGGCGACGCATTGCCGTGCAAGAACATCGGTCGGATCGACAAGACTGACGCGTGTGCCCGTCCTTCCCACGAAGCTGCTCTGCGGCAGTAACAGCGGCAATTCGGTACATCCCAATACGATGACTTCGACGCCTTCCGCAATGAGCCCGTCAACGGCGGCGGAGATATCGTCGACGCAACGTCCGGCGGTAAATCCCGCTTTCGCCCCTTCCATGCCGTAGATCGCCTCCATCACCCGGGCCTGCAATTCCGCGCCGGGCACGATTTGCCGCAACCCCTCCGATGCCAGGGCTTTCTCGTAGACGCCGCTTGCGATCGTCCCCGAGGTTGCCAGCACGCCAACACAGGAAATCAGCGGAAACCTCTCCCGGAGATGGCGAACCGTAACGGTCAGCATATTGACGATCGGGATGCCCAGATACGGTTGAATGCGTTCGACAAATGCATGGGCGGTATTACATGGAATGGCGATGATGTCCGCGTCGCCCGACTCGAGCTTCTTGCAGGTCGCGTAAAGCGAAATGGTCGGGTCGGGTCCGTCACCGACAAGGTTTTCCGTGCGGTCGGGAATCTGGGGATTCTGTTCGATCAGAAGCCTGATATGGTCCTGGTCGCGATTGGCCGGCGTGTTGCGTACGATCTTCTGCATGAAGTCCACCGTCGCCGCCGGCCCGACGCCACCGACTACGCCCACTTTGAAAATGGATTCGGGCAAGCCGTAATTGCCCGCTATCACGTACTGCGCATACGCAAGATTCGAATCGACCAACGGCACGCGAAACGGACCCATTTCCTCTGCCACGAGCGCAATTTCCGTCAGGCCCGGCACAATGATATTTGCGCCTTGCTCGATGAGGTCCTCGCACGCGTCGCGCAGCAGCGCGACAGGCCGGCCACACAGGTTGCCGCTCTTGACGCCGTCGGCGCCGTAGACAGCTTCGGTGACGAGATCGATACCGTCACGTGGGCGGGGGTAAATAACCTCGAATTCCGGCGCCGCGAAATATTTTTCAAAGAGCCCTTTTCGACGGGAGTAATCCGAGGTCAACACGCCGATTCGCCGGGCAGCCGGAAACTTCCTTCGAACATGGCTGCGAACGGCTTCCACCATATCGACGATCTGCAACGGCGAGTTGGCCTTCAGCTCATCGATAAACGTGTGACTGATGAAGCACGGGAGCACCACGGTCGTCACGCCGCGCTTCTCGAAGCCGCGGATCATGTCGAAAATGTACAGCTTCCGTTGAGTCGTCGCTTCGCCACCACTGGCCGCCCCTCGAAAGGGATGCTGCTCGAAAATGACGTCGACGTGTTCCGCATCGCTCGATGCAGGCGTCGATTTGACGAGCTTGAAAAAGACATCCGCGCTTGCCAGTGGGCCCAGGCCGCCCACCACGCCGAACTTTTTCCCGCTCAGCACGCTTGCGCCGATCATTTCGCTTCGCCCTGCAATTGGCCCAATGCAACGCTGTTCTCTGCATCGTTCTGCCCGGCGAGCCGCTTCAACTCCCACTTGGCAATGACGGCCGTCGAGATACTGTTGCCAATCACGTTCGTGGCAGTTCGCCCCATATCGAGAATCTGATCGATGGCGAGAATCAGCACCACGCCGGACGGCGGCAGATGAAACATCGGTGCAACTGCGGCGACCACCACCACGGAACCTCTTGCGACGCCGGCCATTCCCTTGCTGCTCAACATCAGGACGAGCAACATCATGATTTGCGTGCCGATCGGCATGTCGATGCCGAATGCCTGCGCGATAAAAATCGCGGCAAACGCCTGGTACATCATCGATCCGTCGAGATTGAACGCGTAGCCGAGCGGCAACGTAAAACCGACGACCTTCTTGTCGATACCGAACGCCTCAAGCTTCTCGGTCAGACGCGGATAAGCGGCTTCGCTGCTCGCGGTCGAAAAGGCGAGCATCGCGGGTTCACGGACAGCTCGCAGCAACTTCCAGATCGGTTTTCCCAAAAAGACGTGACCGACGGCGACGAGGGCGACCCACAGCAGGACGAGGCCTAGGTAGAAGCTGCCAACGAGCTTGCCGTACGTGGTCAGCACATCCAGGCCGTTCACCGTGATCGCGGATGCGAGGGCGCCGAATACACCGACGGGAGCGAGCCGCATCACAAAGTCGGTGAGCTTCAGCATTGCAGGGACGAGCGCATCGATGCCGGCGATCAGCGGTGTGACACGCGGGTCCTTTTTGATGGCACTCAGAACGATGCCGAACAGGACAGAAAAGACGAGGATTTGCAGGATGTCATTTCGAGCCATCGCATCGATGATGCTGGAAGGAAACGCATGCGTGACGAAGTCCTTGAAATTCAGGCCCGCGGTGTTGAGACCGGTTGCCACATCGGAACTGGTCTGCGTCATATGCAGCCCCGCGCCGGGCTGCAGCGCATTCGCAAGGACGAGGCCAAGCGCGAGCGAGAAAAGCGACGCACACACGAACCATCCCACCGACCTGAACCCGATTCTGCGCACGTCGCTCGTTCCTTCCATGCCGGCGAGCCCGGACACCAGAGTGGCGAAGACGAGCGGCGCGATAATCATCTTCACAAGGCGCAGGAAGATATCCGTGATGATCGAGAAGTACCCTGCGATTATCTTGGCTTCTGCAGCACCGGCGACACTCCGATGGCACACGTAACCGACGACGACGCCGAGCACCATGCCAGCCACAATATATAAAGTCAGGCGATTTTTCATTTCCATCAGTCCGAGGAACGCGCACAAGATCCGACGTGACCGCTGTACGCTGGCAGGAGGCAAAAACGTCGTCAGCGGGCGACGCTTCTGTGTATGGGACGGATGATAGAGACGATAAAAAGAAGCTCGATGCGGGTCCTGCATGGGGATATGCGAACCTCACATAACGCGGGATAACCCCTAATCGGCGACCGGCGATGCGGCACGAAGATGGCGCCAAAGCGTGTCCAAAAACTCATTGCGATTCGATGCATCGCGGTAGACGCGAAGTTCGATTTCGAGATTCCATGCGTCCCGCCCCGCCGGAACCAGTTCGCTCGCGTCGAGCTCGGCGACGATCGAACTCTTCGGAAGCCACGCGACGCCTTCGCCTTCCAGCACCAGTTTCTTGACAACCTCCGCCATGTCGGACTCGTAATGCAGTCGCAAGGCCGGGCTCGTATCGACTCGACTCAACAGGAGTGCGAGGCAGCGGCCGAAATAGCTGGTTTCCGTATACGAAATCAACGGCAACGCATGGGTCGCCGTTCCTGGCAACCGGAATGCGGGCGCACCACGCGGATTTGGCCGGCAGACAGGCATCAGTACATCGACGCCAACGGCGAGATGCTCGTACCTGGTCGGGTCGAGATGGAGGGGAAGCTCCGGGTGATGATAGGCAAACATCAGCTCACAGTTGCCGTTCACGAGCATCAGGATCGAGTCGTGGACATTGGTGGGGATCACCCGGGCACGTACATCCCCAAAACGGCCAGTGAGCGCTTTCAACCAGCCGGGCAAGAAGCCTAGCGCGATCGTATGACCTGCCGCAATCCGCAAGCCCTTACCCGCCATGCGTTGGTCATTGCGAATGATGGCTCGCGTATCAAACAGCTTTCCCAGTATGTCTACCGCTGCTTCCCGAAACAGTTGTCCGGCAGGCGTCAGCGTCGGGGGGAAGCTGCTGCGGTCGATGAGATCCGCGCCAACCCACTGCTCGAGCGACTGAATGCGCCTGCTGAACCCCGACTGGGTGACGTTCCGAAATTGCGCCGCCCGCGAGAAGCTCTGATACTGCGAGAGGGCGATGAAGTCCTCAATCCACTTGATTTCCATATCGGGTCCTGTGACAACGCGATCGCTTCCGCGAGATCGATGGATTCTACGCCCGCCCCCTTTCCCGATAACGTCGCAGGACGCGGATGTCATCGGGCCGGGCAGCACCGGTGCGCTCGGCCATCGATGCGTTCAGGTTCCGTTCAACGTTGCGAGGCCCCGCTGAGTGATGCGGATGACGACGTGCCGTTTGCCGGCCGAAGCCGACGCCTGCCAGGACGCCTTACCGGCCGACGCCGTCAGCATCCCACGCGATCCGGTCGAACAGCGCGCGCAGCTTCGCGCCGCGCGCAGCGTTCAGCGCTGCCGCATGCGCGACGCGTCCGGCGAGATGCGCGCGAAAATCCGGGTGTGCGTCGCGATTCTGCGACGCCGGTCCGCGCCGGATGCAGTTGGTCAGGATGGCCTTCAGGAGATCGAACTCATCGCGCGCCAGATTCGGATGACGATTGACGACCACGCCGGCCAGTTGCTGCCGCGTGCCGCGCCGCATTACGCGGGTCTTGCGCAGTTGCAGCGCGAAGCCCTCCTCGAGCGCGATCGCGGCAACCCTGACCTGCAGCCGCTCGACTTCGCGCGCGAGCGTGCCGCCGCCCGAAAACGCGAGATCGTCGGCATAGCGCGTGTAGGTCGCATCGAGCGAACGCGCGAGCGCGGCGAGCCGCATGTCGAACCGGAATGCGCCCAGGTTCGCCAGCGCCGGCGACGTCGGCGCGCCCTGCGGCAGATGCCGGTTGCGGTAGCGCTGACGGCCGATCCAGTCGAGCCGGTCGCGCAGGTCCGGCGCGAGCAGCCGCGCCGACGGCACGCGGTTGGTGCACAGCCCGGTGAGCGTGCGCGCGACTTCGGCCGGATACCCGAGTGCGACGAACAGCGCATGGACCCGCGCGGCGCGCACCGACACGAAGAAATCCGCGAGATCGAAACGGACGACGACGTCGCGATCCGCGTGCGGCGCCGCAAACGACACGATCCCGTGCCCCTTGCGAAAGCCGTGTACCGCGCCGTGCGGCGCAATGCGATCGAGCAGCCCGTGCAGGATGCGGCGCTGCGCTTCGCGCAGCCGTCCCTTCGGGATCTCGACCACGCGGCACCCGCCGCTGCGCTTGTCGATCGCAACGTACGTGTAGTGATGCAGCGGCGTCGTGCCGCCGCGTGCGTCGACGCGCCAGTGGTCGGACAGCCAGTCGAGTTCCGGCACGCTCACGCCGAGCCAGCCGGCGAGATCGCCGGGCGTCGCCCATTGCGGCACGTCGCAGCCGGCAAGCGGCGCCGGCAACGGCCGCTGGACCGGCGGCCGCCGCACGACGCGGATCACGGCCGGGCGGTCGTCGCCGTACCACGCGCGCACGAATCCTGGCGCATCGGCCAGGTCCGCCGCAAGCGCATCGATGTCGGCGTCGGCCCACTTCGAGCCGAAGCGCGCGAGCGCGGCATCCGCGGTTTCGTGCGCCCACGGCGGCGCATCGCCGAGCACGGCCGCCATCCGGGCAACGATGCCGCCGCGTTCGGGCGAACCGGCCAGCATCGCTTCGGCAATCACGCGGACGGTTTCGCGCAGGAATGAGTGCATGGCCAGAGATGGGCGGGACGATGAGTCAACGTGACCGGTACTGCGAGGGGCTGCGTTGCGCGACGCGCAACGGATCCCCTTGCGACGCATCGGGGTGTCGATCTGATCCACGGGGTAGCCCCGTAGTCCTGGAACATCGGCTGCCTGTTCCGGGCGTGTGCTTGACCCACCGCCCCGCGTCGGGACTTTAAAGGCCGGGAAGGCGGGATGTCAAACCCGGCGGGCAGACCCGCGCCGCCGCTGCGCGCGCGAATTCGACGAAGTCTTCGAGCCATTTCAGTTGCATGGCTTGGCGCCTGGATGCGCGGTGAGGTGCTGCGCGGTGTTTGCGATTCGCCCTGCAGCGAATCGGCAGGCCAGCGTCGGGCGTGCGCCGCAGGCCTCGGATGGCGCCCGATCCTACGGCACCCGCGGCGCATCGCGCAGCACCGTGCGCAACGCGATATCGAACGGCGTCGCGTAATCGATCCCGAGTTCGCGCACGCGCGACGCGTCCAGATGGCAGTCGTACGGGCGCGGCGTCGCATCGGTCGGCTGCTCGATCGGCGCGAGCGATGCGTCGATGCCTAGCGCTGCCGCGATCCGCTGCGCGATGTCGTACTTCGTCATCGGCTCCTCGCCCGACCAATGACGGATACCCGTGATGGCCGCGCCCGCGAGATGACGCAGCGTCAGGTCGCGGATGACTTGCGCGACGTCCGGCGTGTAGGTCGGATAGCGGATCGCCCATGCATCCATGCCGACCGCGTCGGCACCCGGGCGCGCGGAAGCGACGATCGCGGGGACGAGGCTCGTGACGGCCGATTCGCTCCAGTCGGCGACCGGGCCGTAAAGCAACGGCAGGCGCAGCACGCACGACAGCGGCGATGCGGCGAGGAGCGCAGCTTCGCCTTCCAGCTTCGTGCGGCCGTAGATGTTCAGCGGGTTCGGCGTGGCGTCTTCACGGTACGGGGCCGCCTTGCCGTCGAATACGTAGTCGGTGGAGATGCCCAGCGTCCATGCGCCATATCGCGCGGCGAGCGCGCCGATGCGGGCCGGCGCTGTGACGTTGATGGCGCGCGCGGCGGCCGGGTCGCGTTCGCAGACGTCGGGGCGGCGTTCGGCTGCGCAGAGGATGACGGCGGCCGGTTTGCGGGTTTCGAACAGGTGTTCGAGGGCCGGCTGGTCGAGCGCGTCGAGTCGGGCGATGTTTTCCGGGGGCAGCGCGAGAAATTTTGCGCCTGCGCTTTGCGGGTTCCGGATGGTCGCGAGCAGCGTCAGCGACGATTCGCGGGCCAGCGACGCGGCAACCGCGCGGCCGAGCAGGCCGGAGGCGCCGATGACGAGGATGGTCGGGAGTTCGGTCGACGAAGTTGGGCTTGGCATGGGCGGCGATTCGGGTGACGTAGGGAGGCGCGAGGTCGCGTTCGGCGTTCGAGCTGCGGTCGTCCGGAGGATAGCGGAAAAGGTGCGCAACCGATCAACGACCAACGACCCTCGAACCGTACCATGCGGAATCGCCACCCGGCGCACGCAATCTCCGGAGCCACCGGTGATTCGCCCGCCACCCCAAAGACAAAGCCCGGCACACTTGCGCGCACCGGGCCTGCCACACTGCACTGAAACTTCGCGCCGCTTTACTTCCGGTCGATCGAATACCGCCCCGGCCCGGTCAGCGCGAGCAACAGCAACCCGCCGATGATGCTGACGTTCTTGTAGAAGTTGATCATCGCCATGTACTGGTCCATGCCCTGCAGCGCCCAGTAGCGATGGCCGATCAGCGCGGTCGCGAGCGTATAGGCGGCGAACACCAGCGCGAGCGGACGCGTATAGAAGCCGATCGCGATCAGCAGGCCGCCGGCCAGTTCGACCGCCACCGCGATCACGGCCGCCAGCTCCGGCGCCGGGTTCCCCGTCGACGCCATGTATGCGACCGTGCCCGAGAAGCCGTTCAGCTTCTGCCAGCCGAACAGCATGAACAGGATCATCAGCAGCACGCGAGCCGCCAGCAGCAGCTCGTCCTTCTTCGACTCCAGCGAAACGTAACGCATAGCAATCACCCTTGAATTGACGGTTCGATGCATCCGGCGCCGATGCGCGCCGAATCGGCACGCCAGGTCGGCAACGGACCACTCCTCGCGCAATCGGACAGCGGACCGGACGGCCCGCCGCCGAAGAATCCGTCCGGTTGCGCCGTTCCTGGCGCGCTCCGGATCGGTTCTGGCGAAGCACGAGTGCAGTCTACTGTCTCACCAGGAATCATCAATCCTCCATAAAGCGATTCGCCGTCTCAATTAAGTAGACAATCGGACGCAACAAGGCCGCTACACAGCGGATGACGGGGCAGCGCAAACGACTCTCGGCCCCGCGCAAATCGCTCCGTTCTCGTGTTTCCAGATCAGGAAAACTGTTCCCCTTCTTCCTGGCCGCCTTATTCAATTGATATTGTCGGCGCCAATTGACACATGCCGGCCACAACAACTCGTCTCGACAGTTAATTGGCGACACGTTCTACGCGTGCTTCATTCGCCATTGATTCGGCGTAGCAATTCGATCGCCTTTACAATCAGCTAGTGATCTTTTTTCGATCAAAGACACACGGACCGGGAATGCAAATTGGTAACCGAAAACGTTTCACGTACGCGTGGCCCGACATCTCACGTAGCGTGATATCGCCTACCTGACAAGGTTTGCGGCTCGATACTGACCAAGCATGGCGCCTGCTCCACGCAGCCGCTCCGCCTGACGTTTAGCGGCATGAACGAAAAATTCCTCATCAAACATTCACGCTTTCAGCAAGTTTTGAACTCCAGCAAAAATCCCCCAATAAATACAATTGCAATCATGCGTTTGCGATAAAAAATCGCAAGCCACCATCCCGCATCCATCTGCCCACCCACCATCTACAATTTTCTCAACAAACATTACAAAAAATTACCAATTAATACCGGTTTAAATATACGATGGCGCACCGATTCGTTCTTACGTTTCCCCGACGCCTCCCGTGAACCCCGGCATGCGTCGCGCGGGAGGCAGCATGCAGGCGAATCGCGACGAGGCCGCCCGGATCACCGCGAGCGGACTCGGCAGCCGTTCGTCGCAGGATCGCCTTTCAACCGGAGCCCACCCATGCCAACGAACACGCCCGTGAATAACAGCGCGAACGCGAACAGCCTGATGCAACAGGCGGCGCAATCGATCATCAACGGCTCGACCGGCAATCCGTCGATGGACGTCGGCACGCTGGTCAAGACGCTGGTGAACGCGAAGACGGCCGGCCGTGCCGCGACGCTTGCCGCGTCGCAAGCGACCGGCAGCACGCGGATTTCCGCATTCGGCGCACTGTCGTCGGCGCTGGGCGCGCTCCAGGCGGGCCTCACATCGCTGACGAACGGCGGGCTGCAGTCGACGTTCAACGCCATCGCGAGCGGCAAGGGCCTGACCGCGACGGCGGGTGCGGGCGCGGTCGCCGGCACCTACACGATCGGCGTCACGCAGATCGCGACCGCGCAGGCGCTGTCGTCGGCCGGTTTCAACGGGACCAAGGCACTCGGCACCGGCACGCTGACGCTGTCGCTCGGCAGCCAGTCGTTCAAGGTCGAGGTCGGCAGCACGAACAACACGCTGTCGGGCATCGCGGCCGCGATCAACGCGGCGTCGAACAACCCGGGGATCAGCGCGACGGTCATCAACGGCACCGACGGCGCGCACCTCGTGCTCGCATCGTCGAAGACGGGCGCGGCGAACGCGATCAGCGTCGCGGTCGGCAACGTGGCCAACGACAACGGGCTGTCGAGCCTCGGCGTCACGTCGACGGCCGACACGGCCGGCGGCGCGTCGAAGATCGAATCGGCGAACAGCGCGGCCGCGTGGCGGCAAAGCGCGGTCGCGCAGGATGCGAAGTTCACGATCAACGGGATCGCGTCGACCAGCGCGAGCAACGCGGTGTCGGGTGTGCTGACGGGCATCACGCTGAACCTGTCGGCGGCCGCGGTCAGCGCGACCGATACGCAGACGCTGACGGTCAGCACCGACACGAAATCGCAGGCGGCGACGATCACGAATTTCGTGAGCCTGTACAACACGGTCGTCAAGACGATGGGCGCGCTGACGAGCTACACGGAAGGCGCGAACGCACAAGGCGCGCTGATCGGCGATTCGACACTGAACACGATCCGCAACTCGCTCGCATCGAGCGTCGCGCGCGGCGTCGACAGCGGCGGCACCGAGAAGGGCAGCGGGCACGCGAACCTGCTGTCGATCGGCATCAAGCTCGAGCGGGACGGCACGCTGAGCGTCGACAGCGCGAAGCTCGGCGACACGCTGTCCGCCAACCCGACGGCGGTCGCGCGCCTGTTCAACCCGACGAACGGGATCGGCACGCGCCTGACCGAGCAGATCACGCAATTTACGAAGAAGAACGGAATGATCGACGTGCGCACGACCGCACTGAACGCCGATCTGAAGCGCATCACGCAGCAGCAGTCCGATCTGTCCGACTACGCTGCGCAATTGACCAAGCAGTATCAAGCGCAGTTCACGGCACTCAACACGCTGATGGCCAGGATGAACTCGAACTCGCAGTACCTGACGCGGTTGTTCGGCGGCGCAAACAGCAACGGCACGCTGGCGAAAAGATGAACGGCCGGGCTCCGCGGTGACCGCTTCAGCGGTTCCCGCGCAATCAATGGTTCGAGCGGGTCGAGCCGTCAGCCGAGCCCCTCGACGCGGTCGGCGAACAAATCGATCGCACGCGACACCTGACGCCCGAAATAGCCTGGCCGTTCGCGCTCGTATGCGCGCAGCAACGTCGTGCATTCGCGCTCGGCCCAGCGCCAGACCGGGCCCTGCTTCGCGAATACGGGATGATCGTGCAACGCCGCCGGCACCGCGTGCTCGTCCTCCCAGCCCCAGAAATACGCCTGGTACGCGCGGGCGAACGGCATCCCCAGATTGTTCGCGACGGTCTCGTCGTGGCGCAGCGTGAAGTCGACGATCTCCTTGCGCACGCGGCCGCCGACATCGTCGTGGCGCGCTTCGATCCAGCAGTGATACCGCGCGAGGTGCGACAGATGCCGCGCGGTACGGCGCCGCTCGCGCGTCGTGCACAGCGCGTACAGGTTGCCGTCGCCGAAATCCATCACTTCGCCGCCCGCGAACGGCCGGTAAGCCTTGCCGGTCAGCAGCGTCAGCACCTGCGCGCCGACGATCGCGTAGTCGGCGCACCGCATGTAGCCGCTGCGCGTCGTCGCTTCCGACACGCTCCGATGGACGACCTCGTCGATCACGGCGTGCAGCCTGGCATCTACCGGCGCCGTCAGGATCGGTGGCTGGCTAGTCGTCGTCACTGGTTGCATCGGAGGCGAATACGGATTCAACGGTTCATCGGTAAAAAACGCTCCGAGGCATAATATTACGAACCATTACAAGAACCGATAGACGGATTGAGCAGATTTGTATGCTTTTGTCGTGCGGTGACGGAGCGTGCCGGACAGGTCACCGGACGCCACCGAAGCAGTACGCAGCGCAGTAGTGGGACGCGCGTCGGCGCCGCGCTCGTGGAGCGCGGGCGGTTCGATTTTGTGATGCGGTGGATGAAGGCCGGACGGCGTGTCTGCGGTGTACCGCCGTTCGTGACAACGGGCATCGTGCCCGTCCCGGCCGGCTACCGTGGTGGTGTGGTCGCGGCAGGCGGCATTGCCGCCACCCATGTAATCGGGAATCCCGATGGTTTCCGTTGCGTTGCGCACCCGGCACGAACACGGCGCCGGGCTTATACCATCCGGGACGTTACAGGCACGCCGTCAGCACCACACGGCGCGCCGCATCCGCTATTGCGCGGCGATCCGCCGGCGAAAATGCTCGGTACCGGCCACGATCTTGTCGAGCACCGCATCGAGCGCCCAGAATCGTTCGCGCACGTCGTAATCGATCGCGCGGCATTTGATCGACCCGAAGGTGCCGATCCGCTGATGGTAGATCTTCGCCAGCGCCGGGTAGCCCAGCGCTTCCGACACCGCCGACACGACCAGGAACGTCGACAGTTCGTCGGCCAGCGCCGGGTTCGCGTCTCCTTGCGTGCGCAACCATCGGTAGAGATCCGGATGGAAGTTGGTGAACACGCCGTTGAAGCCCGCGGACCCCGCCTTCATCGCGTCCCACGCAATCGCGGCGTTCGCGTTCAGGATCTTCAGCGGCGATCCCGCGGCGAGCGCGACCCGCCGCTTCACCGTCTCGAGGTCGCAGCTCACGTCCTTGAGCATCACGAACCGGCCCGTGTCGATGCACGCGCGCAGTTCGTCATCCGAAAGAAGCCGCCGGTAAGGCGCCGGACACTCGTACAGGCCGAGCGGCAGATCCGACGGCAGTCGCGCGAGCAGCCTGTGAAGATGGTCGAGCAGCGCGGCGCTGCCCTTGCGCTGCGGATCGAGCCGGTTGGTCACGAGCACGACGCCCTGCGCACCCGATTCGGCCGCCGCGCACAGTTCGGCGACCTGCGCGTCGAGATCGTCGCTGACGTGCCCCGATGCGACGACGGGCACGCGCCCGGCCACCCGCTCGACCACGAAACGCGCCAGTTCCGCCCGTTCGGCAAGACTCAGGAACTGCATCTCGCTCGATTGCGCGACCGCGAACAACGCATCCGCGCCGTGCGCCAGATACCATTCGATGAGCCGCTCGAGCCCCGCGTAGTCGATCGCGCCGGCATCGTCGAACGGCGTCAGCATCACCGGTACGATCCCCTCGATGGTCACGTTCGCCTGCTGCTGGTGTTGCATCTGTTTCTCCTTCCTTCAGTGAAGCGTGTACAAGCTGCGTGCTCACGCCGGCAATGGTCCGTGCGCGGCATTCGCCGCCTGCTCGGGAATCGGCTTGCGCACCAGCAGCAGGTAAGCCATCGCACCGGCGAACGCGATCGCCGCGGCGGTCAGCAGCGCAGGCACGAACGACCACTTCTGCGCAATGATGCCCGTCAGGATCGGCGCAAGCGCGCCGCCGATGAAACCGCCGAAATTCTGGATCGCGCCGAGTGACGCGACACGGCTCGGCGGCGCGGCCGCCGTCGCGAGCGCCCACGAAGAGGCCGACGCCGCGTTGGCGAGAAAGATCACGACCGAAATGCATGCGAGCGCGACCGCGTTGCTCTGCACGAGCGCGGCCGGGATCGTGAACGCGACCATCCCGAGCATCGCGACCACCACCGCATTGCGCCGGCTCACGACCGGCGAACGGCTGCGACGCGTGACCACGTCCGACAGCCAGCCGGCGACCAGCGAGCCGACGAACCCGCACAGGAACGGCACCGACGCGGCAAACCCGGTGCGGATCAGGCTCATGTGCCGCTCCATCGTCAGGTACCCGGGCAGCCAGGTCAGGTAGACCCAGTTCAGGTACACGGAACCGAAAAAACCGATCAGCATCCCCCAGGTCGTGCCGTGCGAGAACAGGCTGCGCCATTCGCCGAAAGTCAGTTTCGGCGCCGCGACGACGCTCTGCGCATCGGCATCGAGATAGCTGCGCTCGTCCACCGTCAGTTGCGCGCGCACCGGATCGCGGTACAGCGCAAACCAGACGACGGCGACGACAAGACCCGCTGCGCCCGTCGCAATGAACGCCCAGCGCCAGTCGAACGCTGCGACGAGGATCGACAGCAGCAACGGCGCGAGCGCGGTGCCGAGCGGCGACGCGGCGTTGAAGATTCCGGTCGGCGTGCCGCGCGCACGCAGCGGAAACCAGTTGCTCACCACCCGCGCGGCCGACGGGAACTGCGGCGCCTCGCCGATGCCGAGCACGATGCGCGCGACGATGAACCAGCCGAAGGTGGACACGATGCCGCCGGCCGCCTGCGCGAACGACCAGACGATCAGCCCGATGCCGAGCAGCCGGCGCGGACCGATACGGTCGACGAGCCCGCCGACCGGAAACTGGCACAGCGCATAGCTCCACGAGAACGCCGACAGCAGCAGCCCCATCTGCGCGAGCGACAAGCCGAGATCGCCCCGGATCGCCGAGCTCGCGACAGCCAGCGTGCCGCGATCGAGATAATTGACGATCCCGCTCGCCATCAACAGCGCGAGCGCGATGCGTTGCCCGCGCCGGATACGCGGCGGCGCGTGCGGAACAGTCTGGTGTTCGCTCATTACGTGTGTCTCCATGTCTCGGGTATCGGCCGGTTCCAGCCATTCCGTCGCTTGCGGAATTCAGGTATCCATACGTGTCACTTCCTCGCGCGTCGGGATCGAGGTCTGCGCGCCATAGCGCGTGACGCTGATCGCGGCCGCACGCTGACCGAAGCCGATCGCGTCGTCCATCGACGCGCCGCCTGCGCGGGCGGCCGCGAACCCGCCGACGAACGTGTCGCCGGCCGCGGTCGTATCGACGGCCGTCACCGACATCGCACGATGGCGGCCGTTCCCTGCACTGCCGCGCCAGCACACGCCGCGCGCGCCGAGCGTGACCAGCACGTTGCCGACGCCCTTCGCGCACAGCGCATCGGCGGCGCGCACGGCCGACGCATCGTCGCCGACGGCGATGCCGGTCAGCGACTCGGCTTCGGTTTCGTTGACGACGAGGTAGTCGACTCGCGCCAGCAACGCGTCGAACAGCGGCTGCGCAGGCGCGGGATTGAGCAGCACCGGCGTGTGGCGCGCGCTCGCACAGGCAATCGCGTGCGCCACGGTCGCGATCGGCACTTCGAGCTGGCATACCAGCAGCGCCGCCCCGGCGATCGTTTCGCGCGCCGCGTCGATCCGGCCGGCGTCGAGGCACGCATTCGCGCCGGGCACGACGACGATGCTGTTCGCGCCGCCGTCGGCGACCGTGATCGCGGCAACACCGGTCGACGCGCCGCCGATGCGATGCAGGTGCGTCACGTCGATCCGTTCAGCCGCCAGCGCGCCGTGCAGGCGCGCACCGAACGCGTCGTCGCCGACGCAGCCGATCATCGCGACCGACGCACCCAGACGCGCGGCCGCGACCGCCTGGTTCGCCCCCTTGCCGCCGTGAACGGTCTGGAATTCAGTGCCGAGCAGCGTCTCGCCCGGCACCGGCAGGCGCGGCGCACGCGTGACGAGGTCGATGTTCACGCTGCCGACGACAGCGATATGCGGTGAACGGGTGCTGTTCATTTCTCGATGTAATCGCTTACATTTGAGATGGACAAAACGGCCGGGAAGGCCGTCGTCGATGAAAATTCCGCGATGCGGGTGGAATATGTGTCTGACATAATACGGAGCACCATCAAGATAGCGCTTACATTCTCACAGGATCGAATCGGGATGCAAGCGGGACCACCATGAATCGAGGGTAAACAATGACGCTTTTGACAGCGCGCGGCGTCGGCAACACCGCCACGCAGGGAGACGGCCGATGAGCACGCCCCCGTCCCGCGGCGGCGCGTCGCGTGCGCGCCGCGGCAGCGGCCGCTCGGTGCTCGGTGACGTCGCGAAGCTGGCCGGCGTGTCGACCGCGACCGTCTCGCGCGTGTACAACGATCCCGGCAAGGTGTCGGCCGACGTGCAGCAGCGCGTGCGCGACGCGGCGCGCGCACTGAACTGGATTCCGAATGCGGCCGGCCGTGCGCTCGCGTCCACGCGCACCCACATCACCGGCGCGATCATTCCGACGCTCGACGACCAGGTGTTCGCGTCGCAGGTCGCGGGCATGCAGACGGTCATGGCCGAGCACGGCATCACGCTGTTTCTGGGCTGCTCGAACTACGATCCCGCGCAGGCGCTGGCGCAGGTGCGCGCGATGCTGTCGCGCGGCGTCGAAGCCGTCTCGCTGGTCGGCGAAGCGTATCCGCCGGAATTGTTCGAACTGCTTGCGATGCACGGCGTGCCGTACGTCGTCACGTACGCCTATCGCGACGACAGCCCGCACTGCTGCATCGGCTTCGACAACCGCGCGGCGTTCGCGCGGCTCACCACGCACCTGCTCGACCTCGGGCACCGCGATTTCGCGATCATCATGCAGCCGTCGGCCGACAACGACCGTGTGCAGGCTCGCCTGCGCGGCATTCACGACACGCTTGCCGCGCACGGGCTCGCGGTGCGCCCCGTGCATCAGCACGAAGGCGCGGCCACGATCGCGTTCGGGCGGGCGAGCCTGCGCGCGATCGCCGGCAGCGACGCGGCGACGCGGCCGACGGCCGTGATCTGCGGCAACGACGCGCTCGCGCTCGGCGCGTTGCTCGAGGCGCAGGCGCTCGGCATCGACGTGCCCGCGCAATTGTCGATCACCGGGTTCGACGACATCGCGCTCGCGCGCGAGATCAGGCCGCCGCTGACGACGATGTGGGTCGATACCGATGCGATCGGACGGCAGGCCGCGCACGCGTTGCTCGACGCGCTCGAGCACGGCGTTACGGGACCCGGTCGAGCCGTCATGCCCGAATTGCGCATACGGGAATCGGCCGCGCCGCCGGCGCGGGCACGCGCATCGCGCAAAGAATGAAGACGCGTCGAGCGGCTCCGGCCGCCCCGCGCGCTCACTGCATCACGTCGATCGGCAGCGTCCTGTCGAGATTGTCGTGCCACGCCTGGATGGTCTTCGGCACGGTTTTCTTCCACGCCTGCGCGTTCGAGTAATAACGCATCCGGACCTTGTTCTGCGCATCGAACACGAGCAGCCCGATCCACAGATCGGTACCGCGGCTCATCACGATCGCCGCGTTCGTCGTCGCGATACCGCGCACCCAATACGACTTCACGCGCGCATTCAGCCCGTCGAGATCCTTTTCGTCGGCGCTGTCATTGACCAGGTCGACGAGCGTCGGGTAGTCGGCGCCAAGCAGCTTGTGCGCGGTCGCGTTCTGCGTCGCGTCGGTCACGACCTTGAGGCTCAGCAGGTCGGCCTGCGGTTTGGCCTGGAACTGTGACGCGGTCACGTAGTCGCCCGCGTAGACGACGCCCGCGCCGGCGCCGCAATCGAAATCCCCACCCTGTTGCGTGACGCGGATGCGCCCACCCTTCCGGTCGAAATCGAGCCGGCATGTGTCCTTGCGGTAGGTGCCGCTGTCGCCGTGCAGCACGATGTCGCCGTCGAGCCCGCCGGTATTCGCGCCGTTGTTGGCGCCCAGTTCGAAATGCAGCCGAGGTGCGGTGCCGGTCAACGTCAGCACGCCGCCGAACGACGGGTTGTCGCTCGCCAGGTACCACGTCTGCTGCCAGCGGTCCGCGGCAAGCGGCGTGCCGTTCAGGCTCGCGAGCCGTTCGCGATAGCGGTCGCCGAGGCACGGCGCCTCGGTGCCGCACTGGTCGCGCTGCTTGAGCCACTTCAACTGCGCGGCCTTCAGCGCGGCCGTATCCCCGCCTTTCGCGAGCGCCTTCTTCCATGCCGCTGCAAGGTCGCCGTCGAGCTTCGACAGCGCGGCGTCCGCGCAGATCGTCTTCTCGGTCGGCGACGCGGCCTTCGCGCAGTCGAATCCGGCCGCATGCGCGGCGATCGGCAACAGCGTCAGCAGCGCGGCCGCCGCGATGGATCGCACGCGCATGTGCCGCGTATCACATGCGGGAATCGCGGCTTGCCTGCGCGCGTTCGATAGGTTCTGGATGGTCATCGGCTTGGCTCGTCGCTGGGTCGCGCGCCTGTAGAAGCTACCTGCACGCGACATTCAAGGTAAAACGCCCGGCCCGGCATGCGACGCATGCCGTCGCCCGCCGCAGCGTAACCCGAATGCGCGACGCCGATCAATCGACGTTCGATGTCGGCGCAACCGTTCCGGCGGCCACGCTGCATTGCACGACAGCATCGATGATCCCGATGAACCCCAACGCCATCGCGTTCGTGCGCGGGTGCGGTAGGCGGCGCCTGCGCGACATCCAACGTCGAAGCCGGTTACGGTGCGAGCAGCCGTCAGCCGTCGAACGGAACCAGCTCGTAACTCGTACTCCGCCCGCCGGACGACGAGCGAAGCAGCACACCGTGCTCGACGAGTTCCGTGATGTCGCGCAGCGCCGTGTCTTGCGAACACTTTGCGAGAGCCGCCCACTTGGTGGTCGTCAACTTCCCTTCGAAGCCGTCGAGCAAGCGATTCATGACCTTGACCTGACGCTCGTTCATCACGAAGCCCGCACATCGCTGCCAGAAGCGCGCCTTGACCAGGACCGCGTCGAGCGTCGTGTGAGCGTGATCGACGGCCCTGCCGAGCGCATTCAAAAACCACGCGAGCCATTCGGTGACGTCGAGCGAACCGCGCTGCGTACGCTCCAGCACGTCGTAATACGCGTTACGCTCGCGCTGGATTTGCGCCGACAGGCTATAGAAGCGCTGCGGACTCCGATCGGCGCGCGCCAGGACCAGATCCCCGAGCGCTCGCGCGATACGGCCGTTGCCGTCGTCGAACGGGTGAAGCGTGACGAACCACAGATGGGCCAGGCCGGCCCGGATCAGTAAAGGCTCGACCGGCGCGGCATTGAGCCACGCGAGAAAGCGCCCGACCTCGTTCGCAAGACGCGCGGCGGGCGGTGCTTCGAAATGCACGCGCTGTCGACCGATCGGCCCGGACACGACCTGCATCGGCCCGCTCGCATCCGTACGCCATGCGCCGACCGCGATCCGCGACATCCCGGAATAGCCGGTCGGGAAAAGGGCTGCATGCCATCCGAACAGACGGCTTTCGGTGACCGGCGTCGCCGAATGGGTCGTCGCATCCAGCACCATGTCGACCACGCCCTCGACGTGGCGATCGACCGGCGCCAGTGCGCCGATATCGACCCCGAGCCGGCGTGCAATCGACGATCGGACCGATGCGACGCTCAGGTTTTCGCCCTCGATGGCGCTGGTCTTGACGACGTCCTCCGTCAGCGCGACCAGGCTGGCCTCATCGCGCAGCGCCAGGCCGATATCCGCCAGCCGCCCAGCCAGCATGCCTTGCGCACGGCTGACGTCGGCGAGTGAGGTGGCAAGTGCCGGGAGGTCGAAGCGCCACGCGGGCCAGTCGGCCGCCTCCCAGATGAAGGTGTAATCTCCGCTCATGATGCGGAGATTATCCCACCGATTCACCGCATGGCTCAATATTCTCCGCAATTTCTGCGGAGAATAACGCCGCTATTCACCGCACATCGCCCGCTACCGCCGCCTGCCCGCCCCGCCCTTCGTCGCCGGCGCAGTCTCGCCAAGCCGCTCCGCGAGAAACCCGATGAACGTGCGCAGCGTGACGAATCCTTCGCGGTGCTGCGGAAACACCGCATTGAGCGTGATCGGCGACGGCGCATACGCATCGAGCACCGGCACCAGCGCGCCGCTGTCGAGCGCCGCGCCGACGATGAAGTGCGGCAGCAGCACGATGCCGAGCCCCGCGATCGCCGCGTCGCGCACCACTTCGCCGTTGTTCGCGACGAGCGGCCCCTGCACGTCGAACGTGCGCGCCGCGCCATCGACGCGGAATTCCCAGCCGACGCGCCGCTCGCGCCCGTACAGCAGGCACGTATGGCCGGCGAGATCGGCCGGTGTTTCGGGCGTGCCCTGTCGCTTCAGATAGGCGGGGCTCGCGCACGCGATCATCCGCCACGCGCCGAGCGGGCGCGCGATCAGCGTCGAATCCTCGAGCGAGCCGATCCGCAGCACGAGATCGAAGCCCTCGCCGATCAGGTCGACGCGCCGGTCGGTCAGGTCGAGATTCAGCCGCACGGCCGGGTGCGCGGACAGGAATTCGGCGATCAGCGGCGACACATGCGTGATCCCGAACGACAGCGGCGCGCTGATCTTCAGCGAACCGTGCAGCTCGGTGCTGCGCACCGACATTGCCTGCTCGGCGTCGGCGATCTCGGCAAGGATCCGCTGCGCTCGTACATAAAACTCCTGCCCCGATTCGGTCACCGCGAGATTGCGCGTGTTGCGGTGCAGAAGCCGCACGCCGAGCGACGCCTCCAGCGCCATCGTGCGCCGGCTGACGAACTGCTTGGACAGCATCAGCTGGTCGGCCGCCGCCGTGAAGCTGCCCGCGTCGACCGTCGCGACAAAGATCCGCAAGTCGTTGAGTTCCATATTGTCCACTCCATAGCGACAGTCATTATCTCTGCAGCCATTTATTTGTCAAATCGATTGACCTAAGATTCATCTCAACGAACGGCCGGACCCACTTCCGAGGCCCGGCGACTTCAAGGACAGAAATCATGATCGAAATCCGTGCAGCAAACCAACGTGGCCGTGCGGAGCATGGCTGGCTCAGCTCCCGTCATACGTTTTCGTTCGCGAATTACTACGATCCGAAGCAAGTCGGCTTCTCCGACCTGCTCGTGATCAACGACGACCGCGTCGCACCGGGCCGCGGCTTCGGCACGCACCCGCACCGCGACATGGAGATCCTGTCGTACGTGCTCGACGGCGCGCTGGAACACAAGGACTCGATGGGCACCGGGTCGGTGATCGTGCCGGGCGACGTGCAACTGATGAGCGCGGGCACGGGCGTGCGCCACAGCGAGTTCAACCACTCGCCGGAAACGCCAGTCCACTTCCTGCAGATCTGGGTCGGACCGGCCGAAAAGGGTGCCGAGCCGCGTTATCAGCAGACGAACGTCGCGGCCGACGACAAGCGCGGCAAGCTCACGCTGGTCGTGTCGCCGAACGGCGACGCCGGTTCGCTGAAGATCCGGCAGGACACGCGGATCTACGCGGGCCTGTTCGACGGCGATGAGCGCGCGACGCTGGAACTGGCACCGGACCGCTTCGCTTACGTGCACGTTGCACGCGGCAGCGTGACGGTCAACGGCATGACGCTCGGCGAAGGCGACGGCGCGCGCATCCGCGGCGAACAGGCGCTGACGCTCGCCGACGGCAACGATGCCGAAGTGCTGGTGTTCGACCTGCGCCCGGTCGAAGTGACGGCCGAGTGGGCATAACGCCCGCTCGGGAAACCAGGCCCCGCCGAACGCGGGGCCTTTTTAATCGGAGATTCGCATCATGGCCAAGGTACTCGTTCTTTACTACTCGTCCTACGGGCACGTCGAAACGATGGCGCAACACGTCGCGGAAGGCGCGAAATCGGTGCCCGGCGTCGAGGTCGCGCTCAAGCGCGTGCCGGAAACGATCCCCGTCGATCAGGCCAGGGCGATCGGCGTGAAGGTCGACCAGGCCGCACCGGTCGCCACGGTGGACGAACTCCCCGATTACGACGCGATCATCTTCGGCACGCCGACCCGCTTCGGCAACATGGCCGGCCAGATGCGCACGTTCCTCGACCAGACCGGCGGCCTGTGGATGAAGGGCGCACTCGTCGGCAAGATCGGCAGCGTGTTCGCGTCGACCGGCACGCAGCACGGCGGCCAGGAAACGACGATCACGTCGTTCCACACGACGCTGCTGCACCAGGGGATGGTGATCGTGGGCGTGCCGTATGCATGCAGCGGGCTCGTCAACATGAACGAAATCACCGGCGGCACGCCGTACGGCGCGACGACGCTCGCAGGCGCGGACGGCAGCCGCCAGCCGAGCGCGAACGAACTCGAAATCGCGCGCTACCAGGGCAAGCACGTCGCGGAACTCGCGAGCAAGCTCGCGTCGTAACGCGCCGCGCCATCCGGGAATCCGCCGGCCGCACACGGTCCGGCATTCCCGGAAAACCGCACACGAACGGACGGCGCCGGGGCAACCCGGCGCCGTCCGTTCATGCGTGTTTGCCGGCCATTACTGCCCCGAAGCCGGCGCGGCGGGCGCCGCCTTCGTCGCGGGCGCCTTCTGCACGGCGTTCTGCGGATAATTGCTCTGGTCGTTGGTCAGCCGGTAACCGCTGCCGGTGCCGATCGCCTTCAGGTCCGACGCGTGGCGTGCCCGTGCCGCCTTGCGCGCCGCCTTCTTCTGCGCCTTGTCGAGCTGCTTCTGCGTCGGCGCGGACGCCGGGTCCTGCGCGTATGCCGCCGGCGCGGCGGTCAACAGCAGACCGAACGACGCCGTTATTGCTACTGCCACCGAAACCACGCGAGACTTCTTCATGGCCGGATCTCCTTGTCGATCATTGGTTGTGGGTCGAATATCAGCGCGCACGCGACGGCTTGCGACAACGGCGCCGATGCAACGTTAGCCGATCGCTGTGCAAATGTCCGTGTGCGTTCCTGAATTCTCCTGATAACGACAGCGATACATGCGCGCCGGGCACGCCGTCGTGTCGCCATGCCGTCCGCGCCCATCAGGGAAACCGATAACCCGGGGCACACGACGCTCAGACCCAGCGCGACAGCACCGGCAGCAGGATCGGCACGACGAACGCCGTCAGCACGCCGTTCAGCCCCATTCCGAGCCCGGCGAACGCGCCGGCCTCCTCGCTGACCTGGAACGCGCGCGCGGTGCCGATCCCGTGCGACGCGACGCCGAGCGCGAAGCCGCGCACGGCCGGCTCGTCGATCCGCAGCGCGTTGAGGATCCCGCGTGCGCACACGGCGCCGAAGATCCCGGTCGAGATCACGAGCACGGCGGTCAGCGACGGAATGCCGCCGATCTCCGCGGCGACGGCCATCGCGATCGGCGTCGTCGCCGATTTCGGCGCGAGCGACGCGATCGTCTGGTGCGATGCGCCGAACAGCGCGGCGATGCCGACCGCCGACACGATCGCGGTCAGCGAGCCTGCGAGCAGGCCGACGAGCAGCGGCAGCGCGCTGCGCCGCAGCTTCGACCACTGCCGGTACAGCGGCAGCGCGAGCGCGACGGTCGCGGGGCCGAGCAGGAAATGGACGAACTGCGCGCCTTCGAAATAGGTCGGATACGGCGTATGCGTGATCGTCAGCAGCACGACGATCAGCGCGACCGCGATCAGCACGGGGTTCGCGAGCGGGTTGAAGCGCGCCCGTGCATAAACGGCCTGCGCGAACAGATATGCGATCAACGTGATGGTCAGGCCCAGCAGCGGGGTCGCCGCGAGATAGACCCAGATCGCGCCCAGTTTCGGAAAGGCCGTCATTGCGTGCGCTCCGCGGTGCCGTCCGCGCGGCGCTGGCGCCGCAGCAGCGCACGCGTGACGAGCGCCGTCACGGCGATCGCGAGCGTGGTGCTCACCGCCAGCGCGACGACGACCGCCACCGCATCGCCGCGCACGCGGTCGGCCGACACCATGATGCCGACGCCGGCCGGCACGAACAGCAGCGACAGGTGGCGCAGCAGCTCGAGCGCGGTCGGCTCGATCGCGTCGGCCACCTGCGGACGCAGCATCACGAAGCCGAACAGCAGCAGCATGCCGATCACCGGGCCCGGCACCGGCAGGGCGAACAGATAGGACACGCCTTCCCCTAGACACTGGAAGACCAGCAAGACCGCGAACGCCTGCAGCATGAACCGCTTCTCCGGAAGGTGGCCGCGAGTCCGCGCGGCCGCCGGGCCGGCGGCTTGCGGCGCCGGCGTGAACGATATGCGCGATCGTACCAACAATGCCTGCGAGCGGTCGCGACGGCGCAATCGCACGATCGCGCGATCCCGGTTCGGCCGTTTCAATCCGGTCGGATCAGCCAAGAGAGCGGGCGGAACCGGGCGAGACGAAGGAGCGATCGCGCGACGGTCCGGACGCGAGTGGCGTCGTCTTTCACCGCGCCTGTCGTCCGTATGCAAAAACGGCGGGCATGAGCCCGCCGCTTCGTGTTTCGCATTCGAATGCATTCTTTCGAATTCGAATGCCACCCGCCACGTTACTTCAGCCGAGTCGCGATTTCATTCGCCAGCGCCTTCGTCGCGGCCTTCGTCGGTGCATCCGCAGCCAGCGCGTTCAGCAGACCGAAATCATGAATCGTGCCGTCGTAGCGCGTGGTCGTCGCGTCGACACCGGCCGCGTCGAGCTTGCGGCCGTATGCTTCGCCTTCGTCGCGCAGCACGTCGAACTGCGCGACCTGGATCAGCGCGGGCGGCAGGCCCTTCAACTGCGCGGTGCTCGCACGCAGCGGCGACGCGTAGACGTCGTTGCGTTGCGCTTCGTTCTTCGTGTACGCGTCCCAGAACCACTTCATCATCGGCCGCGTCAGGAAGTGGCCCTGCTGATACGCGTTGTACGAGCCCGTATTGAAGTCGTGGTCCGTGACGGGCCACATCAGGCCCTGGAAGCGGATCGCGGGGCCGCCCTTGTCCTTCGCCATCAGCGACACCACGGCCGCCATGTTCCCGCCGACGCTGTTGCCGACCACCGCGAGGCGGCCGCCGTCGACGCCGATCTCCGCGCCGTGCGCGGCCACCCACTTCGTCGCCGCATACGCCTGGTTGATCGCGACCGGGTAATGCGCTTCCGGCGACGGCGTGTAATTCACGAACACCGCGACGGCGCCCGACTGCACGACGAGATCGCGCACGAGGCGTTCATGCGTCGGGAAGTCGCCGAGAATCCAGCCGCCGCCGTGGAAGAACATGAACACCGGCAGCGTGCCCGTCGCGCCCTGCGGGCGAACGATCGTGATCGGCACCGCCAAGCCGTCCTGCTCGATCGTGCGGTTCGACACGTCGATGCCCGACAGGTCGACCTTCGGGCCGTTCTGCGCGTCGACGAGCACCTGGCGTGCCTTCGCGGGGCTCAACGTTTCGAGGCCGGGGCCCTTCTGGCCGTTCAGCGCGGCGAGGAACCCGCTCGTCGCCGCATCGGGCCGGACGGCTTCGGCGCCGGCGGCGAATGCGGCGGACGCGGTGGACAACGCGGCCGCGACGGCGGCGGCGATCAGCAGCGGCTTGACGATCTTCATGATGAAACTCCTTGGCTTAACCGGTGAATGGCGATCAATGGTTCGTAGTACGTGCGATCAGACGAGCGTGAGCGTGACGTCGATGTTGCCGCGCGTCGCGTTCGAGTACGGGCAGACGACGTGTGCACGGTCGATCAACGTCTGCGCGGTGTCGCGATCGAGGCCCGGCAGCGAAATCTTCAGTTCGACTTCGATGCCGAAACCGTTCGGGATCGCGCCGATGCCGACGCTGCCTTCGATGGCGGCATCCGCGGGGATCGCGATCTTGTCGCGGGCCGCGACGAACTTCATCGCGCCGATGAAGCACGCGCTATAGCCGGCCGCGAACAGTTGCTCGGGATTCGCGCCTGCGCCGCCCGCGCCGCCGAGTTCGCGCGGCGTGGTCAGCTTCAGATCCAGGCCGCTTTCGGGCACCGTGGCACGGCCGTCGCGGCCGCCGGTGGCTTTTGCATGGGCGCGGTACAGCACTTTTTCGATCGACATGACAGACTCCTTTTCAATCAGTGAGTGAAACAGCCTTCCAACCCGGGACCGCGCGCCGAAGGCCTTGCCGCCGGCGTCACGCTTGTTTATCTACCCATAGATAGATAAACATCCCCAAAAAATGCAGGCGGGCGATCCACCTGCTCCGATTATCTATCTACCAAAAGATAGATAACAAAACCCGACAAAAGGCGGCGAACCGCCTGACTGCTTGCCCCGTCCGTCAGGACCGGGTCTTCCAGACGGCCTCGACATCCTCGAGACGCGCCCGTGTGTGAAACAGCCGGCTGGCCAGCACGCTGCCCTGGAACGCCGCGTACAACGCGCGCGCCGCCGTTTCGGGCTTGCCGCTGAACTGCAGCGTGCCTTCCTTCGCGCCCTGCGCCAGCAATTCCGCAAGCCAGTTCTCGTTGGCCTTGAAAAATGCCTGCACGGCCTGCCGCACGTTCTCCGGCAACGATTCGATGTCGGCCGCGAGCATCCCGCACAGGCAGATCTGGTTGCCGTCGCCGAGCGTCCGGCCGAACAGCTTCGTGTACAGGCTCAGCTTCACGTCGGCCGGCAACGCCGGATCGATCGCCCGCATGGCCGCGAGGACTTCGTCGCTGTAGGCCGCTACCGCTTCCAGCACGAGGTCATCCTTCGACGGGAAGTAATAGTGGATGCTCGACGTCTTCACGCCCACCAGGTCGGACAGGTCTCGATAGCTGAAGCCGTTGTAACCGCGCAGCATCATCAGCGTGATCGCGTGGTCGAGAATCTGTTCGCGGACGGTCGGTTTCGTTTCCATGGATCGAACTTTATCTACTCATAGATAGACAGTCAAGGACTTTTTTTGGGGCGGGATGAAAAGTCCCGAAAGCCCCGCGGTACAGGCACGCGCCGCCCCGCACGGCCGCTGCTGCTTACAACCGGCCTGCAGCCCGATCGAATCGATGCGACACTCGCAGCCGGGCGACGCGACCACGACGCAATCGTCGGTCGGTACGGAGTGCGCGCCAGCACCCCGACATCGCGTCGCGCCCGGCACCTGCATCACCGGCCCGCCCGCTGCGTCGGACCGAATAAGGAGAACAGTCGATGTACTCGTGGTTTGAACGGCGCCTGCCGACTTTCCCGCTCGAAGATCCCGTCACGCCGCCGAAGGGATTCTTTTCGTTCGTCTGGGCGTGCACGAAAGGCGCACGCAGCTGGATTCTGCTGATCGCGCTGACGTCGGCCGCGCTGGCCGCGTACGAAGCCGCACTGTTCGCGATGATGGGGCGCGTGGTCGACTGGCTGTCGTCGGCGGCGACGCCGGGGGAGTTCGGCGGCCGCCACTTCGGCACGCTCGCCGGCTTCGCGGCGATCCTCGTCGGCAGCGCGCTGCTGATCGCGCTGCATACGATGGTCAAGCACCAGGTGCTTGCGATCAACTTCCCGATGCGGCTGCGCTGGCTGTTTCACCGGCTGATGCTCGACCAGAGCCTGTCGTTCTATGCGAACGAATTCGCCGGCCGCGTGACGACCAAGATCATGCAGACCGCGCTCGCCGTGCGCGATGCGCTGTTCATGTCGGTCGACGTCGTGATCGGCGTCGCTGCTTACCTGATCGGCATCCTCGCGCTTGCAGCGAGCTTCGACTGGCGGCTGATGATTCCGCTCGCGCTGTGGGCGCTCGGCTATGGCGCGGCATGCGCGTTTTTTGTGCCGCGACTCGGCGCCGTCGGCAGCCGGCAGGCCGACGCGCGCGCGCTGATGACGGGCCGCATCACCGACGCATATTCGAACATCACGACCGTGAAGCTGTTCTCGCATACGCGGCGCGAAGCCGACCACGCACGCCGTGCGATGGAAGCGTTCAAGGCGACCGGCGACGCGCAGATGCGGCTCGTCAGCGCGTTCGAGATCGTCAACCACCTGCTGTCGACGCTGCTGCTGGTCGGCTCGACCGGCCTCGCGCTGTATCTGTGGATGCATGGCGAAGCGAGCGCGGGCGTCGTCGCGGCCGTGATCGCGATGGCGCTGCGCCTGTCGAGCTATTCGCACTGGATCATGTGGGAGATGACCGAGCTGTTCGAGAACGTCGGCACGATCCAGGACGGCATCAACACGCTGACGAAGGTGCGCAGCGTGGTCGACGCGCCCGATGCGAAGCCGCTCGCGGTGCAGCGCGGCGGGATCGTGTTCGACAACGTGCAGTTCGCGCACGAGGACAACGACCGCGCGGTGTTCGACGGGCTGAACCTGACGATCCGGCCGGGCGAGCGGATCGGCCTGATCGGCCGCTCGGGCGCCGGCAAGTCGACGCTCGTGAACCTGCTGCTGCGCTTCTACGACGTGGGCGGCGGCACGATCCGGATCGACGGGCAGGACATCGCGCACGTCACGCAGGACAGCCTGCGCAGCGCGATCGGGATGGTCACGCAGGATACGTCGCTGCTGCACCGGACGATGCGCGAGAACCTGCTGTACGGTCGACCCGATGCAACCGAGCGCGAAATGCAGGACGCGGCCGTGCGCGCGGAAGCGTCCGAGTTCATCGACCGGCTGCGCGATCGCCACGGGCGCAGCGGCTACGACGTCGAGGTCGGCGAACGCGGCGTGAAGCTGTCGGGCGGCCAGCGGCAGCGTGTCGCGATCGCGCGCGTGATGCTCAAGGACGCGCCGATCCTGGTGCTCGACGAAGCGACCAGCGCGCTCGATTCCGAGGTCGAAGTCGCGATCCAGCGCAGCCTCGACACGCTGATGAGCGGCAAGACGGTGATCGCGATCGCGCACCGGCTGTCGACGATCGCGGCGATGGACCGGCTGATCGTGCTCGACGAAGGACGCATCGTCGAGGAAGGCACGCACCAGCAACTGCTGCAGGCGGGCGGCATCTATGCGGCGCTGTGGGCGCACCAGAGCGGCGGGTTCCTCGGCGAAACGGCGGAAGCGGAGGGGGCGGAGCAGTAGGCGCCGTGTCGAAACGCCAGGCGTCGTGCCCAATAGCGCAGACGCCTGAAACGGCGTGCCCCTGCCGCATCGGTTGCCAGCACAACCATACGGCGGCAACCGGAGCGTCGCGCCGCCTCATAACGATTCGACAATTTGTTGGTTCCCTCGACGATGCGCTGTCCGTATCGTTCACCGACTCGTCAGACACATCGACCAACGGGGGAATCCGACCATGAAACGAATCCGCTCATTCGCACTGCTCGCGCTGCCGGCCGCGCTCTGCGCCGCCGGCGCGCATGCGCAAAGCAGCGTCACGCTGTACGGCATCGCCGACGCGGGCATCGCATACGTGCACAACGCGCAGAACGCGAGCGGCGGCAACGCGTCGAGCCTCGTCAAGTTCAGCAGCGGCAACCTGTCGGGCAGCCGCTGGGGGCTGCGCGGCATCGAGGATCTCGGCAGCGGGCTGTCCGCGCTGTTCCAGCTCGAGAACGGCTTCAACATCGGCACCGGCGCGCTCGGCCAGGGCCAGCGCGAATTCGGCCGCAAGGCCGTCGTCGGCCTCGCGAGCAGCACGTACGGCACCGTGACGCTCGGCCGCCAGTACGATCCGGTCGTCGATCTCGTGCAGGGCCTCACGCAGGACAACTACTTCGGCGGCGTATTCGCGACGCCGGGCGATCTCGACAACTACGACAACAGCCTGCGCGTCAGCAACTCGGTGAAATACACGAGCCCGCTGATCTCGGGCTTCCAGTTCGCGGCGCTGTACGGCTTCGGCGGCGTCGCGGGCGCCACCGGCAACGGCCGCACGTACAGCTTCGGCGCGAGCTACGCGAACGGCCCGCTGTCGCTCGGCGCCGGCTTCTTCTACGCGAACGGCGGCTCGACGCCCGCCAACGGCGTGCGCACGTGGTCGAGCAGCTCGGACACGCTGTTCAATACCGTGATCAACCAGGGCTTTTCGAGCGCGAAGTCGATCCAGATCGTGCGCGTGGCCGGCCAGTACGTAGCCGGGCCGGCGACCTTCGGCCTCGCGTATTCGAACACGCAGTACGGCGCGGACACGCTGTCGGCGTTCAGCCAGAACGCGAAGTTCAACAACGGCTCGGCGTTCTTCAACTGGCAGTTCTCGCCGGCGCTGCGCGCGGGCGTCGGCTACAACTACACGTCGCTGACGGGCCCGGCTTCCGCGCACTACAACCAGGTCAACCTCGGCGCGGACTACGCGCTGTCGAAGCGCACCGACCTGTACGCGCTGTTCGGCTATCAGAAGGCGAGCGGCAACACGCTCAACGCGAGCGGTGCGACCGTGAAGGCCGCCGCGTCGGTCGGCTCGTACGGCGTGAACTCCGGCACCGATACGCAGGAACTCGCGATCGTCGGGATTCGCCACAAGTTCTGATCGCGACAGCCAGACAGGCGCGCACCATGGTGCGCGCCTGCGCCGTTTACGCTGTTCGCGCTTCCGTGCAAAACGTTCAGCTAAACTTAGTGTTTGAACCGGGCAACGCGGTTGCCGTACGTCGAAACGCAGGCCTAATGGCGCCGCATTCCGCCAGCCCCGCTCATGCCACCGAACCGATGCATGCCGCCGAACCCATGCCCGCCGCCGCCGAGGAACGGGCTACGGTGAAAGCCTGCGCCCATCGGCACGCCGAAGCGGCGATGATCCATCTGATTGAAGTGATCGAAGTGGTGGAAATGACGGAACCGATCGACGAAGACGAAGCTCACGCCCGCGCCGATGAAAAGCGGCGGCCCCCAATACCACGGGTCGGGATACGGATAGGCCGCCGCCGGGTACCACAGCACGCTGCCGTCGTCACTTTGCACGATCCGCCATGTGCCATCGCTTTGCAGGCACGCCCGCCCCACGATTTGCTGTTCCGTGCCGTCGATGTCCGCTTGCGCGACGACCGCGCGGCAGTTTGTGCCGTAGTCCGGTAATTCGTCGTCCATTTGCGCAAGGACGGGCGCGGAAAGGCCAAGACAGACGATGCCTATCCCGAATCGAAACATGTTGCACATGATCGGCTCCTGCATTGTTGCCCCGACCACTTGACCGCCGGCGTCACGGGCGGCGCCCGGCACGCTGGATTGCTTGCGCAAGATTCATCGCGCGGCGGTAACGGGCCACCGCTTCGTATCGGGTCTCCTGACGGCTAAACGAAGCAGCACGCCCGGTTATTCCAGGGGTCGGGATGCGAATGACGGAAGCGGGAGCCGTCGGCAATCGTTGCGGCGGTCACCGTCAAACCGGGCGTTTGACGACATGGTAGATAGCCGCTGCCGTAACCCCGAATACCAGATGGGCCACCAGCGTGATCGCGCCGCGAACCGGGATGAACCACGGGAAAATCGCCGTGAAGGCGTGCAGGTTGACGCCGTACAGGATGAACCCGAACGCGCCGCCGGCGAGAAGCGCGGCCCCGAGCGACATGTTCCGGACCACCTTCGCCAACACGGCTGCATAGGCAAGCGACAGAGCGGCATGCACGAGTGTCGCGACACCCATGACCATCGGATCGAAGCCGGCGGACGTGCCGAGCACGCCGCGCCCCATCACGATCGCTGCCGTCAGGCGCGCGTCGCGAAGCAGGTTCCGAACGGCGTCATCGCCGGCGATCGACCAGAGCAGCAGCTCGATGACGGTCGACCCGACAGCCGCGCCAAACGCTGCCCAGAGAATCGGGACCGGACTGGTTTGTTTCAATTGGCGCCCCCATCGCGACCGGCCGATGCATCGAAGCGGCGTGCGCGCCGTTCGCTCCGATTCCGATCGGGCAGCGTGTGCCCGCGATACCGAACCGGGCGGCCACGCAAAGTCAGGACGCCCCTTCGCAGTCCGTCCAGTACGCAAACGGATCGCGATGTTTGGGATAGTGTTCGTCAAGCCATTTCAGCAATGTCGCGCGGGCATTGTCCATATCGGCTTTCAACGACGAGGTCGTCAATTCGTGCACTTCGATGGACTTTTCCCGATCGATCACGAAGCAGTTCCAGTCGGGACCGTCGAGATCCGGATCGTCGGACGCCTTCGACGACTTTCCCCAGCCGAACCCCTTGCGTGCGTCGATGTAGTACCGCGGGTTCACTTTCAGATACGACATCTCGCCGCCCTGCAGGCTGCTCTCCGCGCGCAGCACATCGTGTCCGTCGACGATCTGCGTGACTTCCGGAAGCCGGCGCGAGCGCCATCCGGCAGGCAGCTTCGCGATGGCCTGAACGCTGTCATACGTCCCCCACTCGAGGCCCCACGCTTCGGCCATGCGCTTCATGAACGCGTCCGCGCCCGGATAGCCGCGCAACTGGATTCTGGTCGACAGCGTCACTTCAACCCGGCCGTCGGCGTCGATGGACACCTCGTCTCCCGCCGCTTCGAACGGATTGCCCGGACGTGACGCACTCTTCGCGTCCGCGGGCGCAAGGCCCGAGAACAACTGATCAAGCGCCGCACGCGCTTTCGACGACTTGTCTGGTCTGTTCATCGTGTACCTCCCGTGCATCCGAACGGCTGCACAATTTCTCGATTTGCGTTCATCTCTCCAACCTCATCGTTTCCGCGGTCGCGTTGTCGACGATCCCGCGGCCCATCTCCATGTATCCAGGCACGGGCCCCGAGCGCGCCGCCGAAGCAGGCCCCCTCGCCCCCACCACCTAACCCTGCTCCGCCAACGCCGCCCGCATCCGCTCCATCAACGCGAGCACCTCCGGCCGACTCTCCCCCTTCGCATGCACGAAGTGGTACGTGAGCAGCGAATCGACCTCGTGGCGGCTCACCCGAACGAGCGCGCTGCGCTTCAGATATGCGTCCGCGAGCGGCGTTCGCGCCAGCGCCACGCCGAGCCCTGCTTCGGCTGCCGCCAGCACCAGGTTGTAATCCTCGAAACGGCGATCCTGCGCCCGCGGCTTGAACGGAATGCCCAGCGACTCGAACCAGGTGCGCCATCCGGTCACGTCGGAATCGTGCAGCAGCGGCATCTCGAGCAGCGCGGCATCGCCGCGCCGGCGGCGCACCTTTGCCAGTTGCGCGGCGAGCCGCGGATGCGCGACCGGATAAAGCCGCTCCGGCATGAACGCGCGGGTTTCGAGCTGACGCCAGTTGCCGCGCCCATACCGGATCGACAGGTCCGCTTCGCCGCCGGCGATATCCACGTTGCGAAGCTCGATGCCGAGTTCGATCCGCAACGCGGGGGCCTCGCTCTCGAGCGCATGCTGCCGCTCGAACAGCCAGAGCTGCGCGAATGCCGGCACCACGCTCATCCTGACCAGTCGCGGCGTACGCGGCGAGCGCCACTGGTCGGCCGCGCTGTCGATGATCGCGAACGCCTGTTCGATCCGGCCGACGAAGCGCTGTCCGTCCGGCGTCAGGCGCACGCCACGCGCATGACGTTCGAACAGCGCCATGCCCAGCCAGTTTTCCACGGCGGCCACCCGCCGGCTGATCGCGCCGTGCGTCACGCCGGAAACGTCGGCGGCCGCCAGGAACGAACCCTGACGTGCCACCGTGCAGACGGTCTCCAGGCTGGCAAGCGGCGGCCGCGGGCCAGGCGCCGACGCTGCAACCGGCAGTGCATCCGCAACCTGACGCGCACGCGCCGGACTATCGGCTCGCCGCCGAACCGAGCTGTGAGCCATGGTCATATCCGGATGTTGATCTGTGCGCTAGCTTAACATCTCGCAACATCGCACCATTGCCGCATGAATACCCTTTCCTCACCGTCGTCGCGCGGCGCGCGACAACCGCTGGTCGCGGCAGGCGCGGTCGCTTTCACGATCGTGTCGTGGGCCTCCGCATTCCCGTTCATCCGGATCGGCCTGCACGGCCTGGCGCCCCTGCAACTCGCAGCGGCGCGCTTTGCCGCCGCCGCGTTGCTCGTGATCGCGTGGCTTGCGTGGCGGCAGCCTACGAGGCCCGCGAAACGCGACGCGTTGCGCTTCCTGGCCTGCGGTTTCCTCGGCATCGCGCTCTATAACGCACTGCTCAATACCGGCGAGCGAACCGTGTCGGCCGGCGCGGCGAGTTTCATCGTGAACACGCTGCCGATCTTCACGGCGCTGCTTGCCGCCGTGTTTCTCGGCGAACGATTCAATCTCCGCGGATGGCTCGGTTCGCTGGTCAGCCTGGCCGGCATTGCGGTGATCGCGCATGGGCAGCCGGGCGGGCTTGTCCTCGGCTCGGGGAGCACGCTGATTCTCGGCGCGGCCCTGTGTTCGGCCAGCTATTTCGTATTGCAGCGGCGGCTGATTCCCGTGTACGGCGCACTGCCCTGTGCCGCGTACACGCTGCTGGCCGGCGCGCTGCTGCTCACACCCTGGTTGCCCGGCGCGCTCCACTCGCTCGGCGGCGCGTCGCACGACACGACGCTGGCGGTATTGATCCTCGGCGTATTTCCCGCGGCACTCGGTTACGCGACCTGGACCTTCGCACTCGGCTACTTCGGTGCGGCGCGCGCCGCCAACTTCCTCTATCTTACGCCAGCGGTCGCGACAGCCCTGTCGACGGTGCTGACGGGCGAGCGGCCGGGCATCGAAACGCTATGCGGCGGCCTGCTGGCGATTGCAGGCGTGGTCTTCGTCGCATTGCGCGGACGTTCGTAGGATCGCGGTTGCACCGGATGGCAATGCCGGCCCGACGATCCGAAAGCGTGGTGGTCCAGGCGAGCCCCCGACATCTGCGAAGCCGGATGCATTGTCCGGGCAGTCGACCCGCGCCAATCCGTCGGCACTGCCGGGCATGACCGTTAGTTGCATATGAAAGGTATCGCGCTCGATGAAACTTTTCCATGAACCCGGATGCGCGATGGCGAGCGTCCAAACTGTGCAGACAAATCGACCGAACAGTTCCCGACTGACCGCGTATCAGTGTCCATGGCTTCACCCCTGCAACCGGCCGAATAATGGATGTGGCCGTAAGGCCATCGACAGCGAACCGCAGCCTGGCCAGCCACGTCGCGCGATTTCCCGGCATCCGGAACCTTCGAAATCCGGGCACCGAATCGGGCCGTGCCCGCCCCGTCACACGGTTCGCTGCAGCGCGCAAAATCGGCTTCGGATATATTCATACGAATTGCATGGCGCCGGGCGATAGCCCGCCCGCTCGCCCGGGCGGCCCGTCACACGGCCGGGCGCGATGCAAGTGAAGCCCATGATGGGTACGGAGACTCGTCCGATCGCCCCGGCCCGCAGCCGGCCGGTCGAGACGTCGAAGAAAGACATTCAATTCGGAGATGGCAGATGGAACGAAGCATTGTCGGCATGCGCTGCAAACCCCTGATCACCGTTGCACTGGCCGCCGCCGCATTCGCGGCCGCGTCGACCGCGATGGCCGATCAGGTCGTGAAGATCGGCAGCGTCGAACCGACCACGGGTGGCATCTCGCACCTCGGCAAGGACAACGAGAACGGCGCGCGCCTCGCGGTCGAGGAAATCAACGCGAAGGGGCTGACGATCGGCGGCAAGAAGGTCACGCTGCAACTCGACGCGCAGGATGACGCGGCCGACCCGCGCCAGGCGACGCAGGTCGCGCAAAAGCTCGTCGACGACAAGGTCGTCGCCGTCATCGGCCACCTGAACTCGGGCACGTCGATCCCGGCATCGAAGATCTACAGCGATGCCGGCATCGTGCAGATCTCGCCGTCGGCCACGAACCCGACCTACACGCAGCAAGGCTTCAAGACGACCTACCGCGTCGTCGCGACCGACGCGCAGCAGGGCCCGGCGCTCGCAAGCTACGCGCAGTCGAAGGGCGTGAAGAGCGTGGCGGTGATCGACGATTCGACCGCATACGGCCAGGGCCTCGCGAACGAGTTCGAGAAGAAGGCGAAGGCGCTCGGCCTGAAGGTGCTGTCGCACGATGCGACCAACGACAAGGCGGTCGACTTCCGCGCGATTCTCACGAAGATCAAGGGCGAGAACCCCGACGCGATCATGTACGGCGGCATGGACGCCACCGGCGGCCCGCTCGCGAAGCAGGCGAAGCAGCTCGGCCTGCGCGCGAAGATCCTGTCCGGCGACGGCGTGTGCACCGACTCGCTGGCCCAGTTGGCCGGCCCGGCAGCCGACAACGTGCTGTGCTCGCAGGCCGGCGCGGCGCTCGAGACGATGCCGGGCGGCGCGAAGTTCGTCGCGAAGTACGAAAAGCGCTTCAACCAGGGCATCAAGTTCGATGCGCCGTTCGCGTACGACGCGGTCTACATCGCCGTCGACGCGATGAAGCGCGCGAACTCGACGGACCCGGCGAAGATCCTCGCGGCGATGCCGGCGACGAAATACGACGGCGTGATCGGCACGACGACGTTCGACGCGAAGGGCGACCTGACGCACGGGATCATCTCGATCTACGGCTACAAGACCGGCAAGAAGACCTTCCTCGACCAGGTCAAGATGTAACCCGCCAGTGCGCCGGCACGACGGGAACGCCACCCGTCGGCGCCGGCGCCGCGCGGGCCGATTTCTGAAACACGGAGACGAAGCAACATGTGTGCAATGGCGTATACCGAATTTCAGCAGGAGTTGAGAAAAGCGCAGCTGACGTCGCGCGAGTTCGCGCGTCTGATCCGGATGAACGAAAGCTCGATCACGAACTATTCGAGCAAGGGCACGGTGCCCTCCCACCTCGCGGTCATCGCGAAGCTGATCGGCGCGCTGGCCGCGCACGAGATCGACTTCCGGCGCGTGATCCGGCAAATGCGGATCGAACCGAAACGGCCGCGCGGCGTCGGCACGTTTCCCGCGGCCGACAAGACGCATGCGCGGAAGGCCGCGAAAGCCGATTCCTGACTGACCCTTTCGCATGCGTCGATGGCGGCACTGAGATTGCCGCGCGACGCGCGACGCCGTCACACGGGCAATGCAGCACGCACCGCCCGATCGTCACCCCGCCGCACGAACGTGATCGAGCAGCGCCTGCAACGGATGACGCAACTGCGTCGACGACATGCGCTTCACCTGGCTGCGACATGAATACCCGGTCGCCAGCGCCTCTCCTTGGTCCCCCGGCGCATCGACGTGCGCGGCCCACGACTGCGAATAGATCGTCTTCGACGTCTGCAGGTTGCGCGCCTCGTGCCCATACGTACCGGACATCCCGCAGCACCCGGTCGCCTGAACCTGCAAACGCAGCCCGCGCCGCGCGAACACCTGCGCCCATTGCTTGCCGCTGTCGGGCGCATTGGTCTTCTCGGTACAGTGCGGCAGCAGCCGGTATGTACGGGACACGCCGTCCGCGCCGGCTTCCGGCAGCGCCTGCAGCAGCCATTCCTGCGGCAGCGCGACCTTCGGCACATCGGTGAGCCCCGTCACCTTCAGGTATTCCTGCCGATACGTGAGCGTCATCGCCGGATCGAGGCCGACCAGCGCGACGCCCGACCGCGCGAGCGCCGCAAGCTGCGCGGCATTGCGGATCGCCGCCTTCTCGAACGCCCGCAGAAAGCCCTGCACATGCAGCGCCTTGCCGTTCGGCGCGAGCGGCGCGAGCCACACCTGAAAACCCACGCGCGCCGCCAGCTCGATCAGCGTCGCAAGTTGCTCGGTATCGAAATAGCGCGTGAACGTGTCCTGCACGATGACGACGCTGCGCGCGCGCTGCACATCGCTCAGCGCCGCGAGCGCATGCGGGTCGGCCGGCTTCACGCGCCATTGCCGGATCACGGCCGCGAGATCGAAGCGGCTCAGCAGCGGGCTGTCGACCATGCCGACCTGCCGCTCCAGCAGCGTGCGCACCCACCCCGCGCGCATCAGCCCGTTGTACAGCGCGGGCGCCCGCGCCATCCACGGCATCGTGAATTCGAGCGAGCCGATCAGGTAGTCGCGCAGCGGCCGCCGATAACGACGGTGATACAGCTCGAGAAAGCGCGAACGGAACTCGGGCACGTTGACCTTGACCGGGCACTGTCCCGCGCACGACTTGCACGCGAGGCACCCGGCCATCGCGTCGTACACCTCGTGCGAGAAATCGGCCGCGCCGCTGCGCGCGGCGCGGCTGTTGCGCCAGCGGGCGGCAACGCCGCTCAGGAACGGCTGCCGCGCGCGCGCCGCCGCGACGACGTCGACACCGGCCTGTCCTTGCAGGCGCAACCATTCGCGCATCAGCGACGCGCGCCCCTTCGGCGAATGCACGCGCTCGCGCGTCGCCTTCCACGACGGGCACATCGCGTCGTCCGGATCGAAGTTGTAGCACGCGCCGTTGCCGTTGCAGTGCATCGCCGTGCCGTAGCTCTGCCACACGCGCTCGTCGATCTGCCGGTCGTGGTCGCCGCGCGTCGGTACTTCGTCGATCTTCAGCAGCCGCATCGCGTGGTCCGGCGGCGTCGCGATCTTGCCCGGGTTGAACTGGTTGTACGGATCGAACGCAGCCTTCAGTTGCTGCAGCGACGGATACAGCTCGCCGAAAAAGGCCGGCGCATATTCGGAGCGCACGCCCTTGCCGTGCTCGCCCCATAGCAGGCCGCCATGCCGCTGCGTGAGTTCGGCCACCGCATCCGACACGGGCCGCACCAGCGCGGCCTGCCGCGGATCCTTCATGTCGAGCGCCGGACGCACGTGCAGCACACCCGCGTCGACATGGCCGAACATTCCGTACTGCAGCCCGTGGCCGTCGAGCAGCGCACGGAATTCGGCGATATACGCGGCGAGGTTCTCGGGCGGCACCGCGGTGTCCTCGACAAACGGCTGCGGACGCGCCTCGCCCTGCACGTTGCCGAGCAGGCCGACCGCGCGCTTGCGCATCGCATATACGCGCTTCACCGCATCGTCGCCGGCCGCGAGCGTATGGCCGAGGCGCTCCACGCTCGTATCGGTGCGCAGGTGGTCGACGAACGCGCGCACGCGCGCATCGACGTCGTTCGCATCGTCGCCGCTGAATTCGATCAGGTTGATGCCGAGCGTCGGGCGCCGGTCGTCGTCCTGCGGAAAATACTCGGCCACGCTGCTCCACACGAAGTCCTTCATCGCGAGCATCAGCACCTTCGAGTCGACCGTCTCGATCGACAGCGGCTTGTGCCCGATCAGCGCGCGCGCATCGCGCAGCGCGTCCATGAAGCCCGCATAGCGCACGTTGACCAGCACCGAATACTTCGGAATCGGCAGCACGTTGAGCTTCGCCTCGACGACGAAACCGAGCGAGCCTTCGGCACCGCACAGCACGCTGTTCAGGTTGAAGCGGCCGTCGGGTTCGCGCAGGTGCGCGAGGTCATAGCCGGTCAGACAGCGATTGAGCTTCGGAAACTTCGCTTCGATCAGCGCCGCCTTGTCGTCGCTGATGCGCCGCGCGGTGCGGTAGACCTTGCCGACGCGATCCTGCCGCGCACAGCGGCGCTCCAGTTCGTCGTCCGCAAGCGCGCCGCTGTGCAGGTGCTCGCCGCCCATCAGCACGAAGTCCAGTTCGAGCACGTGATCGCGCGTCTTGCCGTACGTACAGCTGCCCTGCCCGCTCGCGTCGGTGTTGATCATCCCGCCGACGGTGGCGCGGTTCGACGTCGACAGCTCCGGCGCGAAAAACAGCCCGTGCGGCTTCAGCGCGGCATTGAGCTGATCCTTGACGACGCCCGCCTGCACGCGCACCCAGCGCTGCTCGACGTCGATTTCCAGGATCCGGTTCATGTTGCGCGACAGGTCGACAACCACGCCGTCGGTCAGCGACTGCCCGTTGGTGCCCGTGCCGCCGCCGCGCGCGGCCACCGCGACATCGCGATGCGCGGGTTCCGCGAGCAGCCGGGCCACCAGCCGGACGTCGTCGGCATGCGCGGGACAGATCACCGCTTGCGGCAGGCGCTGGTAGATCGAGTTGTCGGTGGCCTGCACCGTTCGGTTCGCGTGGTCCGCGCGGATTTCCCCGGCGAACCCGGCGGCCTGCAGCGCGGCGAGAAAGTCACGGTACGCGTTCGCGGGCGGGCTGGCGGGACGGGGCAACGGGGCGATCGACATGGGGTAAAGGCGCAAGGTGGGTGAACCGGTGTGCTCGCGTGCTTCGAAACATGAGTTTTGAGCAAGTTTCCACGCAACCGGGAATTGCAGTATCTTGGCAAATTCCGCGAGAAACAAACGAATTCTCGCCCGGCGAATATTGCATAAAACTCATGAATTACCGTCGCCTCACCCCGTCGATGTCGCTGCTGCTCGTGTTCGAGGCAGCCGCGCGGCACGAAAGCTACACGCGCGCAGCCGAGGAACTGTCGCTGAGCCAGAGCGCGATCAGCCGGCAGGTCCAGACGCTCGAGGATCAGCTCGGCGTGCCGCTGTTCCGGCGCGAAGGCCGCTCCGTGAAGTTGACCGAAGTCGGGCGCCGCTACTTCGTCGAGCTGAGCGGCGCACTGGGGCGCATCCGCGGCGCGACGCTGCAGGCCATGTCCCACCAGGCAGGCGCCGGCACGCTGCGGCTCGCGACCTTGCCGACGTTCGGCTCGAAATGGCTGCTGCCGCACCTGCACGACTTCTACGCCGCGCATCCGGGCGTGACCGTGCATCTTCATTCGCGGATCGGCGCGATCGATTTCCTCAATGATGACCTCGACGCGGCCATCACCGTCGGCGCGGACGACTGGCCCGGCCTGCACGCGCATCGGCTGTACAACGAGTTCCTGATCGCGATCGCGAGCCCCGACGTGGGCAGTCGCCGCAAGGCCGAAGCACGCTCGCCGGCCTGGGCCGCGAAACAGACGCTGCTGGGCGTGACGAGCAACCAGCAGGCGTGGGCCGAGTGGTTCTCGCACTATCGGCTCGACCATCGCCAGATGCGCATCGGCCCGAGCTTCGAGCTGACGTCGCACCTGATCCAGGCCGTGCGGGCCGGGATGGGGATCGGGCTGGTGCCGAAGGTGCTGGTAGAAGACGAGTTGAGCCGCGACGAGCTCGTGTCGATCGGCGACGCGATTACGAGCCAGCGCGGCTATTACCTCGTCTACCCGCCGGGAAACGAGACGCTGCCGTCACTCGTCGCGTTCCGCGAATGGTTGCTGAAATCGTGCTGAAATGCCGCCGGCAACGTGCCGGTCACGCGCGCCATTCGCCGAGGATCTGCTCGGCGAGGTAGTCGCACGGCGGGCGCGCGGACTGCGCGCTGCGTGCGAGTACGACCTCGAGTTCGCCCAGCGGCGGCAGCCCGTGACTCTCCGTAAGCTGGACGAGGTGTTCCGGAATGCAGCAGCGCGCCAGCGGCGCGACGGCGAGCCCGGCCTCGACCATGCTGAGCAGCCCGAGGTAGCTCGGGCTTTCGTATGACATCCGGAACGGGATGCGCTGCCGGTTCAGCGCCTTGATCGCGTGATCGCGCGCCATGCTGCCGCCGTGCGTGAAAAACGCCACCGGCAGCGGCCGCTCTTCCCATACGTTCCGCTTCGGCGATCCGGTCCAGACGATCGGCTCCATCCGGATCAGCTCGCCGGTCACGCCCTTGATCCGCGTGAGACACGCGAGGTCGACCGTATTGTCCTTCAGCATCGGCACGAGCGCGCTGCTCGGCTGGCCGATCACGCGCACTTCCACGCGCGGATGCATCGCCGCGAATTTGCCGAGCACCTGCGGCAGCAGCGACGAAATGTAGTCGTCGGGCACGCCGATCGTCACGCGGCCGCGGATCTCCGGGCGCACGACCGATGCCCACGCCTCGTCGCGCATCGCCAGCATCCGGCGCCCGTATTCGGCGAGCGTCCTGCCGTCGTCGGTGGCCGTCACGTTGCGCGTGTCGCGGATGAAAAGCGGCTTGCCGAGCGCGTCTTCCAGCGCCTTGATCTGCATGCTCACCGCCGATGGCGACCGATGCACGGCCTGCGCGCCGTGCGCGAACGATCCGGATTCCGCGACGGCCACCACCATCGCCAGCACATCGAGGTCGAGCTTCTTCATTTCATTCAGATAATCTGATCAATCGATTCAGTTTATCCCGTTTTACTGTTCACCTCCACGGTCGGACAATGAATCCCGTCAGCACTCGTTGCAGGAAGCGGAAAACATGCATACGTCCGGATCGCTCTACGGCTTTCTCGTCATCGGCGGCATGCTCGCGGTCACGCCGGGGCCGAACATGGTCTACGTGATGTCGCGCTCGATCGCGCAAGGGCGCGCGGCCGGGCTCATTTCGCTGGCCGGCGTGATGATCGGTTACCTGTTCTACATGTTCGGCGCGGCGTTCGGCATCACGACGCTGTTCATGAGCGTGCCCTATGCGGGCAGCGTGCTCGGTGCGGTCGGTGCGGCCTACCTGCTGTACCTCGCATGGCAGGCGGTCAGGCCCGGCGGGCGTTCGCCGTTCGAGGTGCGGGCGCTGCCGAACGAGCAGCCGCTGCGGCTGCTGGCGATGGGCGCGACGACCAGCGTGCTGAATCCGAAGCTCGCGATGCTGTTCGTGTCGCTGCTGCCGCAGTTCATCGACTACCGGCAAGGCAGCGTGTTCGGCCAGTCGCTGTTTCTCGGTTCACTGCTGATCGCCGCGTTCGCGTCGGCAAACGGGCTGGTGGCGATCTGTTCGAGCAGCATCGCGAAATTCCTGCACGGGCGCCCGGCGCTGCTGCTCGCACAGCGCTGGGCAATGGGTCTTATCCTCGGCAGCCTCGGCGTGCAGATGGTTGTCGATGCATCGAAGATGGCTGGCGTGGCGTGAGTGCCGCGCTGGCGCGGCGCAGGCTCCCGCAATCGCGAGTCGCGCGCCGGCCGGCATCCATCACGCGGCCACCGCCTGCCGCTGCGCCTCGAGTTCGCGCACGAGCGGCAGCACGCGCCGGCCGAAGTACTCGACTTCCTCGATGAAATGCAGGAACCCGGCCAGCACGAGATCGACGCCGATCGCCTTCAGCGCGACGATCCGTTCGGCGATCTGCTGCGGCGTGCCGATCAGGTTCGTGCGGAAGCCGTCGTTGTACTGCACGAGATCCTCGAACGTGGATTTCGCCCAGTTGCCCTCTCCTTCCGGCGACGCCTTGCCGGCCTCTTTCACTGCATCGCCGAACGCATGCACGGCCTCGACGTGCGCGTGCCGGACGATGTCGTCGAGCACGGCCCGCGCCTCTTCCTCGGTGTCGCGTGCGATCACGAACGCGTTGACGCCGATGCGCACGCGATGGTTGTTCGCGGCCGCCTTCGCGCGGATATCGTCGATCTGCGCCTTCAGGTTCTCCGGCGTATTGCCGTTCGTGAAATACCAGTCTGACACGCTCGCCGCGTTGTCGCGCGCCGCGCGCGAGCTGCCGCCCTGGAAGATTTCCGGATGCGGTTTCTGCACGGGTTTCGGGCTCAGCGTGTAGTCGTTGAAGCGGTAGAAATCGCCCTTGAACGTGAAGTTGTCCTGCGTCCAGATGCCCTTCAGCGCCTGGATGAATTCCTTCGAGCGCCGATAGCGCTCGTCGTGCTCGAGCCACGGCTCGCCGATCGCGGTGAATTCGCCCTTGAACCAGCCGCTCACGACGTTGATCGCGATGCGTCCGTTCGAGATGTGATCGATCGTCGAGAGCTGCTTCGCGACCACCGCCGGATTCCACGGCCCCGGCAGGATCGCGGCGAGCACCTTGAGCTTCGTCGTCGCATGCAGCAGCGCCTGGCTGAACGACACCGACTCGTGCTGGTATTCGGCGCCGTAGCCGGCCGTGAAGCGGATCTGGCTCAGCGCATAGTCGAAACCGGCCGCTTCGGCCGTGCGTGCGAGCTGCTGGTTGTATTCGAGGCTCCAGTCGGTGCGCTGCTCGATCGTGCTGACGACGAGGCCGCCGCTGACGTTCGGTACCCAGTAGGCGAATTTGACGCAATCGGCGGAAGAGTCGGTAACGCTCATGAAGGTGTCCTGGTCGAAGGGGAAACGGAAACGGCCTACGCAGCCGCGGCGGAAAGCGCATGCGGGCGCAGTTGCGGCACCGCGCGATCGACGGCGAGCGCGATGCGCGCGCGCAGCGCCGGGTTCGCGATGTCGTATCGGTCGAAATCGCTTTCGGATGCGTACACGCCGATCGGCAGCGTGCGCGCCTGGAAGAAGCTGAACAGCGGCCGCAATTGATGATCGATCACGAGCGCATGACGCTCGCTGCCGCCGGTGGCGGCGAGCAGCACGGGCACGTCGACGAGCGCGTCGTGACGCACGAGGTCGAACAGGTGCTTGAAGAGGCCCGTGTATGACGCGCGATACACGGGGCTCGCGACGACGAGCGCATCGGCCGTCTCGATCGCGCGGATCAGCGCTTCGAGGTCGGCCGGCACCTGCGCGCGCGTCAGCGCGCCGGCCAGCCGGCCGCCGATCTCGCCGAGTTCGATCAGCCGCGTATCGATCGGCAGCGCGGCGCCGAGCGCAGCGACGATCGCGTCGGTCAGCGCCAGCGTGCGCGACGGCCGTTGCAGGCCGCCCGATATCGCGACCACGTTGATGGCATTGCTCATCGGTTGCATTCCCATTGTCGAGTCGGGCGCCAACGCACCCGTCACGTCATGGGTCCGCAAGGAGCGTGCCAATGCGGAGATCGCCATGAAAAGCGATCGTCTGCATGACGAAATGCGTCGCAATCGACGTCCTGTCGCGGCATATTCGCCGATCGCCGCATGTCGATAAGCGTGCCAGCCGGCGCATCACATCCATATTCCGCAGCGAGATGAATCGCGGGAAACAGCTGTGCTGATTCGCTGCTTCCTGATCAGCAGCACGGTGTATGTTGTGGGCGTCTTTCCGTTTCGGCGTGGAATCCGCAACGCACGCGGCACCCGTTCGCAGCGATCGCGCGCCGCCGCGACTCGGCACATCGATGCAGCCGTGTCGAAACCGATGCTTTATCAACGTCCGCGCGCCACAATTCGCTTCACCGAACGACATCGCATTGCGCAACTGCGTCCAGCGCAGCAATCCGGCATTGGTTATAGAAATCGATGCTTCCCGCGTGGCGCAAAACGTTGAACACTCCGCTGAATACGCAGCACCCGGGCAGCAATGTCCATCGTGGCCTGACCGACCCGTGCAGCGACCCGATGCCTACACAGCCATGACATCCCATTCCGTATCGCCTCGCGCGGCCGACCTGCGCGTCGTCACGCCGTCCCGCGACGAACCGGGCGCGTCTGACGCCCGGCAAACAACCGAACGCCTCGCGCCCGTCCTCACGCTGCCCGACCGGCCTGCGCTCGCGACGTCGATCCGCGCCCGCGCGCAGGTGTTCGTCGATCCGCGCTCGGTCGCGCTGCTCGAACGGATTCGCCTCGTCGCGCCGAGCGACGCGAACGTGCTGATCGTCGGCGAGACGGGCACCGGCAAGGAACTGATCGCCCGACACGTGCACAGCCTCAGCCGCCGCAACGACGGGCCGTTCGTTGCCGTGAACTGCGGCGCGTTCTCCGAAACGCTGGTCGAGAGCGAACTGTTCGGCCACGAGAAAGGGGCGTTTACGGGCGCGTTCAGCGCGAAACCGGGCTGGTTCGAAGCCGCGAACGGCGGCACGCTGTTTCTCGACGAGATCGGCGACCTGCCGCTGCCGATGCAGGTCAAGCTGCTGCGCGTGCTGCAGGAGCGCGAGGTCGTGCGGCTCGGTTCGCGCACGAGCATGCCGATCGACGTGCGCGTGGTCGCCGCGACCAACGTCGACCTGCAGCAGGCGGTCGCGACCGGGCATTTTCGCGGCGACCTGTTCTACCGGCTCAACGTCGTGCAGCTCGCGGTGCCGACGCTGCGCGAGCGGCCGGGCGACATCCTGCCGCTCGCGCGCCACTTCTTCGACGACTACCGCAGCCGCCTCGGCTACGGGCCGCGCAGCATCGATCCGCGCGCCGAGCGCAGGCTCGAGGCGCACGGCTGGCCCGGCAATATCCGCGAACTGGAGAACGTGATCCATCATGCGCTGCTCGTAAGCCGCCACGATTCGCTGCAGGACACCGACCTGCACATTGCATCGCCGTGCACGCCGGCGGCCGCCGCGCGCGCGCCGGATTCGTCCGCCGCCGCGCAGGACGCGCTCGAACGCGCGCTGCGTGACCTGTTCGACGACGGGCACGGCAACCTGTTCGAACGCATCGAGGACACCGTGATGCGCGTCGCGTTCGAGTTCAGCCACCGCAACCAGATCCAGGCGGCGCGGCTGCTCGGCATCAGCCGCAACGTGCTGCGCGCGCGGCTGATTCGCGCGAAGGAGATCGCGGCGGCGAAGTAGCAGCATCCGGGGCGGGCCACCGTCCCGGCACGGCACGATCGCGCCCGCGATCCGTGCATCGAGGTTCCGACCTGATGTATCGTGGCGCGAAGCGCGCGCCCGTCGTCGCATGCGCCGGCGATGCCGACCCTGCCTGCGACAGGGCACCCGCACGAACATCCGCTGCACGAAAGCCGTCCGGCGCCCGCGCGGGCCCGGCCGAGCCCCGTTCACCCGTCAGGAACCGTCGTCATGAAGAAGCTTGTGAACCGCCCGTCCGATGTCGTGCGAGAAATGCTGGAAGGCATCGCGCGGCAGTCGCCGCATCTCGCGATCCTCGGCGACGAGCTCGTGCTCGTCCGCCAGCCGCTGCCCGAGCCGTCGCAGCGGCCCGTCGCGATCCTCTCCGGCGGCGGCAGCGGCCACGAGCCCGCACACGGCGGCTACGTCGGCGAAGGGATGCTGAGCGCGGCCGTGTGCGGCGAAGTGTTCACGTCGCCGTCCACCGACGCCGTGCTCGCCGCGATCCGCGCGAGCGCCGGCCCGAACGGCGCGCTGCTGATCGTGAAGAACTACACGGGCGACCGGCTCAATTTCGGGCTCGCCGCCGAGCTCGCGCGGGCGGAAGGCATTCCGGTCGAGACCGTCATCGTCGCCGACGACGTGTCGCTGCGCGGCCGTGTCGAGCGCGGCCAGCGGCGCGGGATCGCCGGCACCGTGCTGATCCACAAGCTCGCCGGCGCGGCCGCCGCGCGCGGGCTGCCGCTCGCCCGCGTCGCGGGAATCGCGCGCGACGCGGCGGCCGAACTCGGCACGATGGGCGTCGCGCTCGACGGCTGCACGATCCCGGGCGCCGACAAGTCGGGCTTCAGCCTCGCCGATCACGAAATCGAGCTCGGCCTCGGCATCCACGGCGAGAAAGGTGTCGAACGCCGCACGCCGCTGCCCGCCGACGCGCTGGTCGACACGTTGCTGTCGAGCATCGTCGCCGATCTCGTGCTCGACGGCGGCGAACGCGTCGCGCTGTTCGTCAACGGTCTCGGCGCGACGCCGGACATGGAACTCGCGATCGTGCTGCGCGCCGCGTACGACAACCTGAGCCGGCGCGGCATCGTCGTCGCGCGCGCGTGGGCCGGCACGTTCCTGTCGGCGCTGAACATGCCCGGCTGCTCCGTCTCGGTGCTGCGGCTGAACGAGGAACGCGCGGCGCTGCTCGACGCGCCGACGCAGGCGCGTGCATGGCCGGGCGGCGGCGCCGTGAATACGCACATCCGTGTAGCCACGGCCGACTCGCACGACGCACCGCTGCCGCCGCTCGACGCGGCCGGCCGCGCGTGGGCCGCGCGCCTGCAGCCGGCACTGCACGCGGTCGCGCAGACCCTGATCGATCACGAGCAGACGCTGACCGACCTCGATGCGGCAGCCGGTGACGGCGATCTCGGCGCGAGCATGCTGCGCGCCGCACAGGCGATTCTCGAATTGCCCGAAGCCGTGTACCGCACGCCGACCGGTGCGCTCGCGGCGCTTGGCGCCGCGTTGCGCCGTGCCATTGCAGGCAGTTCGGGACCGTTCTATGCGACCGCGCTGCTGCGCGCGTCGCGCCGGCTGGCCGATATCGCGGAGCCGTCGGCACGCGACTGGGCCGTGGCGTTCCGCAGTGCGGTGGATTCGATCAGCGAACTCGGCGGCGCGCACGCCGGCGACCGGACGATGCTCGATGCGCTGGTGCCGGCTGCCGATGCGTTCGACCGAGCGCTCGACAGCGATCGCGATCCCGCGAGCGCATGGGCGGCAGCCGTCGAGGCCGCCGAACACGGCGCGCGGGAAACGGCGCGCATGACGCCGCGCGCGGGGCGTGCGAGCTATCTCGGCGAACGCGCGATCGGCACGCCGGATGGCGGCGCGGTTGCGGTGTCGTACTGGTTGCGGGCGTTGCAGGCGCACGTCGGGTGAATGCGAAAGGCGCGGCTTCGACGCATCGTCGCGCATCGTCGCGCATCGCTGCACGCCGCGCGCCGATGTGCGCTGCCATTGCGATGCCGGCCGGATTCACCGCCATCGACTTCGACCCCGACACGCCGGAATCAGCGCATCTTCGCCTGCCATGCATCGTGTCGGGGGCAATACCTGCGGTGCCGCGCTCAGACGCCTTCGACCAGCACCGCTCGATAGCGCGCGCCCTTGAAGCGGTGCTGGACGACCGTCTGGTATTCGGGGCCGTGGTACCACGCGTGCGCGGCTTCCTTCGACGGAAACTCGACGATCACGACGCCTTCCGGGCCGTCGCCCTCCAGCGTTTCCTGCGGCCCGTAGGCGGCGAGCACCTTCACCGGGTGGCCGGCGAGCGTCGCGCCGACCTGGCTCTGGTAGACGTCGAGTTCGTGCTGGTCCTGCGTGCTTTCCCGTGTAAACACAATATAGGTGGCCAAGATGCGTGCTCCTGATGCGATGCGTGAAAGGGACGGCTGCGCTGCTCGACAAACCGCATGCGGCCTGCACGCAGCTTACAGGTGTTCGCCGAAAAACGGCGCGGCCTGCCCAAGTCCGAGCCCGACCGGCTCCGGCTTGCCGTACAGGACGAATACAGGTCGAAATGCGGCCGCCCGTCGTCGATTGTCGCCATTCGGACAACATGGTGTACGCATTCGCGATGCTACTGGCGCTCGCACCCCCTGACTACAATCTGTCTCACGCTCGGTCGGAAAGCGAGCAAAACGAAACGCGCCGAATTGGTGGTCGCGCTCGTGGACCGCGGCGCGCAGTACGCGCTTACCCCCATTTAATCAACCGGACTATCGAAGATGAGCCAGACAACCCGCAATGTGCAGCCAGTTATCGCCAACCTTGGCAAAGAAGGGTCGGGCGAACTCGTGCCTTCCCGCTACGCCGTGCGCGTGGGCGACGTCGATGTCGTGCTGATCAGCGATGGCGTGCTGCCGCTGCCGACCTCCACCATGTCCACCAACGTGAGCGAAGCGGACCGCAACGAATGGTTCGATGGTCGTTTCCTGCAACGCGACATGTTCGACTGGGCGCTGAATATCGCGCTGGTGCGCAGCGGCGATCGCCTGATCCTGATCGATTCGGGCGTCGGCGACGGTTTCGAATACTTCACCCGCGCCGGGCAGTCGGTGATGCGCCTGGAATCGGCCGGCATCGACTTGGCTACCATCACCGATATCGTGATTACGCATATGCACATGGATCACGTCGGCGGGCTGAACGTCGACGGCGTCAAGGCCAAGCTGCGCCCGGACGTGCGCATTCACGTATCGGCCGCGGAAGTGGCGTTCTGGAAAAATCCGGACTTCAGCAAGACGGTGATGCCTGAAACGGTGCCCCCCGCGCTCCGCAAGGCTGCTGCAAAGTTCGTGGAGCTCTACGGCGAGAACATCGTGCAGTTCGATCAGACCGTGGAAGTCGCAGCGGGCGTATCGGCGCGCGTGACGGGCGGGCACACGCCGGGGCACTGCGTCGTGGACGTCGCATCGAACGGCGAGAAACTGACGTTCGTAGGCGACGCGATTTTCGAAGTCAACTTCGATAATCCCGAGTGGCAAAATGGCTTCGAGCACGATCCTGAAGCGTCTGTGGACGTGCGTATCGCGCTGCTCGACGAAGCCGCCGAAACCGGCGCTCTGCTGGCCGCGGCACATGTCGCGTTCCCGTCCATCGGCCACATTGCAAAAAACGGCAAAGGCTTTCGCTTTGTTCCGGTTCTGTGGGACTACTGATTGATCTCAACGATCGGCGACGCCGCCATCCAGCTGCTGACGCGCAGCACGCTCTGGATGCGCAACGCCAGCGGCATCGGCAACGTCGGATAGCCGGTGCGTCAGGCGAGCGTCGCGGTAGCCTGCATCGTCAACCAGCCATCCTGATCCTTCGCCCACAGCTCGATCGTGCCGCTGTCGTCCGACGGCTTGCCGCACAGCGTGAACGGCTGCCCGTCGAAGGTCGGGCGCGCCGCGCGGAACGCGAAGCTCGCGAGCGTCGCGTCGGGCCGTTCGCGATGCACGAGATCGACGAGCAGCGTCGCGATCAGCGGGCCGTGCACGACGAGCCCCGGATAACCTTCCTCCTGCGTCACATAGCTGCGGTCGTAGTGGATGCGGTGACCGTTGAAGGTCAGCGCCGAATAGCGGAACAGCATCACGGCGTCGGCGGTGACGATGCGCGACCACGTTTCGCCCGCGGGCGTCGCGATCGGCTCCGGCGCACTCGCGCCCGGCTGCGGCGCGTCGCGATAGACGATGTCGTGCTCTTCCTCGACGCACAGCGCGCCGTCGCACTCGATCCGGTGCTGCACCGTCACGAACACGAGCCGGCCGCTGCGGCCCGTCTTGTCCTCGATGTTCGCGATCGTCGATTCACGCGTCGCACGACGCCCCGCGCGCAGCGGCGCATGGAACGTCAGGCGGCCGCCGGCCCACATGCGGCGCGGCAGCGGCACGGGCGGCAGGAAACCGCCGCGCTTCGGGTGGCCGTCGGGGCCGATCTCGGCCAGCGGCGCGACGGGCAGGAAATACAGCCAGTGCCACAGCGGCGGCACGACATCGCCGGGCGACGGGCGGTCGAGCGTGGCGGCCAGCGCGTTCAGCGGGAACACGGCGATGTCGTCGCCGAGCGTTTCGGTCTTGCCGAGCCACGCGTCGATCGACGCCGCGTCGGCGGGCTGGGAAGATGAGGTCGACACGTGCGAAGTCTCCGATGCGATTGCAATGCTCCTAATATGCGCGCCGCGCGCCGTTTCGCGAAGTCGGCTTTCCCGAACCCTTGCCCCGCATTTTCCTGATGCACGGCCCTTCCCTTTCCGACCGATCTCGCCTGACCATTCAATATAGTCGCCGCGCGACCGCATGCGGCTCCCGGACACCAACCTTACAGCTTGACCATCGCCGGCACGCCGCCTAAATTGCTTCAAACGGGCCGGCAGGGCCACGCGCGACATGACACGCGGGTGACAACAAACCGATAGTTTGCTATCGAATGTTTTTGCCCCTATCATCTCGCCCATGACCAATCTGCACGACCTCCGCCTCGCCGTCAGCAGCCTGCTCGTGCTGTCCGCGCGCAAGTGGCGCCGTACCAGCGACGGCGTGCTGAACGCGTACAACGTGTCCGAAGCCTGCGCGACGCCGCTGCTGATCGCCGGCCGCCTCGGCGAAGGCGTACGGCAGGGCACGCTCGCCGAACACGTCGGCATCGAAGGGCCGTCGCTCGTGCGCCTGCTCGACCAGCTGTGCGCGGCCGGCCTCGCGCGCCGTGACGAGGATCCGCACGACCGGCGCGCGAAAACGATCTCGCTGACGGCCGCCGGTCGCGCGGTCACCGCGAAGATGGAGGAAGACCTGCGCGTGCTGCGCGCACAGGTGCTCAAGGGCGTCACGCGCGCCGATCTCGAAACGACGCTGCGCGTGCTGAACGCCTTCAACGCGTCCGACGCGACGCAGCCCACGCCGCACCCGCCCCACGCCGCCGATTCCGCGTCATGACCTATCCGAGCCTTCGCGACTGGCTGTTCTCGGGCAAGACGTTCGCCGCGTCGATGCTGGCGCTGTACCTCGGCCTGTATTTCCAGCTGCCGCGCCCGTACTGGGCGATGGCGAGCGTCTACATCGTGTCGAACCCGTTCGTCGGCGCGACGCGCTCGAAGGCGCTGTATCGCGCGCTCGGCACCGCGCTCGGCGCGGCCGCCGCGATCTTCTTCGTACCACCGTTCGTCGAAACGCCGATCCTGTTCAGCATCATCGTCGCGACGTGGTGCGGCACGCTGCTCTACCTCGCGATCTCCGACCGCACCGCACGCAGCTACGTGTTCATGCTCGCCGGTTATACGATGCCGCTGATCGCGCTGCCGACCGTGACCGATCCGTCCACGGTATTCGACGTCGCGATCGCGCGCACCGAGGAAATCGTGCTCGGCATCGTGTGCGCGAGCGTGGTCGGCAGTGCCGTGTTCCCGAACCGGCTCGCGCCGACGCTGATCGAGCGCACCGACGCATGGTTCAAGGACGCCGCGTTCTACGGTCGCGAGACGCTGTCCGGGCATATCGCCGGCAAGGCGCTGTCCGCGTGCCGGCAGCGCCTCGCGACGACGATCACCGGCCTCGAATTCCTGCTGAGCCAGTTGGGTTACGACCATGCGCATCCGAGCATCCTCGCGCGCGCGCAGGCGCTCGCGGGCCGGATGCAGTTGTTCCTGCCGCTGATGTCGTCGCTCGCCGATCCGCTGATCGCGCTGATGCGCGACCTGCACGTGCGCCCGCCCGCGCTCGACGCGCTGCTGGTCGACGCCGCGAAGTGGTTCGACGCACCGCTGCCGGCCGTGAAATCCGGCGCCGACGGCGACATGGCGCACGATCCGGTCGCGGACAACCTGCGCGAGCGCATCGCCGCGCTGCAGCCCGCCGACAGTGCGCTGACGAGCTGGGACGGTGCGCTGCTGTCGAATGCGCTGTGGCGGCTGCGCCAGGTCATCGACATCTGGCAGGACTGCCGCTCGCTGCGCGCGCTGATCGCGAACGAGTCAGGCGTCTGGCAGCCGCGCTACCGGCACTGGCGGCTCGGCGGCACCGAACGCTTCTTCGATCGCGGGATGATGCTGTTCTCCACGCTGACCGTCGTGCTCGCGATCGTGTTCGCGTGCTGGCTGTGGATCTCGTCCGGCTGGCACGACGGCGCGGCCGCCGTCACGCTCGTGGCCGTGTCGTGCAGCTTCTTCGCCGCGCTCGACGAGCCCGCGCCGCTGGTGTTCAAGTTCTTCCTGTCGACGGCCGCGAGCGTCGTGTTCGCGGGCCTGTACCTGTTCGTCGTGCTGCCGCACGTGCACGACTTCGCGATGCTCGTGCTGATGTTCGCGGGCCCGTTCATCCTGATCGGCACGCTGCTGCCGCGCCCGCAGTTCAACATGGTGACGATGCTCGTCGCGGTGAATACGGCCACCTTCATCAGCATCCAGAGCGCATACGAAGCCGACTTCTTCGTGTTCCTGAACAGCAATCTCGCCGGCGTTGCCGGGCTGTTGTTCGCATACCTGTGGACACGCGCGACGCGGCCGTTCGGCGCGGAACTCGCGGTGCGGCGCCTGCTGCGCTCGGGCTGGGAGGACGTCGTGCGCTCCGCATCGACACAGCCGCTCGACGACCAGCGCAACCACGCATCGCGGATGCTCGATCGCGTCACGCAACTGCTGCCGCGTCTCGGCGCATCCGACGACCACCGCCACCCGTCGATCGAAAGCTTCCGCGACCTGCGCATCGCGCTGAACGCGCTCGACCTGCGCCGCTCGCGCCGCCGGCTGTCGGGCGACGTGCCCGACGCGATCGATCGCGTGCTCGCCGGCGTCACCGACCACTACACGCGCTGCGCGGCCGCGAACGCGCGCCAGCCCGCGCCGCCGGCGCTGCTCGCGTCGATCGACGATGCGCTGCACCGCGTGGCCGGCCGCAACCTGCCGGGCACCGCACCGGCCGACGGCGGCACGGCGCCGGCCACGCCCGCCACGCATCGCCGGCTGCGCGACACGCTGCACGCGCTCGTCGGCCTGCGCCTGTCGCTGTATCCGGCCGCGGCCGCACAAGCGCCGCAGGCACCGGGCGGAGCACGCGCATGATCCGGCTTTCCAACCTGTCCTTCCGAGCGCGACCATGATCGGCGAAATCGACATCTTCGGCGTATTCGTGCCGGCTCCGCTCGTGCTGATGCTGATCGCCTACCTGATCAACATCGCCGTGCGCGCGGTGCTCGAGCGCGTCGGCTTCTACCGCCTCGTCTGGCACCGTTCGATCTTCGACCTCGGCATCTACGTGTTCGTGTTTGCCGCCGTCGTGATCGTTTCCCACCATCTCGCGGCTACCTAACGTGAAAAAATCCTGGCTCTCGGCAGGGCAAATCCTGCTCACCCTGATCGTCGTCGTCGTGGCCGGCCTCGTGCTGTGGCGGATCATCAACTACTACATGTTCTCGCCGTGGACGCGCGACGGGCACGTGCGCGCCGACGTGATCCAGGTCGCGCCGGACGTGTCGGGCCTCATCACGTCGGTGCAGGTCGCCGACAACCAGGAGGTCAGGCGCGGCCAGGTGCTGTTCGTGATCGACCAGGCCCGCTACACGCTCGCGGAACGGCTCGCCGAAGCGACGCTCTCGCAGCGCCGCGCGACGCTCGCCCAGGCGAAGCGCGAATACGCGCGCAACCTGCTGCTCGGCAACCTCGTCGCGAGCGAGCAGGTCGAGGAAAGCCGCACGCGCGTCGAACAGGGCGAGGCCGCCGTCGCCGATGCGCAGGTGTCGCTCGACACCGCGAAACTGAACCTGCAGCGCACGACGATCGTGAGCCCGGTCGACGGCTACCTGAACGACCGCGCGCCGCGCGTCGGCGAATACGTGCCGGCCGGCCGCGCGGTGCTGTCGGTCGTCGACCGCAATTCGTTCCGCGTCGACGGCTACTTCGAGGAAACCAAGCTTCGCGGCATTCATATCGGCCAGCCGGTCGACATCGTCGTGATGGGCGAGCCGCATGCGCTGCGCGGCCACGTGCAAAGCATCGTCGCCGCGATCGAGGACCGCGACCGCACGCAGGGTGCGAACCTGCTGCCGAACGTGAACCCGGCATTCAGCTGGGTGCGGCTGGCGCAGCGCGTGCCGGTGCGCGTCGTGCTCGACGAGGTGCCCGACGACTTCCGGATGATCGCGGGCCGCACCGCGACGGTTTCGATGCGCGAAGCCGACACGCGCCGCCGCGACAACGCGAAGCCGGCTGCCGCCAGCGCGACGTCGGCAGTCGCGCCGGTATCGACGGCTTCCGGTGCGGCCGCAAGCACGGCGGGAGCATCGCGATGAAACGGCACGGTCTGCGCCTCGCGGCGGCACTCGCGCCACTCGCGCTCGCACTCGGCGCGTGCAAGTCCGTCGGCCCCGATTACACGCTGCCGCAGCAGGCGTACGTGAATGCGCCGCTCGCGAACCACGCGCTCGACGACGCGAACGGCATGCTCGTATCGCGTGATGCGGTGCCCGGTAACTGGTGGCAGCTATACGACGATCCCGTGCTCGACGAGCTCGTGCGCAGCGCGCTGAAGTCGAACACCGACCTGCGCGTCGCCGCTGCCAACCTCGCGCGCTCGCGCGCGGCGCTGGAAGTCGCGAACGAACAGGGCGGATTCTCGGGCGGTGCGGAGGCAGCCGTGCAACGCGCACAGGAATCGGCCGAACAGTACCTGCTCGAAAACAAGCTGCCGGTCGTCAACGAAGGCGCGGTCGGTTTCAACGTGTCGTACGAGATCGACCTGTTCGGCAAGCTGCGGCGCGGCGTCGAAGCCGCGCGCGCGGACAGCGAAGCCGTCAGGGCGGCCGGCGACCTGGCACGCATCACGGTCGTCGCCGACGTCGTGCGGGCGTACGTCGAATCGTGCTCGGCCGGCGACGAGCTGGCGATCGCGAAGCAGTCGCTCGCGCTGCAGAAGCAGCGCGTCGCGCTGTCGCAGCGGCTGCGCGATGCCGGACGCGGCAACCAGACCGACGTGACGCGCGGCGTGACGCAGGTGCGCACGCTCGCCGCCGATATCCCGCGCTTCGAAGGCCGCCGCAAGGTCGCGCAATACCAGCTCGCCGCGCTGCTCGCGCGCTCGCCGGCCGACCTGCCGAAGGCCGTCGCCGAATGCGAACGCCTGCCTAAGCTGCGCCAGCCGATTCCGATCGGCGACGGTGCCGCGCTGCTGCGCCGCCGCCCCGACGTTCGCGAAGCCGAGCGGCAGCTTGCCGCGGCAACCGCGCGAATCGGCGTGGCGACCGCCGCGCTGTACCCGTCGATCAGCATCGGCGCGTCGGCCGGCTCGGTCGGCCTCGCCGCCGACCTGTTTTCGTCCACGACCAATCGCTGGTCGTTCGGACCACTGATCAGCTGGTCATTCCCCGTCAACGGCCAACGTGCACGTGTACGCGAAGCCGAGGCTGCGACGGGCGGTGCGCTCGCGCACTTCGACGGTGTCGTGCTGAACGCGCTGCGCGAAACGCAGTCGAGCCTCGCGACCTATGCCGCCGACGTGCAGCGCACCGATGCGCTGCGCACGGCCTACGAATCGGCGCGCCATTCCGCCGACGAAACCCATCGTCTCTACGCGGCCGGCCGCGAGTCGTTCCTTTCCGACCTCGACGCGACGCGCACGCTGACGAGCGTGCAGGCACAGGTCGCGGCGGCCGAAGGGCAGGTCGCCGCCGATCAGGTGCGGCTGTTCCTCGCGCTTGGCGGCGGATGGGACAGCGACAACGCGGCGACCGCGGGGGATGCCCGGCCCACCGCCGCGCGTGCCGCCTCGACACGCGCGGCGAACGAGTAATGGCCCCAGCGTCATAGATCTCGGTATATGGCGCCGGCTTCGTGAAACGCCGTGTGCAAACGGGTTTTCCTGATTCGCGCCATAGCATCCGGAGAACGACGGACACCCGCGTTGACGGTAAACTGCCCGATGCACTTCCATTCATCTTCCGCTGCCGCTCCGGCAGCGGCATCCCCTCGGAGAGTCATCATGCGAACCAGCGCCCGCAACCATTTCGCCGGCCAGATCAGCGCCGTCAAGCCCGGTGCCGTCAACGACGAAATCACGCTCCGCACGCAGGACGGCCTCGACATCGTCGCCGTGATCACTCACGGCAGCGCGGCTTCGCTGGGCCTCGCGGCCGGCACGCAGGCGTTCGCGCTCGTCAAGGCATCGTCGGTCATCGTGATGGTCGACGTCGACAGCAGCAAGGTGTCGGCCCGCAACTGCGTCGCGGGCACCGTATCGTCGGTCGCGACGGGTGCGGTCAATTCGGAAGTCGTGATCCAGGCCGCGGGCGGCGCCGAGATCGTCGCGATCGTCACCAACGACAGCGTCGACCGCCTCGGCCTCGCGAGCGGCACGGCCGCGGCCGCGATCTTCAAGGCATCGAGCGTGATCGTCGGCGTCGAGTGATCACATGACGAGCGCAATCGCGATCCGGTTTGCGCCGCGCATTCGCGCGGGTCGTGTCGCCCGACTGTCACGCAGGTGTGCACGATGACCGCCGCACACGATCGCATCGAACCGTCCTCGCATGAACGGGCGTTGCAGTCGCTGCTGCTCGCGGCGGCCAACGCCGACACTCCCGACGCACGCCTGTTCGGCGCACTCGTTGCGGCACGCGCGCGCCGCAACGAACTCGGGCTGCTCGGCCTGTCTCATGCGCAGCTGGCTGGCCTGCTTGCGCGCCAGTTTCAGCGCCTGCCTTCCCCCGATGCCGCCGCACTCGTGTCGACGGTGGCGATGGCGCTGCTGCCATCCACCCACGCGGCATTCGTCGCGACGCTGCACGCGCGGCTGATGGACGACGCGAATCCCGCTGCGACCCGCGACGACGCCGACTGCCTGGCGTCGATCATCGCGCATGCGTGCCTGCGCCCCGATCATCTGTGGCGCGACCTCGGGCTCGACGGACGCGATGCGGTATCGGCGATGCTCGATCGCTATTTCCCCGTGCTCGCCGCGCGCAACGTCGCTCACCTGCGCTGGAAAAAATTCCTCGCACAGGAAGTGGCGGCATCGCTCGGCATACCACCGGGGCCCGCCCCCGGATGCCCGGGCTGCGAAGATTTCGGCTTCTGCTTTCCTCACGCGCGATAGCCGCCGCGGCGGCTGCGCTGCCCGCGCGTTTCGTCGCATCGCCAACCGGAGAAACCGCCTTGACCGACATTGCGAGCCCCAACCTGCCGTCGCGCGATTTCGAAACCACGTCCCGCTTCTACGAGAAACTGGGGTTCGTCGAAACGTGGCGCGACGACGGCTGGATGATCCTCAAACGCGGTGACCTGTTGCTGGAATTCTTTCCGCACCCCGAACTCGATCCAGCCGCGAGCTGGTTCAGTTGCTGTTTCCGGCTCGCGGATGTCGGCGCCTTCTTCGACGACATGCTCGCAGCCGGCATTCCGGAGCAACGGACCGGCTGGCCGCGTGCGCACCGGCCGACACGCGAAGCGTGGGGCGGCACGGTCGGCGCACTGATCGATCCGGACGGTTCGCTGATCCGGTTGATCCAGACGGAAGACTAGGCACGCCCCCTGTCGCTGCCGCGATCGAGCGACGATGGAAATACACGGGCGCGCGATTCGACGCATGCCCCATAAACGGTCACCTTGCGATGCGCATCGCATGCGTCGGGCCGTTCACCGCTTACGACGCAGTCAATGCCGATGCCGGTGATGAATGTCCGGGAAATGTGCGTGACTATGCGTGATCGGCAGATGCACATGCGGATGCGTGTGCGGTTCGTTGCCATCGTACGGAAAGTCGTGCGTATGCTGGTGATGTTCGTCGTGCCGATGCCGGTGAGTATGCTCGAGCCGCTCGTGCGCATGCGTGTGTTCGTGCCGTTCGCGCACATGCAGCCAGATGCCGAGCGCCATCAGCGCGGCGGCGATCCAGAACGTCGCGGACGGCAGCGCGGGCCAGATCAGCAGCGACAGCACCACGCCGAACAGCGGCGCGATTGAAAAATATGCGCCCGTACGCGCGCTGCCGAGATGACGCAGCGCGACGACGAACAGCACGAGGCTGATCCCGTAGCCGCCGAGCCCCGTCAGCATCGCGGCGGCCGTGACCGGTACGGCGGGCAGCGTTGCACCGGTCGCCAGCGCGATGCCGATGTTCACGGGCCCGGCGATCAGCCCTTTCACGCACGCGATGACCATCGCGTCGTTCGCGGCGACCTTGCGGGTCAGGTTGTTGTCGATCGCCCAGCACAGGCATGCGCCGACGATCAGCAGCGCGCCGACCGGCACGCCTGCCCGGCCCGGCATCCACGACAGCAGCGCGCCGCCGGCGACGATCGCGACCATTCCGAGGAACACCTGCACATCCACGTTCTCGCGAAACACGACCCACGCGATGATGGCCGTCAGCACGCCTTCGAGATTGAGCAGCAGCGCGCTCGTCGCAGCCGGCGTGCTCGACAGCCCGAGCATCAGCAACGCCGGGCCGGCCACGCCGCCCGCCGCGATCGCGCCGGCCAGCCAGGGCAGGTCGGCGCGCTGCGGCGACGCGGCATCCGCGGCCGATGCGCGGCGGTTGCGCAACCCGCGCAGCAGGATCCCGATGCCGAGCCCGACGCCGCTGCCGAGATAGAACAGGCCGGCGACCATGAACGGCGACATTGCGCCGATCAGCGCCTTGGCGAGCGGTGTCGCTGCGCCGAACAGCGCGGCCGCGGTGAGCGCGACGAGAATCGCGGAATGTCTCTGGTTCATGATCCGGTTTGAATTGACGTAAAAAAAACGGTGCCCGTGGCTTCGGGTCGGCTCGTGTCGGAGCAAGCCTCCCGCACCTTTCGAAGTGCAAGCCGCATCGCGCTGAACAACCTGCGCGTGGTGTCACGATCCAGCCGGGATTATCGCTCGTCATCATGTCACGATGGCCGGACGGAGTCGTTCACATGCCGATCGACGATCCCGATATCACTATCTTAGGAAACCGAATTATGTGATTGAAGTGCCATCGCAATCAGGCATGCGTACTATCCATGCGCAAACTTCAAAGTCGAAGCATCGCGGATGCAGCGCCGATTGACGGAATCTGTTCGTCCGGTTGCGTTGCCGGTCTGATGTCGCAGGGGGAGTGCCGGCGAGTCAACCGCCGGTGGAGGCAGTCCTGACCTGCCCCTTTCGAGGCAGGTCAGTCTGTCGTGTGATTCGCCGCATGCGGCATGCATGCGGGTGAGCGCCGTACAGTCGACGGCGACGCGGTGCGTGTTACTCGTTTCCGGCCGTTTGCTGCTCGATCTGCTGCGCAACGTCGGTCTGAGCTTCCGCGTTCGCCGGTTCCGGCGCTGCTGCTGCGGCCTCGGCCTGCTGCTCGGCCTTCGGCTGCTGCTGCGCGCCCTTGGACGATTGCGCCGCACCCTTGCCGGGACGGCGTGCCTTCAGCCGACGCGCCCGCGCGGCGTCGTCATGCGTCACGCGCCCTGCTTCGTTGCCCTGCAGATCGACCCGCACCGCGTCTTCGACAAGGCACGACCAGTAGCGGTTGCCGCGGCACCACGTCGACATCGCTTCACGCAGTTCGGCTTCGTTGAGGCCCACGGCCTGAGCCTCGCGTGCGAGGTCGTCCCAGATGCCGACCTTGAGCGGTACTTTGGGGGCCGGATTCTTCGGGAACGCGCGCGGAAACTTCCGCTGCAGTTTGCCGATCGCAACGATGACCGGATCGACCGGCGCCGACGGCTTCGCCGAAGCGGGCTTCGCGCGGTGCTGCGCTTTGGAGCCGGCACCCGGTTTGGCCCCGCGGGCCGGCTGGTCGCCGGACTTCGGCTTCGCGCCGGCGTCCGTCGGCGCCGCAGGTCGCTTCGCGTTGCGCTCCTGCTTGGCCTTCGCTGCGAGCTGCGCCCGCAATTCGGCAAGTTGTTCAAAACCCATAAATTCAATCCACCAGGAATATAAGGTGTGGTTCGTGCGGCCATTCCGCGCGGCGCAAAAAGCTTCGCCGCCACGCGTGCGACCCGTCTGCCGCCGATGCGGAACACTACGGGGCCGCATCGCGCACGCCACTCTGTTTTCAGGCACCCGGCCACGATGCCGGACAAGGCAGGAGGGAAGTATACCGGTACGCGCGACGGCCGGCTGACTCGCCGGTCTGCATTTGCCCGATCCAGCGTGCGGAAAATGCGTCCGCGCGGCCGCGTTGCGCATTATATGTATACGTTTCCGGAAGTCACGTCGTTCACAACCGTCATCGAAAATCGGGCCAGTTGTGAGCGAAACGGTCGGCCCGACGGCGTCCGCTGATCGATACCCGGCGCGTGGTGTTGCGTGTTGCGCGTTGCGGAGCCGAAAAAGATCGTGCCGCGCGGGCGCATCGCCGGCCACGGCGACGATTCCGGATCGCGGACGGCGCCCCGTCGGCTGCATGCGAATCGGCGATCGCGACAACGGGACGCACATGACGATGGATCGACGCAGCCTGTCGTGACATCCCGGTACGCCCATCGATTGCACCGGACCCGTACACGACTCGTTGCGTCCGCATCGATCGTGTGGCGTACGAAGATACCGGAACATGCGTAGTATGGCCGGGTCAACGTCGTCGGCAGCGTACCTTGGCCCATTTTGCGTCGCCCCGGTCGGCCGGCAGCATCCCTCTTGCCTGCTAAAGAACCGGTTGTACGAAGCGGAGCGGATACATGGTTCTCCCACACGACATCTCGCACGACGGCATCACGCGCGAGGAGATTCACCATCGGCAGATCGACATGCGCGGCTATCGGCGCAGCGACGGCCTGTTCGAAGTGACGGCCTGCCTCGCGGACCGCAAGACCAGCGATTTCACGCCACCGGGCGGCACGCGGACGGTCGCTGCTCTGTCTCCGATCCACGATCTCGGCGTGACGCTGGTCTTCGACGCCGACATGGTCGTACGCGCCGTATCCACCTTCATCCGGTCGCATCCGTATGCGCAGTGTCCCGGCGGCGGCGACTCGCTGCAGGCGCTCGTCGGACTGAGCATCGGTGCCGGCTGGAACAGCGAGATCCGCAAGCGTCTGCCGTCCTGCGATACGTGCACGCATCTGAAGGAATTGCTCGGCCCGGTTGCAACCACGGCCTATCAAACGATGGTCGGTATGCGGCGGTCGTCGCTCGACGCCCGCGACCGCGAAGGCAAGCCGCTCAAGATCGACAGTTGCCATGCGTATGGCGCGTCGCGCGATCTCGTGAAACGTCTTTGGCCCGAATACCACCGGCCTGAGCCGACGGCAAAAGGCAGCTAAGGTCCCGGCATTCGGCCGGTTCGGCGTCTGCAGGATCGGTGACGCACATGGATGCGTGCGTTGTCTGCGCGGACCAGCGCGAATGCTGCCGGTCCGAAATCAGAAGACACCCAGTGCGAGTCCGGCGGCAAGGCCCGCGCCAAGTTCAGCGCAGCGCGCACGATCATCGTCGTCGATCGTCTTCGGCGCGAGGATGCGCTCAGGCGTCTGCGCGTGAGTACAGACGATCAGGCCGGGCGCCACGCTCTTCAATCGCCATCCGGTCGCGATCCGGTCGATCTGGCGCAGCGCGTTCTGCCCATCGCTTCCCGCGCAGATCATTGCCGCGTATGGACGGCCGTTCACGCGATCGAGCGCCGCGTAGTAGCAGCGATCGAAAAAGTCCTTCATCAGCCCGGACATCGACGCAAGATTCTCGGGCGTCGCAAACAGGTATGCGTCGGCGGCCAGCACATCGTCTGCGCTCGTCGCGTCCGCGCGCTGCAGCCTGACATCGACACCGGGTTGCTCGCGCGCCGCGTCGGCCGCCGCTTCGGCCATCTGTTGCGTGCCTCCGGTCATCGTGTGATAGACGATCAACAGCGTCTTCATTCGTAGTCGCTCGTGTCAGGCTTCAGGTGGGTCGGCGTATCGCCGGTTTCCGTTGGATGGCCAGTCATCACGTGTGTGGGGGCGGTTGTGCGTTCGCTCTTGCGGATCAGTCGGTTTGCCGGCTCAGCGATGCCAAGCGTGCATCGATCGCGTGCATGACATCGACTTCGATTCGCGCATGATCTTCCTGATGTGCGGTCAATCCGGCGCGACGCGTAATGCGTCGCCGTCGTCCGGACGCGCGTAGTACGCGAGAAACATGTCGGCGGCCGATTCCGCGACTTTCTGTTGCTCCGGCGCCGTGAGCGGCGGCTGGCCCATCGTCACCTGCGGCCAGAATGCAAATGCCTTCACGACACCATGCAACTGATGCGCGGCAAACACCGGATCGGTGACCGACAGGCGGCCGGCCAACGCTGCCGCACGCACCCAGACCGTCAGGTCTTCCTCGCGCTCGCCGAGGCGTTCGACCATGTCGCGCGCACGCTCCGGCGAATGGATGGCCGCGCCGATCGCGACGCGCGCAAGTGCGAGAAACGCATCGTCGTTCAGCAGGCGCAATTTGCGCTCCAGCAAGGCGAGCAGCTGCTCGCGCAGCGGCACGTCGGTGCGATAAGTCGGTGAGCTACCGGTTTGGGTCGCATCCCACAGCTTGTGCAGGATCGCGGCGAACAACGTTTCCTTGCCGGGAAAGTGGTTGTAGACCGTACGCTTCGACACGTCCGCGCGCGCAGCGATGCGATCCATGCTGGTTGCATCGTAGCCTGCAGCGAGAAATTCCTCGATCGCCGCGTCGATGATGGCCGCACGCTTTCGATCGGTCAGGCGTTGAGGGAGAGTGCTGGTATCCATACCGAAATTTTACACCGGGCAGTTTACTTATCTCAGAAATAAATTACACTACTTAGTGTACTTTTATCCTCGGACGAACCGACATGGCATCGCCTCTTGTTTTGATTCACCGCATTCTGGGTTTTGCAGCCGCCAGGCGCGGACGCGCGCTGTCCGGCGGTTCGCCGCAGCACAATGGCGAGCGCTTCAGCAATGTCGCGCCGCGTCCTGCCGAAGGTATCGGCAAGACGCTCGGGATTGCCTGGAACATGCTGTTCAACAAGCCGCACAATACCGTGCCGGCTGGCGCGCTGCCCGTCGATTTGCTGACCCGTGCACAGCTCGACGCGGCGCCCGATCGCAGCCTGTACCGGCTTGGCCATTCGACGCTGCTGCTCAAGTTGCGTGGAGAATTCTGGCTGACCGATCCCATGTTTGCCGAGCGTGCATCACCGTTTCGGAATGTTGGCCCCAAGCGCTTCCATGCGCCGCCGATAGCGCTTGAAGATCTTCCGCCGCTACGCGGTGTGATCCTGTCGCACGATCACTACGATCACCTCGACCGCGATACGGTGCTCGCGCTCGCGGCCACCACCGGCGTGTTCGTGACAACGCTGGGCGTCGGCGACCGTCTGATCGAATGGGGCATCGACGCGAAGAAGGTCCGTCAGCTCGACTGGTGGCAGAGCGTCGACGTGGCCGGCCTGACGCTGACCGCAACACCCGCGCAACACTTCTCCGGGCGCAGCCTGTTCGACGGCAACAGCACGCTGTGGGCGTCGTGGGTCATCGTCGACGACGACCTGCGCGTGTTTTTCAGCGGCGATACGGGCTACTTCGACGGGTTCCGTACGATCGGCGAGCGCCTCGGGCCGTTCGACGTGACGCTGATCGAAACGGGCGCATACGATGCGCAATGGCCGTACGTGCACATGCAACCGGAAGAAACCGTTCAGGCGCATATCGATTTGCGCGGACGCTGTCTGATCCCGATCCACAACGGTACGTTCGATCTCGCGATGCATCGCTGGCACGAGCCGTTCGAGCGAGTAACGGCGTTGTCGATCGTGCGCGGCATCGAGTTGTCCACGCCCAGAATGGGCGAGCGCCTTGATCTCGACGAGCCGCATCGAGGCGAGCGGTGGTGGCGCACGGTAGACGAGCACGCGAACGCGGCGGCAGCAACGAAATCGCGCAGGTGGCAATTTTGCGCGTCGCAAGCGACGAAATAGGTTCGCCTGTCATTACGTCTTTCGTGCGGAAGCGCGGCGGTGCCGCGTTTCCGGCCATCGCGTTTTCGGGGCAGTTGTTCGTTGGCGGCTTGTCTGCCGATACGATCACCTGAATCGGAAATGATGCACGCGGCGCCGCCCGATAGCTTCATTCAACAATACGGGGCACCGGTTGACCGACCGCGACAGCAGGCTTCGGCAAACGCCGGCGGATCGCATCTGCAAATTCGCACGAAACCGGCGAGTGCCTAGCTGCTGCCCCTTTCGAATCTACGTTTCCATCGAAGGAAAGCGCCTACACATCCGATAGGCTGCATGGTTGCCCACGGCTTCGGCCTCGTCGTCCTGGGCAAGAATCGGGTAATTCGTGGGCGCTGACCTTATCTCGACCAGTTCAATCGCCTTATGTTCGACAGGGCGTCACGAGTCGATGGGTTCGCACGCAAGTTTAGATAGGCGGCTCAACCTTCCATTATTACTTCCACCAGCTCACCGACATGAGCCTGCAGAAGAATAGATGTGACCTTGCTGTTCAACCGATTTGCAACGGCAAATGAGCCGTCGGTCGACCCCAAGAATTCCACAACCCTTTGTAGTATCGCGCGATCGGTGAAAAGCGTTGTCACGTGACAACTCGCGTTGAATGTTAGCGCGCTGGACATCAGATCAGTGACTCGACGAGCGATCGTCATGCACCGGACCAACACTCACTGGACGTTGTCTACGATAGCATTCGGCGCGAAATGTATCAAATACTACCAATCACGTATCAATTACAACACAATTCACCACCCAACTCCTGGATGACGTCAGTAGCCCATGAAAAATTCATACGCCCCCAATTCCAAGGAGGATCAGGCGTGTTTTGCGTGAAACAACATGAAGAATATGGCGCAAACCATTGCTGGATAAGGATTTCCGGCGGCGCCCCACTTTTTTTCGAATGTTTCACGATTCGACTTGGTTGGACCGGCAGGCGACCTTTGGCGTAGGGATTTGCCCTCACCCCTGTGCCGACCGTTGTCACGACTGCTAATAGATATGGAATGCGGGATACGGCATTGCGCCGGTTGTAGCGCTGGAAGATATAGCGAAACCTCGCACCCCTCCCCTGCCGGACTATGCACGCACCACGTCGGCGATAGCCATATCATTAAATGGGGCCGTATCATAATGCGTTAATAATCATCTACCCTTGAGCGCGACTCACCAAGCGATCAGGGCATTCAGCCACCACGAGAATGCGGGCATCGCCGCCGTCGGTCCTGACGGCCGGGACGAATACCGCCTCGATCATCGGCGAAGACACTTGCCTCTGACGACTGCGACGGCCGTTCTGCCGTTCTGCCGTTCTGCCGTTCTGCCGTTCTGCCGTTCTGCCGTTCTGCCGTTCTGCCGTTCTGCCGTTCTGCCGT